>DATKEC010000084.1:0-18912 GCA_035544575.1 Acidimicrobiia bacterium
CGAAGCCGGGCGTCGTCCATTTCGAACCCGAGCGGCTCGATCAGATGGAGGGTGGACCCGGTGTTGGCGGACAGCCTCATCGCGTTCCCGGTGTTGGGTGGGATCTCCGGCTGATAGAGAACGACGTGGAACACGTCAGAACAGCCTGAGATCGCCGGATTCGACTTCGCGCAACCCGTCGTAGTCGACTTCGATCACGAATATGCCCCGAGACTCCCCCAGCGTCCTGGCCTGGGGAGCCACCGATTGGGCGGCGAGAATTCCACGTACCGGGGCGAGGCGGCTGTCGAGGTCGAGTCGCTGGAGGTAGCGGGTGAGCTGTTCGACTCCGTTGATCTCACCCCGTCGTTTGACCTCGACGGCGACGATCCGTCCGGAGGCGTCCGTACACAACAGGTCCACTGGTCCGATGTCGGTCGGGTACTCCCGCCGAACGAGCGCCAGGCCGTCCTCGAGCACCCACGGGCGGTCGGCGAGCAGGATCTGGAGGTGGGCTTCCACCCCATCCTTCTGGAGGCCAGGGTCGACTCCGAAGTCGTGGTTCGTGTCGATGAGCACCTGGTGGAGGGTGATGACCAGCCGCTCGCCTTTCGGATTGGAGACCTCCCAGACGCCGTCGGCTTCCAGCAGGCTGTTGGGAGCGTTCATCCAGTTGAGCGGCTTGTACGCCCCGCCGTCGGCGTGGATGGCTACGCAACCGTCGGCTTTGACCATGATGAGCCGCGTTGCTCTGGGGAGGTGGGCGGTGAGCCGGCCGGCGTAGTCCACCGTGCAGTCGGCGACGACCAGACGCATCAGCCGAGCGCGTCGATCGC
This sequence comes from Acidimicrobiia bacterium, assembly GCA_035544575.1. GTDB lineage: Bacteria > Actinomycetota > Acidimicrobiia > Spongiisociales > ZC4RG35 > DATHWB01. Next base: position 816 of record DATKEC010000084.1, read on the forward strand.
CAGCACCTGAGCAAGGATCGAGTTGCGCAGTTCGCCCAGATCCTGGCTCTCGTTGGGAGCGTGGATCGCCGAGGTCGGGTCGCCGGCGCCGGTCAGCAGTATCGTCGCCTCCGGGAACAGCCGCGAGAAGTCGGCCACGAAGGGGATCGAGCCGCCGGCACCCATCTCCACGGGCTCGGTACCCCACACGTACCGCATCGCCCCCCTCCACGCGTCCGCCGCGGGGCCGGTCGTCTCGAGTTGGAAGGCCGAGCCCTTCTCGAGACCCGTCACCGAGACGTCGACGCCCCACGGCGCATGATCGAGAAGGTGCTTGCGAAGGGCGTCGAGTGCCGCCCCCGCGTCCTGACCGGGCGGGATCCGCATGCTGACCTTGGCAGCTGCCACGGGCACCAACTGGTTGATCGCTTCGGAAACCGGAGGGGCATCCACCGCCAGGATCGAGATCGCCGGCTTCGTCCAGATTCGCGACGCGAATCCGCCTGATCCGATCTGCTGGAGTCCAGGCGGAGTCCCCATGATCTGGCGGATCTCGTCTTCGGTGAGATCGAGGTCCTCCCGGTCGTAGCTCGAGATGCCGGCCACTGCCACGTTGCCGTCATCGTCGTGCAGGGTGGCGAGCAGTCGGGAAAGGGACATGATGGCGTCCGGGAAGACCCCGCCGAACTGGCCTGAGTGGACTGCGTGTGTCGCAGTGCGGACCTCCACCACGCAGGACGCCAGGCCGCGCAGGCTGGTGGTCAGGCCGGGCGTTCCGACCCTCCAGACTCCGGCGTCTGCGATGACGATCACGTCCGCGGCGAGGCGCTCGGAATGAGCGGCGAGGAAGTCGCCGAGATGGGCAGAACCCACCTCCTCTTCGCCCTCGATGAAGATCTTGAGCGTGGCGGGGGGCTTGCCTCCAAACGCCCTGATCGTGGCGAGGTGCATGACCACGCCCGACTTGTCGTCGGATGCCCCGCGTCCGTAGAGCCGCCCGTCGCGCTCGAAGGGCTCGAACGGGCTGGTCTCCCATTCGCCGACTGGGCCGGGAGGCTGAACGTCGTGATGTGCGTACAGCAGGACGGTTGGCGAACCCTCAGGACCGGCGATCTGGCCGTAGACGGCGGGGTGTGCCCCTTCCATCTCCAAGAGCTGCACATCGGTGGCGCCCTCACGAGAGAGCAGCGCGGCGATGTGCTCCGCTGACCGGCGGACCTCCGCCTGCGGATACCCTGGTGCGGAGACCGACGGGATTCCGATGAGCTCTTCGAGCAGCGAACGCATGTCGCCGAACTGGGTGTCGACTGTGGTGGTGAGATCGGTGACGTCCATGTCGGCGAGTATGACCAGCCGGCTCGGTTGCCGCCAGCGCCCAACTCCACGACGTCCGTAGGATCCGCCGGTGCGGTTCTCCATCCTGGGCATTCCGATCCACATCCGTTTCTCCTTCTGGCTCGTGGCGGCGATCATCTTTCCGTTCGAGCTGAGCGTTCTCGGCCGCTCCGAGAGCTGGCCATTCCTGGCGGCATGGCTGGTCGTGGTGGCCGTGTCCGTCATCGCCCACGAGCTGGGCCACGCGGTCACCGCCCGTCGCTTCGGAGCCGAAGTCGACATGACGCTGTATGCGCTGGGCGGGTTCACCCGGTGGGCGACGGCGCGACCGATCAGTCCGTGGCGACGAGTGGTCGTGGCGGCGGCGGGTTCGTCGGTCGGGTTCGTGCTCGGCGGCCTCGTGTACTTCGCGTTGCAGAACGGCTCTGCGGAACCGCGTGTGCTCAACTTCGCGCTGGAGAGCTTCTGGCAGGTGAACATCCTGTGGGGCGTCCTCAACTGGCTGCCGATACGGCCGCTCGACGGCGGCCACATCTTCCTCGGCACGATGCAGGCGCTTCTTGGCCGCAAAGGCGAGCGCATCGCCGACGTCGTCTTCCCCGTGGTCACCGTGGTCGGTGGCTGGTACGCCTTCACGCGGGGCTTCGTCATCGCCGCCCTCTTCGCGATCTTCATCCTGATGGATGAGCTCAGACGGTGGGGCGCCTCACGTCGGAGCCGGGCGGCGAGTCCGGCCTCCGAGCCGGAGACGCCGTTCACGCTCTTCGGAGACGAATGATGTGAGGATCTTCGTGACCGGAGGGTCGGGCTTCATCGGTGGAGCCCTGCTGGCACGGCTCGCCAGAGACCACCACGTGCGGGCGATGGCCCGCTCTGCCGACTCGGCGGCTGTCGTCCAGGAGCGGGGTGGCGAGGCCGTGGAGTGCGATCTTGCCTCCGTCTCGGTCGATCACTTGCGCGGAACCGATGTCGTCGTGCACTGCGCCGCCCTCGCTTCGGATTGGGCTCCACCGGGGGCGTTCCAAACCGTCAATGTCGACGGGACCCAACGGATGCTCGCCATGGCGCGGCGTGCCGGCATTCGCCGCTTCGTCCACATGAGCTCGGATTCAGCCCTCTTCGCCGGACGTCCGCTCGTCGACGTCGACGAGGACACGCCGTATCCGCACTCCTCGGCCTACAGATACGCCGACTCCAAACGGAGGGCAGAACAACTGGTACGCGCCCAGAACTCGGACGACTTCGAAACCGTGTGCATCCGGCCGGTGCTGGTGTGGGGCCCAGGGGACACCACCGTCCTCAACGAGTTGGTGACGATGGCGGACCGTGGAGCCTTCGTCTGGGTCGACGGCGGGCGCCATCTCGTCTCGACGACCCACATCGACAACGTTGTCCAAGGCGTTGCGCTGGCCATCGAACGGGGTCGACCGGGCGGGGTGTACTTCCTGACCGACGGCGATCCGGTGAGCTACCGGGACTTCTTCACCGACTACCTGGCCACGGCCGACCGATCGGTGGGTTCTCGGTCAGTCCCGGGAGTGGTCGTCCGCGTGGCTGGATCGGCGGTCGAGCGGGTCTGGCGGCTGCTGCGTCCCCAGCTCCGGCCGCCCGTCACCCGGGAGGGTGCGGCCATCCTGGCGACGACCATCACCGCCTCCTCGGCACGGGCTGTCCGCGAGCTCGGATACAGCCCGATCCCGAGACAACAGGCCATGGCGGCGCTCGGCCGTCGACCACTTGGGTAGGTTGCGGCCATGGACTTCGCCTACACGCCCAAAGTCATCGAGCATCAGGAGCGGCTGACGGACTTCATGGAGTCTCACGTCTACCCGGCCGAACCCGTCTATCGGGCCCAGGTCGCCGCAGATGGCCCCTACTCACACCCCGCGGTGATCGAGGAATTGAAGTCCGAGGCGCGTTCGCGCGGGCTGTGGAATCTGTTCCTCCCCGATGATGAGGATGGCGCCGGCCTGTCCGTACTCGAATACGCCCCGCTCGCCGAGATCTCCGGACGAAGCGTTCAGCTGGCGCCCGAGGCGATGAACTGTTCGGCCCCTGACACGGGCAACATGGAGATTCTCCACATGTTCGGCACCGCCGAGCAGAAGGAACGCTGGCTCCATCCGCTCCTCGAAGGCGAGATCCGCTCCTGTTTCGGGATGACCGAACCGGATGTGGCGTCCTCGGATGCACGCAACATCCGTACCCGCATCGAACGCGACGGAGACCACTACGTGGTCACCGGCCGCAAGTGGTTCTCATCCGGCGCGGGAAGTCCGCGAGCGAAAGTGGCGATCGTCATGGGGATCACCAACCCCGACGCCGACCCCTATCACCAGCAGTCGATGGTCCTCGTTCCGCTCGACGCCGAGGGCGTCACCATCGAACGGGACCCGACTGTGTTCGGATACCACGACCGCGGGGGACATCCGCAGGTCCACTACGACGATGTGCGGGTTCCGGTGTCGAGTCTTCTCGGCGAGGAGGGGGGCGGTTTCGCCATCGCCCAGGCCAGGCTGGGTCCGGGTCGCATCCACCACTGCATGCGGGCGATCGGCGCTGCCGAGCGGTGCTTCGACCTCATGGTCCAGCGTTCCAAGGCCCGGGTGGCCTTCGGCAAGCCGCTCGCCGAACAGGGCGTCGTGCGTGAATGGATCGCCGAATCGCGCATGCGGATCGAACAGGCGCGGCTTCTCGTTCTCAAGGCGGCGTGGATGATCGACAACGTCGGGGTCAAGAACGCCCGGACTGAGATCGCCGCGATCAAAGTCGTCGCACCCCGCACCCTCACGTGGGTGGCCGACCGGGCCATGCAGGTTTTCGGCGCGGCGGGCTTCACCGAGGATTGGCCGTTGGCGGAGGCGTATTCGATGGGGCGCTGGCTGCAGATCGCCGACGGGCCCGACGAGGTCCACATTCGCTCCGTCGGGCGCGCCGAGATCGGACGCTACGAGCCGGGCGCGATTCCCACGCCGTACGAATTCGACTGATCAGCCTGATTCGGAATCAGCCAGATCTGGGTATGACGGGGCCGGGCGCCGGGAACACCACGCGTTTAGGGAGCGTTTATGCGCTTCACAGCACCATGGGATCGGACATGATCGAGCTACTGGACATCGAACCGGAGTTCTGGCGGGAGGCTGCGGCTTGCGCCGACCGACCAGACGTCGATTTCTTCACGCCGCCCGATGCCGCGGTCGAGGTGGCGCGCGCAAAGGCGATCTGCGCGGTGTGTCCGGTACTCGACGATTGTCTCGGTTTTGCGATCGAGACCAACCAGCCAGATGGCATCTGGGGCGGGTACACCGCCAAAGAGCGCGTGAAGATCCGGCGTCGCTGGCTGGACCAGGTGCGAAAGGCGAGCTGATCGCCTCAGACGGCGAGGTGGATCAGCGCCTCTCCTTGGGTCACCAGCGGATTCTGGTTGAGAGCGATCACATGACCCGCCACCGGTGCGGTGATGCGCGTCGATCGGTTGCCGAGCGCATCAGAGATGGACCCGAGGACGTCGCCCTTCTCCGCCGCGTCGCCCAGGGCGGCATCCAGGCTCATGAGGCCCGCTCGTCGCGCCCGGACCCATCGGGTCACCCGCACCTCGATCGGGGTGGTGAATCGAGGTGTCGCCCAGGTCCCCATGCCCATCGCCTCCAGGACACGGAGGACTCCGCTCACACCCGTCTCGATTGCTTCCTCGTCGAAACGGTGGATCTGACCGGCCTCATAGAGCAGCACCTTGATTCCACGCTTGGTGGCGGCGGCCCGGACCGAGCCGTCCCGGAGCCGGGCATCGATGATGTAGGGCGCCCCGAAGGCCCTGGCGAGGTCGAGGCTGTCGGCGTCGTCGAGGTTCGCCCGCACCTGGGGGGCGTTCGTGCGATGGGCCGCCGCGGTGTGGAGGTCGATGCCCAGGTCGCACTGCATCACCACCTCCTTCATGAACAACGCCGCGAGTTGGCTGGCCATCGAGCCACGGGCCGAGCCGGGAAACGAACGATTGAGGTCCCGTCCATCCGGAAGGTATCTGCTCTGTTCGACGAAGCCGAAGACGTTGACGACGGGCACGGCGATGATCGCCCCGCGCAGGGTCCGTTGGTCGATGAAGGGGAGAACCCGCCTCACCACTTCGACCCCGTTCAGTTCGTCGCCGTGGATGGCCCCGCTGAGCCAGACCGTCGGACCGGGATGCTTGCCGTTGATGACCACCACCGGCATCGACAAACGTGATCCGGTGGGAAGTCGGGAGACCGGAACTTCATACCGGCTGCGCCGACCCGGCGCCGTTTCCTGACCACCACAGATGAGCGCCGGCTTGACGTCAGGTCTTGGGGGCACGCGTCTTCCGGGTTCGCTTGGCGGTGTTGTCTTCGATGAACTCGATGACGCGGCTCGCCACGTCGACGCCGCTCGCTCGCTCGATACCTTCCAGACCCGGAGATGAGTTGACCTCGAGCACCAACGGTCCTCGATCGGATTGGAGCATGTCGACGCCGGCGAGGTTGAGCCCCACCGTCCTCGCTGCTTTGACGGCTGTGGCTCGTTCGCCTGGTGTCAACCGGATGACCTCGGCAGTTCCGCCTCGGTGCAGGTTCGAGCGGAAGTCACCATGTGCGCCTGTGCGGCGCATCGCCGCCACCACCTTGCCGGCGATCACGAAGGCGCGCACGTCGGCTCCCTTCGACTCCTTGATGTATTCCTGGACCAGGATGTTGGCGTCGAGCTGGCGGAAGGCTCCGATCACGGACTCGGCGGCCTTGCGGGTCTCCGCGAGAACGACGCCGAGACCCTGTGTCCCCTCCAGCAGCTTGACGACGACGGGCGCTCCACCGACGACATCCAGCAAGCCCTCGATGTCCATGGTGGCGTGGGCGTACCCGGTGACGGGTAGGCCGACGTGGGCTCGCGCCAGGAGCTGTTGGGCGTGGAGCTTGTCCCTGGACCGCGTGATGCCCTGGGAGGCGTTCACCGAGTACACCTTGGCCATCTCGAACTGGCGTACGACAGCCGTGCCGTAGAACGTGTGGGTCGCCCCGATGCGCGGGATGATCGCATCGAAGATCTGAGGTTCTCCTCGAAGGAGCACCTGGGGTTTGGCAGACGTGATGTCCATGTAGCAGCGGAGGTAGTCGACCACAGAGACCGTGTGGCCCCGCTCCTTGGCGGCTTCGACGAGCCGCGACGTGGAATAGAGGTGGCGATTCCGCGAGAGGATCCCGATGTGCATGAGTCCGTTCTAGTCGGTCTGGGCGGGGGGAGGTCCGATGAGGAACGAGCGGCCCGGGTCGACGACGAAGCGGCGACGGAGTGTCTGGCGGCCGAGGAGCATCGGCATTCCCATCATGTCCCGGCGGGTGAGATTCAACTCTGTCGTGAACCGATACCGGCCGATCACGACCTTCGTGCGGATGAGCGGCCGCTCCTCGCTCCGTCCCCCCGGGTTTCGTACTGCCCGATGTCCGAGCACCGGGGTTTCGACGATCACGGCCGGACCCGGAGAGCGGTGGTCGGGGTGGATGGCGAAGCGGGCGAACTCCTTGCCGTTCCTCTCGAAGAGTTCGAGGCCGAATGCGTGGAGCGACGCGGTGCGGGCACCGGTGTCGATCTTGGCGCGCACCACCGCCCCACCCAGGTCGGGGAGCGCCACCCACTCCCGCCACCCGATGACGGTCGGGACCTTCTTCGATCCCTTGGCTGGTGTCACGGTGCCGCCTCCGACCGGGTTGCGATCACCGCCGCAAGATAGGTGGTGATGGGCACGGCCATGACGAGTCCGATCGATCCGACCATCGTGCGGACGATCTCGACCGCCACCACTTCGCTGTTCGCGACGTCCGCCAGGCTCAGCCCGGACAGCGAAAAGAGCAGCAGGAGCGGCATCGACGCACCGGCATACGCCAAGAGGAGAGTGTTCACGGTGGAGGCGATGTGGTCCCGCCCGATCCGAAGACCCGCCTGGGCGAGATCGGCAACGCTCATCCCGGGCTGGGCCTTTCGCAGTTCCCACACTGCGGACGCCTGCGTCACCGTCACGTCGTCGAGGGCACCGAGGGCGCCCAGCACCACGCCGGCGAGCAGCAGCCCGCGGATGTCGACATCCCCGGCGATGGCCAGGTACAGGCTCTCTTCGCTGGCGAACCCGCTGAATTCGGCGAGCGCCAGCACGACGGCCGCCAGCCCGAATGTGAGGAGCAGCGCCAGGGCGGTGCTGGCGAAGGCGACGTGGGTGAGGGCCCGAAAGCCGTGGGCGAGGTACAGGGCGAGCAGTGCCACCGCACCGGAACCGATGATGGAGATGAGCACTGCACTCGAACCGCCGGCTATCGCCGGCACGATATAGGCGACGACGACCACGACCGAAAGCACCAGGCCGGCGAGGGCCGCCAACCCGCGCAGTCGGCCCAGCGCACCCACCGCGACGGCGAATGCGAGGAACACACCGATCAGCACGCCCCGCCGGTCCCGGTCCGAGTACTGGTACTCGAAGTCGGCTTCTGCGCCCTCGATGAACGCCAGTACGACCGAATCGCCCGGGTCGAACTCGGGCGTGGAGGCAGTCGACGTGAATTCCTGGACGAAGTCCCGGCCGGTGCGCGGGCCTTCGGCCAGGCGGAACGCGACTGTTCGGCACATGTCGTCTGCGTTGAAACTGCACGGTCCATCGACCACCTGGGTCACCTGGGCCCGGTGCAGGTCGTTGGCGAGACCGAGTTCAGACGTCTCTGCGGCGAGATCGTTGCTCGGCCACGTGAGGGCGAGGGCAACGGTGAGTGCGATGCCCGCAATGAGCGGGATCCAGCCCAGTCCGAGTCGCGAGTCCGGGCCGGACAGTCTTTCGAGGTCTGACATCGTGACGGGAGGCTATCGGTCGTCCGAGTAGCGTCGCGGCCATGTCCATCGACGTGGCGCGCCTGCGCCGCCAATTCCCTGCTCTTTCGGCCAGGTCCGACGGAGTGAATCCCGTCTTTGTGGACGGTCCGGCCGGGACGCAGGTCCACGAGTCCGTCGTCGCCGCGGTCTCGGCGCATCTCGTCTCCTCCGCGTCGAACGTGGGAGGAGGATTTCCGGCGAGTGAGAACTCCACCGATACGGTTCGCCTGGCCCGCCAGGCGGCCGGCGACCTGCTGGGCGGATCGCCCGACGAGGTCGTCTTCGGCCCGAACATGACGACGCTCACCTTCGCCTTCAGCCGAGCCGTGGCGAGAACCTGGGCGGCGGGCGATCGCATCATCGTCAGCGGATTGGATCATGACGCCAACGTCACGCCGTGGGTCATGGCGGCGGCCGACCGGAGTGTCGAAGTGGACTTCATCGACATCGATCGCGCCGACATGTCTCTCGATCTCGACCACCTCGACCGACTCCTGACGGAGGGAACCCGCCTGGTGGCGGTGACGGGCGCATCGAACACGTTCGGGACGATGGTCGATGTCTCGCGGGTGGCATCGGCCGCCCGCGGGGTGGGTGCGCTCTGTTTCGTCGACGGCGTCCATCTGGCGCCTCACATCCGCATCGACGCCTCGACGCTCGGTGTCGATGCCATCGTGTGCTCGGCCTACAAGTTCTTCGGTCCCCATGTCGGGTCGATGTGGGTGCGCCAGGAGCTGCTCGCAGCACTCGAGCCGTACAAGGTCCGGCCGGCCCCGTCGGACGGTCCGGGGAGATTCGAGACGGGGACGCCCTCCTTTGCGCTTCTCGCCGGCTACACCGCCGCCGTCGACTATCTCGCTTCTCTCGGGTCCGGACCGGATCGCGCCTCGCAGTTGTATTCGGCTTTCGCGCAGATCCGCGGGTGGGAGGAGACACTCGGTCGTCGATTCCTCGACGGGTTGGGCCGGAGAGTTGCCGTGTATGGGAGGGGATCGATGGATGGGCGTGTTTCGACGTTCGCGGTGAGGGTGCCCGGCGAGTCGCCGCAGCAGACCGTTCGCAAGCTGGCTGCCCGTGGCATCTACGCCTGGGCAGGGCACAACTACGCCATCGAGCCTGTGAGCCGCGCCGGACTGGCCGATGACGGGGGAGTCGTGCGGATTGGGTTCCTTCACTTGAACACCGAGGGAGAGGTGGACCGGGTTCTGGAGGCCTTGCTCGGATGAGCTACGACGACTTCGTGATGTTCATCCGCACAGCCGACCTCGATCGGTCCGAGGAGTTCTACGGCGGACAGCTCGGTCTCGAACGGGTTCTCGACCAGGGTTCCTGTCGCATCTTCCGCGTGTCGGGCTCCGGGTTTCTCGGCGTGTGCACCGGCCAGGCCTCGCCCGAAGGTGTCGTGATCACGCTCGTCACTCGGGACGTGCGGGAGCGCTGCGACGAGTTGGCGCGCAGCGGTGTGATCTTCGAGCGACCGGTTGCCTACAACGCCGATCTCGACATCACCCATGCCTTTCTGCGGGACCCCGACGGGCACCTCGTGGAGATCCAACGCTTCGAGTCGGGCGACTGGCCCTCTGCGTGAGTGTGCGAAAACTTGAGTCTTGACGTATCAGATGATCTGTGCGATACTTGTGGCATCCATCCGTCCCTTATCGGAAAGAAGGAGGTCACATGTTCATCGATCCGCTTGCTGAGCTCGATCGCCTCGCCCGCGACATGAGCAATCGGCACACGCTGATGCCGGTCGACGCGTACCGGTACGAAGACAAGTTCTACCTGCACTTCGACCTTCCAGGTGTCGATCCGGAATCGATCGACATCACGATGGAGCGCAACACGCTCACCGTGAGCGCGGAGCGCAACTGGCGCCCGATCGACGAGGCGCAGGTGCTACTCCGTGAGCGTCGGCAGGGAACGATCACCCGGCGGTTCCGACTCGGCGACGGTCTCGACCCTGACCGTATCGAAGCCGGATACGACCACGGCGTGTTGACCCTCACGATTCCGGTCTCCGAACAGGAGAAGCCCCGGAAGATCACCGTCGGCGCATCGGATCACGCTCTCACGAGCTGACACCAGCCTGAAGTCCGTCGGCCCCCGGCGAATCGCCGGGGGCCTGGCGCGTTCAGGGCGGTACTGTCCGGTCGATGACCGACCGTCACGACTACGGATTCGCCACCCGGGCGATTCACGCGGGCCAACGACCCGACCCTGAGACCGGCGCGAGAGCGCTGCCGATCTATGCCACGACGTCGTTTGTCTTCGAGGATGCCCAGAACGCCGCCGATCTCTTCGCCCTTCAGACCTACGGCAACATCTACACCCGTATCGGCAATCCGACCACGGCCGCGTTCGAAGAACGGATGGCATCCCTCGAAGGTGGGCTGGGCGCTGTCGCCACAGCCTCGGGTCAGGCCGCACAGTTGATCGCGGCGCTCACCCTGTGCCAGCAAGGCGACGAAATCGTCGCGAGTCGCAGCCTCTACGGCGGTACGTACACGCAGTTCGACGTGACGTTGCGAAAGATGGGGATCGACGTCAGCTTCGTCGACCAGGACGACCCCGAGAACTTCCAAGCCGAGATCACGGATCGCACGAAGCTTCTCTACGCCGAAACCATCGGCAATCCACGGGCCGACGTGCTCGACATCGCAGCGATGGCGGCGGTGGCGCACCGCAACGACATCCCCCTCGTCATCGACAACACCTTCGCCACGCCGGCACTGTGTCGGCCGATCGAGCACGGTGCGGACATCGTCGTGCACTCTGCCACCAAATTCATTGGCGGCCACGGCGTGGCGATCGGTGGTGTCATCGTCGAGTCGGGACGCTTTCCATTCGACAATGGCAAGTTCGCTGTCATGACCGATCCATCGCCTGCGTACCACGGGCTCCGGTTCTGGGAGAACTTTCGCGAGTTCGGTTACCTCACCAAGGCGAGGACCGAGTTGCTCCGCGACATCGGAGCGTCGATCTCGCCGTTCAACAGCTTCCTGCTGATGTTGGGCCTCGAGACCCTGCCGCTGCGTATGGCTCGCCACGTCGAGAACGCAGCCGGCGTTGCCCGCTTACTCGCGGTTCACCCCGCCGTGGCGTGGGTCAGCTACCCGATCTTCGAGGACTCACCGACCAGAGCGCTGGCGGAGCGATACACACCGCAGGGCCCGGGTGCGGTCTTCACCTTCGGTCTGGCCGGCGGGTACGAGGCCGGAGTGAGGTTCATCGAGGCGGTGGAACTCGCCAGCCATCTCGCCAATGTCGGAGACGCCAAGACACTCGTCATCCACCCTGCGTCGACCACCCACCAGCAGGTCCCGGACGACGAACGCATCGCGGCTGGCGTCGGCGACGACATGATCAGAATCTCGGTCGGGATCGAAGACCTCGACGACATCCTGTGGGATCTCGGCCAGGCGCTGGAGGCATGACGTGAGCTCCATCGTCGAAGCATCGCCTCGGGACCGACTGCGCATCCTGTCGGAGATGGCCTCGGTGGCCCTGGTCGGCGTCTCGAACAATCCGCTCCGGAGTTCGAACTTCGTCGCCACCTACCTCGTGCGGACCCCGTATCGCGTCTATCCGGTGAACCCCAACTACGACGAGGTGCTGGGCGAGGAGTGCTATCCCAGCCTGGTATCGCTCCCCGAGGTTCCCGACGTCGTTGACTGCTTCCGCAGAGCGGAGGACCTCCCCGGCGTGGTCGAGGAGGCGATCGCGGTTGGAGCGAAGGTGGTCTGGTTCCAGCTCGGCCTCCGCAACGACGAGGCAGCACGGTTGGCGCTGGACGCCGGTCTCTCCGTCGTCCAGGACCGCTGCTTGAAGATCGAGCACGCCCGCTTTGCCGGCGGTTTGCATCTCGCCGGCTTCGACACCGGGGTGGTCAGCTCGCGCCGGCGTCGGCCCGTCTGACCCGGCGGGCGTAGGCCCCGGCCCCGATCACCCCGCCCACGAAGACGCCCACGAAGGGGACGCCCAATGTCAGGACGGAGACGGCGCCGTCGTCGACGATGCCAGAGGACGCCAGGTTGCCAAGACCCGCGCAGAGCAGGATCGTCCCGAGTATCGGCCGCCACGCCGGCGGGTCGGGGCGGGTGTCGGTCTGCGGTCGCTCGTAGCGGCGGAAGACCAATATCAACAGCAGCGTCGCGGCGCTCAAGACCGCCAGGAAGAGCGGCCGCGTCGCCCACCACAGCGGGGTGTTGACCGTGTAGCCCAAACCCAACCCGTCGAGTCCCATCTGGGCTCCGACCACCGCCACCATCGCTGTCAGGTGCCACAGGTAGAGGGTCATGATCGTGGCGGAGACGACGATCACCCCGGTCCACAGCCGACGCCGTTCGAGCAGACGACGGGCGGGGGCTTCCAGGGCGGTGAGCAACCCGAACTGGAAGAGACCGAGGAACACCAGCGTGACTTTGGGCGGGTTCGAGTTCGTGACGGCGGCGGCGTCGAGGCCCACCATGGCCAGCGGATAGGGGAGCGCTGCCACGAGCCCGGCGAGAACCGCCAGGGCGCCCAGACCGATCATCGCCCTGGTCTTTGCCCTGCCGATGCGGCCGTCCGCCCAGGCGTAGCCCAGCGCGTGGACCGCATTCCACACGAACAGGTAGTTCACCCAGCGCAGGATGTCGACGCCGAAGCCCAGCGTGGCCACATCCACGACTGCGGCGGCGGCGGTCAGGCCGGCGATCGACCACCATCCGAAGCGCTCCCAGAGACTCAGGGTGAGCGGAGCGAGGGCGACGGCGACGATGTAGGTGGCGAGGAACCACACGGGCACGAGCGCGGCCTGTGAGCCTGCCCGCAGCAGGTCGGGGTCGAGTCCGAACCGGATGGCAGCCAGGCCGGCGACGGTCCAGAACACGAGAAGCGGGAGCACCGGCATCGCCAGCCGGCGGAGGCGGGTCCGCAGCCACGTGGGATACGCCTCGCCCCGCCGGCGCGCCGACCTCCAACCGGCGGCGTTGGCGTAGCCACCGACGAAAAAGAACACCGGCATGACCTGGAAGATCCAGGTCATGCCCTGGATCACCGTCGACTCGGCGACGAGATGGCCGATGCGTAACGATCCGTCCGCCAGCATCTCGGGTCCGGCCATCAGCCAGTGCCCGAAGACAACCACCAGGATCGACGCCGCTCGCAGGGCATCGACGTATCGATTTCGGGTGTCCGGGGTGGCTGTGGCGAGGGTGTTGATCTCAGCGGTCATGGAGACATCATCGGTCCGAGAACCGTCAGACTCCATCGGGGAACACCCGGAAGTACGTCCGGGGATTCCCCTACTGGCCTGATCCCGGGCGGCGCCCCTCGTGCAACCCATTCGCCGCGCCGACGAGATCGGGGCCCTGGGGCACTCACCCCAGGGCCCCTCGAGCAATCAGGCTCCTGGAGCCAGGACGTTCATCTCGAAGTCGAAGCTGCCGGTCACCGTGGTGGATGCACCCAGGAACTCCGCCCCGAGGCCGAGGAACCCGAGGTCCCTGCGCTTCAGTTCGAAGGTGTCCTCGAATGTGTACACCCCGGTGCAGTGCACCAGGGAATCGGCGAAACCGCCGCCCCGAGCGGAGCCCAACTCGAATGACTCGGGCAGGGGACCCACCGTTGGACCGCCTTCAACCGCGATGGTGATGGTTCCTTCGAAGTGGGCGTCTTTGATGACGAGTACTTGACCGGACGCGGTGAACGCCGTGACCCCGCTCGAGCCGTCGATGATCGTCACGGTGACCTCGCCGACCGGTTCGTCGCAGGAAAGGTCGACTTCGACCGTGTTCGAGTTGCTCGGCGCGGCCCCGGCCGGCACGGCCATCCCCAGCACGACCAGCGCGACGACCACCACTCCCATGAGACGTCTCATTGGACACTCCCTTTGTCTCGAGCCGCCCGCTGCGGCTCCCCTTGCCCGCCTGTACCCCGACTCCGCTCGGATCAATCTTGAAATTGCGTCGATGGAGCCTGGCGCTCCGGCGACTTGGGCAAGAATCGACCGGGGTGCGCCCGTCGAAGGACTAGACACCTCGCGTCAGTCCTGAATCATCCCCAGGTTCTGGTAACCCCGGTGCCGATGCAGAGACAGTGAGCATGGGCAAGGGCACGGGCGGGAATCCGAGCGGCAGGGCTCCTCGATGCCGGCGCTGCAGCGATATCGCCGCAGCGAAGACACCGGGGGGCCTTCGCTGCCTCAACCATGCGATGGAGGAATTCCTCGCAGACGAAGACCCGTCGTGGGCTCCTCTGATGCTGGCGACAAGCCAGGTGCCGGCGACCAGGCCACCGTGACACTCTGAGGTCCGACGATACGATTCTGCCGTGTCCCCGGAGCTTCGCCGGATCGGTGTCTACGGCCGTTGCATCAACGACGGCTCGATCCTTCTCACCCGTCTGTCCCCACTCGAACCTGACGAAGGCAAGTGGACCCTTCCCGGAGGGGGCATGGAGCCTGGGGAGAGCTTCCATCAGACTCTCCGCCGCGAATTCGACGAGGAGACCGGCCTGCTGCCTGAGGTCGGCCGGTTGCTCGATGTTTTCACTCGCACCCACCCGGCAAACGAACGCAGGGGTCCGCTCGAGGTCATTCAGTACGTCTACGAGGTCACCGCGGTCGGCGAGCCGCATGTGCGTGAAGTCGGCGGGAGCACCGCCGCCGCGGCGTGGGTGAGCTTCACCGACCTCGACCGGCTGTCGCGGGTCGATCTCGTGCATTGGGCGCTGAGCCGGCTTTGACAGACCGGAAGTCGGCCGACGTCATGCGTCGGTACAGTTCCTCGCCATGATCGACGCCGACCGGGCACGCCGCACGCTCGAAGAACTCATTGCTATTCCGTCGATCACAGGACAGGAAGAAGAGATTCAGGAGAGCCTCGCCGGGTTGCTGGCTGCAGAAGGATTCGAGGTCGACCACTTCCGGGGGAACATCGAAGCGCTCGTCGCAGACCGGCGGTTTCCGGGGATGGAGGTCGAACACCCGACATTGCCTGTGGTCGTCGCGCGGCTCGACACTGGCCAGCCAGGGCCGACCATCCTCATCGACGCTCACGTCGATGTCGTGCCTCCGGGGGATCCCGACACGTGGGAGTCGCCCGCCTTCCAGCCGGAGTTCCGCAACGGCAACATCTACGGCCGGGGAGCGTGCGACATGAAGGGAGGGCTCGTATCTGCGCTCGAGGCGATGCGCAGCCTCAAGGCCGAGCCCGCGGGTCTCGTCGGACAGGCACTGCTGGCGCTGGTCCCCGGCGAAGAAGACGGTGGCTCGGGCACGTTTGCCGTGATCAAAGAGGGATATACCGCCGATCTCTGCCTGATCCCCGAACCGACCGGCCTCGACATCGTGGTCGCCCACGGCGGCGCGATCACATTCACTCTCGAGGTGGCGGGCAAGGCGGCTCATGCCTCGATGCGACGCGAGGGGGTCTCCGCGCTCGACAACCTCAGCTACCTCGTCGAGGCGCTGAAAGTGGACGAGCGTCTCAGAAACGAAGCCGAGACCGATCCGAGGATGGCCGCGATCGGGCTGCCCTACCCGACGATCATCGGCCAGGTGGAAGGCGGCAACTGGGCCTCCAGCGTCATGGACAAGGTGGTCGCTCACGGTCGATATGGCGTGACGGTCGGACAGGATGCCGCCGCGGCGGCGGCAGACCTCCGTGCGGCCATCTCCCTGGCGTGCGACGCCCACCCCTTCCTCCGTGAGCACCCGGTGGATGTGTCGATCTGGGGCGGACGCTTCGACTCGGCGAGCGTGCCTTCCGATCACCAACTCCCCCGAGGGATCGCCACCGCCCATCGGTCGATCACCGGATCGAGTCCGAACTGCGTCGGCGCTCCGTACGGTGCCGACATGAGACTGTTCGTCCAGGAGGCGGGGATCCCCACGGTGATGTATGGCCCCGGCAGCGTGCGCCACGCTCACGCGGCCAACGAGCATGTGTCGTTGGACGAGGTAGTCGTCTGTGCCGAGGTGCTTGCCGAGTGGATGCGTCAGACGCTCGTTCCATGAGCCGGGTGAAGAATCCGCTGGCGCGCTATCTCCGAATGACGGGGAGTCCCGAGCGGCTGGCTGGTGCCCTCACTGCGGCGCTGATGGTTGGCTTCGCCACCATGGCCGTCCTCGGACTCGTCGAACTGCTGGTCACCCGCCGCCCGGGCGCCCTCCTGCAACCTGTCGCGGCGGTCGTCCTCTTGGCGTGGGCGAGCCGGATGAGACGCAAGGCCGAGCCGCGGCCCGAGCTCCTGTTGGGCGTCACGATCACAGTGGCATTCGTCTACCTCGCCCTGGCGGCCGTTGATCCTGGATCGATGGACATCACCGACACGTCTCCGATCTCGATCATCGTGGGCGGCGGTGTGATAGCCCTGGCCGTCGGCGGCCGGGCGTCCGCAGCCGTCGGCGCCTACGCCGTCGTGCTCGTGGCGATCGCCACCGTCGTCGTTCAGACAAACCTGGGTAGTCCAGCGATCGAGATCTTCGTCGATGTCGGGAACTCGCTCATCGTGATGGGTGTGGCATTCGCGATGGTGGGCGCCATCCGCCAGGCCATGGACAGCGGCTTCGACCGCTACCGCGGGTTGGTCGAAAGCACCCCCGTTGCGGTGGTCGAAGCAGATCTCGCCGCCTACGTCGACGGCGCTGAGACGATCGACCTCGGGCCCATGAACACCACCGCGTCGGCGGTGCTCGGCTATCTCGACCGTCGTACCTCGGCGATCGTCCGCCGATCCTCGATCCCGACAGCCTTCTCCGAGGTGCTCGATCTGGCCGTCCGTCAGCCGACGGGCACCGATGTTCGAACCATGCCCGACGGGCGCACATTCAAGGTCGGATGGAGGGTCGACGCTCTGTCAGGGAGGATCACGATCTCGGCAACCGACATCACCGCTCAGCGCAAGGCCGAAGAGGAGCTCAGTTTCCAGCTGTCGGGTCGCGACCGATTCATCGCCACCGTCAGCCATGAGCTGCGGACGCCCCTCACCGGAGCGATGGGCATGTTGGAGATGGTGATTGCCGGCGACGTCACCGATGACGAGCGAGATGAGATGGTCCAGCTGGCCCTCCTGCAGGTCAACGACATGGCCGACATCGTCGAAGACCTGCTCGTCGCGGCACGTGCCGCCAACGGGATGCTGACCGTCAACTCGTCGAGCACCGATGTCTCGGCCGCGGTCAGGAGCGTCCTGTCGGTCGCGGCCGATTCCTTCGATCAATCGATCGAGCCCAGGGTCATGACCTGGGCGGACCCTGTGCGAGTGCGCCAGATCGTCAAGAACCTGGTGACCAACGCTGTCCGTTATGGGGGTCCGAATCGGGGCGTGGTCGTTCGGACCGAGGGGCGGCTGGCAGTGGTCGAAGTCACCGATGACGGCCCCTCGCTCGCACCCGATTTCGTCACTCGAATGTTCGAGCCGTACGAGCGGATCGATGGGCCGACGACCGAATCGGTTGGGCTCGGTCTCACCGTGGCTCGGACCCTGGCCCATCTGATGGGCGGTGACGTGACGTATCACCACGACGTTGTGGCGACCTTCCGTCTGACACTCCCGGCGTTGGCGGAGACTCAGTCGCTCAGCTGATCGAGGAGGAACGCCAGCACTTCGGCTTCGTCGCGCCACGCGTCGTAACGGCCGGACTTGCCCCCGTGGCCCGCACCCATCTCGGTCTTGAGGATGACGGGTCCGCGGCTCGACGTCCCGGCCCGCAGCGCCGCCACCCACTTCGCCGGCTCCCAGTACGACACGCGGGGGTCGTTGAGTCCAGCGGTGACGAACAGTGCCGGATACACCTTGTCCGGATCGAGATTCTCGTACGGCGCATAGGCGCGCATCCACCGGTATTGGTCCTCGAGCTTGGGATTGCCCCACTCCTCCCACTCGATGACCGTCAGCGGCAGGGTCTCGTCGAGCATCGTGTTGACGAGATCGA
>DATKEC010000085.1:0-28365 GCA_035544575.1 Acidimicrobiia bacterium
ACCTCTCATCCGGAGCTGTTGTCCCAGCTCGCTCCGAAGAAGTTGTAATCCGGTCTGGCGGGCGGCACCCAGTTCAGCCCCTGCCGAACTCCGAACGCGGTCGACTGCGCCCACAGGAAGCCGGCGGCCGCATCCTCGTACACGATCCGCTCTGCATCTGCAACGAGCTCCAGAGCTCGTTCGTACTCGCTGCCCCAGATCTGCGTGGCCTCCCAGACGCGGGCGTCCACTTCGGGGTTGCAGTACCAGCCACCCCACTCCGCACTGGGGTTGAGCGGGGTGGTGACCTCTCCGGCGCGATCCGTGCACACCTTGGTCGAGCGCAAGTGGTGCTGACCATGGAAGTTGCCGCCGCCGCTGTGTCCGCTGTACATCAGAGGTCCAATCGTCTTCTCAGCGGAGGCCGTCTCGAATGCAGTGTTCTCCATGATGGAGATCTGTACCGGGATTCCGACGGCGCCGAGCATCTCGGCGAGCACCGTACAAACTTCCTCGGTCTTCGGGCCGTAGCCATCCCGGCAGACGAGATCCAGCACTCCGAACTCCCCCTCGAGACCGTCCGGGTACCCGGCGTCGGCAAGGAGCTGACGAGCGAGATCCGGGTCGTACTCATATGGCACGAGTTCGCCGTTGGCGCCCGGTTCCAAGCTCGCGACCAGCCCGGCAGGGATGATGTGGGCCTGTCCTTCGAGCAGCGAGTTGATGATCAACTGTCGATCGATAGCGTGGTTGATCGCCAACCGCACCTCGAGCTGGTCGAACGGCTCGACCGTGTTGTCGATGGTGATGTACATCCGGTTCAGCGACTCTTTGACCAGGACCTGGAGGTTCGGATCGCTCTCGACCTCAGGGATCTGCTCGATCGCCAGGGGTGCGGCGATGTCGATTTCACCGGCGCGGAGGGCGGCAACCCGGGACGCGTCATCGGGAAGGACTCGGCAGTAGACCTCGTCGATCTCGGGTTCACCGAGGAAGTAGTCGGCGTGCTTCTCCAGAATCAAGACGTTGTCGGGCTGCCATTCGACGAACTTGTACGGGCCGGCACTGATCGGGTGCTGTGCGAATCCGTCCGCTCCGACCTCTTCGTAGTAGGCCTGGGGAACCACATAGATTCTCGGGCTGCTCGTGTACAAGAGCGCGTCGGGCTCGGCCATGTTGACCTGCACCGTGTTCGCGTCCACGACGTCCGCACTCGCCACAGAGGACACATATCCCTGCGTGACCGACCCCTCGTACTCGGGGCTCACGAAGAGATTGAGCGAGAACGCGACGTCCTCGGCCGTTACCGGTTCACCGTTGTGGAAGGTGGCGTCGTCGCGAATGGTCAGGGTCCATGTCATCCCGTCCGCGCTCGAGACGAACTCCGTGGCAATGCCGGGTAGGAGTTCACCGGATGTCATCGGTGGGTAGCCCCGCTCGGTCAGCGGTGCGAAGATCCCCAAGAGACAGGGACCGGTGTTCCCAGTGCCCACCACGGTGGCATCAAGTCCCGCTTGATCTGTCGGGATACCGATCACCACACGTGACGGCTCGTCGCCGTCGTCGGGTGTGTCTGTCCCAGGATCGGTCGTCCCAGCGGAGTCGGTCGTCGTGTCAGTCGTGCCAGTCGTGCCAGTCGTGCCATCGCCCTCGCCCTCGGTGTCGCCGGCGCTGCACGCCGCGGCCACGAGCGCGAAAATGACCAACCAGAGGGCGACGCCCGATTGGCTGAGTCTCTTCCGCTTCTCCGTACTCATCTCTTGCTCCTCCCTAGGGGGTGCCTGGGCCTCGTCGGCCCCGGGGCTACCTGTCGCTCAGGACTGTTGGGGCCTGTCGTCCGCACCCTCGAGAGGGCACGGATGGACCTCCTTCCTCCCACCGCGGTGGAACGAACCTCCGACATCGTCCGGACCCTAGCCACGCGTGTCTCAGCTAGCAAGCCGCTGTCTCGGTCTTACAGACTCTGGAGGAGGCGACCCCAGCGTGGCTCCGGGCGCACGGGGTAGGGGCCGCCGTGGCCATGCAGCGCTGCCCACAGCGTCGAGGTGTGGTTGGTGAGCACCGGAATTCCGAGCTCTGCCTCGAGCAAAGGAGCCGCGTACAGGAAATATCCGTTGCCTCCCGGGAGGAGAAGCACGTCGGCGTCGGGCGACTCGGTGAAGGCGGCGCGGCCGAGTTCCATGGCGGTTTCGTGATCCGACTCGGGCGATTTCTTCTTGTTCTCCTTCAGCGTTCCTCCCGCGTTGCGATAGGAAACCAACTCGAAGCCGGCGGCCTCGAGGTATGCCTTTACTGCCAGGGTCGTGCTCTCCGGCCAGCGATTCGCCAGCGCAACCTTCCTCGCGCCCAGGTGTTCCATAGCCGTGATGTGGTCCTCGAACGACGAGCCGACAGGCAGGCCCGATCGGTCGGAAATGGCCGCATGGAGCTCCAGTACACGATCTCGGCCGAGTGCTGCGGCCACTGGCACGCCGCCCATGACGATCCGGTCGGCGCCGGACTCCGTGAGGGAGTCGACACAACTCCACATGCGATCCATGTTGGCTTCGACCGCCTCCAGGCTGTACTCGTCCAGTTCGAGGTAGGTGAGGTAGACGAGGAGACCTTCCGGAGCGATGCGGTAGGTCTGATAGTTGGACATGTTGGTGTGGTGGGCGCGGATGATCCCGAGCCGGAGCCAAGGGAATACGACTTCCATGATGCAGTGACCTCCTCGTCGGACAGAGGGATCGTACCGCCGAGTCGTCACCCATGCCGAGACAGTGTCTCGACTGTCGGGACACGGTCGGTAGAGTTCAGCGACAGACGGTTGGGAAAGGATGGAGGGACCATGGTCGAAGCATCTCGAGCGGATAGCCTGAACATGGGCATCGTCGGTCACCACGACCTCGCAGGATCGGGTGACGGGATGCACGTCAACGTGGTCGACGGGATCGCGTACGTGGGTCACATGGGAGAGACCCGAGTGGGAACGTCCATCCTCGACGTCTCGGACCCTCGCAAGCCCGAACTGCTCACGCAGATCGAGACGCCTCCGGGAACCCACTCCCACAAAGTCCAGGTCGTCGACGACCTCCTCGTCGTGAACTACGAACGGAACGCTCGCGAGCCTGACGCCAATACGTGGCAAGCGGGTATGCAGACATTCGACGTCTCGGACCCATCGCAACCGGTGGCACTCGGGTTCCTACCGACACCAGGTAAAGGAGTCCACCGGGTGACATTCTGGGAGGCTCCATACGTTCTGATGAGCGCCAGCCAGAACGGGTTCTCCGATCAGATCCTGCTGATAGCCGACGTCAGCGACCCCAGCCAGCCTGCCGAGGTCGGTCGCTGGTGGGTGCCGGGGATGCACACCTCAGCTGGTGAGATCCCGTCGTGGGACACGTCCACCGCCGTCTACAAGGCACACCACGGAATCATCCGAGGAAATCGTGCATTCGTTTCGTGGTGGGACGCCGGTTTCGTCGTTCTCGATATCAGCGACATCCGCTCTCCCCGACTCGTGTCTCACACGTCCCCGGACACCCCCACCTCCCAGACGCACACCACACTGCCCGTGCCGGGCAAGGACCTCCTGGTCGTCGGGGAAGAAGCCACCAAGGACCGCTGCCTGGAGCTGGACCGAAACATCTTCCTGTACGACATCAGTGACGACCGGGCACCGACCCTCATCTCGACCTTTCCCCGCCCCAGTCACGATTTCTGCTCCAAGGGGGGGCGGTTCGGCCCGCACAACATTCACGAAGGCCGGCCTGGCGCCCTGATCGACCCAGATACCGTCTATGTGACGTATTTCAACGCAGGCGTTCGGGTCTTCGACATCTCCAAACCGGAGAACCCCGTCGAGAGGGGATACTGCGTACCCGAGCCACCGCCGGGTCGACCAGCGATACAGATGAATGACCTCACTGTGACCACGGATGGGCTGATCTACGCCACCGACAGGTTCACCGGTGGCCTCTACGTCATGGAGTACACAGGCTGACGGCCCTCACTCGGGGAGTTCGGCGGAGGGATAGGCCACGCGGCTGTTGACGAATCGCGTCGCCGCGAGACCCTCCGCCATTCGCAAACTCAGTGCGAGCGGATCGAGGACGGGTATTCCGAGTTCCGCCGTGAGGTCGCCCGCGTCGAGGTGCACCGGAACCATCGTCATCCCCAGCGGCAGGATCAGTTCCGCCCCCTCGGTTTCAACCGCTTCACGTGCCACGGCCAGGAACCGCTCACGGAGCCGACCTGGATCGGCCGCCATCTCAGTGACAGCAACACCCACCTCCCGAATGGAGGTGACGTGCCCATCGATGCCCCACTCGCGCGTCAGCCGGCGGAACATGACCACATGGGGGACGTCGTAGCACACGATGGCGAAACGATCCGACACCATCGCTGCCGCGTGTGAACCCACCCGACCAGGACCCATGATGGGGATGTCGACCACATGACGTGCCTCCTCGACGCCGAGGTCGAGCGTGCCGTAAGGCACGATCGCCTTACACCCTTCGCGTTCCGCATCTGCGGCCGCCCGAGCGACGAGCGGAGCGACCATGGCCCGGTGCAGATTTGTCAGGCCCTTCCGGTAGACGCTCCCGCTGATCTGTCGGATGACAACATCCACCGATAGCGGCGCAGCCCGCAACACGGCATCGGTCCTGATGTCTAGTTCATGCTGCGGATATTGGGCCAACAGCACGGCAATTCGAACTCGTTCCGTCTTTCTTTCCTCAATTGTCACGTTCACGTCCTCCCTGTCCATTCGAACCGCCCTTGCTCGAGCCGTCCTCCGACACCACTTCCACCGCGCCGTCGACCGTTCTGAATCGGCGACCGACCCTGCTCACGATCAATGTGACAGCGACGACAAGCGCACCGGCCGCAAACGCGGCCCGCGGGCCCGAAAGGTCCATGATCCATCCGCCGAGCATTCCTCCAATGGGCCGGCCTCCCAGGAAGACCACGCTATAGAGCGCCATGACGCGGCCACTCATGTGGTCTTCGATGTTCAGCTGCAGGCGAGCCTGTGCCCCGATCGTAAAAGCCGTTCCGGATGCGCCTAGCAACACCAGGCCGACGATCCCGATCGGCAACGTCGGCGCGGTCGCGGCGATGACGAGCGCCACGGTGAGCACGAAGCCAGAGGCGGTCAGATGGCGCCCACCGAGTCTCGCTGCCCGCGCGGTGAACACCGCACCCACGAAGGAGCCCGCGCTCAAGGCAGCCACCATCGAGCCGTACAGCCCGGCAGCGCCGTCGAACACAATCGTCGCGTAGCCGGGCACGAGAACGTGCCAGTTCCACGCGAAGATGCTCACGATCGCCGACAGAACGAGGGTGTTGCGGATCCGGCGCCGTTGCCATGCGTACGAGAAGCCTGCCCGCAACTGACCCCGCCCGCGCCCGAGGAGGGCCGCCGGACGCAGGCGGGCGCGATCGATGGCGAGCAGCGAGCCGAACACGGCTGCAAAGCTCACCGCGTTGAGGCTGAAACTCCACTTGACACCGAGGGTGGCGATGAGGAAGCCGCCGAGTGCCGGACCCACCGTCCGTGAGATCGTCGTGGTCGTGGAGTGAAGACTGACGGCGTTCGAAAGCTCGTGTTCGTCGGTGAGATCTCGTAGGAAGGTTCGGCGGAGGGGGTTGTCGACCGCGTTGATGAGGCCCTGGATTGCGACCAGCGAGTAAATGAGAACCAGGGTCGGAGAGGAGACCCAGGCAACCACTGCGTATGTCGTCGCGACAGCCGCGAGGAGTGCTTGGGTCGCCAATAAGAGACGTCGCCGGTCGGCGCGATCGCTGAACAGGCCGCCGAACACGCCCAGGAGCAGGACCGGCCCGTGCCGCAGGACTGAGTGCAGGCCGAGGGCGGTGCCGCTTCCTGTGAGTTCGAGGATGAGCCAGAGTTCGGTGGTCTGTTGCAGCCAATTGCCGGTGTTCGAGACCCCTTGTCCCACCAGATAGACACGGAAGTTCCGATTGCGGAGAGAAACGCCCATCCGACGCCACGACTCCCTGGGCCTGGGGGGACGAGAGCGCGATCGTAGGCGCTGGATCACTCCATCACCGGATCGAGATCGATTGACCGGCGCTGGCGACGTCCTGGCACTGTTCGAAACTCACCGTGCAATTTCAAGACTCGGTTCGGTGTGTCCAGGGAACTGTGAGACCGAGGCGGTTCGCCCACGTGAGCAGGAGTTCGGTCACCTCAGTGTCCACCGCGACCCCCCGTCTCGCGTTGACTGCTTCGGCGAAGGCTTCTGGCTCACCCGGGATGAACACGCGATCACGGCCGGGCTCCTTACGCGCAGCCCGAATCGTCTCGAAGGTGGCTTCGGCGGAAGCCGCGACGTCTTCAGACGGCGCGAACACGTCGGCTTGTAGCACACCGAAGAAGTGTCCCACTGAGGTCACGCTCGCAGGCGTCTCGCCGAGGCGTTCGGAGAGCGGTGAGCCGGCAAGGGCACCGCACATGAGTTCGACGACGAGCCCAAGCCCGAATCCCTTGTGACCCCCGAACTCATCACCCTCGCCGCCGAGAGGCAAGAGGGGAAAGCCGGGCTCGAGTTTGCCCCGATCGTCGAGACGTGGTGCTCCAGCGGCCGAATGCACCCAGCCCTCGGGCAGTCGACGACCTTCGCGCATCAACGTCTCGATCTTCCCCGCCGCCACCATCGACGTCGCCATGTCGAGATTGAACGCGGTCCCACCCGACGACCGAGGGAAGGCCACGCTTAGGGGGTTCGTACCGAGCATTCCTTCCACGGCGAAGGTCGGCGCCGTCCTCCCACCTCCGTTGGACATCGCGATCCCAACGAACCCTGCGCTCTGGGCGAGTGCAGTCCAGTATCCCGCGTACCCGAAATGGCTCGACCGTCGCACGGCTACGAACCCGCAGCCGTGCGCCCGAGCCAAGGACATGGCCTCGTCCACAGCGAACTTAGACGCGACGATTCCCACTCCGCCGTCGGCATCCACAACCCCCGACGTCCTACTCCGCGGAGTGAAGCGCATCTGCGGACGCGACTTGAGGACGCCGCTGCTGAGCCTGCTCAGGAAGTAAGGAAGCCGCGCTATCCCGTGGCTCCGAATGCCACGGGTGTCAGCCGATAACAGGACATCAACCACTAGCCCAGCGTCATCCTCGGTAAGGCCCGCAGCCGCCAGGGCCGCGACGGCGAATCGGCGGACATCGTCAGCCTCCACATAAATCGTGTCATCGGGCATGGGCGAACGCTCAACCACGAGCACCTCCGATTCGTCGACGACTCAGCCCAGCATACAATGAGAGTCGCGCTGGTCCGGACGCCGTCTCGTCCAATGGGACGCGAGGGTTTACGCCCCCTAAAGGTTCGACGCCCCAGCTCATCTCGTTAGGGTCAAGGCAGCGGGTGCGACTGCCAGAGAGGAGAGCCCTTCGTGGATGTCGACCACGAGACGAAATCGGCCAAGAACGGTCAGAAGAACCTCGGTGGTCGACTGATCGACATCATGGAGGCGGTCGTCGACGCAGGCGAGCCCGTAGGACCGCGCGGGCTTGCACGTACCGTCGGCATCGACCGGAGTGCAGTGTGGCGGGTTCTCCAGCAACTGACCGAGCTCGGGATTCTGGAACGGCGCGAGGAGGGTTATATACCGGGACCGCGGCTGTTCTACATCGGTCGTCTACTTGGCGCCCGAGACACACTGCCGACGGCCGCGAGATCGATACTCAATAGTCTCGTGGCTCAGTTCGACGAGACCTGTTACGTCTGCACGCTCCACGGGGACTCGATCGTCTTCCTGTACGAAGTTCAGAGCAGCCATCCCGTTCGCTACGTGATCGACATCGGCAAGCCGAGTCCGCTTCACGCTGGAGCTGCCGGTCGCGCGATCCTGGCGGGTCTCACCGCGGAGGAGGCTTCCGAGATTCTCACACGAGTGGACTTGACCGCCTTGACCCCGAGGACGATCCGCGACACCGACATCCTCTTGCGAATGGCGGCCGAGGATGCAGACCGTGGCTACACAGTCAGCCTCGAAGAACGTGTCCCCGGTGGTTCTGCCGTAGCAGCACCGTTTTTCGATGGGTCGGGCAGGTGCCAGGGTTCTGTGGTGTTCACGTGTCCCGCCGTGCGGTTCGACGTCGAGCGCTCCGAGGAGATCGGCAAGGCGGTGCGCGCTGCCGCGGACGCGCTCTCCGCGCGCCTCGGCTACCAGGTCGGTTGAACGCCTCTCTTGGCGGTTCGGGCTTGGCGAACGATGTGCTTACTACTTGATCGCCATCGGGTTCAACGGGGATCCAACTGCACCGGTGAACGGGAGCGGGGGCCCGCAGAAGAAGAACTCGTAGACGCCATCATCGGCGCAGTCGGCGGCGATCGCTTCGAAGTCGAAGATTTCGCCCACCCACAGCCCGACATACACGATCAGGACTATGTGTAAGGGCTGGAACACGTCGGGCGTTTCATTGGGCAGGACCTCCATGCCCCACGTGTCGGTTGCCAGCCCTGCGATGTCCCGACCGACGATCCAGTCCACCGAATCGAGGCCCAACCCCGGAGCCGACCCGCCGGCATATCCGTTCCACGAACCACGCTCCCGCACCTCAGCCATCGCACCGGTTCGCACGAAGACGAAGTCGCCCTCCCCCACCACCGTGTTCGCGAAGTCGAGCGCCCGGTCGAGTTCGTCACCGCTGATTGCATGACCCGCTTCGAGCCAGGGGACTCCCAGCGCCCGCGGCAGGTCGAGCAGCACACCGCGTCCGACCATCGATCCGGCGCCTGTTCGGACATCGTTCTTCCGCGCACCCTTGCTACTGACCTCGTCTGCGCTGTATCCGTTGTAGATGTGATTGTCGTGAACCACGTGACCGAGCGCATCCCACTGCGTCCCCGACTGGAGCGGCATGATGATCAGGTCGTCGGTACCTCGGAAGTGGCGATCGACCCCGCCGTAGAAGTCGCGAAGCGACGTTCCGGCGATGACGTCCGCCCCATCCCGGATCATGAGATGAATGGGGTTGAACCGGGCGCCACCTGTCTGGGGTCCCTCCGAGTCGTAGGGAAGGGCCATAGAGAATGGCACACCGCGGCGAACGAGCTTGGCGGCCGCAAGGACCTTGTCGGCCGTGACGAAGTTGAGCGTGCCCATCTGATCGTCGTCGCCCCAACGTCCCCAGTTGGTGTACTGCCTGGCCATTTCCAGGACGGTCTGGATACTCACCTCAGTCAAGGGACGCCTCTCTTCATCGACCGACCGGACGTCTCATTCAGAGAGACGCTGACTTGCATCGCGCACCATATGGGGCATAATCGCATGGTGTCAAGGGAGAGCGGCGGCACGGGCGCGTCCCACCGCTGCGATCGCCATCGTCGGATCCTCGAGGAAGGCCGCACTGCTAATGGAGAAGACTACGGGAGCGAGAGTCCTCGCCGACATGCTGGACGGATACGGCGTCACCCACGTGTTCATGGTCCCGGCTGTGCTCCGTCGGACGATGAAGGAGCTGGAGGAGCGAACCGAGATCGCCCGCATCCATACCCACGGCGAGAAGTCGGCGGCATACATGGCCGACGGGTACGCCCGGGCGAGTGGCCGTCCCGGGGTCTGCATGGCGCAAGTCATTGGAGCATTGAACCTGGCAGCCGGGCTCCGCGATGCATGGCTGGCGCACTCTCCGGTCGTTGCCATGACTGGTGGTCGGCACCCTGACAGCAAGTTCCGCAAGGTGTACCAGGAGGTCGATGATCTTCCCGCTTTCGAGCCAGTGACCAAGCTCAATGCCACGATCGACTCTGTCGCCCGGATCCCCGACATGGTCCGGCTCGCGTTCCGCACCGCCGTCTCCGGCACGCCGGGCCCGGTCCACCTCCAGTTCCAGGGGAACGAGGGCCAGATTGACCAGGAGGAAGCGGAGATGTCGGGATACGTCGAGCCGGCGTTCCGTTCTGTCCCGCCATTCCGACCCCATCCGGGCGACGAGGTTCTGCGTCGCGCCCTCGAGATCATCACGACGGCTGCACGCCCGGTGATCGTGGCCGGTGGAGGGGTGAGGGCATCCGGTGCGGCTCGAGAACTCGTGGCTTTCGCAGAGAAGCTGCAAATCCCGGTCGCGACCTCGCTCAACGGCAAAGACAGCA
The DNA here is from genome assembly GCA_035544575.1 of Acidimicrobiia bacterium. Lineage (GTDB taxonomy): Bacteria > Actinomycetota > Acidimicrobiia > Spongiisociales > ZC4RG35 > DATHWB01. The sequence goes on from DATKEC010000085.1 coordinate 10,098, forward strand.
TCTCCGGCAAACATCCCCTCTCCGTCGGCGTCGTCGGCACCTACTCGCGGGCCTCGGCAAACATGGTGGTCGGCGACGCGGACCTCGTCCTCTTCATCGGAACCGAGACGGGCGGTATGACAACACATTTCTGGCAAGTCCCCCGGCCGGGAGTACGCGCCGTCCAACTCGGTCTCGATCCCGAGTCGCTCGGGCACAACTACCGACTCGAACTCGCCATCCAGGGCGATGCCCAGGTTTCCCTCAGACGTCTGGTTCAGCTCGACGTCGCAGCGACACCAGACCGGCGCGAGTGGCTGGACCACGTTCGCGGGATCGTCGAATCGTGGCGGGACGAGTACGCCCCGCTCATGCAGAGCGACTCCGTTCCGATCCGTCCCGAACGGATCTGCGCCGAATTGACCGAACACGTCCCGGACGACGGGATCGTCGTCGTCGACACCGGCCACGGTGGGATGTGGATGGGCGGGATGTATGACCTCCGCACTCCGGAGCAGAGCTACATGCGATCAGCCGGGCACCTGGGATGGGCTTTCCCGGCAGCGCTCGGCGCAAAGTGCGCCGCGCCGGACCGCCCGGTCGTCTGCTTCACGGGAGATGGTGGGCTCTGGTACCACATCGCCGAGATCGAGACGGCTGCCCGTTGGAACATCAACACCGTCACGGTGGTCAACAACAACGGCTCCGGGAACCAGTCCAAGCGGGGTTTCGACCGGATCTATGGAGGCACACAGACGCCCAAGGCACGTGAACTGTGGACGTTCAGCGACGTCGACTTCGCCCAGATCGCAACCAATATGGGCGCAGTCGGCATCCGGGTGGAGAAGCCCGCCGAGCTCGGCCCTGCCCTCCGAAAGGCGTTCGAGACGGAAGGGCCGGTCGTCGTTGACGTCGTCACCGACATCGACGCGTTGGCTCCGCTCGCCGTAGTCGCGGACTCGTGACAAACCAGCGTCGACGCAACACGGGACGACCACACCCGTGAGGCGACACCGGATCGCTCTCCTGCCCGGAGACGGGATCGGCACCGAAGTGTGCAGGGCGGCGCGGGTGACGCTCGAGGCGATCCCGGACCCCGACCTCTCCTTCGAGTTCACCGAGCTGCCGATGGGGCTGGTGGCGCTCGAGTCCGAAGGCGACCCCCTGCCACAGTCGACGATCGATCAGGCCAGGGCTGCAGACGCCGTGCTGCACGGAGCCACTGACGCGTCTTCGATTGCTCCGGGCATTCGACCCCCGCTGTCGGGTCTTCGCCGCGAACTCGGGTGCTTCGCGAGCGTCAGACCTTCGGTGTCAATCCCGGGAGTCGACGCTGTGCATACCGACGTGGATCTCGTCGTCATCCGCGAGTTGACCGAGGGCACGTACAGCAAGATCGAGTTCGAGATCCAGGACGCCGTGTGCACGGTGCGTGTGACGAGCCGCGCCGCGACCCAGCGGGTGGCCAGGCTCGCTCTCGAGTATGCCAGGACCCGACGCCGACACGTCACCGTGGTGCACAAGCGGGCGGGGGTTCCTCGCGGCGACTCGTTCTGGCTCGAGGTGATCGCGGACGTGGCCGTGGAGTTCGGCGACGTCACGGTCCGGACTGCCAACGTGGATGCTGTGGCGCACGATCTCGTGAGAGCACCCCAAGAGTTCGACGTGATCCTGGCGGAGAATCTCAACGGCGACATCCTCTCCGATGTCGCTGCGGCCGTGACTGGCGGTCTGCCACTCGCAGCCTCAGCCTGCATCGGAGCACAGTGGGCGTACTTCGAGCCGGTCCATGGATCGGCGCCGACGATCGCCGGATTGGGCAAGGCCAATCCGGCCGGGACGATGCTGGCATCCGCAATGCTTCTCGAGCACATCGGGGAAACCGGGGCCGCCGATCGACTTCGACGGGCCGTGAAACTCGCCCTCGCCGATCCCTCCGCCCGCACCGCCGACCTCGGAGGATCGGCGTCAACGGACGAGTTCACCGCCGCGGTCGTCGGGGCGTTGTGCGAGCCGCTGTGACCGAGCCTCGGGAGCCCACAACGGCGAAAGGCGGCTGGCGGCCGCAACCCATTTGGTTCCGCCTCGGACACATCGTGCCCCACCTTCGGTCGGATACGACGCCCTACCAGTTCTATCGCGTCGCGCCACCGGGGGTGATGCTCGTGACTGTGCCGTTCGACCTGGCTGAATACTCGCTCGCGGCAGTGGACCGGGAACTCGCCCGGCTTTGGGAACGGGTCGACTCGTTGGTCGAGCGGAACGTCGATCGGATCGTGCTCGCAGGCGTTCCCGTGGCAGCCGCGCTCGGCCGAGACCGCACGCTTGAGATCGCCGAGCTCATCACGAGGCGAACGGGTCTGCCGGCCGGCAGCGATCTCGAGTCGCACGTCATGGCGGCGCATCACCTCGGCGTCTCCACCATGGCGATGGCAACACGATGGTCGGACGGCGTCAACGAGGCTCTTCGGGCCTACATGGCCGAAGCAGGCATTGAAGTGGTGTCGGTGGCATCCCGGCCGAGGGATCTAGAACAGAACAAGGCCGCTGACCCCAACGAGGACCATCGACTCATGCTGGCCTTGGGACGACGTGCGGTTCGAGAGCCGCCGGCGCTGCCCGACGCGCTGTTCCTACCCGGCGGACTGGGACTCGTGGTCGATGTCGCTGCCATCCTCGAGGAGGAGTTGCAGCTCCCGGTGTTCACGAATGCGACTTCAACCCTCTGGGCGGCGCTGCGCGGTCATCCTGGCGCCGTTCAAACCGACGGCACGACATATCCCAGTCGTTTGCTCGCCACGCTCGCGCGATCCACGCAATAGAAAGGACCACTATGACCAAAGCGGCCGAGGATCTCCTCCTGGTACACCACGACGGGCCCGTGATGAACGTGACGTTCAACCGTCCCGACCACCGCAATGCCGTCAACGGCGTGATGATGCGGGGAATTGCGGACGCTGTGCGCCAGGCAACAGCTCATGATTGCGTCGTCATCCGTTTCGCCGCCAGCGGTGAAGACTTCTCCCTCGGCCGCGACCATGCGGAGTCACCGCGATTGGGATCGACGATATGGACGAAAGATGAGTGGCGGGCGATGACTGGCGACGCTTTCGGTTCGGTGGCGGGGTTCGGTGGAGTCACGGTCGCCGAGGTTCGAGGGCGCGCATACGGCTTCGGAGCCGCGCTCACCACGACGGTGGACGTGGCAATCGCTGCCGATGACGCTCGTCTGGCGTTCGACGAGGTGCCGATGGGTTTCGCCCCTCGACGGGTGATGTCCCTTCTGTTCAACCGCTTGGGTGAGCGGAGGATCAAGGAGTTGGTTCTCACTGGTCGGTCGGTCTCTGCCGAGGAGGCTCACGCCATAGGGATCGTCACTGAACTCGCACCGGCCGCATCGCTGACGGCGGTGGTCGACCGCCGGGTGGCCGACCTCGTGAGCCATGACCCGAAGATCCTGCGCCACGCCAAGTGGTACCTCGGCGAGCTCACGAACATGACATCGGTCGAAAGACCCGCCTACGAGGGCCCTTCCACCTTCTGACCAGGTCGTAGGCGGGGGAGGGTTGCGCGGCTGCCTCGCTCAACGACCTGCTTGCGGAAAGCCAAGGTCCACGCCGCGGTGGATCGGATCCGGCCAGCGAGTGATCACGGTCTTCCTGCGTGTGTAGAACTGCACTCCTTCGGGCCCATAGATTCCGTGGTCACCGAAGATGGAGTCCTTCCACCCACCGAAGCTATAGAAGCTCAGAGGCACCGGGATCGGGACGTTGACGCCAACCATTCCCACGAGAATCTCCGACTGGAATCTCCTCGCCGCACCGCCATCGTTCGTGAAGATCGCCGTGCCGTTGCCGTATGGATTCAAATTGATGAGCTCGATCGCTTCTTCGTAGGTTTCGACCCTGACGACGGAGAGGACCGGACCGAAGATCTCATCGGAGTAAACCTTCATCTCGGGGCGCACATGGTCGAACAAGGTCGGACCGACGAAGAACCCATCCTCGTGCCCCTCGACCCGGACACCTCGCCCGTCATCCAACAACGATGCTCCCTCGGCGATGCCAGTTTCGATATACCCCATCACACGGTTGCGGTGTTCGCTCGTCACCAGAGGACCCATGTCCATGCCGTCCGCGCCGCCGGGTCCGACTTTCAGGCCGGCGATCCGTTTCCGCACTTCGGGAATGAGCCGATCGGCTGCGGATCCAATCGCGACCACGACCGAGATGGCCATGCATCGTTCGCCGGCCGAGCCGTAGGCAGCAGAGACGACCGCATCGGCTGCGAGATCGATATCGGCGTCTGGGAGCACCACCATGTGGTTCTTCGCTCCGCCGAGTGCTTGCACCCGCTTTCCGCTGTGGGTGGCTGTCTCGTAGACGTGACGGGCGACCGGTGTCGAGCCGACGAATGAGACCGCCGCGACATCGCGACTGGTCAGCAGTGCCTCCACGGCGTCGCGGTCCCCCTGGACGACATTGAAAACACCGGCCGGGAGGCCGGCTTCATGGAAGAGTTCGGCGAGAAGCAAGGAAGCCGAGGGATCCTTCTCGGAGGGTTTCAGCACGAACGTATTCCCACACGCGATCGCCATCGGGAACATCCACATCGGGACCATTGCCGGGAAGTTGAACGGTGTGATGCCGGCCACAACGCCGAGAGGCTGGCGAAAGCTGAGGGTGTCGACGCCCGTGGATACCTGTTCGGAGAAGTCGCCCTTCAGGAGTTGCGGGATGCCACAGGCGAACTCGACCACCTCCAGCCCGCGCTGCACCTCTCCCAGCGCGTCGTCGATCGTCTTGCCGTGCTCCGCGGTGATGAGTTTGGCAACGTCGTACAGCCTGTCGACGAGCAATTGACGGAAGTCGAACATCACGCGCTGGCGACGTGTGACCGATGTGACGCTCCAGTCAGCGGAGGCCGCCAGTGCCACGCTCACGACCGAGTCGACGTCCTCCGCGGATGCGAGCGAGACGCGGGCCGTCTCTTCGCCCGTGGACGGGTCGAACACCGGCGCGGTTCTCGACCCTTCGCCGGGCCAGAACTCTCCGCCGACCCAATGCGCTATCCGAACCATGTCTTTCTCCTTAAGCGTGCGACATCTGATGCCGCTATGTTAGGCGGGATGAGACAGCGTCTCACTACACGCAACACCCATGCCGGCGAACACAGGAGCAATCGGTGACGACGGGTCGACACTTCCTCCAGGTCCCCGGACCCACGAACCTCCCCTCGGCGGTCCTGCGCGCACTGTCGCGAGATGTGATCGACCATCGGAGTCCCGAGTTCGCCACTCTCACCCTGGAAATCATGTCGAAGCTCGGTCGCCTCGTGGGAACGAACGCGCCGATCGTCATTTACCCGTCGTCGGGCACGGGGGCGTGGGAAGCGGCTCTCGTGAACACGCTCTCTCCCGGAGAGACAGTTCTCGTTCCCGAGAACGGGTTCTTCGCCCAACAGTGGGCGAAGCTCGCAACTCGCCTCGGGTTCGGGGCGCGAGCCATCCCCGGTGACTGGAGACGAGGCGTCGACGCCGACTTGGTCGCATCCACCCTGAAAGGGGACACCGAGCGAGCGATCCGAGCGGTCGCAATCGTCCACAACGAGACGTCAACCGGCGTGCGAAGCGACCTGCAACCAATACGAGAGGCCATCGACGCCACTGGCCACGACGCCCTCCTGATCGTTGACACGATCTCGTCGCTCGGATCCGCTGACTACCGACACGACGAGTGGGGGATCGACGTGATGGTCGGATGCTCGCAGAAGGGTCTCCAGCTTCCACCGGGGATTGGCCTGAACATACTGAGTCGGCGTGCACTCGAGCGTCACGAACTGTCCACGGCGCACCGGGGATATTTCGACTGGAGCCCGATGCTCGAAGCGAACCGGGCCGGTTTCTTCCCGTACACGCCGCCCACCAACCTCCTGTATGCGCTCGACGCCTCGCTCGACCTTCTCCTCGACGAGGGAATGGAGAGGGTGGTGGCTCGGCACGATCGCCACGCAGCCGCGACACGTGCTGCTGTCGACGCCTGGAGTCTCGAACTGCAATGTGTCAGGCCGAGCGAACTGAGCAACAGCCTCACGGCTGTTCGGACGACCGAGGACCTGGACGCCGACGACCTTCTGCGGGTCGTGCGGGAACGTTTCGACACATCGCTGGGGACCGGTCTCGGTCAACTTCGCGGTCGAGTCTTCCGCATCGGCCATCTCGGTGCGCTCAACGACCCCATGTTGCTGGGCGCCCTCGGCGCGGTGGAGGCGGGGCTGCGCTCAGTCCGCCACGTGATTACTGACTCCGGTGTTGCTGCGGCCACGGAGTTCCTTGCCATCAACGACCTCGGATCCGATCCAACGACAGACCCGCCGCGGGTTTGACACCACGCGGCGGGGTCGTCGGGAGGAGCTGGGGACGTCTAGGCGGGTTGATCGAAAGTTGTTGCCGCCTGCAGGTGGTTTGCCGAATCGGTGCCGTCACCGTGTTGGAACGCCATGAGATCACGGATCATTTTTTCGCTGGGCGACTCCTTCATCACGCCGATCCCGCCGAGGATGTCGAGCGCCAACTGCGCCGTGCGGGTCGCCATCTGATCCGAGTGAATCTTCTGGTAGCGGGTGAACCGAGGGTTGAACGTGGGGTCGTTGTCGACGCCCCAGGCGGTCCGCCACATGAACTGTTCACTGACTTCGATGCCCATGAGCATCTCGGAGAGCATGGTCTGAACCGTTGGATGCTCGATGATCGGCTTGCCCCCCTGAACCCGGGACTTCGCCCACGCATGGCAGTAGTCGAACAGACCTCGAGCGATCCCGTTGTTGCAGGCAGACAATTCGGCAGACCCGCGGAAGAGGGCCGACCGGATCTGGTACGCGCCGTTCACCTCGCCGAGGATGTTGTCCTTGTGGACTCTCACGTCGGTGAACGAGGTTTCCCCGTTTGGATATAGGCGCCATCCGAGCTTGTCATGAATACGGGTGTATTCGATCCCTTCCTCGTCACCTCGGAGGAGGAAGCATGTCGTCCCCTTGTTGGGAGGAGCATCGTGGTCAGTCCGCACGAATACCAAGAGAATGCGGGCGAACTTCGATAGCGAGTTGAAGACCTTTGCGCCGTTGATGACGTAGTAGTCGCCGTCGAGAACTGCCCTCGTGCGGATCCCGAGCTTGGGATCGTTGTTGTGAAGCCGGTTCTCCGTGCCATGGTCTGGCTCGGTCATCATGATCGAGCCGTAGCAGTCGTCATCCTCCACGAAGCGGTTCAGCCAGAACTGCTTTTGGTCCTCCCGAAGCCCGTTCGACAGCGCGTGGGAGATCTTCCAAGCCTGGCTGAGACACTTGATGAAACCGACCTCGATCTGTGCGGCGGTCCAGAGGACGAGGGTGCGAGTCAGGTGATCGGTCCCTCCGCCTCCCCAATCTTCGGGAACCGCGAGCGTCCGCAGACCCAGCTTGGACGCCTTGTTGAGAAGTTCCTTCGGGAAGCAGTCCTCCGGATCCGGCCGATTGTCGATCTCGATCGCAACCGGCGCCACCTCACGCTGCATGAAATCACGGGTGAGGTCGGCCAGCGCCTTCTGCTCGTCGTCGAAAGGGTATTGCACATCACTCCTTGCAAACGTGGCGCGAGCATAGCACTCACCGCGACACCGTCGCGTGGAGTGCATCGGAGCACCTGCGGCGCCCTCGCCTCGTAAACAGGACCACGGGTGTCATGGGCCGCACCAAACGAGGAACCGCATCCCGTCCGACATTCGAACGAATCCTGCATCCGAACTCGCAAGATCGCGCGACTCGGCCTCTGCACCTTCAGGTGGCCGCAGACTCCAACTCTCGACGGCCTCGTTCACGGTCAATGCTCGAAGTTGACGGTGGCGGTACGCCACATTCCGAGAGGGCGTACGATGTGCCGAATGTTGGACAACCTGAGCAGTGAGCGGTTCCTGTACGGGCTGGGCAGCTACCTCGAGGACCTGCCGGCGGCCGACGCCCTGTCCGCGGTTTTCGTGCGGAGCCCTTTCGCCCACGCTCGGTTGCTGGGGGTGGACACCAGTGAGGGTGCGGCGATGCCCGGGGTCGCCGCGGTCTACACGGCCGCAGACCTGGACCTTCTCGACATTCCCGGGGACCTCCGCACCCCCGATGTCCCAACCGCGATGTCACGGCCACCGCTCGTGCGCACCGTCGCCCGCTATGCGGGAGAGCCGGTCGCCATCGTCCTGGCTGTGGACCGCGCCTCCGCCGTCGATGCGGCCGAACTCATCGATGTTCGGATGGAGTCGTTGCCGGCCGTGGTCGACGCGCGCGCCGCGGTGGAGACTGCCAGCCTGTTGTTCCCCGAGGTGGGGACCAACGTCGCCATGCGCGTTCACACACGTTCCGGGGAAATGCCGTCGGATGCCGATGTGTCCATCGAACTCGACCTCTTCCAGCCTCGGCTCGCTCCCACACCGATCGAACCGTTCGGCTTCCTCGCTACACCCCGGGGGGAGGTGCTCGACATCTGGTGCAGCTATCAGATGCCCCATCGGCTCCGCCGAGAACTCGCCACATGCCTCGGAGTGGACCCCGAGACCCTTCGCATCCGCGTGCCGGATGTCGGTGGGGCGTTCGGTCAGAAGGGACAGCTCAACGCCGAGTACATCGTTGTCGCCGCGGCGGCGCTGAAGCTGGGACGAGCGGTACGGTGGATTCAGAGCCGCCGTGAGAACCTCACTGTCGGAGCCCATGGGCGCAGCAGCCGGTCACGCATTCGGATGCACGGGGACCAGAGCGGGCGGATCCGCGGACTCGAGGTGGAAGTCCTCGCCGACGCCGGTGCCTACCCGCACAGCAGCGCCTTCGTCCCACTCTCGACACATCTGATGGCGCCCGGCCCGTACCGGTTCGACGCCGTCGACATCACGACCACGATCGTCACGACCACGAGCCCTCCTACCGGCCCCTATCGCGGGGCAGGTCGGCCGGAAGCCGCATACGCCTTGGAGCGGGCGATCGAAGTGTTCGCACGGCGGATCGGAATGGATGTCGCCGACGTCCGTCGGCAAAACCTCGTCCGTGCATCCGACATGCCGTACACCACCCAGACCGGAGCGATCTACGACGGGGGCGACTATGGCTCCGCCCTCGACCTGCTTCTGGAAAGGATGGACTATCCGGCGCGACGTCGCCAACAGCGCGAGGCCCGCGATCGGGGCGAGGCAGTCGGAATCGGACTGGCGGTCTTCCTCGATCGAACGGGCGGTTCATCGCTGACGCTCGGCGAATACGGATCGACGGAGGTGACCGCCGACGGCACGGTCGTGGTGCGAACCGGCTCGACGGATTCCGGGCAGGGCCACTGGCCGATATGGCGCCGGCTCGCCGCCGAGGCGCTCGACGTCTCAGCCGGCTCCGTCACGATCGTCACCGGGGACACTGCCGAGGTACCGGACGGCACCGGAACATTCGGAAGTCGCTCGTCTCAGGTCGGGGCGAGCAGCGTGCATCGGACCGCGATCGAAGTCCAACGACAGGCGTTGGATCTGGCGTCCCGGATGCTCGAGATCGACGCCGCGGATCTGGTGAGCGATGGGCGGGGCGGGTTCACGGTGCGCGGCGACGATACGGCCTCGGTGACGCTGGCCGAACTCGCGACCCGTGCGGTGGAATTGGGCACGCCGCTCTTCGCCGAGGAGTACTTCAGACCCGGGGCGCAGACGTTCCCGCATGCCGCCCACGGCGCGATCGTCTCGGTCGATGTCGATACCTGCGCCGTATCGCTGTTGCAGTACTTCGCTGTCGACGACTGTGGCCGGATGCTCGATCCGATCGTCGTCGAGGGTCAAGTCCACGGATCCGTCGTCCAGGGCATCGGCCAGGCGCTCTACGAACGTTTCGTCCAGGACGAGCACGGCAACCCGCTCACGGGCTCACTCGCCTCCTATTCGGTTCCCCATGCCATCGACATCCCTCCCATCGCAACGTCTCACACCGAAACCCCCGCCCCGTCGAACCCTCTCGGAACGAAGGGTGTCGGAGAGTCCGGCACGATCGGCGCACCTGCGGCGATCATGAATGCGATCGTCGACGCACTCTCGCCGTGGGGAGTCACCGACATCGCCTTCCCCGCCAACCCCATGAATGTGTGGGCGGCGATGCGGGGAGCAGACTCGGTGTGACACCGACGGTGTCACACCCCGAACTTCATCTGACGGTTGCCTCCATCAACGCGACCGAGTCGTCGATCGCTTCGGGACCAGTGAGTATTCTTCGCAGCCGCCCGAGACCGGCCGGGGTGACGAACGGCCGTGAATTGTCTTCCATCTTCTGACGGAGTTCGTCATCACTCAAGGGCCGCTTCGGTCCACCGCGGCTGGTCAGCACCTGCTCCTCGAGGAGACTGCCATCCTTGGTCCGCACACGCAGGATGGCGGGGAACTGATACGGGAAGATCTCGTCGCAAATCGGATCTGCCACGACGGTGACCTTCGCCATCAGCTCCTGACGCACGGGATCTGTGACGAGCGCGTCGTCGAAGTCTTCGAGCCCGAGGCCCAAGCCGCCGCCGCCGAGCAGCGCGGCCACCACCGTGTACGGCCCGCTGAACTGGCCTTGGTACCCCGTCGCCGGACGTTGCTTGACGGCGAGTGGTTCACCGATGCTCCGCACCGTGTGGCTGGCGATCCCCAGCTCAACAGACTCGATGTCCTCCGTGCGGAGCCCCGCCTTCCTCATCGTGATGGCGGCATCGACCCCCGCATGGGTGAAGTGGTTGGCGGGGTATGGCTTGAAGAAGATCCCGGGCACTTCCCAGTCCTGGCCGAGGCCGTCGGTGAGCCACGAGCCGTCGTATCGTCCCTTGAGAAACGCCTCGAAGAAGCCGAAGCGGCCTTCGAGGGCCGTCGGGGGTCCGGTGAAGCCTCGAGCTGCCAGCTGGGCGGCGGTGACGCCCCCGTGGGCGGCCCAGCCGCAATGAGTCCGTTTGACGGTTCCCCCGGTCCGGTTGCCCTCGATCACCCCACCGGCAAAGCTCACCGCAATTCCCATCGCATGGGCCACACCCGACTCGTCGAGATCGAGAATGACGGCGGCAGCGGCGGCGGCCCCGATCGCTCCGCAGATCGAAGTGGCGTGTTGGCCGAACTCGAAGAACACCGAGTTCCGCGCCACCGGGTCGAAGCCGGCCATCCCGAGCCTCACGCAGATCTCCAGCCCGGCCGCGATTCCGCCCGCCAGCACACTGCCGTCGCAGCCGGTCTTCTCGGCTACGGCCAGCGCGGCAGGCACGATGCTCGCGCTGGGGTGGAGGACCGACGGAAGATGGGTGTCGTCGTAGTCCAGGGAGTGCGCCAGAACGCCATTGGCGAATGCGGCCTGAGCGGCCGGCACCCGCACGTCCTGTCCGATGACACGGGCCTCCTCACGACCGCCCTGTTCGAGGATGTGTGCGACGGCCGCTCGGCTGGTGTCCAGATCCTGGGCGGCGATGCTCACACCGAGGGTGTCGGCGATCCGCTGGCGAACACTCCGTTCCACAGCCGCGGGAATGCCGTCCTGACGGCACGCGACTGCAAAGGCCGCCAATCCCTGAACCATGGTCGGACCCTGTGTCACACCGGTCACGTCAAACACCTTTCGATTCGATACGACGGAGAAGTTCCAGCACCGCTCGTGCCTGAGCGATCACGGGAGGGTCGACGAACCTGCCGTCGACGACACCGGTCGTCGCGCCCGCTGAGACCCCATCGAGGATCCGCCGCGCTCGTTCGATCTCATCCGAGGACGGCGTGAACACGTCGTGGATGACCGGTAGCTGGTTGGGGTGAATGGCGGACTTCCCCAGGAATCCGAGCTCTTTCACCCGGCGACTGTGCGCACGAAGGCCGTCGATGTCCGCCAGATCGAGGTAGGCGCCGTCGATCGGTGGCCCCACCCGGGATGCGGCCGATGCCAGCACGAGAGTCGATCGCGCCACGAGAGTCGCTTCGAACGGCGGCGCCATGACACCGATCGATGCCCCGAAGTCGGCGGCACCGAACACCAGTGCTGCGACGCGGGGCGAGGACCGGGCGATGTCGTGGGCCGCGAGAACGCCGGCGGCCGACTCGATCGTCGGATAGAGCCTCACCCCTCCCGATCCTGGTTCGAGGGCGTCCAGCATCTCTTCCACGTCGCGGACGTCGGATGCCGATTCACACTTGGGCAGACGCAGCGCCGAGAGTCCTGGAACGACGACCGCGGCGATGTCGTCGGGGTCATATGAGGCTCCGGCCCGGTTGATCCGCACATGGATCTCAGCCGACGATTCACTCGCGAGAGCGTGGATCCGGCGACCGACGGAGTCTCTGGCGCCCGCCTTGTCTTCCGGGCGCACCGAGTCCTCGAGGTCCAACACGACGGCGTCGGCCCCGCTTCGCGTCGCTTTCTTCACCTTTTGCTCGTCGGATCCCGGCGCGAAGAGAAAGCTCCTGAGTAGAGGATGGTCAGCCAACGACGCCTCGATCCCGCAGAGCCGACAAGCGCTCCTCGCTGATCCCGAGTTCGCCGCCCAACACCGCGTCGGTGTCCGCGCCGAGGCGACGCCCCGTCCACCGGATCGACCCGGGTGTCTCCGACATCCCGAAGAGCACGTTCTGCATCTTGATTCGGCCCAAGTCCTCGTCGGCGACCTCGGTGATCATGTCGGTTTCCTGCACGTGGATGTCAGCCATCAACTCGGAGACGTCGTACACCGGCGCAACCGCGGCGTCTGCCGCAGTGAAGGCGGCGATGACCTCATCGCGGTCACGTGCCAGGATCCATTCGCCGACGTGACCATCGAGTTCCGCCGCGTGCTCTGCGCGCCCCCGCCCCGTCCGGAACCAGGGTTCATCGATGACCTCGGGATGACCGACGAGCGTCAGCACGCGCTCGGCCACACTCGTGGCGCTCGTGGAGACGGCCACCCATCGCTGGTCGCGGGTGAGGTAGGTGTTGCGCGGGGCGTTGTTCACCGAACCGTTCCCGATCCGACGCTGGATGAATCCAAGCTGGTCGAACCAGGTGGGCTGGGGACCGAGTGCTGCGACGAGTGGCGCCAGGATGTTGACGTCGATCACCTGTCCGCGGCCGTCCCCGACCTCGCGGTGGAAGAGCGCCATCATCACCGCCGACACGGCGGCCATCGCCGCGATGCTGTCGGCGAGTCCGAACGGCGGGAGCGTGGGAGGCCCGTCGGGTTGGCCCGTGATCTCGGCGAAACCGCTCATGGCCTCGGCGAGGGTTCCGAAGCCGGGTCGGTCCCGGTACGGCCCGGTCTGTCCGAAGCCGGTGATGCGGGCCAGGATCAGCCCCGGGTTGGCTTCTCGCAGCGTCTCGTATCCGAGCCCCCAGCCCTCGAGACGCCCGGGACGGAAGTTCTCGATGACGACGTCTGCCGTCGCCACGAGATCGAGGAAGATCGACGCACCTTCGGGGTCGCCGAGGTAGAGCCCAACCGTGCGCTTGTTGCGGGCCATCATCTTCCACCACAGCGCGACCCCGTCCTTGGCGTATCCGTGGCTCCGCATCCCGTCGCCCACGCGGGGATGTTCGATCTTGATGACGTCGGCCCCGAAGTCACCCAGGATCTGACTTGCCAGCGGTCCGGCGATGATGGTTGACACGTCGAGGACGCGCACGCCTTCCAATGGCCCGGTCATCGCGGGAGCAGGGCGAGAGGACGGACGGGTGAGCCGGTGCCACCCCGGATCTTGAGGGGGGCGAGGACGAAGCCGAACTCGTGGACACCGGTGGCTGCGAGTGCTCGCAAGTCCATCACCTCGATGATGTTGATACCCGATTCCACCAGGAGTACCCGGTGGACGGGAAGGGTCGAGTGGCCCGCTCCGGGGCGGATCACTTCGAATGCGATCGTTTCACCGCCGACCACACGCACCCGTCTCTCCGCCAGCCATTCCGCGGCTTGCACTCCGGGTCCGGGGGTCCCGGTCTCACCACCGCCGAAGCCCGTGCTCGGCCAGTAGGTGGACCATCCGGTGCGGACGAGAGCCGCATCGCCGTCACGGACCTCGACACCACCAGCCTGCTCGGCCCGAGCCAGGTCGTCCGCGGTGACCTCGTATCCCGGCGCCAGCACATCGGTGTCGTGGAGCGACGCCACGTCCAGCAGCACTCCCCGACCGACCATCGGCAGGAACTCGTCGATTCCCAGACGCGACAGACCGGCGTTGCTCTGTATCGAACGGGCCTCACCACCACCGAAGACATGGCCTTCCTGGGACACGTGTCCGATGGCGTCCAGGTGCGTGCCGACGTGTCCTCCGGTGACGATGATCTCGTTGGCTGCGGACCCTCCGTCGGATCGGATGACGTCACCGTGACGACGGATCAACGCCATCTGGAAGGGAGGATGGTTGGGTGATGTGGGCATCCCGACGTGCATCTCATGGGCGAGATCGACCACCTCGACGTCCCATCGAGACGCCATTGCGGGCGAGGTGTCAACGGTCATTGCACCGGCCTCGTGTCATTGCGGGCGAGGTCCATCACCTCGGTCAGGTCCTCCAGTTCGTCTACCCGACCGAGCAACGAGGCGAGGCGATCGGCCCTCTCCGCGTCGAGGACCCTCGTCGCGCAAGTGATGTACTTGGTCATCCGCTGGTCTTCGGTCAACGGGACTCCGGGCATACCCGTGAGGGCATCGACTCGTTCGGTGAGTTCGGTCCCGTCGGCGAGGCGCACCACGACTTCGGTGTGGAGGTCGAGGAACTCTTTCGAGATCTGGGGATCGAACTCGATGGCCATCTTCGGGAGCATGGCTTCGACATCGGCGGCAAACCGGCGCTGATCCGTGAACGAGTCGATGGTCACGCTGCCGTCGAGCAGCGCCACCGCCGTGGCGTACTGCAGGGAGAACTTCCCGTCGAGTCCCGAGAGCGGATGCGGACGGTCGACGTAATGCAACTCGGGAAAGCGGATCGTCACCGATGCGACATCGTCGATCGAGAATCCGGCCCGCGAGCGGATTGCCAGGGCGGCGTCGATCGGTCGGTGTGTGAAGTAGTTGGAAGGGTGCTTCTTGAACCCAACGCCGGGTTCGACCATCCAGAGCGGATCGGCGAAGTCGTCGACCAGCAAGCGCGGTGCCTGTTCTGCCCCGAGCAGCGTGTCGAAATAGCCCTGCGGCCCGAATACGTCGCGGGCTCCGGTCAATCCGCGGGCGGCGAGAAGGACAGATTCGAGACCCAGCCGGGCGGCGTTTCCCGAATGGGTCGCCTTGGTCATCGTTCCCGTGTTCAGACTGAGGCTGCCCAGCCTCGACCCGGCGATACCGAAAGCCATCAGCGACTCCTCGTGATCGAGGTCGAGCAGCTTGATCGCGGCGGCCACTGCACCCATCAGTCCGGTCGTTCCGGGCTTGTGGAACCCGCGGCCGGTGTGCAAGCCGGTGCTGGCGAGTCGGAGACGAGCCTGCACCTCGAAGGCCACGGCCAGCGCAGTCACGCACTGGCGACCAGCAAGACCGTGGTGCTCCGCCAAGGCCAGGATGACGGGCAGCGTCGGCGACGTCGGGTGGTTGAGCGGGTACCAACAGTTGTCGAAGTCGAGCGCGTGGGCCATGGTCCCGTTTGCGAACGCCGCTTCTGTCATCGACGTCTTGAATGCGCCTGCGATGACCGACGCCTGCGGCGCTCCGGCCATCTCCCGGGCGTAGTCGCGGATGATGGCGCCGAGGCCGAGCGGCTCTGTCGCGCCGGCGAGTATCACGGCTACGCCGTCGAGAAACACATGGCGTGCGGTGTCGAGAGCCTGTGGTCCCAGATCGTCGAAGTCGAACTCGCGGATCTTCGACACGAGTTCGTCAGTGATGGTCATCATGCTCCTTCGAGCCATTCATATTGTCCGACAACGGTACCAAGAGTGTCTGTGGAGGTGTTCGTCCTGGCGAAAGCGGGATTGGGGCGATCGAGGCGGCAGAACTTGAGTACACTCCGTCGACCAGGACAGACGCACTGTGCGGGCACCGTCGCCGCTACCACATCTCGCTTCGCCAGGATGTCGGACATTCCGGACCGATCGCCCACAGAGTACATCGCAGGAACCAGGAGGGTCGCCCGCCGTGGAGGTTTGGCAGATAGTGGTGCTGGCGATCGGGGGACTGGTCGCGGGCGCGATCAACTCGATCGCCGGTGGAGCGTCGCTCCTCACGGTTCCGCTGCTGGTCATCGCCGGCGTTCCGGGAAATGCCGCCAACGGAACGAATCGGCTTGGCGTGATCACCGCGTCGGCGACCGCATCTCTCGAGTTCAGACGCAAGGGCGTGGGAGACTCGCGCCGCGTCTGGAAGGTGTTGACGCCGGTCGTCGCGGGTTCGCTGGCGGGATCCCTCCTCGTCAGCCAACTCTCGGATGCCACCTTCGAGCGGATCTTCGGCATCCTGATGGTCCCAATCCTCATCCTGTCCGTTCGCAAACCGAAACAGCAGCTGGCGGAGGACAGCTGGCCCTTGTGGCTCACGATCGCCGTCTTCTTCGGCATCGGCATGTACGGGGGTGCGTTCCAGGCGGGGATCGGCCTGCTGATCATCGTGGCGCTGTCTCGCAGCGGACTCGACCTGGTGACGGCCAACTCCGTCAAAGTCCTGGTCAATCTCGCGGTTTCCCTGGTCGCCCTTCCCGTGTTCGTCTCCCAAGGTTTCTTCGACCTCGCGCCGGCGGTGGCACTTGCGGCCGGATTCGCGGCCGGGGGTGCGATCGGGGCGAACGTGTCTGTCCGCGGCGGTGAGCGCGTGATCCGTCCCGTGATGATTGCGGCGGTACTCGCTTTCTCCGGACGTCTGCTCGGGCTCTACTGAAGTGTGGCCGCGCCGTCCCCGTCACCGCCGACTCCGACGAGCGACAGCGCCTGCGGACGTCACGAACGATCCGCCGCCCGCAGGACCTTTCAAACTCAGTTCGTTGACCGTCGGCGTCTTCCTGCCTCACTCGATCGTGGCGATCGGTCTCGGCGCGACGACCCCGATGATCGCTCTGTTGGCAGTCGATCTCGGGGCGTCAGTGCCCACCGCCGGCCTGATCGTCGGTCTCTTTGGCGTTGGAGCATTTCTCGCCGATCTCCCCGGGGGGATCCTCGCCTCCAAGCTCGGCGACCGAAGGACCATGATCCTTGCGACTGCCACGATGGGACTCGCCTCCCTGGCCGTGGCCACTCGGCCCTCACTACTCGTCTTCGCCGCTCTCGTTGCAGTGATGGGAGCTTCCACGGCGCTCTTCGCCCTGGGGAGACTCACTCACGCGACCGAGATGTCACCGATCGGCCATCGCGGTCGAGTCATGTCGACCATCGGCGGGACTCAACGGATCGGACATCTCGTCGGGCCGGCACTCGGCGGGCTCACGGTCGTGCCGTTCGGACTGAGCGGGCCATTCATGGTCCATGCCCTCATGGCGTTCGCGGCGTGCGCCGCGGTCTTCGTCAGCCCCGACTCCCCCGGAGTTCGCCCACTCCACATCGAGCGGCCGACGCTCGGGCGCGTCTTTCGGGATCATCGACGTACGTTCGCCACCGCGGGAGTCGCGGTGGTTGCGATTCAGATCGTCCGGAGTTCCCGTCAGGCAGTGGTTCCGCTGTGGGGTAGCCACGTCGGTCTCGGTCCGAGCCAGATCGCCCTTCTCTTCTCCCTGTCGGCGGCCATGGAGGTCCTGATGTTCTATCCAGTCGGGAAGCTGATGGATCGCAAGGGGCGCAAGTTCGCGGCGATACCTTCTCTCGTTCTGATGTCTCTGAGCATGGCCGCCATCCCTCTCACATTCAGCGCGTTCACCCTCGGTGCGGTGGTCTCGGTGCTCGGGTTCGCCAACGGCATGAGCACCGGGATCAACATGACGTTGAGCTCGGATCTGTCCCCGAGTCTCGGGCGGAGCGTGTTCTTCGGGATGTGGAGAATGCTCACCGACGTCGGCACCGCCGGGGGACCAGCTCTCGTGGCGCTGGGCGCATCGATCGCCGGCCTGGGTCTCGCTCCGCCGATGGTCGCAGCCGTCGGAGCAGGCGGGGCGCTGCTCCTCTGGCGTGGAGTGCCCGAGACACTGGAAAGAGACTGACGGAGAGCCTCGAGAGGTGTTCGTGAGAAAGGAGAAACAGCGTGGAACGCCAGCCTGAGCCGTGGAATCGGGTGATCAACCTCGACGACACAACCGGCCGTCAAGCCCTCGAAGGCCACCCGGGCATCACCGCGCACCGGTTCGTGTCCGGGCCTGACCAGGGAACCCGATGGCTTCTCGTGACACTCAACCTGATCGCGCCCGGGGGTGGGATCGATCCG
>DATKEC010000086.1:0-2436 GCA_035544575.1 Acidimicrobiia bacterium
AATTCTGCCGAGTCGGTGCGTAGTGGTCTGGCCGAGGTGATCCAACGGCTCCCCGATCATCTCTGGCGGTCGTTGACCTGGGATCAGGGCAAGGAGATGGCCGAACACGCCCAGTTCAGCGTCGACACTGGAATCCAGATCTACTTCTGCGACCCCAAATCGCCGTGGCAGCGCGGATCGAACGAGAACACAAACGGGCTCCTCCGCCAGTATTTCCCCAAGACCACCGACATGACCGCCCTCACCCAAGACCAGCTCGACGAGGCCGCCTACTCGCTCAACACTCGCCCTCGACAAACCCTCGGATGGATGACACCATCACAGAAGCTTGCCGAAGCGTTGCGTTGATCCCATGAGACCGCAGCCGATAGCGGACGGTCTCAGATATGGGCGTTTCCGCCCGAGAACAGGGTGATCTGCGCTGGTCCGCCTGTCTCGCTGATCGTGTCGAGTGCAAGGATCCAGCTTGTTCTCACGTAGAGACTCTCAGCCGAGACTCAAGCCGGGAGGGCCTCGCGCCATCGACGCGTACTGTGCGTGTCGGTCCCCCAAAGGGACCGGAGCAGCCGTCTCACCGCAATGGCAGAGTCCAGGCGGAGATCTGGGAGATTGACCGCCAGTCAGCCTGAGCGCAGGGCGTCGACCAGCGGACGGGCCAACCCGTGGGAGAACGCCAGGTGGCCGTCGTCGACTTCGTGATTGGTGAGCACGACGATCACCGCTTCGTCCTCGGGCAGGCACGCGGCCCACGACATGTAGCCGGGCAGCTGTCCGGTGTGCCCGAAGGCTGGGGCATACCCGTTGGCAGGGTTGTACACGCCGAGTCCGTAGCTGCCGATGTATGCCGCCGGCTCGAACGTGGACATCTCGGTGAGAGACGCTTGGGAGACGATCTCGCCGGTGTGGACGTGGTCGATACCGGGCCAGCATCCGATCCGCACGCGGCAAGCGCGAGCGTCAGCGCCGCAAGGATGACGCTTGCAGTCCTGGTGATCACGCCGCCTTCCTGTTGGTCGTCAGCTCCATCGGCCGCTCTTGTGGTGCTATCGGCCGGGGTGGAACTCGATCGAGTCGATGATCGGTTCCGTCTCGGCGATGACTTCCTCGAAGCGGTCCTCGGGCGCAACCACCGTGATCGCAAGGGTCTCCACCGACATGCGCTCCGGAAGGTCGACCAGGTAGAGACGCAGGCGCAACGATGGTTCCCAGAGCTCGTGGATCCAGCGGCTGATCACGATCATCCCTACCCCGCAAGTCCTGCCGCCGGGGGCAAGGGCGACGTCGATCGACACGGCGTCGAGGCCACCGACGCGCGTGGCGACCGGCGCTGTCGTCTCGAAGTTGGGATCGGCGATGACCTGCTGCGCAATCGCGGCTGCGTCGGCCGGCGTCGAGAGCAGCGGGGACCCGCCGTTGGCTGCGCACCATGCGTCGTAGGCGACCGGGTCCACGAATCCGATGCTCGCCTCGCTCTCGTGCGAACCCCGCCCCATCAACCCGAACCACACGCCAACGGCGCGCTGATGAGACTCCTCGGGCCACCACATGTCCCATGGGCTCGGCGCCGAAACGGTCACCTCACCGTCGGCGGAGGTGTAGGACACGGCGACGGGCTGGCCGTTCTCGGTCGTCGCATTCGCAAACAGCCACAGTTGGACTCTCTGGTCCGATCTGATCTCCTGCTCGACTACGGTTGCGTCCTCCGCGAACAGCCGAACGGAGAACGTCATGTCGCCGTAGGGCCACCCCGGCCCGTCTACACGCTCGATCTCGTATCGCTCGTACGGGGCACCGGAGGTGGTGGCGTAGAGGAGCGGAACGTCGGTGTTCGGCTCGACCTCCACGTACCCCTCGGCGCCGCTGCCGGCGATGCGCGCGGCGAGGAACTCCTCCAGGCGTTCCGTGGCCTGTGCTTCGGCGGCCACCGGGTCGGCTTGCGCGAAGGGCGCTGTCGGCCTCCAGCTGCTCACCACCCAGATCCCGTCACTCGCTTGGCGGGCGAGCTGGGCGAGGTCGAGGCTCACCGACTCGTAGCGGAAGTCGTCGAGCGTCGGCGCGCACAGCTCGCCCCACTCCGGCTCAGGGCCGGGCGGGTAGAGCGGGTTCGTGCGACCCGGCGCACACCGCAGGTAACGCTGGTCGTAGAAGACGTCGTAGACACCGTCGCGACCCATACCTTCAAATGGATTCAACGTGTACGCCTCCCAGCCCAGCACCTCACGCAGGAACCGGTCGACGAGCTCGATTTGGCCACGTTCCTCGATCCACGAGTCGTCCGTGAACAGTGGCGGGTCGACCTGCCACGTGTAGTCGGGGTCGCCGGCGTCGGCGCGTTCTTGGGCCTGCTGCACTTCCTCCAGGTTCGACTGGGGCCACATGGCCGTCGACAATGGGACTTCCGAACCCTCCCGGGACCAGACCAACCCGAAGTTGTCG
>DATKEC010000087.1:0-10052 GCA_035544575.1 Acidimicrobiia bacterium
ATTCCCGTGGGTCCAAGGCATGGGTGACATCGTTAGAGTCCCTCCACGATGTCACCACGGGATGCGCCGGCGAGCGTCGCCAACTTCTCGAGGTCTCGACGCATCACGATCCGTTCCCTAGCGACTCTCGGGCTACTCCTCGTCGGGTTCATCTCGTTCATCGTCACCGCCGATGCTGCCGGGATCACCCAGTCGGCACGTGAGGGAGCACCAGGCGATCCACCGCCTTCGGAGGAAGCCATCGCAGGAGCTGAAGCGCCAGGTGAGTCCATTCACCTCGTCGGTGGGCTAGCCCTGTTCGCGATTGGGGGATCGGGCTTGATCGCGCTGGTTGCCAAGCCCGAATGGAGCGGTACCGCCCTTCAGGTCGCTGCTGTGATGACGGGAATCCTGATCACAGCCCCGATTGTTGGTGATCCTGACAACGTGGGAGGCATGGCGGGGCCAGTCGATCCACTTTTCGTCATCGTGGCTCTACCGGGTCTGGTCGCAGCAATTCTGGCGAAACCCTGGCGGGACGCGCGGGCCTCCAGGCGAAGGCTGTCGATCGTCATGCTTACAGCCATCGGAGCAATCCCGATCGTCTGGTATGGCGTCAGTCAGGGCCTGATGCAGCGCAACACCTTTCCACCATCGGCGGATCCGCATCACAACGCACACTGGTGGGCGATGTCCGTTCTGGTGTTCGCTGGAATCCTCGTCCTGGGCGGTGCCGGTCTAGGCCTCCGCGGCTGGCGTGTCGGAGCTACTGCAGTGGGGCTCTCGGGAGTCGCTGTCGGGGTTGCGTCTCTCGTCGCTCCTGAAGCTGCGTCCGCCGTCTCGCTGCCATGGAGCATCGCGTCGATCCTGTGGGGACTGGCAGTATTTGCAGCCCAGGTCCGCCCCACTGACAACTCGTACCGCTAGCGCATAACCAAGGCTCGCCCACCCGCCCAGCCAATCGAGAACCATCCAGGATCACCGGCCAATCATGCATTCTGCGCTAGCTAGGCAGACACACCGATCCTGAACTCAAGATCGAGAGCTTCGAAAAGGAGGCCCGAGGCAGCGCTAACCGATCCATGGCAGAGACGGTATCGGCATCGCCATCTGGGCAGTTGGTTGCAGCAATCGGCAACCAACTGTCGAGCGGAGCCGGCCAAGTCGCTTTCCGGCTGTAGCTCGGAGGGAAGGAGCGAGGAGCGCTTCTCCGATATTGAGTTCCTATCTGGGGTGGTTGGCGGAGGCGGACGGGAATCGAACCCGCCAGGGATCTTGCGACCCCTCAACGGTTTTGAAGACCGCGGAGCCCACCAGGCGCTCATTCGCCTCCAGGGGCGAGCGTAGCCATGCACTCTCGAATACGAGCAAGGGCTCTATCCTTGCGTCCATGTCCGATTTTGGGGGACTCATCCGGGACGCCCGGGAAGCGCGCGGACTCTCGCCACATCGCGTGGGTGAGTTGATCGGTCGCGCTTCGGGAACGGTCAAATCCTGGGAGCGGGGCCGCACGGTTCCTGCTGACCCCCATGTGGTGACCTCATTGGCGGCCGTCCTCGGGCTCGATGAGGAGGCGTTGTTTCGGGCGGCGGGGCTCAACCCGCCCGATCACAAAACAGCGCTGACGATCGAGCAGGAACTGGCCACCATCGCTCCGCGCTCGGCGCCCGCTGACCCTGCCCGCGACGTTGAGATCCAGTTCACTCGAACGCCGGCCGGCGCCCCCTTTGGACCGCCTGACCTCGCGCCGGCAGGGGCCGCTCTCAGCCATGGCGTCAAGACCGAGACCGAGACGCCATCGACCGAGACAGCCCAGCCCGAAGAGTCTGTCGCCGACGCCGTCACCGCATTCCTCCAGAAGGGAGTGGATGCCATCGCCGAGGCGAGCGCACCCGTCCTCGAGCAATTCCGTAAGGCACGCAAGGAGAAGACACGGCCCGCGCCGCGGCAAATCGTGTCCCAACAACCTGTCGCACCGTCGGGTTCGTACCTCGACGACCCCGACGAGCAGTGGTCCTATCGCCTCCGCTCCCTGTGGACCGCCGCCGGCGTGGGCGTACTCGGCATGCTCCTGCTCTGGGCCGGATCCCGCGCCCTCGATGCCCTTGGTGACACCTGGGAAGCCCTGCTGGCCGGGCTGTGAGCCGGCCCCGAGTCGTCCTTCATCCCCAGCATCTACAGAGCGTCCGGGTGGCGTTCGAAGAGCTCGAGATCGACCTGGACCTTCCCGAGGCGGACGACGTCGCGGCGGCGGTCGCGGCGAGCGGAGTCCTCGTCACCCACGTCTGGGACGATTCCTATCTGCCCGGTCTCAGATGGTTGCAGTCGGTCTCGGCCGGTCACGATCACTATCCCCACGCCGCTTTCGCAGAACACGGCGTGGTGCTGACGTCGGCCTCCGGGGTGCACGGACCTCAGATGGCGGAGCATGCGTTTGCGCTGCTGTTGGCGCTCAGTCGGGGAGTCGGTGTGGCGTCACGGAACGCGGTCGACGCGGTTTGGAAGCCGATGGTCCTCCACGAGCTGTCCGGCAAGACGCTGGGCGTGCTCGGACTGGGTGCCATCGGTGAGGAGGTGGCACGCCGCGCCAAGGCGTGGGACATGGAGGTCATCGGTACCAAACGGCGACTCGCTCCGTACCGTGGTTGGGCCGGCGAGGTGATGGGGCCCGAGCGCACCGCCGAAGTATTCGAACGCGCCGATGCGGTCATCTCGGCATTGCCCGGCGGCGACGAGACGAACGGGATCGTGTCGCGGCCGATGCTCGAGTCCCTCGATGGCTGGTTCGTGAACGTCGGCCGGGGAAACATCGTTTCGGAGGCAGACATCATCGGCGCCATCGAGCACCGCGGCCTCTGGGGCGCGGGTCTCGACGTCTTCGACACAGAGCCGCTACCGGAGTCCTCGCCGTTGTGGACCAATCCGCGCGTCGTCATCACTCCCCATGTGGCGGGACTCTCCCCGCATTACGGACGCCGCCTGGCTCAGATCTTCGTCGAGAACCTGTCCGCCTTCCAAGGTGAGGGGGAGTGGCGTAACCGGATCGTGTGATCAGCCGAACGTTGCCCGCGCCAGCAGTCCGACGGCCGACGCCGTGGCAACCACCAGGATGCCATTTCGCAGTACCCGACCTTCCACCCGTCGATGGAGGAGTGAGCTGCTGGCGAACCCGAGGGTTGCAGCCGGAGCGAGGATGAGCGCGGTGGTGATGTCATCCCGGTCGAGGATCCCGGTGGCTGTGAGAACGACGAGGTTGATGACGATCCCGATCGCGAAGATCGTGCCGAGAGTCGAACGCACAGTCGGCCCGGTTTGATCGCGGTAGAGCAGAGCCACCGGGGGCCCGCCAATTGACGAAGCTGTCCCCGAGAATCCGCTGAAGACTCCGGCCGCGAAACGGGTGATTGCGTTGAGCGGGACCCGTATGCCTCCGGCGAGGAGGAGAACTGCCACCAACACGATGCCACCGATGAGCGCGTCGAGAGCGCGGCCGACGGCGAAGGAGAGAACTGCCGCAGCCATGAGCGCCCCAGGCACCCTCCCGGCGATGATCCAGCCCACTCCGGCCATGTCGACCCCACCGCGTTCCCGCAGCAGCGCGGCGAGGCTCATCGGGAGCGCGATGATCTGAGGGGCGACGGGGACGAAGTTCGGGTCGAGGAGCGTCAGGATCGGTGCGGACAGCACGGCGAACCCGAAGCCGACCGACCCCTGGAGCGCGGCTCCGAGGAAGACGACGAACATCGCCGCCAGCAGCGCCCAGGTCTCATACATCCGCGGCAGCGTTGCACTCGCGGTGGCTGGCGGGAAATCCCATGCCTTTGCCGCCGACCCGTGGCAGAATGTCGTCACCAGAGAAAGGAGGTGGTCCTACTTGGGTAGTTGTTTTGATGGGACTCTGGAGGTGGCCGAGCGCTGAGTGGCGCTCCCACCGAGGCGCCACTCCAAGGTGGCGACTCCAACTCGGACCACCGACCTCTGAGATCTCAGGCACTGGTCCCCCCTGAGCGGTGAACGGCTTTGCCGGCACCGTCACCTTCTCGAGGATTGAGCATGGAGCCCGCCACGACGTGGCGGGCTCCATGCCGCGAGACAGGGCTCACGCACTGCACCGGCTCGTCAGTCCCCGGAGTCGGGCACGATTATGGACGGCGCATCAAATTCAACCGCGAGGTCGCGGGTCGGGAAGGTGAAGTGCGCCCATAGCCACCACTACCCACCCTGCGACGACGGCAAGGAGCCCGACTTCTAGATATCGCTCGCCAAATAGCGCTGACAAAACCGCACCGGCAGGTATCGCTGCCACATAGAGCCAGGCAAGTAGCCGGGGCCCGAAGTCATATTTGCCAAAATAGGTGCCTCTTGTGGACTTCGCCGCCTACCAAGAACAAGAGGAGAACCGTTGAAATCATCATCACGAAGGCTGCCGGGCCGAACAAGCCCTCATCGTCACCGTCCAACCAATAGGCAAGGGAAGCGGCGATCCCGGCAACCGCTGACACCCAACCCATGATGGTGACTGGACGGGTCCTTCTCACTTGGTGTCTCAACGCCGTGGCCAGGAGGAGTATGGATACTCCAAACCAAACAAGCGCCAGTTCAAACCAATAGTCGGGTTGGCCGCCAGTGACCAAGATCACAAGGCTCTTGTACGCCCACATAGACGCCCCAACCAGTGCAGATGTCCCTGATGCAGCCAGAAGTCGTCTGGCAGCAACCGAGTACATCACCGAAGCATACAGGTAGCTCACCGGCCTACCCAGGTCTCGATCCGAGCGTCGCTCTCGCCGGCCGTCTCACCTGGGGCCTACTCGCCTTCGCCACACCCCGGCTGAAATCCGAGGTGCCACAATGGGTGCATGGGATTTCGTACCACTCAGATCCACGCCGGCGTGGAACCCGATCCGATCAGCGGGGCGATCCTCACTCCGATCCACCAATCGACGACGTTCGTTCAGGAGGGTGTCGACGAGTACCTGGCCAAGGGCTATTCGTATTCGCGAGCAGGCAACCCCACGGTCTCGGCGTTCGAGGAGAAGGTGCGGGTTCTGGAGGGAGGCGTCGGGGCCACGGCATACGGAACCGGCATGGCCGCCACCACCGCGGTGATGCTCAGCCAACTCAACGCTGATGACCATGTCATCTTCTCCGACGTCGTCTACGGCGGAACCCATCGCTTTGCCACGAAAGTGATGGAACGTTTCGGTGTCCACAGCGAATTCGTCGACACGTCGGAGCCTGCGAACGTACGTGACGCTCTGCGGCCGAGCACGAAGATGGTCTTCACCGAGACGCCGGCCAATCCGACGTTGAAACTGACCGACCTGGCAGCCATCAGCGAGATCACCCATGGCGCCGGCGTCCTCCATACCGTCGACAACACGTTCCTCACCCCGTATTACCAGCGTCCGCTCGAGATGGGCGCCGACCTCGTCATCCACTCGACGACGAAATACATGGACGGCCACAACGCCACCCTCGGCGGGGCTGTCGTGGCCGCCAACCAGGAACTGCAGGAATCTCTGAAGTTCATCCAGACCGCGGGTGGCTTCATCATGTCGCCATTCGTGGCGTGGCTCACGCTGCAAGGCACGAAGACACTGGCAAATCGCATGGACGCCCAGTCTGCGAATGCGATGGCGGTCGCCACGTACCTCGAGGGACATCCGAAGGTCGAGCAAGTCGCCTATCCGGGTCTCGAGTCGTTCCCCCAGCATGACCTGGCTCAGCGGCAGGCGTCTGGGTTCGGAGCGATCCTGTGGTTCGAGGTTGTCGGGGGTCTGGAAGCAGGCAAGGTTCTCATGAAGGCGGTCGAGCTGTGGTCGTTGGCCGAGAATCTCGGCTCGGTCGAGTCCCTCATCACGCATTCACCGACGATGACCCACGGGGGGATGACTCCCGAGGAACGCCACCGGGTGGGAATCGTCGATGGGCTGGTGCGGCTGTCTGTGGGACTCGAAGACGCCGAGGATCTGATCGCCGATCTCGATCAAGCCCTCGCCACGGTGTGACTGTCAGACCAGGTCGTCGAATCCGTTCTGCCGCATCCAGTCGTCGTTGAAGACTTTGGACAAGTAACCACGCCCCGAGTCGGGCAGGATGACCACAACGAGTCGATCGGTGTCTTCGCGGGCGACCTGGAGGCCAGCTTCGGCTGCCATGCCACATGAGCCACCCACGAGGATTCCCTCCTCACGGGCGAGCCGCCGCGTCATCCCGAAGGATGCACGATCCGAGACCATGATGAAACGATCGATCAGCTCGAGGTCGACCGTCTCGGGATAGAAATCCTCTCCGACTCCCTCCACCAGATACTGGTGGATGTCACCGTCCGGTCCCGCCGTGTAGATCGAGCCTTCTGGATCGGCGCCGACGATCTCAACCTCGGGTTTGAGCCTACGGAGATGGCGGGCGATGCCGGTGATCGTTCCACCCGTTCCCACACCGGCCACCAGCACATCGATCGCACCTTCGGTCTGCTCCCAGATCTCAGGTCCGGTGGTCGCCTCGTGGGCCGCCGGGTTGGCCGGGTTGAAGTACTGGTTGGGGTGGAAGGCTCCGTCGATCTCCGCCGCCAGCCGGCGGGCGACGCCGTAATAGCTCTCGTCGTCCTCCGGGAGCAACTCGGTGGGAGTGACGATCACCTCCACCCCGTACGCCTCGAGTTGGCGGACCTTCTCCACAGATACCTTGTCGGGGACTGTGCAGATCACTCGGTAGCCGCGCACCGCGCCGACGAGTGCGAGCCCGACACCGGTGTTCCCTGATGTCGGCTCGACGATCGTGCCGCCCGGGCCGAGCAGCCCGTCGCGTTCCGCGGCATCGATCATCGATACGGCGATCCGCTCCTTGATCGAACCTCCGGGGTTCATGTGCTCCACCTTGGCCACGAGATTGCCCGGCGGATGCAGGCGGGAGAGCCTCACGAGGGGTGTGCCGCCAATGGCTTCGAGGACGCTGGCGTGGATCTGCATTCGGGGGAGCGTACCGGTCGTCGGTACCCTCGGATCATGCTCGAACACGAGGTGGCGAACCAACTGATCGTGGTGGCCAACCGGCTTCCGGTCCGCATCGACGAGTCCAGCGGGGAGTGGGAAACCAGCCCGGGTGGGCTGGTCAGTGCGCTCGCGCCGGTCCTCCGAGAGCGACAGGGAACATGGATCGGATGGCCGGGAACCCCGGATACGGACATCGACCCGTTCACCGTCGAAGACATCGCCCAGGTACCGATCGAGCTGTCCGCCGAGGAGATCGCCGACTACTACGAGGGCTTCTGCAACGGGACGATCTGGCCGCTGTACCACGACGCGATTCGGCCCGTCGAGATGCACCGCCACTGGTGGCGCCCGTACCAGGAGGTCAACCGCCGCTTCGCCGAATCCGTCGCCGAGACCGCTCGCGAAGGGGCGTCGGTCTGGGTCCAGGACTACCAGCTGCAACTCGTCCCGGAGATGCTGCATCTGGCGCGACCGGATCTGCGGATCGGGTTCTTCCTCCACATCCCGTTCCCACCGGTGGAGATCTTCGGCAGGCTCCCGTGGCGCCAGGAGATCGTGCGCGGTCTGCTCGGCGCCGACGTCGTCGGGTTCCACACCCGCCAGTCGATGAACAACTTCGCTCGCGCCGCACGGGCGTACGGTCCGGCGTCTGGACCCGCCGAGGCGCTGTCGTTCGCCGAGCACACCACGCGCGCAGAGGTCCTTCCCATCTCGATCGACTTCGGGGATTTCGAGTCGGTGGCGTCGATGCCCGAGACGGTGGCGGCAGCGGGTGCGCTCCGAACCGAGCTGGGCGATCCGGCTCACATCCTGCTCGGAGTGGATCGACTGGACTACACCAAGGGCATCGACTTGCGTCTCCGGGCATACGAGTCCCTGCTGGCCGCTCGCCCCGATCTGATTGGTCGCATCGTCCTTGTCCAGGTCGCCGTTCCGAGCCGCGAGGGGGTCGACGAGTACGTGACGATCCGGCGCAGTGTCGAGGAGAACGTGGGCAGGATCAACGGGGCGTTCGGGCGCGGTGACTGGACTCCGGTTCGCTACTACTACCGGGGTCTCGACCGCAGCGACTTGATCGCCCACTACGTGGCGGCCGATGTGCTGCTGGTGACACCGTTGCGGGACGGGATGAATCTCGTTGCGAAGGAGTATGTGGCATGCCGCACCGACGACACGGGTGTGCTCGTGTTGAGTGAGTTCGCCGGGGCCGCCGAGCAACTCGGTCAGGCGGTCATCGTCAACCCGTACGATCTCGACGGTTTGGCTCGCGCCTTCGGCGAGGCGGTCGACATGGAGTTGGAAGAACAGAGTCGTCGCATGGGGCTACTCCGGAGCCACGTCCGCCGTTGGGACGTCCACGCCTGGGCGGCGCACGGTCTCGCCGGCATCACATGATCGACCCACCCCGGGCCCTCGATCGGTTGGCACGGGCCCACTCGCTGCTCGTCGGGCTCGACTTCGACGGTGTGCTCGCAGAGATCGTCGACAGACCCGAGCTGGCCGCGCCAGTTCCGGGGGTGCTCGAGGTTCTGGCCGACCTGGTCGCACTTCCCCGTGTCCGCGTGGCGGCCGTCTCGGGCCGGCGTCGCGACGATCTCGCGGAGCGGCTCGGATGGCCGGCTCACGTGTTGTTCGTCGGCGAGCACGGTGCAGACGCCGGCGGCCACGAACTGGCGCGGCCCGCCGGCTACGAAGACGTGCTCGCCGGCCTTCAGTCCGTCGCAGGCAGGTTTCGGGATGCGTGGGTGGAGGAGAAGAAGACGGGACTCACGATTCATGGGCGGGCGCTCACGCCAACCGAGTCCGCCCGAATGTCCGATGAGGCCGAGCGGGTGCTGGAGCCTTTGGCGCCCGGCCGTTTCGAACGCGGGAATCGCATCGTCGACGTGCGGCTCACCGGTTCGACGAAGGGCGCGGCGGTGCAGGCGCTCCGGGAAGTGGGCGAAACGGTGCTGTTCGTCGGCGACGACACCACCGATGAGACGGTCTTCGCCGTGCTCGCTGGCCATGATGTCGGCGTCAAAGTTGGTGCTGGTCAGACCGCGGCCGTGTGCCGGTTGCCGGATCCCTTCGCCGTGGTCGGGTTTCTCCAAGATTTGGTGCGGGAGCGGTCTCTGTAGCCTGGAACTGATGCGTGCCAAGCGGATCGTCGACGCGGCGATCGTCCTCAACCTCATCGTGATCCTGCTGGGTGCGACCGTCCGTGCCACCGGTTCCGGCGCTGGCTGTGGGCGGTCGTGGCCGACCTGCCAGGGCCAGCTGCTGCCCCAGCTCGAAGGTGCGACGGCAGTGGAGTTCACGCATCGGGCAGCCTCCGGTCTGGCGCTGGTCGCCGTTGCGTGGATGGTGGTTGCGATCTTTCGACGGTTCAGGAAGGGTGATCTCGTTCGGCTCGGCGCAGTGGCCGTGGGAATCTCGATCGTCGTCGAGGCTCTGATCGGCATGGTCATCGTCCTCGCCGAATGGGTTGCAGACGACACCTCAGTGGCACGTTCCGTGTCGGTCCCGATTCACCTCGTGAGCACGTTCGTGCTCTTGGCGGGCCTCGTGATGACCCGGTTCTGGCTCGTGCGCGAACCGACCTCGCATCGCAGCCTTCGTCAACACCCAGGGTTGGTCCTCATCGGGGTCGGCATGGTGTTGGTAGCCGCCACTGGCGCGGTCACGGCGTTGGCCGACACCCTGTTCCCCAAGGAGTTCGAACTCAGCTCGACTGTGACGGCGGGGGAGCACTTCCTGACGCGGCTGCGGGTCGTCCACCCGTTTATCGCTGTTGTCGTCGGCGGCGCCGCGGCGTGGTTCGCGGCGCGGCGTTTCGACGGGGTCGGTTCTGCGCCGGCGCGCACCGTCGTGGGTGCGGTGCTGGTGGTGATCGCGCTCGGTGCCGCCAACGTGGCGCTTCTCACGCCGCTGACGCTGTCGCTGGCGCACCTTCTCGTGGCCGACGTCCTGTGGATGGCGTGGATCTGGTTGGGCCTCGAACTGACCGCAGAACCTGCAGGGAATGTGACGCCTCCGTTGGACGTTTCCCCTCATCCCTAGTTTCATTCGTCGAACCCGCTCAACGAGACCGCA
>DATKEC010000088.1:0-37456 GCA_035544575.1 Acidimicrobiia bacterium
AGGTCGGCGATCGACATCGCCCGCACGCCAGCTTCTTCGATCCGCTGCCGGGCGACGGCGCGGAGCTTCTGTTTGAGGAGTTCGCGCTCGCTTTCGGCAAACGGCCGTGGCATCTCAACCCACCTGTGACACTGTGACCGGAAAGGACTATACGGTCATACCCGTCCACCTGCCAGCCCGCATCCGAGGAACCGACGTGACCCGCCGGACGTCCAACCGCCCAACCACACAGGAGAAACACAGATAATGAAGCTGACCGCCCTGCTCGCCGTCCTGCTGCTGGCGGTGGCCGCCTGCGGAGGCGGAGAGAGCACCGATCTGCCGACCGGCGACGCGCCGGACGTCAGCGAAGCCTGTCTCGCCAACGATCCCGACTGCCAGGACATCGGCGATCCCAACGCCCCGTCGAATGGTTCCGATGACCCCATCACTCCATCTGGTGCCTTGAGCGTCGCCGACGTCCTCGGCGCCGGCTCCATCGACGGATCCTTCGTCGTCACCGGCTACCTCTTCGTCGACGCCGACGGCAATGCGGTGCTGTGCGACATGATCCTGGAGTCTTTCCCGCCGCAGTGCGGTGGAGACTCGATCCCGGTCAGCGGTGCCATCGCCTTCCTCGACGAACTCTCCGCCGACGGAGATGTGCGCTGGTCGGACAGCCCGGTTCAACTCGAAGGCAGCTTTGACGGCACCACCTTCCTTCTCTCTTGAGCCGTCGGATCCCGAATCGTCCGACGTCTAGGGTCGGACGCAGCCGGGGAGGTGCGGATGCGGATCGGTGTGGCCCTACGGATGATCGAAGGTTCGGAGGCTCGCGGGCGTGCCGTTCCCCGATGGGAGCACATCCGCGACCAGGCGATCGCGGCCGAGGAAACCGGGTTTGACCTCGTCGTCCTCGCCGACGCGATCTCTGAAGGGGGTCGCGGTTATTGGGAGGCGATGACACTCGCGGGGGCTCTGGCGGCGGTGACAGACCGGATCGGCGTGGCACATTCGGTCATCAACGCACCCTTCCGGGAGCCGGCCGCCGTGGCCAGGGCGGCAGACACGCTCGACGAGATCAGCGGTGGCCGGTACACACTCGGGATTGGCGCCGGCAACACACCGGAGGACTACGCCATGTTCGGCATGGACGCCGACCCGCGCTTTTCCCGCTTCGCCGAAGCAATGGAGGTGATCACGTCGCTGCTCCACACCGGCAGGGTGGACGTCGACGGGGAGTTCGAGCACGCTCACGCCGATTGGTTCTCGCCACGTGG
Organism: Acidimicrobiia bacterium; assembly: GCA_035544575.1. Taxonomy (GTDB): domain Bacteria; phylum Actinomycetota; class Acidimicrobiia; order Spongiisociales; family ZC4RG35; genus DATHWB01. The sequence continues at coordinate 1,260 of DATKEC010000088.1, forward strand.
CCCCCGCCCCGGCGGACCGTCGATCGTCATCGCTGCCGGCGGCCCGAAGATGGTGGACCTGACCACCCGACTCGCAGATGGCTGGAATTGGTGGGCGAGCGCCGGCGAGAGGCCCGCCCATCTCGGTCCGATCATCGAGAACCTGGAGCGGGGATGCGAGCGCTACGGCCGCGAGATCGAGCGCTCGGTCGACCTCTACTCCTTCGACCCGCTCGGGCTGATTGATGATCCGCCGCCGGGCGTCGTGACCGGCTCGGCCGAGGAGATGGCCGAGCCGATCCTGGCGCTCCAGGACTTCGCCGTCGACGAGGTCCGCATCGACATCTTCGCCGAACCACCCTTGCAGGCGGAGGCGACCCGAGCGATGTCAGGCGTGGTGGAACTCGTCCACCGCGCCTGACCGCCGCCGGCTCAACGAGCGAACAGTTCGTCGAGCCGCTCGTAGCCCTGGCGGATGCCTTCTTCCATCCCGCTCGCCACGAAGGCGTCGCGGCCTTCGAACGTGTCGACCAGCGAGGTGGCGACCAGACGTGTGCGGCCGTCACCGAGGTCTTCGAGGATGAGCTTTTCGAGGGCGACACCGTCGGGCACGCCCTCGTAGGTGAAGGTCTGGACGATCAGCTCCGATGGGCGCACCTCGTGGAAGGAGCCCCGGAAGGCGTACTCATTGTCGCCGTCGATGTGCACGTACCGGTACGAGCCGCCGGTGCGGCAGTCGTAATGGTCGACTCGCATCTCATAGCCCCGGGGTCCCAGCCACTGACTGACGAGGTCCGCATCGGTGTGGGCGCGGAAGACCTTCTCGGGCGGGGCGTCGAACTCCCGGATGATGCGAACGAGCGGCACATCGGGGTCGACGATGATCTGGGTTTCGTTGGTGTGGGTGGTGCTCACGTTTCCTCTCCTGTTCTCGTGTTCGGTTTGTCGGGCATCCATCGCAGGACGCCGTCGAGACGGCTGTAGCGCTCCTCAGCCTGGCGGCGGTACCGCTCGATCCACTTGGTCATCAGGTCGAAGACGTCGGCTTCGAGGTGAACGGGACGGCGCTGCGCGTCGCGACTGCGGCTGACCAGTCCGGCGTCCTCCAGCACCCGGAGGTGCTTGGAGACGGCCTGGATGCTCATCTCGTAAGGCTCGGCGAGTTCGCTGACGGTGGCATCTGCCAGGGTCAGTCTTGCCACCATGTCGCGGCGGGTGGGATCGGCGAGAGCCGAGAACACCTGGGACAGCGGGTCGGCCGACACGATCGTCCTTTCCTTCCGGTTCGAATTCAACCTGTCGGTTGAGAACATACGGGAAGCCGCCTGCTTTGTCAACCGTTCGGTTGAACACCACGTCGCTCGTCCCCGAACCGCGGGCTGGAAAGGACCCCGGGGTCCGATCTAACCCTGGGTTTGTTCGGACCAGCGGAGGAGGAGGGTGGCGGCGACGGACGCCGCGAACAGGGCGATGCCGAACGGGGTCACGGTCCCGTCGAAGCGGGCGTCGAGGAGCGCTCCCAGACTCGCTCCGATCAGGGTGGAGGCCGTTCCCACGATGGCCGCCGCCATGCCCGCCACCTCGCCCATCGGCTGCAAGGCACGACTGTTCAGGTTCGGGATCAGCAGGGCGTGGGTGGCCATGATCACCGCCATTCCGGCGACGAAGACCCACAGCGGGGGCCGTCCCTGCTGGGAGAGGATCGCTAGCATGAACAATCCCGATGCCGCGATGTAGACGACCATCGACCAGCGGCTCAAGCGGACCAGCCCGATGCGCTCGACCACCCGACCGTTGATGAACATCATCAGACCCATCACCGCGGCCAGGGCCCCGAAGTACACGGGGAACGACTCCACGACGCCGAAGACCTCGGCGAACATGATCTCCGCAGACGCCAGATACGACGTGAACGCCCCGAACAGCACCGCCAGGGCAGCAGTGTGGCCAACCGTGATCCGGTTGCCGAGGACGAAGCGAGCGGCCAGCTTGAGTCGGGCGAAGCTGAGATCTGCCAGTCGGTTCTCCGGGGCGAGGGTCTCGGGGAGGCGGCGAGACCACAACAACACTCCCCCGGCCCACACGGCGCAGAACGCAAAGACCCACGGCCAGGTCGTGAAGTTCAGGATGATCGCCCCCAGGGCGGGAGCAAACACGGGCACGAGGATGAAGATCGAAAAGACCAGCGACATCGCCCGGGCCATGCGGTCGCCCTCGTAGACATCGCGCACGATCGCCCCGACGATGACCCGGCCACCCGCCGCCCCCAGCCCCCAGAGGAATCGGGCGGCCAGCAGCAACCCCAGACTGGGAGACAGGGCCGAGAGCACCGCCCCCACCGCGTACAGAGACGCCGCCACCAAGAGAGTTCGCTTGCGGCCGAAGTAGTCGGCGATCGGACCGTAGAACACCTGGCCGACGGCGATGCCGAAGAAGTAGGCAGTCACCACACGGGCCACCTCGGTGGCATCCGGGGCCAGACCGAAGCCTTCCCTGATGGCGGCGAAGGCCGGCAGCATGATGTCGACGCCGAGGGCGGTCATCGACATCGTGGCGGCCAAGAAGAGGGTGAACTCGGCCGATCCCGCCTGAATGCCGCCCGATCGGAGCCGGGTCCTCACGCCATCGAGGCGACCCAAGCCTCCACGGATCGCCGCATCGTCTCGAGCGGGATCGTGCCGTGGCCCAGCACCGCCTCGTGGAAGTCCGCGATGTCGAATGCAGACCCGAGTGCGTCTTCGGCGTGTCGACGGGCGGCGTCGATCTCGAGACGTCCGATCATGTAGCTCACGGCCTGTCCGGGATTGCCTATGTAACGGTCGATCTCCGCTTCGATCTCGCCCTGCGGCAGCGGGCTGTTCTCCACCATGTACCGCACAGCGCGGTCCCGTGACCACCCGTGCAGGTGCATGCCGGTGTCGACGACCAGGCGGCAGGCACGCAGCGAGTCGGCCGCCAGCATGCCGAGGCGCTCGATGTCGTTGCGGAACAACCCCATCTCGTCGGCCAGCCGCTCGGAATACAGGGCCCATCCCTCGTTGAAGGAGGCGATGTACAGCTTGCGCTGCACCAGGTGCATGTCCTCGTTCTCGACCGACCGCGCCAGGTCGAAATGATGGCCGGGGATGCCCTCGTGGAACGTGGTGGAGGCGAGCTGAGGACCCCACAGCGACGGATCGGCGATGTTGAAGTAGAACGCCGCCGGCTTGCCGGTGTCGGGGTTGGGGCTCGAGTAGAACGCCATCGCTCCGGCTTTGGTCGGACGCACTTCACAGTCGCTGACCGGGACCCGTCGGAACCACTTGGGTGCTTCGGCCCTGGCGCGATGGAACATCTCGGTGGCGTCGGCGATCAGGGTGTCGACGTCGTGATAGTGCAGCGAGGTGTCCTCACGCAGCCGTGCGTAGATCTCTGCCAGCTCCGGCGTGCCGAACGCGGATCCACCCAACTGGCGGTACTCCTCGTCGAGGCGTGCCACCTGTTCCAGGCCGCGCGCATGGATCTCCTCCGGACTGAGCGAGGTGGTGGTGAACCCTGCGATGAGACGCCGATACAAGTCCGTCCCGCCGTCGAGGTGACAGAGTCCCGGCTGGTCTGCGGGGGGTGCGGCCGGCAGCGAGATCGTCTCGAGGGCGTGGCGGTAACGGAGAAAGGCAGGTCGGACCTCGTGGCGGATGATGTCGACGATGCGGTCGGACCAGCCCGGATGCTCCCCTTCCCGGGGCGGGGGCTGGCCGGCCAGGGCATCGTTCTGCGGTTCGGTGCCGAGCGCTCGATCCAGCGTGTCGATCATCATCTGGACGTGCAGGTCGATGGGAATCCACCCTCTCGCACGCCCCCGCTCCAACCCGCCGATCATCTGGTCGACCAGGCCCGGCAGTGCCCTCAACTTGTCCAGATAGCGATGGCCGTGGTCTTCGGTCACCAGCGTGTATCGGGGGAGGAACGCAGCCAGGGCGGAGTAGGCGCCGACGACCGGATTGTGGACTTCGAGTTCGGCGGCCGCCTCCGTGCTGGCGGCGGCGGCGCGGGCATGCCATGAGACCGTCGAGAGTGTGGCGTCCTCGGCGAACTCGGCACCTTCGCGGGCTGCTTCGGCCCGTGAGGCGATGTCAGCCAGTCCTGCCCGTCGAGCGGCCAGCCCCTCTTCGCTCAGGTCGTCCCACTCTTCGAGATGGTCGAGGTCGCCCTCCCACAGCGCCGTGAAGTGATCGTGGGTCCTGTAGAAGTTCCAGTACTCGTCCGCCAGACGGGAAGCATCAGACATTCCGACGAATGTACAGAACGGGCTCGGCCTAGCCGAAACCACGCAGCTCAGAGGTCGAGCGGCTCGTAGCGGTGCTCGATCGTGGGTCCGACGTCGACCAGGCGGAGGCCGGACGGGTCAGTGCCGAGGGGGTAGCCGACGGGCCCGGAGATGACCTGGGTGTACCCGTCGGATGTGGCGATGTGGTTGCGGTGCCAATGGCCGGCGAAGCCGATTCGCACGCCGGCGCGGCGTGCGAGGTCGAGCACGAAGGTTCGCCGCTCGCCCGGCAGGTTCCAGTAGTCGTCCGGCTCGTCGGAGCTCGCCAGGAACAGCGGATGGTGGCCGACGAGCACGACGTGGTCGACGTTCCTGTCCGCCGATAGTTCGTCTTCGAGGAATGCCTGTTGTCGCTCCCATTCGTCCGGCACGAGTTCGGGATGGTCGATGACCGTCGTGTTCATCACGACGAAGAGTGCGCGGTCGTGGGTGAACGAGTAGTAATCCGCACCGAATCGTTCGCGGTAGCGGGCGATCGATTCGGAGTTGGGGACCAGGGCGTCGGGGGCGATGTCGTGGTTGCCGGGAACGAGCCGGACGACGATGTCGTCGTCGATGCCGGCGGTGATCGCCAGGAATTCTTCGGTCTGATCATCGCTGTTGGCGTCGTCGACCAGGTCGCCGCCGATGAGCACGAAGGCCGGGCGCATGCGGTTGACGACGCTCACCGCCTGCCGATAGCGGTCCGAGTCCCATTCGAGACCCTGCACCGCGGGAACCTGCCGTACCGTCATGCCCCTCGCCGCGTACGCCTCGACCTGTGCATCGTCGAACCCCGAGAAGGTGGCGTAGCAACCGAGTTGGGTGTCGGCGAGAAAGATGAAACGGAACGGCGGCGGGGTCATCAGAGGCGAACCTACATCGCCGGCATGCCACGGCGCCGACGTGTCAGACTGCAACGGTGAGCAAGACAGCAATTCTCGTCGTCGACGACGACCCCCAGGTGTTGGCCGCGGTGGCCCGCGACATCCGCCAACGCTACGGCCAGGAGCACCGGATCCTCCGCACGACGTCGGGAGCGGAGGCTCTTTCGACTCTGAACGACCTCAAGGCGCGAGGCGACAAGGCGGCCGTCCTGATCGCCGACCAACGCATGCCGGCGATGACCGGAACCGAGTTCTTGTCCCAGGCCCAGGAGATCTTTCCTGATGCCAAGACGGTCCTGCTCACCGCCTACGCCGACACGTCGGCCGCCATCAGCGCCATCAACGAGGTTCACCTCAACCACTATCTCCTCAAGCCGTGGGATCCACCCGAGGAACACCTCTATCCGATCATCGACGAGTTGCTGGAAGAGTGGGTGGCGGGCAATCCCCGGCCATTCGACGGGATCATGGTGCTCTCCACCCGGTGGTCTCCGACGACCCATGTCGTCAAGGACTTCCTCGCACGCAACCGGATTCCCTATCGCTTCTTCGATGTGGAGACGGAGCCTGAGGCCCGGGCGGTGCTGGAGGCGGGCGAGACCGACATGCCGCTCGTGATTCTCCCCGAAGGCACGCGGCTGAACCAACCGGACATTCGTACCCTCGCCGCGGCGGTCGGGCTCCAAACCGAAGCCAAGAGCCCGTTCTATGACCTGGTCATCGTCGGCGCCGGACCGTCCGGACTGGGGGCGGCGGTCTATGGGGCATCGGAGGGTTTGCGGACCGCCCTCGTCGAACGGGCCGCCACCGGGGGCCAGGCGGGAACCAGTTCGCTGATCGAGAACTACCTGGGTTTTCCGTCCGGAATCAGCGGCGGTGATCTCGCCACCCGCGCCACGACGCAAGCGCTGAAGTTCGGAGCCGAGGTTCTCACGGGACCGGAAGTGGTCGGCGTCGAGGTGGTCGACCCGGTCAAGACCGTGGTGTTGTCCGACGGCCAGCGGCTGAGCTGTCATGCCCTGATCGTCGCCTCCGGCATGACGATCCGCCGTCTCGGCGTGGAATCGGTCGAGGCGCTGGTGGGAGCAGGCGTCTTCTACGGGGCCGCCCCGTCCGAGGCCGCCTCCTACAAGGACGAACCGGTGTACGTCGTCGGTGGCGCGAACTCGGCCGGCCAAGCGGCGATGATGCTGTCGAGGTACGCCAGCCACGTCACGGTCCTGGTGCGGGGTCCGAACATCGAGTCGGGGATGTCGACCTACCTCATCAACCAGCTGAAAGCGACGTCGAACATCGACATCCGGCTGTCCTCGGAGGTCGTCGACGCCGGTGGCGAACGCCACTTGGAGTGGATCGTGATCGGCGATCGCCAGACGGGAGAACAGGACCGGGTGGACACCAATGGGCTCTTCCTGTTCATCGGCGCCCTTCCGCATTCGGACTTCGTCGACGGGGTCGTCGCCCGCAACGCCCGCGGCTTCATCAAGACCGGTCCCGATCTGCGAGTCGAAGGTGCGTGGCCGGCCGATTGGCCACTCGAACGGGATCCGCTGCCGATGGAGACGAGCGTGCCGGGGATCTTCGCGGCCGGCGACGTCCGCGAGGGTGTCGTACGGCGGGTGGCATCGGCGGTCGGCCAGGGAGCGATCGCCGTCAGCCTGGTGCATCAGTACCTCGAGACGGTGTGATCGAACTCGCCGCCCTCCGCGCGGTCCCGCTGTTCGCGGAGTTGGGCGACGACGATCTGAGCCGGGTCGCCGCACACTCCACCACCGTGGTGCTGGGTCCCGGCGACCGCCTCTTCGGCGAAGGCGACGAAGGCGACACCGCGTATGTGATCACCCGGGGAAGCATCGAAATCACCAAACGCAGCGGGGGCCGCGATGTGCGCCTGGCGACCCGGAGACCGGGTGAGGTGATCGGCGAGATGGCCCTCCTCCAGAATGCACCCCGGTCTGCCACCGCTCGGGCTGCCGAGGATGCCGAGTTGATCTCGATTCCGCGCGCCGAGATCGATGAGCTGCTGTCGACCAGTGCGGATGCGGTCCGGGCGCTGTTCCGGGTCCTGTTGGATCGTTGGAAGTCGACCCAGTCGCTTCTCGCCCAGAGCGAACGCATGGCACAACTCGGAACCCTCACGGCGGGTCTCGCCCACGAGTTGAACAATCCCGCGGCTGCCGTTTCGCGATCCGCCGGGCTGCTGCGGGCAGGCATCGAGCGCCTCATTTCCGCCGAAGCCGCCGTGGCCGCCACCGTCGAGGATCCGGAGCGGGTCACCGCATTGCGCCGCCGACTCCAGGAACGCCCGCGCGCCGACCACCTCGACGCCATCACCCGAGCGGATCTCGAATCGTCGGTGGAGGCACGTCTCACCGACGCCAACGCCCCCGACCCCTGGCAGACGGCACCCGATGTCGTCGACGCCGGTCTGGCCGACGTCCTCGACGACATCCTCGACGTGTCCGGCGCAGACAGCGCCGCCGTCCTCGAGGTGTTGTTGGCCGACCACGAGGCGTCGGCGCTGCTCCACGACGTCGAGGAGGGCACTCGACGTCTCTCGGCGATCGTGCGGGCCCTCAAGTCCTATTCCTACCTCGATCAGGGCAGCGTCCAGGAAGTGGATCTGGTCGCAGGACTGGACGACACTCTGCTGATCCTGCGTTCGAAGCTGGCGGGGATCGAGGTTCGACGGGAGTATCACCCCGATCTCCCGCGCATCGAGGCGAGGGGCGGAGAGCTGAATCAGGTGTGGACGAACGTGATCGACAACGCCGCCTACTCGATCTCCGAATCGGGGGTCGGCGGCACGATCGTCATCCGGGCGTTCCCGACAGAGTCCGAGGTCGTGGTCGAGGTGGAGGACGACGGCCCCGGGGTCGCGCCGGAGCACCGTGAGCGGGTCTTCGACTCCTTCTTCACGACCAAACCGCCGGGCTCGGGCACCGGCCTGGGACTGAGCATCAGCTACGGGATCGTCGTCGACTCGCATCGGGGCGAGATGACGGTGGAATCCGAGCCGGGCCGCACCGTCTTCCGTGTGCTTGTCCCGCAGTCCATCACAGACTGAGGTTCAGCCGGCGAACCCGGCCTCGCTCCGCTCCAGTTCGTTTCGCCAGCGGGTCCGTAGTCCAGCGGCGAGTTCCTGGTCGACGATCGGTGCCACGATCGTTTCGATGAGCTCCAAACCCGTGGCCAGATGATGCGCGGCGCCTTGGCTGTCGTCGGTCTGCCCCGCCAGGCGTGCCCGCGCGGCGAGGATCGGGAGCAGCAGACACCTTCGCCCCTGGCTCATCGCCGACTCGTGTGCCACCGCCAACCGCTCGGCCGCACCGTCGAGATCGTCCATGGCTACCAGGTATTCGGCTTCCACCCACGCCAGCATCGGTTCGGCCGCCGTCAGACCCTTGGATCGGACATACTCGCCGACCTCGTCGAGGACTTCGCCGGCCTCGGCGAGCCGATCGAGTGCGATCAGCGCCAACGTCTTCCCGGCCAGCAGCCGCGGTCGTTCCGTGAAACTCGCGATGGACGACGCAGCCAGCCCCCGGGCGAAGTCCGCCTCGGCCTGCTCGGGGTCGCGGGAGGCCAGACCCGCCCAACCAAGGTCCCCCCACAGGTTGCTGGCGAGGAACTCACCCATTGGTGATGCCAGAGCGGCAAGCGCCTCCTCCCGCAGCCGGGTGAGAGGCTCGGGTATCCCCGCCGAGGCATAGACGAACGCCATGCCGGCCGAGGATGAGGCCATCACGAAGTTCTGACCGGATTGACGGGCGATGCGCTGAGCATCGACATACCGGCTCAGGGCCGCCTCCGGCTCGCCGACTTCGAAGAGGATCGACGCCGCCGCCACCTGATTCATCGCCACGTAGAAGGACTGGTAGCGGTCGAAGGTCGGTTGAGCGCCATCGATGAGGTCGAGAGCTCCCCGCAGGTCCCCACGCCAGTAGCGGATCACCGCGGACGAGAAAGACTCGAGGATGGCTCGGGTCTCTTCGGACCCGGCGGCGTCGGCGGCCGACAGCGCGGATTCGGCAGCAGCCTCGGCCTGTTCGAGTTCGAGGAGCGCGGTGTAGTTCACCGCCCGCCGCAGCATGCCCGCCAGCCGGATCCAGTCCGCGCCGACCCGTTCGCCGAGTTCGACGGTGACCTCGTCGTGGCCCACTGCCTGACGCAAGTCGCCTGACATCGACGCCACGAAGCACGAGTTCATGTGGTATTCGGCGAGACCGACATCGTCCCGTTCCTCCTCGGCCAGCGACCGGGCCTGTTCGAGGTAGCTGGCGGCGTCCTCGAGACTTCCTCCCAGGGAGGCGGTGGCGAATCCGAGCCGATTGAGGGCCGCCACCCGGGCAGCCGGCCGGGCTGACTGCTCGCCATAGTCGTAGAGGCTCTGATACGCCGCGGCAGCAGCCGACAGGTCTGGGACCAGCGAGTAGGCGGTGCCGAGCGTGTCGTGGGCTCGGACGACCACTTCCGGATCGGCCCCGATGGGCGTGTGATCGATGGCGTCGGCGAGCAGGCGGATGGCGTCGGCCAGTGCCATCGCCCGGGTGGCACGCACCCCCGCCTCCACGAGGTACGGGAAGGCTTCGTCGACATCGCCTGACTCGGTGAGATGCCGGGCGATCTCCTGGACGGCGTCGGGCTGCTCGCGGATCAGATGGTCGGCGACGGCCCGGTGGAGTTCTCGACGGGTCCTCCGCAGGATGGTCTCGTAGGCGGCCTCCTGCATGAGGACATGGCGGAAGGCCAGCATGCCCCTGCTTCTGTCGACGAGGATCCCGCGCCGCAACAGGTCGACGATTTCGCCGTCCGGCACCGGTCGGTCCATCAGGGCCGCGAGAGTGGTGCGGTCGAATTCCGATCCGATGACCGAAGCCATCTGTACGACGAACCGCGTCGAGTCGTCGAGACGGTCGAGACGGGCGGTGAGGATCGCGGAAAGCGAAGAGGGCACGGCGTGGTCCTCGGATCCGGACTCGCCGAGGGACCGGACGATCTCTTCGAGGAAGAGCGGGTTGCCGGCTGCCCGCTCGAGGATGCGAGAACGCATGTCCGCTGAGATCTCCGCCTCGCCGAGGAGGGCGTCCAGCAACTCCCCGCCGCCGTCGGGGGTGAGCGGTGTCAGCGGCAGGGGGTGATAACGATGGGGGTGGTCGCGTTCGGCCACTTGATGGATGCGCCACGAGCTGTCCTCGCGATAGGGGCGCATCGCCACTATCAGCCCGATGGGGAGCCGCTCGGTGAGCTCCATCGTCGATTCGAACAGTGCCAGCGACAGGTCGTCTGCCCAGTGGACGTCTTCGAGAACGACCAGGAGCGGCCGGTCCTGGGCGACTTGTTCGAGGTACGCCACGAATGTGGCGGCCGCGCGGCTGTGTAGCACGGGCGACTCCAGGGCACCGACGAAGGCTGCGGCACTTGGCTCCAGATCCACGCCGGCCACGTGCGACAGGAGTGCGGCGGCATCGACGTCGCCCAGGCCGCTGGCGGCGATGGCCGACTTCACGCGAGCGAACGCGTCGTCCGCATCCGCCAGGGCCCACCACCGGCTGAGCACGTCGCGTACGGCTGCGAAGGGAGTCGTTGTGTCATAGGACCGGCCCGCGCCGGTCAGCCATGCGACGTCGCCCGGCTGGTCGTAGCGATAGGCGAGCATCGTGCCTGACCCAACCGCATCGTGGAACTCCCGCAAGAGGCGTGACTTTCCCACCCCGGCCTCGGCGGTGACCGACGCGATCCACCCGGTACCTGCAACGAGTTGGGAGACGAGCGAATCGAGCCGTGAGAGTTCGGCGTCACGCCCCACCAGGACCGATCCAACGGTGTCCTCCCCATGACCGAGGAAACGAAGCACCTGGTTGACGGCCACCGGCTCGGCCCGCCCCTTGACTTCGACGACACCGAGCTCTTCGAACTCGAAGGTGGCCCCCACCAGCGACCGGGTGTGGCCAGTGACCCGGACGGTGCCGGGTTCAGCGGTCTGTTCCATGCGCGCCGCCACGTTGATCGCATCACCCAGTGCGGTGTACTCGACCCGCAGGTCCGAGCCGACCTCGCCCACCACGACGAGCCCGGTGTGCACCCCCACCCGGGCGTCGATGGCGATCCCCCACCGGGCTTCGACCGCCGGGCGGTATCGGCCGATCGCCTCGACGATCTCGAGACCGGCCCGCAACGCTCTCACGGGATCGTCTTCGTGCGCGATCGGTGCACCGAAAAACGCCAGGACTGCGTCGCCTTGCAGGCGAGCCAGAGTCCCTTCGTAGCGGTAGACAGGGGCGATCAGATGCTCGAACGCACCGTTGATGATTTCGGCCCAGTCTTCGGGATCGAGCGTCTCGGCAGCCGCGGTCGAGCCACGGATGTCGGCGAAGAGCATGGTGACCGTGCGCCGTTCGCCGGTCATGGCACGTCCGGTGCGGGCGGCTTCGAGCTTGGTGAGAAGCTCTTGTGGCAAATACCGGTGGAGTTCGCTTCCGCCAGTGGCCGCCTCGCCCACGGGGGCCCCGCAGTTGGTGCAGAAGGCGGCGCCAGCTTCGGCAACGGTTCCGCAAACGCCGCAGGTGACCGTGAGCCCGGTGCCGCAGCGCGCACAGAACCTGGCATCTCCGCTGTTGTGATGGCCGCAGTTGCGACACTGCATACCGACGCTCCTCCGATCGCCGCGCAGCGTACCTCCGCCACCGTCATCCCGCTCCGAGCTGCCGTCGGTCCCTCTATCTTCTCGGACCGATGACCGCACTGTTCACCCGCGACGGCGATGAGTTCGTGCCTTCCGACCTGACCCGGGGCGGGTGGAACGACGACCACCAGCACGGCAGCCCCCCGTCGGGTTTGCTCGCCCGAGCCATCGAATCCGCCCCCACTTCCGCGCCCATGCAGACGGTCCGTTTCGTCGTCGACCTGTTCCGGCCGGTGCCGCTCACTCCGTTGCGAACGACCACGACGGTCGTCCGGGACGGCCGCCGGATACAGGTGGCGGACTCCGCCCTCTTTGCCGGCGAGATCCAGGTGGGCCGGGCGAGTGCCTTGAAGGTTCGCACGGCCGAGCTCGCACTTGCTCCGCACACCAGCACACCCAACTCCATGCCGGCGGGGCCGGAGGTCTTGCAGCCGCTGGCCTGGGAACAACGACCAGGGCCGCACGACGCGGTTCCATCTGCACGGCGTGGAAATCCGCAGCTTCGACTCGTCGTTCGCGTCCTACGGGCCCGGCCGATCCTGGTTCCGGTTGAAGCAGGCCCTCGTGGAGGGTGAGGAACTGACCCCGTTCGTGCGTCTGGCCACGACCGCCGACCTCTCGAACGGCAACGCCCAGCGGCTCGACACGGACTTCTGGACCTACATCAACGCCGACATCACCCTCTATGCGCATCGCATGCCGCGGGGCGAATGGATCGGAATGACCTCTCATGCCGACCAGCACGCTTCCGGCATCGGGGTGGTCAGCACTGTCGTCTACGACACGGCCGGTCCAATCGGCACGATCAGCCAGGCGCAGGTGATCGACGGGCGTTGAGGCCCGGTCTGTAGCCTCGACTGTCCTGATGCCGTGTTTGGCGTGTGGACATGACAACCCCGAAGACGCCCGCTTCTGTTCGCAGTGCGGAGCGAAGCTGGGCACCGCCGATGCGCCGTCGATTCCGGCCGGGACGCAGCGCCAGGTCATGTCGGATCTTCGGGGCGAGGAGCGGCTGGTGACCGTGGTCTTCGCGGACATGACCGAGTCGGTGCGGCGGACGAGCGGGCTCACCGCCGAAGAGGCCACCGTCTTGGTCAACCCGTTGCTGGAGACGATGGTCGAACTCATGGTCCGCTATGGGGGCCGGATCGATCGGTTCCTCGGAGACGGTGTGCTGGCGGTGTTCGGAGTCCCCCACGCCCACGAGGACGACCCGTTCAGGGCGGTGCGGGCGGCGATGGAACTGCGCGAGCGTGCAGTTGACCTGGGGTTGGCCGTCACCGCAGGCGTGAACACCGGGCGGGTGTACTTCGGCCCCGTCGGTTCTGATCTACACGAGGAGCTGACGGTGATGGGTCCCACCGTCAACCTGGCAGCCCGTTTCCAGGGAGCGGCCGCCGCCGGGGAGATCGTGGTGGGAGCCTCGACCGCCGCCCACCTGCGGGCCTCGTTCGACCTCGCCCCCGTCACCCTTCAGATCAAGGGCATCGCCGATCCGGTGGAGGCGTTCAAGGCCGAGCGCCTTCTCGACCACCCCGACAAGGTCCGCGGCATCGAGGGGCTGCACGCCGAACTGGTTGGCCGTGATGACGAGGTGGCCTGCCTCCTCTCGGCGCTGGCCACTGGGGACACGGTCGCCGTCGTCGGACCGGCCGGGGTCGGCAAGTCTCGTCTCGTCGGCGAGTTCCGGGCCCATGTCGAAGCAGCGGGCGACACCTGGCTGGAGGGACGGTGTCTGGCTCTCACCGAGGCCACCGGCTATGGCCCCTTTCTCGATCTCTTCGCGCGCTTGCTCCCGGATTCCGACAGGTCTGAACACCTCCTGGGCTCGCTGGCAGACCTCGTCGAAGAGGACCGGCTGTCCGCGGAGCGCGCCGATGAGATCGCGCCCTTCCTCGCTCATCTCCTGGGTGTGAAACTCGGCGACGACCGCGACCTCCGCGTGGCCGAGTCGAGCGCGGACCTCCGCACCACCTTGACGATCGATGCCATCGCCGAATACCTGCGAGCCATCGCTCGCGGCCGACGACTGGTGTTGTTCCTCGAGGACGTCCACTGGTCGGATCCACTCAGCCGCCTGACGATCAAGGGGCTGCACGATGCGGCCGATCCGGCGTTGATGCTCGTGGTCGCCCACCGCCCCGACGTCGTTGCGTCCGACCTGCTCGGGCCGGCCGCGCGGTTCCACGAACTGGTGCTCACCGAACTTTCGCACTCCGACGGTCAAAGGCTGATCTCGATGCTGCTGGAAGCCAGCGGTATCCCCGAATGGCTCGAGACACTCATCCTCCAACGCGGTCAGGGAAACCCGTTCTACGTCGAGGAACTCATCCGCTCGCTCATCCAGCGTGGCGCAATCACACGCGCCGGAGGCGGGTGGACTGTCACCACCCATGACATCGGCCTCGACCTCCCCGAGAGCGTCGAGGGAGTGCTGATGAGCCGATTCGATCGGTTGGCGGATCCGACCCGCCGGGCCGCCAAGACCGCCGCAGTGCTGGATCGCTCGTTCTCGACCGGCCTGTTCTCGCAACTCGCTGGACCGGGCCTGGTGGGCGAGCTGGCGACCCTGGCTGCCGCCGGGATCATCGCAGCGGAGCCGGACGATCCGGACCGCTTCTCTTTCGTCCACGCTCTCACCCGCCAGGCGATCTACACGAACCTCCTCCCTTCCCAGCGCGCCGAACTCCACGAGGTGGCAGCCCGCGCGTTCGAGAACACGACGGACGTCGAACAGGTCGCCTTCCACTACGCGAACAGCCGCAACCACGCCAAGGCGGTCGAGTTCCTGCTGCTGGCCGGCGAGCGTGCGCTCGCATCGTTCACCTCCGACAGCGCGCTCGCCTTGCTGGAGGCGGGCTTGACACGGATCGATCAGCTTCCGGAATCCGACCGGCTCCGGTGGCGGGGCAGGTATCAGGCTCGGCTCGGGGAGTTGCTGGAGCGGATGGCTCGTCACCCCGATGCGCGATCCGCGTTGGCGGCGGCGCTGGACGCGATGGAGCCGGACCCCCACGAGGAGGCAAGGCTGTGGAAACTGATGGGCCGGACCCACCGACTGGAGGCCGACTTCGACGCAGCTCACCGTTGCTACGACCAGGCGGAAGCGGTCATCGAGAGGCTGAGCGCCGATGACCTTCAGGGACGGCGGCTGTGGATCGAGGTTCAGAAGGAGCGGGGGATGGCCCTGTACTTCGGCGGTCGCGGGAACGAACTGCCGAACCTCAACGAGCAGATGGCACCGGTGGTGTCACGCCACGGGACGGCCGCCCAGCGGGCCGATCATCTCTACGGCCAGGTGCTGGCGAGTTTCATCGACACCCGCTTCGTCGTCCCGGCAGAGACGGTGGAGACTGCCCGGCGGGCGTTGGCGTTCGCCGAGTCGGGGGCCGACCCTGCGCGGGTGGCGGAGGGCCGTTTCGGGCTGGGCTTTGCCCTGCTGTGGGCTGACGAAGTCGAGGAAGCCGAGTCCGTGCTGACCCGGGCGGTCGAGGAGACCATCCGGGTGGGCGCGGTGACCGAAGCGCTACGCGCCCGCGTATACCGGGCCATCGCGCTGCGCCGTCTCGGTCAGGTCGACGAGGCCGATGTCGCCGCCCACGAGGCGCTGGAGGCTGCGGATGCTGTGGGCCACGAGGAATATCGAGGTCATGCGCTGTCGGTGCTCTGCTGGGTGGCGTGGCGTCGGGGCGAGAACTGTGATGAGCTGGGCGAGCAGGTATTCGAAGCGTGGGGCGAAGGTCGGAGCGAGGGGTTCGAGGGGCGCGCCACCGAGTTCGCGTGGATGGCGGTCTGGCCGCGGGCGGCGGCGGCACTGTCCCGAGGCGACCACCCGGCGGCGGTGGAACTGCTCCGACTCCTCCTCGTCCCGTGGGAACGCCCGATGCCTCCCGAACTCCGCACCCTCGTCGAAGCTGCCACGTCCACTGCCGATCCACTCCGGATGGCGGAAGCGGTGGAGTCAGCCGAAGCCAACGGCTTTCTGTGAAGGGCCTTCAGCCTGTGATCGACTCCAGGCGGTAGGCGGTGACCGCCTGCTCCTTGCCTTTGAGTTCGAGGTCGCCGAGCGGGCTGACCACCGCGGACGATCCGATCGCGTTGCGGGTGGTCTGTCCGATCACGACGGTTCCCGGCTGGGCGATGCCTTCCAGGCGGGCGGCCACATTGATGGCGTCGCCCATGACGTTGAAGCTGCGCATCCGGTCGCTGCCGATGTTGCCGACCAGCGCCGGACCGGTGTTGATCCCGATTCGGAAGAGTGGCCAGTCGGGGTTCTCGGCGGCCAGGTTGGCGATGGCTCCTTGCATGGCGAGCGCCGCCCGGGCTGCCGAGACGGCGTGATCCGGCTGGCGGGTGGGGGCGTTGAAAACGGCGAGCATGGCGTCGCCCACGAACTGGATGACCGTGCCGCCGTGATCGAGGACGTGGGGTACGGCGGCGCCGAAGTAGCGGTTGAGCATCTCCACGACTTCTTCGGGCAGGGACCGCTCCGAGAACGTGGTGAACCCGCGCAGGTCCGCAAACAGTGCTGTGACCTCGACCACGGCTCCGCCCAGCGCCGCCTGGGAGGGGTCGGCGAGGAGTGTGGAGGCGACGTCGGGTGACATGTACTGGCGGAAGAGCGTGTCCAGCTGCTCATAGAGCCGGGAGTTCTCGAGGGCGATGGAGAGTTCGGTGGCGAGGGTTTCGAAGACGGCGTGGTCATTGTCGGTGAGCGAGCCGTCCGGGCGGAGGAACTCGACGACGCCGGCCTGTTTGCCTGCGACCACCAGCGGGTGAGCGGATTGTTCGCCTGACCCTTCCCAGTTCCCGGTGGCGAGTTCCACGGGATATCCCATCGACCCGTCTCTCAGCAGGCCGATCCGCATCCGGTCACGTCCGAAGGCCTCGCCGATGATCGTCACGACCCGTGCCAGCAGTTCGGATTCGGACTGCTCGACTCGCACTTCGGTCCCCACCGAGGCCAACGCTCCGAGCCGTCGGGTCTGATCCCGTTCGTGGGCGAGTGCCCGGGCGGCCCGGCCGAGAACCCTGGTCTGGCCCTCGGTGAGATCGAAGCGGACGGCGAGTCCGGCGGTGATCAAGTCGAGGTCGTCGTCGGTGATGTGGCTCTGTTCGGAGCGCTCCAGCGCCGAGGTGAGCGTTTCGAGGGCGCTTCCCATCTCGGTGCGGAGCCGGGCCACGGTCTGTTCGGTGGCCACCGAGTCGAAGAGCCCACGGGAAGACCCTTCCCGCCGGAACTGGGTGTAGGCGGAGTATGCGACGAAACCGAACGCAGCAGCCATGAGCACGTGCCACAGCCACCACGACAGTCGCCAGTTGGGCGAGAAGACCACGGCGACCATCGCTTCGGCGAGCAGCGCGAAGGCGGTGATCATCCCGATGAGCATCACGGCGGGACGGCGGCGATGGATCAGGAAGTAGCGGGCGGCGGCGTAGCCGTAGAGGGCCACCGAGACGATGGCGAGCACGGCGAGGGGGACCGAGAGGGCGGTGGTGTCCGGCGGGGCGTCGAGCGGCGGGACCTCGAGCAGGGAGACAGCGGCCCAAGCGGTCATCGCCACGATCAGTCCCGTACGGATGCGGCCTTCGTTGGCGACGACCGCCGCGGCTCGGCTCGGGGTCAGCTCGACGGCGGACAGAGCGGCGAAGAACGAGGCGATCCCGAGCCCGATCGGCGTGGCCACGAAGAACCCGGTGTTGGGCCCGCTGACGAGCACGCCGGGGGTGGCCAGGGCGTGGAGGAAGAGGAACCCGGCGGCGGCGATGAACGCAGAGGCGACGAGGACGAGGCGGGCGTCGGCGTGGTCGCGAGCCGCGGTGTGGACTCGCCAACCCAGGACGACGTTGACGCCGGCGACGGCGAGCACCAGCCAGAAATGGCTGGGCTGGTGCTCCCAGTGGGCGTCGAGTTCGGGCTGGGCGAGCAACAGCCACAACCCGAGCAGAGGCAGAGCGAGATGCAGCACCCAGACCGCCACCCGCACCGCGCCACCGGTTCGAGGAAGCGTTGTCGTCTCGTTGCCGTCGGGAAAGGTCATCTCAGGGTCACGCCCCTCGATGGTAGAGGGAGGCGCTCGCCGACGGCCGGGGCGAGAGCATGGCCAGCATCACGTCCGACATTCGAACGACAATCACTCCGACCCGTCCGATTGCTCGACTCGGCGGCCGCAGCCGACTCGACCGCTGGCACCAAGTTTCGAGGCTCTGCTGTGATGAGGGCAACGACTCGGCGAGAACCACGGATGTCGCGCCAGAGCGAATCCTGCGAGAAGTGAGATCCCGGGAGTCGCGATCACCCGGGCGAGGACGACTTCGCCAGGACCGCGCTCATGGCGAGGCCGGTTGCAGCCGCGATGAACACGACCGCCGATCCCGCTGCCAGCGCGGCACCACCGAGCGCACCAGGTATCAGCAACTGCCCGATCCGGTTCGACGTCATCCGCACGCCGAGCGCAAGACCCCTCGCCTCGGACGGTGCAGACGATGCGACCCACGACGCTGTCATCGGCGATCCGACTCCCAGCCCGAATCCGGCCACTGCCATGATTCCCAGCAGCTGCAGCCTCCCCGACGCAACAGGTAGCACAACCATTCCGAGGGCCGCGGTCAAGAGCGTGAAGTTGAGCACCAGCTTCCGCCCCATCAGCCGGATCATCGGGCTGAAGAAGAGGCGAGCGACCAGCCCGGCACCCGCCCGAACCGCAAGGAGGAAACCGACGAACGCAGGCGTGAGCCCACGTTCCTCACCGAACAGCGGCAAATAGACGATAAGGATGTCGATTGTTGTCAACACGGCGAGGCTGGCAACGAGCGCCACACGGACCCCCGGCTCCATGATGAGTGCGCGCACCGACGGCCGGCTCCGATCTGGCAGCACGGGGCCACCACGGGGTGACGACCGGACGGCGGCGAGAGCCGTGGCGAGTGCGAGCGCTGCCAACAGCGCCGCAATGAGATACGCACGATCGATGCCGTCAGTACGCAGACGGTGCGTGCCATCTCCGATGAGCAGGCCCGACAGCATCGGCCCGACGAGTTGACCCGTTGCCGCAGCTACCGCCAGATGACCGAATCGAGTGTCGCTCGTGCCTGGTGGGCCATTGGCGGCGAGTGTCTGCATGGAGATCGCCAGCGACACCTGACCAAGGCCTACAACGGACTGCCCCACGACCAGGAACGCGATGCTCGTTGACGCGAATTGGATGAGTGATGCCACGCCGACGAGAGCAACCCCCGCCACGAAGAATCTGCCCTCTCCCATCCGATCCACGCGTCTGCCGATCGGAATCGCCGCGAATAATGACAGCAGCCCAAATGCCCCTCCGACAAGGCCGAGATCAAGCGCGGAGGCCCCCAACTCGAGAGCCTTGTAGGACGCCGCCGGACGTACTGCCTCGACTGCCACCACACCGAGCGAAAAGGCAGCGAGGACGCCTGCTCGCTTGGTGACGAGTGAGCGGGGCTGCCACGTCACAGACGACTCGAGCCTGGCGCTCTACCTGGGTTGGTCGTCACATTCAACCGTTGCCTCGTCAGGAAGGATCGCGTCGCTGTGATTGCGATCGGCTCTCCCGCGCGACCGAGACAGCGTCTCACTTACCGTGACAGCATTCTATACTCTTCCGTTCACCACGCGGGAGCGCCATGAAGGTCTACGAGCGGATCGCAGCCGCCTTTCTCGCCGAAGGCGTCAGATCCGTCTTCGGCCTGATGGGCGACGGGAACATGCACTGGATCGATGCTATGGCCCGCGGTGGTTGTGCGATGTACCACGTCCGCCACGAAGGTCCTGCGGTTGCCTTGGCCGATGGCTGGGCGCGCGTCATGCGCGACCGAGGGAGCGACCTCCCTGGCGTGGCGACAACCACACATGGTCCGGGCTTCTCGCAGCTTGCCACCACCCTGCTCGTGGCCAGCCGTGCTCGGACTCGTTTGGTGGTTTTCGTCGGCGAAGGCCCGGAGGGCGACAACGAGTTCCACCAGCGACTCGACCATCGTCGCTTCGCCCAAGCTGTGGAGTGCGGCTTCGAGCGGGTTTCCTCCGCCGAACCCGATGACGCAGTTCGGCGCGCTTTCATGCGCTCGAGGGCCGAGTCGAGGCCCATCGTCCTCAGTGTTACGGTCCGCACCCAACTCCTCGATTCCGAGGACGCCGACGAGCCTTACCAGCCGACGAGTGGCCGAAACACTCGGTTCGCGCCCGCACCCGACACTCTCGACTGCGCGGTGCGGATCATCGAGAAAAGTGACCGCCCTGTGATCATCGCCGGCCGCGGGGCCGTCTGGTCCGGCGCCGGCGCGGCCGTAATCTCGCTCGCGGAACGAATCGGTGCACTCGTGGCCACCACCCTGATGACCAAGAACTGGTTGAACCACGACCCGTTTCACGCCGGCATATCAGGCAACTACTCGACGAGGACCTCCATCAAGTTGTTTGCCGAGGCGGACTGCGTGATCGCAGTCGGAGCCGGCCTGAACAAGTTCACAACGGCCCACGGCTTCCTCTACCCCGAAGCCCGGTTCATTCACATCGACTCCGACCAGAACGCGCGCATGGGTGCGGACATGGAGGCCGACTGTTTTGTCGCTTCGGACGCCCGCCTCGCGCTCGAGGCGATCGTTCGTCGTCTGACCGACGACGGATTCCAGGCCACCGCTTTCCGCACGTCGGAAGTCGCTGATCTTCTCTCACGCTCTCTCGACGACCCAACCGAATACGCCGTGGAGGCCGGGACTCTCGACCCACGCGCCGTCTGTCGGATGCTCGACTCAGAGCTTCCCCCTGCCGTGGGTTTGGTCCTCGGAGGCGGTCACCAGGTGAATTTTGGAACCATGCTCATGACGAAGAGCCGATCCCTCGTACTCGCCAACCAACACTTCGGAGCAATCGGCCAGGGCCTCACGACCGCGATGGGTGCTGCCGTCGCCGCACCGGACACGCCGCTCGTCTTGCTCGAGGGTGACGCCGGATTCCTGATGTACCTGTCCGAATTTGAGACGGCTGTCCGTTATGAACTCCCGCTGCTCGTCGTCGTGGTGAATGATCAAGCACTCGGCGCCGAGTTCCACAAGATGGCGTTGAAGGGCTTGGACCCTGCTCTCGCCACGATCTCGACACCTGACCTAGGAGCGGTCGCCGTCGCACTTGGCGGCAACGGTCACCTGATCAACTCTCTCGAGGACCTCCGCTCGGCCGTGGCGGAGTTCATGGCATCTCCACGACCGACGGTGCTCGACGTCCGGTCGTCGCGGACCGTTCTGAGCGTGCCATATCGGCGAGTCCATCACGGCATGGACGTCTAGTGACCGTGCTCGCGCCAGCCGACGTCCAACCCAAGGATTCCACCGTCTCCGTCCCCGCGGCCTCGTCGTGATCAAGATCAACGAAACTCTCGTGATTCCCGCGCCAATCGAAGTCGTCTGGGCCGAGATCGCCGACGTCACTTCCGTCGTGTCGTGCATCCCCGGTGCGGAATTGGGCGCTGCGCAACCCGATGGCTCTTTCGAAGGCACGCTCGGCGTGGCGTTCGGCCCGATGCACGTCAAGTTCGAAGGGAACGTTCGCGTCGAACTCTCCCACGACGATCACAGTGGCGTCATCACGGCATCCGCCCGAGACCGAAGAGGCGCGGCGCGGCTGAGAGGGCATGCGACGTTGGGTCTGTCAACAGCACCCGACAGGCACACTTCACTCACTCTCATCGCTGAGATCCAAGTAGCGGGGAAGATGGCACCGCAGATCGAAGGGGGAGCCAATTTCGTCACTGGCCGACTCAGCACAGAGTTTCTCGAGCGGATAACAGAACGTGTCGCCGGGGTCCGAACCGACGGTTACGCGAAGTGGTGGCAGCGTGTTGCGGGGGCGTTCGGGAGACTGTGGCGGTCGGTTCTCAGCGCCGGGCGGCCTTAGAAACGAGGGGTTTGTCTGCCTCGTTTCTGGTTGGGGTCGCGACCGGTATTGCTCTCATCGGAGGAGTCGCGCCGGCTTGGCGAGCGCGACAGCGTCTCTTAGACTCCCGGAATCGTCAGAGAAGGTCCATGAGCATCGACGTCGCAGCATCATCAGTGGCTGGAGCGAACAGGGTTCTCACGGCGGACGCACTCTCCTTCGTTGGCGAGTTGCATTCGCGCTTCGAGGAGACGAGGCGCTCACTCATGGCGAGCCGGACGCGTCGTCAAGAGAAGTTCGACGATGGAGAGCGCCCGGACTTCCTCGCCCACACCGCGGAAATCCGCAACGGGGATTGGAAGGTCGCCGATCAACCCGTCGAACTTCGCGACCGTCGCGTCGAACTCACCGGCCCCACGGAGCGAAAGATGGTGATCAACGCTCTCAACTCGGGTGCCAGCGTGTTCATGGCGGACTTCGAAGATGCCAACTCTCCCACGTGGAAGAACATGGTCGAGGGTCAGGTCAACCTATCCGATGCGGTGCGACGCATCATCGATTTTGACGAGGGGTCCCGCTCGTATGAGCTCGCCCAGGCGACTGCGACCCTTTTCGTGCGGCCCCGCGGCTGGCACCTGGTCGAGCGGCACCTGGAGGTATCCGGCGCGCCCGTGGCGGGTGCCCTGTTCGATGCGGGTCTCTACGTGTTTGGCAACGCCAGCGAACTGCTGAGTCGCGAATCGGGACCGTACTTCTACCTGCCGAAACTCGAGAGTCACGAGGAGGCTCGCCTGTGGAATGACGTCTTCGTGTTCTGTGAGGACCGGCTCGGGATTCCTCCGCGAAGCATCAAAGCAACCGTCTTGATCGAGACGATCACGGCGGCATTCGAGATGGAAGAGATTCTGTATGAACTCCGGGACCACTCGGCGGGCCTCAACGCCGGTCGATGGGATTACATATTCTCGATCATCAAGAAGTTTCGACACGATCCCGCGTTCGTGCTCCCTGATCGAAGTGACGTTGGCATGCGCGTCCCGTTCATGCGTGCCTACGCAGAAGCGCTCGTGCAGGCCTGCCATCGGCGTGGTGCTCCCGCAATCGGCGGCATGTCGGCTTTCATCCCCTCCCGCCGAGACCCCACAGTGAACGAACGGGCTCTCCCCGTGATCGTTGAAGACAAGAGGCGCGAGGGAGCGCAGGGATTCGATGGCGCGTGGGTGGCGCACCCGGATCTCGTGCCCGTCGTGCGAGAAGTGTTCGATGAGATTCTCGGCGACCGACCGAACCAGATCGATCGATTGAGAGAGGACGTCGACATCTCGGCAGACGACCTGCTGGACGTCACGAGTGCTGGCAGGAACATCACGGACGACGGGCTCCGGGCAAACATCGCGATCGGAATCCAGTACATCGAGTCGTGGCTGAACGGTCAAGGCGCCGTTGGCCTTTTCAACCTCATGGAGGACACGGCGACGGCCGAGATCTCGCGCTCACAGATCTGGCAGTGGATCCGCCACAACGTCAGAACCAGCGAAGGTCGATCTGTGGATCGCGCTCGTGTGCGCACCACGATCGAAGATGAGATGAAGGATATCCTCGGCGGAAACGCCGCCACAGACCGTCCTCACCTCGACCAGGCTCGGATGCTCTTCGAACAGCTCGTACTCGCAGACGAGTTCGTCGAATTCATGACTGTTCCTGGTTCGGTCCATCTGAACACCGCACACGCATGAGGCCGAGCCCGGTGGGCGCGTTCGCCGGGCTCAGTCCACTCGGGAAGTGAGCCCCACCGAATCGATCCCCGCGATCGCTGCTCGTTCATCATTGTCTGAGGTGTCGCCGGTGACACCGACTGCACCTTGGAGGTGGCCGTCCGAGTCCAACATCAACACCCCACCCGGGACCGGAACGAGGGCGCCGCCGATCGCGGCCCCGGCCGCGGCCACGAAATAGGGCTGCTGCTCGGCGCGTGTCATGAGCGCACGAGATCCCACACCGAGGGCAATCGCGCCAAAGGCCTTTCCGTGTGCAATGTCGAAACGCCGCATCGATGCCCCATCCTCTCGTTCGAAGGCCACCAGATGACCTCCCGCATCTAGGACCGCAACTGCCAAGGGCTTCAACCCGAGTTCTCGTCCTTCGGCCAGCGCCGCCGCGATGATTCTCCTTGCGGTGTCCAGTCCGATGCCGTTCATCGATGATTTCCCTTCGTGGTCGTCACTCGACTCCGAGTGTCTTGGCTAGTCCGATCCGCTGCACCTTGCCCGTCGGACCCTTCGGGATCTCATCGACGAAGAACACCCTTCGCGGCACTTTGAACGCCGCCAACCGAGTGGAGGCGTGACGCCTGACTTCCGCTTCGGTCAGCGCTCGACCCTCGCGCAAGACGACCGCGGCGCCAACCTCTTCTCCAAGAACCGGATCGGACAGGGCGAAGGCCACCGCCTGAGCGACGTCGGGGTGGGACATGAGGACCTCGTCGACCTCGAGGGGGGACACCTTCTCGCCACCCCGGTTGATCTGTTCCTTGATCCTGCCTGTGAGGAAGAGATAGCCGTCCTGATCCAGAAAGCCCTCGTCGCCCGTTCGAAACCAGCCTGCATCCGTGAAAGACGCTCGGTTCGCCTCTTCGTTGTTCTCGTACCCATCCACGATCGTGGTGCCGCGCACGCACACCTCGCCTGTATCTCCTGGGAGAAGCCTGGCCCCTGCCACGGCGTCGAGCACAGCTACATCGATGCCCGTCGCCTTTCCAACCGAGCCGGGCTTGGCTGGAAGAGGTGGCAAGGGGTTGCTCGTCATTTGGTGCGAGGCTTCGGTCATCCCGTATGCCTCGATCACAGGGACCTCGAAGAGTGCACGGAGGTCGTCATGGACCCGCGTCGGGAGTGCGGAAGAGGAGGACCGAACGAACCGGAGGGCGAGTGGACGAGGTTGCGGTGCACGCTGCAGCACGAGTTGGTGAATCGCCGGGACAGATGTGTAGAAGGTCGGCGCCAGGCTCTCGAGCCAGCCATGGAACCTGAAGGGATCGAAGCCGGGCGTGCAGACCACCGAGCCGCCGGCGGAGAGAGGCGCGAGCAGCCCGGCGACCAGTCCATGAATGTGGAACAACGGCATGACGTTCAGCGACCGATCGGCCGGTCCGAGCTCGAGCGAGGCGGCGACATTTCGCGCCGAGGCCGCCAGATTTCGCTGACGGAGCGGAACGACTTTTGGACGCGACGTGGTCCCGGAGGTGTGAAGCACAAGCGCAACGGAGCCCTCCTCCGGCGCAGCGTTCGGCAGGCGGCCGGCGGTGCCACCAGCATCGATTCGGAGACCACCCATCGTTCCTTCGGCGGTGAGGCGGAGGATCTCGCTCCCGGCAGCCCGCTCCGCATCCGGGTGTCCTCCCGGGGGCACGACGAGCGCCTTCGCTCCCAGATCCTCGAGATAGAACCGGAACTCCGCCTCTCGGTACTTTGGGTTCAATGGCGCGGCGCAGCCGACGCTGACGACGGCCAAGAACATGATTGCCATTTCCGGACCATTGGGCAGGACAATCGCCACACGATCACCCGGACCGACACCGCGACTTCGGAGAGACTCGGCGAGACTGTCGACGGTCTGACGAAGCGCTTCATATGTAAGAAATACGCCATCGACATCGAACAAGGCAACCGAGTCGGCGTCCGCTGCGCGAAGCAGCTCATTGATTGTGCTCACACGTCCATATTAACTACGATTATTCAGATGCGCATTTGTGTCGTCGGAGCAGGGGCAATCGGGAGCCTTCTCGGCGGGAAACTCGCCAACAGCGGCCACCAGGTTTCGATGCTGGCTCGGGGTAACCACCTTGAGCAAATCCGTCGCAACGGGCTTCTGATCGTCGACCAGGACGGTAACGAACTCGTCGTTCGCAATTTGAAAGTGTCGGACCAAGTGACATCCCTAGGTGCTCCGGAGGTCGTGATTCTGGCGGTCAAGGCCCACCAGGTCGGGGCGATCGCTCCGGCCCTCGCCCCTTTGCTGGAAACCGACACCGCCGTCGTGACCGTGCAGAACGGCATTCCCTGGTGGTTCTTCCACCGTTTACCCGGCCGGTTCGAGGGTCAGCGACTCACGTCGATCGATCCGGACGGTTCGATCGACCAGCACATCGATCACTCCCGCGTCATCGGATCGATCGCGTATCCGGCGGCGGAGCGACCCGCGCCGGGCGTCGTGAGAGTGATCGAGGGCGACCAGTTCCCTGTCGGTGAGCTCGACGGATCGCGATCGGACCGCGTCGCGGCGATCGCCACGGCGCTCTCGGAAGCGGGATTCCGGGCGCGAGTCCTCACCGACATCCGATCGCACCTTTGGGTGAAGGCGTGGGGCAACCTTGCTTTCAACCCGATCAGTGCCCTGACGCGGGCAACGCTGGCCGAGATCTGTCGCAATCCGCACACGCGTGCATTGGCGGCGGCGATGATGGCGGAGGCGGGTGCGATCGCTGAAAGTCTCGGCATCCGCCTAAGGGTCACGATCGACCAGCGCATCGCGGGTGCGGAGGCAGTGGGCGACCACAAGACGTCCATGCTGCAGGACCTGGAGGCGGGCCGTGAGTTCGAGGTTGAAGCGCTGGTTGGCAGTTTCGTCGAACTAGGGACGCTGACGGGAACACCCACTCCCACGATCGAATCGATCTACGCCTGTGTTCGGCTCCTGGCACAGACTCAGCACTTGACACCGTAGGTTGGTCAAAGGCTCGCCAGGAGCCGGCCCCACCGAGGTTCGGGGCGGACCGGCAGCGGAGCGGGGTGAAGCCGAAGTGCGTCCCAAAGAGTGGACGTGATGTTCAGCAGCACCGGTACGTCGAACTCCGACTCGATGTCCGTCGCGGCATGAATCGCGAACCAGAGCCCACCTGGCATGAGCAACGCCTGTGCGTCTGATCCTTCGGCCAAGGCCTTCCTTCCGAGGGCGAGCGCTAGCTCATGATCAGCCCGCGGATCAGCCCGCTTGTTCTGGTCGAGGTTTCGCGGACGCGATGCGACAGACACCACCTCGATGCCGGCCTCGCCGAGATACCTCCTCACACCTTCCACGAGCTCGGGAGGCCAGCGGGTCGCCAGGGCGACACGACTCACGCCGAGGTGCTGAAGGGCGTTCACATGGGCCTCGAAATCGGTCGCGGCACGGACGTTCGCCTGAGCCGCCATCTCTGCGACCAGAGCGCGGGTCCGCTCCCGGCCGAGCGTCGCTCCGATCGGGACACCACTGAGCGAGATCACATCGGCTTTCGCCGCAACCAGGACGTCCACCGC
This sequence comes from Acidimicrobiia bacterium, assembly GCA_035544575.1. GTDB lineage: Bacteria > Actinomycetota > Acidimicrobiia > Spongiisociales > ZC4RG35 > DATHWB01. The sequence goes on from DATKEC010000088.1 coordinate 28,282, forward strand.
CCGGGAGAGCTTCTCAGTCTCCTCCACGACGAACTCGCGCTCATAACCCTTGAGATCGAGCGTCACCGTCACCAGCATCACGCCGTCGGGGGCCACGCGATAGAACTGATATGGATCCATATCCACCGCCAGGTGCGGAACGATATAACCGAGTCGAAACCACGGCGGGACGACCGGCCATCTAGAGAGCATGCGTTCTCACGCGTTCACGCCGGCGGTGCGGCTCGGCGGAGGAAGAACAGATCCGGGAATCGCCTCATCATTCTCGGGGCTCCAACAACGGCAGCAAATCGCTCATATCGCGATCATCGAAGGACCAGAGAACATCGAGAATCTGTGATGACGTGTGGGGAAGAACCGGCTCCACAAGCCGCTGGAACTTCTCTGTGAGCTGGTCGTCGGACATCGGGTTCGACTCGGTCCCCAGCGCGTGTTCGATCGTCGCGTCCACTTCCCGGCCATCGCTGGAGACGATCGATATGTGGGCCTGATCCTGCGCCAATGCTCGATCGACTTCTGTCACGATGCGCGCTGCCAGAGACGTGTAGCGCGGGTCGACTGCGGCTGCGTCGGTGAATGTTTCCGGTGACACGTACCCGTCGGCATATGCCGCCGCCACGGCGTGGAACACACTGAACTTCGCCTCGAGGCCGGTCTTCGGATGCCGGTTGGCCGTGAGCCGCATCGTCTCGGGCGGGACGATCAATCGCACGTCGCGCACCTCTTCTGGAGGAACCCCACCAATGCGCCGGACCTCCAGGGCGGCGTCGATGGCCGCATGAGCGACGAAGCCGCACGGGTGTGGTTTGAAGCCGTTGCGCTCCACCGCCCATCGTTCGCTCAACTGGTTCACGAGGATCGAGGTGTCTGGACTGTCGGAGAACAGCCTCAGGAACCGGCTGTCCTCGTCGAGGATCCCGACACCACCCGTGAAGCCTCGACGCGCCAACAAAGCGGAGAGCATCCCGTTGCCCCCTGCCTTCCCGAGGTTGAGCGACTTGGTCATCGACCCGAACGACGCGCGCAGTCCGGCGGCCGAGTTGGCGGCGATCGCCAGCGCCTGGACGGTGCCGTCGACGTCGAGTCCGAACAGACGCCCGACTGCAGCCGCGACGCCGAGTGGTCCCATGACGCCTGTCCCGTGCCATCCGGTGTTCCCGTCGTAGACCGAATCCGCGGTTCTCGTCACCAACTCGAATCCGACGACGAAGGCCGCCAGGACATCGCGCCCGGACGGCGCCTCCTCCTCGGAAGCTGCAAGGAGCGCCGACACCATCGGCGCGCTGATGTGGCAACGTGTCGGGAGGATCGTGTCGTCGAAATCCAGGACGTGGGCCATCACGCCGTTTAACGTCGTTGCGTCGATGATCCCCATCGTGTCCGTCCGAGCGACGAGACGGTGCCGTCCTCCCGTGGGCATCACGGAGATCAGGGTCTCAACGGCCCGGTGTCGGCTGCCCGCCACCATCACGCCGACCGAGTCGACCAGGCTACGTTTGGCCGCGTGAACGGTCGAATCGGGTAATCCCTCGAAGGTGGTCTCAACCGCGAAACGGGCGAGAAGGCCTGTCGTGTCCACGGTCTCAGCCGCGACCCTCGCCGCTAGCGGAAGGCAGCACAGGTGTGACTTCAGGGAAGAAGCAGGCGCTCGGATGGCCGTGACCCTCTCGATCGGCGAGTTCAGGATCCTCGTGACGACACCGCTCTTGCACCTTGAAACAACGCGTGTTGAAGTTGCACCCCACCGGCGGGTCAGCCGGATTCGGGACATCTCCCGCCAGGATGATCCGAGTCTTGCGAGTTCGCTGAGCTGGATCCGGGACCGGGACGGCGGACAGCAGCGACTGGGTATAAGGGTGCGTCGGCCGGTGATACACCTCACGCTTGTCCCCCAGTTCGACGATTCGACCGAGATACATGACCGCTATGCGATGTGAGATCTGTCGGATCACGCCGAGATCGTGGGCGATGAAAAGGTATGCGAGACCGAGTTCCTTCTGTAGCTCCATGAGAAGGTTGACGACCTGGGCCTGGATCGAGACATCAAGAGCGGAGACGGGCTCGTCCAGGATCAGGAGGCTGGGGTTGAGTGCAATCGCCCGGGCGACGCCGATCCGCTGCCGCTGTCCTCCGGAGAACTGGTGGGCGAAGCGACTGCTGTGCTCGGGATTCAAGCCGACCAGCTCCATCAGCTCCTTCACGCGTTTCGACCCGTCCTGCCGGGTGTACATCCCGTGGATGCGGAGGGGCTCACTGATCAGATCTTCGACCTTCATACGGGGGTCAAGCGACGAAAAGGGGTCTTGAAAGAGGATCTGCATCTCACGGCGGACCGGCCGAAGCTCCTTCCGGGAGAGATGAGTGATGTCACGTCCCTTGAACACAACCCGTCCATCGGTCGGATCGAGGAGCCTCATCACCGCGCGACCGGTAGTTGACTTCCCGCACCCAGACTCTCCCACGAGGCCAAGCGTTTCGCCTGCCCGAATGGTGAAATCGACGCCGTCGACCGCCTTGACCGATCCCACGACGTTCTTGAGGAATCCACCTCGGATGGGGAAGTGGACTTTGAGGCCCCGAATCTCGAGGATCTCCTCACTCTCGAACGCCGGCTCGTTGGCGGATCTCGCCGTGGTCCGAACGGGAACACCGGGCTCCGAGCCGGGCGCGCTCGCCAGTTCGACTCCGACGGCCGCCTCAACCGTGCGACGGAACTCAGGCACCTCGTCCACAAAGTGACACGCCGAACCGTGAATCGTCCCCTGGTCGTCGATCACCGCGAGCGCGGGACGCTCCGTGTGGCATACGGATCTGCCCTGGTAGAGCCGGCATCTGGGGTGGAAAGGACATCCGGGCGGGAGGTGCAGCAGGCTGGGCGGGAGGCCCTCGATCGGCACAAGTCGCTCCAGGTCTCGGTCCGGCCTAGGAAGGCTCGCCATCAGACCCACGGTGTAGGGGTGTCGGGGATCACGGAAGACCTCGTCGACGTCCCCCACCTCGACGATGCGTCCGCCATACATGACCGCCACGCGGTCAGCCATCTCGGCGACCACCCCGAGATCGTGCGTGATCAGGATCGTTGCTGCACCCGTGGCAGCTTGCGCCTGCTTGAGGACGTCGAGGACCTGCGCCTGGATGGTCACGTCCAGCGCAGTCGTCGGTTCATCTGCAATGAGGATGCTGGGCTCGTTGGCGATCGCCATGGCGATCATTCCGCGCTGGCGCATCCCCCCGGAGTACTCGAAGGGGTGCTGGTCGAATCGCTGCTCGGGATCCGGCACACCGACGAGTCGCAAGAGGTCGATGGCCCTTCGCCTGGCGTCAGACCGGGAGATGGATGGATTCGCGGTGTGGAGGGCTTCGACGATCTGCTTGCCGACTGTCATGACGGGGTTGAGGGACGTCATGGGGTCTTGGAACACCATCGCGATCTCCTTGCCCCGGATGCGTCTGAGTTCCGATTGGGAGGCCATGCGCAGGTCCCGCCCCTTGTACATGATCTGGCCGCCGACGACACGACCCGCGGGTTTGTCGAGCAGCCCGAGAAGCGACATGACGCTGACACTCTTGCCGGACCCTGACTCCCCTACGATGCCGAGGGTCTCTCCCGGGTACAGGTCGAGCGAGACGCCATCCACGGCGTGCACGATCCCATCGACCGTGTCGAACTCGGAACGCAAGTCGCGAACGCTGAGCACAGGTTCGGCGGAGGTCGCTCTCAGTCGCTCGTCAGATACGATCACGCTCTCTCCTAGTTGTTCCGGGGGTCGAGAATGTCTCGGAGCCAGTCACCGACGAGGTTCAGTCCAAGCACCATCACCGCGATGAAGACGCCCGGGACAGTTGAGAGCCACCAGGCTGACTGGACGTACGCCTGGCCCTGACGAATCATCGATCCCCAGCTGGCATCGGGCGGCTGCATGCCGAACCCGAGGTAGCTGAGCGAACTCTCGGTCAGCACCATACGACCGAGTTCGAGGCTGGCGACCACGAGGAGTGAACTGAGGATGTTGGGTCCAATGTGCCGCATCAAGATGCGGTTGTCAGAACCTCCGAGCGCGACCGCCGCTCCGATGTAGTCCTCCTCCCGAATCTTCAGGACTTCCGCCCGAATCAGACGGGCATACACAGCCCAGCCTGCGATGCCGAGAGTGATCGCGGTGTTCACGAAGCCGCCACCAAGCGTCGCTGCCACGAGCATGGCGAGCACGATCGTTGGAAGGGCGAGGAACGAGTCGACGAGGCGCATCACCGTCGTATCCACCCAACCACCTCGGAACCCTGAGATCATTCCCAACATCGTGCCCAGGCCGCCACCGAGGACCAGCGCTAGAAGGACGACGCTGAGCGATGCCCGACCACCGATAAGCACTCGTGCAAGCTGATCCCGACCAAGCGCGTCCGTCCCGAACAATGCCGTCCTCCCATTCACCTCCGAGCCAGGGGGGAGAAGGCGGTTGGCGAGGTCGGACTGGTTCGCATCGAGGTCGATGAAGAACGGGCCGATCAGCGAGCTGAGCACGACCGTTCCGACGAGCACGAGCCCGAGGATTCCGAGCCGGTGCTTGCGCCAACCTCGGCGCGGTCGGCGCGGCACGACCGCCTCGTCGGACGACAACGCCACGTCTGGTTCCGGCGCTGCAGCCACTCGCTTCACTTCCTCGTTGTGGGGTAGCACGCCCTCCCTCCGCGTCATGTGAGCCTCACGCGTGGGTCGACGACTGTGTAGAGAATGTCAACGATCAAGTTGATGGACACGGTCACCGCAGCGATGAAGACAATGAAGGCTTGGATCACAGGAAAGTCCGCCGTCTGGAGCGCTTGCACCCCCAACCTTCCGAGCCCCGGATAGGCGAAGACCTCTTCGAGGATGATGGCCCCGGTTATCACGGTGCCCACGCGGAGGGCCAGGACGGTAATCACAGGAATCATGGAGTTCCGGAGCCCATGCTTCGCGACGACCTCCCACTCGCGAAGGCCCTTGGCACGCCCCGTGCGTATGTAGTCCTTTCCGAGCTCCTCCATGAGAGCGGACCGCGTGAGCCGCATCGTGAGGGGGATGGAGTACACCGACAGGGCCAGTCCCGGGAGAACCAGATGCTCGATCCCGCCTCGACCTGTGGAGGGGAACCACCCAAGATTCACGGCGAACACGATGATCAGCAGGATCGCGAGCCAGAAGACCGGCAACGACTGTCCCAGGACCGCGAACACGCGGGAGAACGCGTCTATGAGCGATCCCGGACGGACGGCCGCGATGACCCCGACCGGAATCGCCACGAGGACAGCGAGACCGAGCGCAACCGCAGCGAGTTCGAGGGTTGCCGGTAAGCGTTCCAGAACCAGTGCGACAGCGGGCCTGTTGCTCCGGTAGGACCGACCGAGGTCGCCTTCGAGAATCCCAAGGAGATAGTCGCGATACTGGACGATCAGAGGCCCATCGAGGCCGAGTCGAACACGCAGCGCATCGATTTGCTCCTGGGTCGCGTCCTCGGGAGCGAGAGATGCGACCGGGTCGCCCACAACACGCATCATGAAGAAGACGAACGTCACCAGGAGGAAGATCGTCAGTACCCCGGACAACGCCCGACGGACGACCACCCCTGCTATCGAACCCACGAGGCGCTCCAGCGCTTCAAACTCTCCCTGCCTTTCTGAGGAGCTCGTTGATCGGAAGTACGTCCGGTTCGTCTGCGAGATTCACGATACGGGCATAGAGCGACCGAGCGTCGTCCGGAGAAAGCGCGCCAGCGACGAGAGAGTCGTACTTGGCCGCCAGGTCGCCCTCACTCAGGGGGTTCTTGGCGTGACCCCTGGGATAGGAGACCTCGCTCACTAGCTCCCTCCCCTCACGTGTCCGTACTCTGACACGCGTCGGAAACGCCTCCGGATAGCCCGCGGTGAGATCGGGGTCCTCGACCAGGGTGACTCGCTCGGCGAGAAAACGATGCATCGCCTCGGACCGCACCTGCTGCTCGTCGAATGACGCGCTGTCGACCCGCCCGTCGCGCAGGGCGGTGGCGACGCCGTAGGGCAGCGAGTGATCCGCCGTCTCGCGGGTCATTGGGCGCCACTTCTCCGGGCTCCCGTTCCGATCGATTGCCGCCCGGTACGTCTCGATCACGACGGCGTCGATGTCTTCGAGCCCGGATATGGAGCGACTGATATCGAGTGCGGCGTCCACGCCGCTCTGCGAGACGATTCCGATCGGCCATGCCTTGATGTGCGTGTCCAGTATTCGGAGGGGAGCAGGCGAGTCGGCCAGCTGGCGGAGGGCTCCCTCGTCGACAAACTGGCCAGCGAGCAGCAACTTCAAGAATCCGCGGTCTCCCAGAAACGGATGCGCCGGACCTTCAACTCCACTTTCTGCGAGGCGACAGGCGTACACCGCGTGTCGGACCGCATCTGCAGCAGCGAGGCCCTTCCACATCGAGAGGTGACCCTCGCGAGTTTCGCCCATCGCCGCGTGGGACACGACAGCGATTGCGAGCGCATGTCCGAGTCGCTCGGGATCGAGACGCATCAGCCGCCCGGCAGCCGCACACGCACCGAGGGCGGTCATGTTCACGTGATCCCAACCCCTGCGACGGGCGCCGAGGCCGTCCGCAGCGCGAATCGCGATCTCGTAGCCCACGAGAATCGCATCGAGGAGGACCCGACCGTTTGCCTCGTACCGGTCCGCCACCAACATGAGAGCGGGGATCATGTCGCTCGGATGTGTTCCCGACGCATCGCCGAAGTAGGCATCGTTGAAGTCGAGATACCGCACAGCCGCGCAGTTGGCGAGGATTGCCGCCTCCAGGCCCGTTGTCGCTCCGCTTCCCCATAGGAAAGAGTCGCCTGCTTCGCCCGTCGTCTCGGCGTATTTCCGCACCGCCGCTGGCCCCGGCTCGGGGAGCGCGGCGACTCCGACGGCGACCGAGTCGATGACGCGGCGAATCGCTTCGGCGGTGGCCTCGTCCGAGACGTCCGCCATCGGACGCAACGCGTAGGTCGCCAGGGTGGAGGTGACCCAATCGTGCCCGGCGAAGCTCACGCGCCCGACTCCGGCGGTTCGGAACGCGGGTGGCGGATTCGGCTCTGCGCGAGACCCAGACGTGCCAGGGACGCCGCCATGTGGATCGGTGCGCCGAACCCGTCCACCACGGGAATGCCGAGTTCAGCAGTGAGCCAGCGCGGGTCGAGATGGACGGGGCATTGACTGACGCCGGCGGGAATGATCACGTCGGCACCGGAATCGATCAGCGAGCGTGCTGCCGTGAGAAAGTTCTCCTCGAGGGCGCCCGGAGCTTCCGCGTATTGGGTCATCTTCATTTTCGAGGATTGAAACCCGGAGATGCGATCCGCCATGCCGTACGCCTGCACCCTGGCACGTGCAGGCCCGATCGACTCGTCGCGGTAGACGATGAATCCGAAGCGATCACCGAGCAGATCCGCCACTCTCAGAGAAGCCTGCAACGCTCCAACTATCGGAATGTCGACGGCGGATCGTCCGCCCTCCACGCCCAGGTCGAGGAATCCGAGGGGGACGGCGGCGTCGTATCCTTCGCGCTCTGCTCGCCGGTACGCCTCGATGAAGAGGGGCGCTGCCATCTGAACTTCCATCGGGGTCATCAGACCGCGGTAAGGAGACACCCCCACTTTCAAGACGTCGACATCGAGGTCCGGTCCCGAGTACGAGCGTGCCTTTTCCGCCCGTCGCTCAAACTCCGCGCCCGGATACTCGCCCATCACGAATGCTATCCGCACCATCAGTTGCCCCCCTTGACCTGGGGACGGCCAGGAACGAAGCGCTGTATCCGTCGCCCCCAGTTCGTCTCCCCGACGTAGACCGCACAGCCAGAGTCGACGGCAAGGGTGTGGCCGTGTGTAAACGCACCGAGCTGGTGGCCAGGACGGCCGAACGACGAGAGGATCTGCCCGGTCGCATGATCGAGGATGCGCACATGCTCGTTGCGCCCATCCATGACGAAGAGCAATCGCTGCTCCGCGTCGGGCGAGAAGTCCACCCACCAGGCTGTCCCTCGGGCGTCCGGCAACTCGTCCGTGCCGGTCCGTACCCAGATGTTCCGTACGAATGTCCCGTCCCTGTGGAAAACCTGGATCCGGTCGCCTTGGCGATCGCAGACGTATACAAGTCGGTCGCGGCTCAAAGCGATGCCGTGCACGACCCTTGCGAACACACCGGGATATCCGCTCCGTGCCTCCTCCATCGTGGCCTGGCGTCCCCACTGTCGAAGAAAGCGCCCCTCGGCGTCGAGGACGACGACTCGACGATTGCCGTAGCCATCGGAGACAAAGACCTCTCCGCTGACTTCGTCGACGACGACACCCGACGGCTTGAAGAATCGGTCAGACGCCGAGTTCAGGGCATCGCCGTCGATACTTCCATCCGTCGTGTCGAACAGTCCTCGTGTGCCGACCTGGAGGAGGAGTTCTCCTTCCCAGCTGTACTTCTGGACGATCCCGTCGTGCATTCCGGTCACCCATACGCAGCGCTCGTGGTCCACGAAAGATCCGTGGAGCTTGATGGGGAGGATCTCTCTGTCCCCCCATGCGTGGATCACCGAGCCATGGCGATCGAATACGATGACCGGTGGAGCGTTGACGCCGACTTCCGCCTCCTCGTCGGTGATGTCTCCCCGATTCAGGACGACGAGGTTGTCTTCCGCGTCCAGAGACACACTTCCGATCTGCCCAAGGACCCACTCCGATGGCAGTTCCTTGGGCCAAGTCGGGTCGATGTCGTAGGTCGTGTTCACCTGACCGCACTCCTCGCCCGTACCTGTTGTGTCTCGCGCTTCATCGAAAAACGGTCGAGGGACGGGTCCGTGACCTGCTCCCCCACCCCGGTGGGGGAGCGGGTCACACGTCTCATCCGGAGCTGTCGTCCCAGCTCGCTCCGAAGAAGTTGTAATCCGGTCTGGCGGGCGGCACCCAGTTCAGCCCCTGCCGAACTCCGAACGCTGTCGACTGCGCCCACAAGAAGCCGGCCGCCGCATCCTCGTAGATGATGCGCTCCGCGTCGGCGACGAGCTCCAGGGCTCGTTCGTACTCGCTGCCCCAGATCTGCGTGGCCTCCCAGACGCGGGCGTCCACTTCGGGGTTGCAGTACCAGCCACCCCATTCCGCACTGGGGTTGAGCGGGGTCGAGACCTCTCCGGCGCGATCCGTA
>DATKEC010000089.1:0-3936 GCA_035544575.1 Acidimicrobiia bacterium
CACGGCGCGGGTCCCTCCCATAGAGTGCGCTCAGATTCTTCGGCGTGTGCCCGGGGCATCGAGAAGGGCCAAGCATGCGACTCCGGTCGTTGGTTGTCGTGGGCGTGCTGACACTGGTCGTCACAGGTTGCGGAGCTGCGAAGTCGCCCGCCGCACGCTCGAGCGTCTGGCGAAGTCCGAAGCCGGCGCGTAGCGCCTGTTCCAAGGTGCGAAACAATGCAACCGTGTCGATCGTGGGCGTCATTTTCCCTCCGAGGTGATCAGGTCGTAGCGACGCCGGTACTCGTCGTAGCCGATCTCGAGCATGTGGATCGCCGCCACCGCCCGCTCGATGACCGGAGTGTTGTGCCGCTGTTCGGGGAGCCCCCAGTGCGCGGCGAGGCTGGCGATCTGACGAGCCGTTTCGGTGGTTATCTGGATGCTGATCTGTTTCATCTGACAATAGTACACGAACAGCGTGTGTTATTCGACCAGTCTGAACTCCGGGGTAGCGTGTCCGAGACGATGACTGAACCCTCCCCGATCGACGACTACATCGCCGGGTTCCCCGCCCACACCCGATCCCTCCTCGAGGAGATCCGGGCCATCATCGGGCGGACCGCGCCCGAGGCCACTGAGACGATCAGCTACGCCATTCCCACATTCGATCTCGACGGAAAGCACCTCGTCCACTTCGCCGGCTTTGCCCGCCACGTCGGGTTGTACCCCACCCCGAACGGAGTCGAGGAGTTCGCCGCGGCCTTCGCTCCGTACAAGACCGGCAAGGGCTCGGTCCAGTTCCCGCTCGATCAGCCGCTCCCCCACGACCTGATCGAACGGGTCGTCCGCTTCAGGATCGACCAGATCCGTCCGGCGGTTTGATCGGCTCAGAGCATCCGCCGCAGCAGACCGTCCCGATCGACGATCTGATGCTTGAGGACCAGCCCGACGTGGGCGAGGAACGCGGCGAAGAAGACAACGTGAGTCGAGATGTGCGCGCCGAGCAGGACATCGTCGTCGATCAACTCCAGGGGAGCCTGCCACTCCCCGCCGTTGAGGTCCCAGTCCTCGCCTGAGATCAGGACGAGGGCGAGGCCGGTGATCGGGATCAGGAACATCATCCAGTACAGAACCTGTTCCACACGATGGGCGAAGCGCCGCTCACCGGCGCTCAGCGTCTCGGCCCAGGGGGGCAACCCCGCCACCTTGCGCCACACCACTCGTACGACAGCCAGGGCGAGGATGACCACGCCGAGCGCGGCGTGTATCACCAGCACGCGGTCGTCGTCACCGCCCAGCCAGCGGTCGACGGCCCATTCCAGGAGGTCATCGGCCCGTTCCAACGAGTAGCCGACCAGGAACTGGGCTGCCAGGGCGAGAAACATCCCCCAGTGGAGGATCTTGGCCACGACCCCGTATCCTTCGTTCATGCAGGCTTTGTATCACCTCTGCGGTCGTCGGCGGAGCGGAACGTGACACCCGGACGCCAGCATCAGCCTCCAGGCTCCACAGAGAACGCGATCAGCGACGCCGCGGCCGGTGTTGGACTTTCGTAGCCGATCTCCACTCGAACCGTCCCCTTGGCTTCGGGGATCACGAGCACACAGCCCTGCGAACAGTCCTCGGGCAGCAACATCTCCTCACTGCGACCGACGATTTCACCATCACCGCTACCGGTCTCGTACTCGTAGTAGTAGCCCAGTGAGGTCGCACCTTCGAGGCCCCCGGGCGGAACGACGAGACTCACCCGGCCTGGGTCCGAGCCCGCCTCTGTGGTGACCGTGATCGCCGTTGGGTTCTCGCCGCAGCACCCGACTGGCTGTTCGATGGGTGTCAGCGTGAAGATCTCTGCGGACATGGAGCGGGAGTGCGAGAACGTGATGTTCCCGCCGTAATGGCCGAAGACCAACACCGTGCCGTCCGCCAGTGCCACTGCAGTAGATGCCATCCGGCTGGTGGTGGGCGGTGGTGCCAGCCTGAATTGCCCGGTTTCCGGATCGTAGATCTCGGCGGTGTCCTCGGCGTTGGCGTACGGCGCCGAGCCGCCGATGACGAGCACTCGGCCGTCGGGGAGCAGGGCAGCGGCATGACTCGACCGGACGGTTGCCATGGACCCGGTGGGAGTGAACGTGCCAGTCTTCGGGTCGTAGAGTTCGGCCGAACCCAAGGCCTGCGTGCCCTGGCCGGAACCCCCGGCGACCAGCACCCGCCCGTCGCCGAGCTTCGTCACCGTGGGCCCGTGCCGGGCGGTGATCATCCTTCCGGTCGGAGTGAAGGTGTTGGAAGCGGGGTCGTAGAGTTCGGCTTCTCCCCACTCGCTGAGTACGAGGACGCGACCGTCGTCGAGCAAGATTGCGTCGGCGTGGTTCGCGGCCGTCGCCGGCCCGGTGTCAGTGAACCGCTCGGTGACGGGGTCGAAGATGACCGGGTCAGGACGGGCACCTCTGTGCCCGAGGATCAGAGCTCTCCCGTCCAACAGTCCGACAACTGCGATTTCCTGGCCTCGGGGACGTTCGATCGAACGGAACGTGTTGGTCGCCGGGTCGAAGATATCGAGAATGGTCGGTGCCTCGTGAGAGTTCGCTTGAACCACGATGAGTACCCGTCCGTCGCCGAGCAAGGCCGCATCACGGGGTGGTGCCGGGACGCGCTGGGAAGGTCCTGCTTCGAGGAGCGTGAAGGTCCAGGTCGCAGGGTCGTAGATCTCTGCCCACGCCCCGCCGATGGCGAGAACCCGCCCGTCTGCGAGCAGCACGCCCTGACACCAGGCGCAACCCCGCGACAGCGTTCCGGTCGGGGTGAACCCGCCGTCCGGTCCAACGCTGACAGTCGAGGTCTCCGCGTCAGGGCCGAGCGCCGTGGTCGCCACCACCGGCTCCTCGAGATCGGGGTGGTCCGAACCCAGCACGAACGGCAGGCTGAAAGCCAGGACCACCACCAACAGCGCGAAAAGAGCCCAGGCGGGGCGGGGTAGTGCCCGGACGCCGCCACGGCCGGGTTCAAGTTGGGGAAGCCGGGCACCGGCCACCGCTTCGCGGACCTGGTCGGCATGGCGGCTAGCGATGGTGTTGAGGTCGGTCATTCCTCGACTCCCAGCCTCGAAGCCAACGCCCGCCTGCCCCGGCTCAGATGGATCCGCACCGTCGAGGGCTCACAGCCCAGGAGGGCGCCGATCTCATCGGCTGACCGGTCCTCGAGGTAGTAGAGCGAGATCGTCTGGGCTTGGCGTCGGGGCAGTCGGCGGACCTCGTCCCAGAATCCCTCCGTGTCTTCGGGCATCTCCCACACCGCGGGCTCCGAGCCGGTGAGGCGGGTGATCGCTCGTCGAGCGGCGTATGTCCTCCGCCACCACGACATGGCCCGGTTCGAAACCGTCGCCCGGACCCAACTGCCCGGGCTGGAGATGCTCGGCCACTCCCGGAACGCCGCCAGGAACGCTTCCTGGGCGAGGTCTTCTGCTGCGGTCCGATCACCGGTGAGCACGAAGGCAAGGGCCAGCACCGGCCGGTACTCACGGGCGAAGAAGCTCTCGAAAGACTCGACGACCACGCCCGACGTCGCCTCAGCCACACCGACACGAACGGGTCCGCCAGGTTTGTCACCCATGTCAACTCTCAGTCGCACACCGTCGGCCAACCGCGTACCGAAATCTACGCCCGGACCGACACCAGCACCTCAAGGCTCGCTGAAGATCACCTCGACCATCGGGGCCTCTTCCACGAGCGCGTCGAGGTCGGACTGGGTTCGGTACCAGGAGACCCCGCGATGCGTGAAGAACCGGCGGCGAAACGACCGGTCGTCGACGACGCGCACGGTGGCCGCCAGATCGAGGCCGGCCACATGGATGACCACTTCGGGACGAGCTTTCACATTGGCGAACCAGTCACGACGTCCCGGCGTACCGGTGATGATGAACTTGCCATCGACGTGGAACCACCAGATCTCGATGCGTCTCGC
>DATKEC010000090.1:0-11275 GCA_035544575.1 Acidimicrobiia bacterium
CCCTCGCGCCCGCCGCCAGGGGGTCTTTCGTCGACTCACGCTCGAAGCAGTCGACGCCGCCCGCGACGACGGCACCGACCTCATCTTCAACACGCCGAACCCCCGGTCGGGCGCCGGGTACATCTCGATGGGATGGGTCGAAGTGGGAGGGATCGGGGTGATGGTCCGGCCGCGCCTGAGCGGACTGGTCCGCCGCACCACCAGCCAACCAGACGTTCAGCAGTGCGGTCCATGGGACGGCCGGAGCGTTCCGGACCGTCAACCGCGCGGGCTCCGGACGCCTCGCACCGCCGAATATCTGCGCTGGCGGTTCACAGACCATCCAACGGCCGGCTATGGAGTGGTCGATGTCCATGGCGGGGCAGCGGTGGTCCGACCCAACCTGCGCCGGAGCAGACCCGAGCTGATCGTCTCAGACCTGTTCGGCGAGGCGGCGGGCCGAGCGGTGCGGCGGGCCGCTCATCAGACGGACGCCGCCTATCTGGTTGGATGGTTCTCCCCCGGAACGCCGGAACGACGCGCCGCTGTCGCGGCAGCCATGGTTCCTCTCCCCGGGATCCGCTCGCTCACCCTTCTCGCCCGTCCGCTGCGCACCGACCTCCCGATGGATGTTGCCGACCTCCGATCCTGGGATCTGGCGATCAGCGACCTCGAGCTGCTGTGAGACGCTCACTACCGGTGTTGGTCGCTGGTGCAGGAGCGGTGACTATTGCCCTCCTGGCCGGCACCGGGGCGGCGCAGATGGGCACCGTGATCCTCGTCCTCGTGTTGACGGTGGTGATCGTGCCGATCGGCTGGCGGCTCACCGGCGACCGAGATCCATGGCTGTGGTGGGTGGTTGCTCTGGGGTTCTTCGCCAAGCTCACCGGATCGAGCCTCCGGTACTGGGTGCTCGTCTCGCAGTACGGAGGGGTAGGAGACGCCACCGGATACCACGGGCGCGGCATCCGGCTCGCCGAGTCCTGGCGAACGCTCCAGATTCCCGCGCTCGACGGAGGAATGAGCGTCGGCACGCAAGCGACGCGCTGGGTCACCGGTCTCCTGTACGCCCCATACCAACCCACCATGCTGGGCGGATTCTTCCTGTTCGGGACGCTCGCCTTCCTCGGACAGGTGCTCTTCTACACCGCCTTCCGACGAACCGTGCCCGCCGGCAATCTCAAGGTGTACGCCTTTTTCATCTTCTTCCTGCCGGCACTCGTCTTCTGGCCGTCGAGCATCGGCAAGGAGTCCCTGATGCTCTTCTGCCTCGGCACGACCGCATACGGTCTGGCCCGGACGATGGACGGATTCCGACCAGTGTGGCTGTTGGTGGCTGCAGTCGGGATCGGCGGAGCGGGACTGGTACGGCCGCACATCGCTGCCCTCGTCGCCGCCGCGTTCACGGTCGCCGTCGTCGCCGGTCGCAGCCGGTTGACATGGTGGAGTTTGTTCAGGCGCCTCGGTGTGCTTGGCGTGGGCGTGGTGTTGGTCGTGGTCAGCCTCGGCACTTTCGGAGATCGCTACGGCGTGGAAGCCGCAGACGACGTCGACCCGTTCCTCAGCGAGCTCCAGCGACGAACGCAACAGGGCGGCTCATCGGTGGAAGGCGAGGCGGTGCTGTCCCTCAGACAGCTCCCGGGCGGAACACTCCGGGTGCTTTTCCGTCCACTCCCCCACGAGGCAACCAATCCCCAGGCGCTGGCAAGTGGGGTGGAGAGCGCGGCCCTTCTCGCCGTCATCATCTGGAAGCTCCCGGCGATGGTCCGCCGCATCCGCCGCATCCGCACGCCCTACCTCCTGATGAGCTTCGCCTTCACGGTGGGCTTCACGGTCGCGTTCTCCGCCGTGTTCAACCTGGGCATCCTCGCCCGCCAGCGCTCCCAGGTCCTCCCATTCCTGCTCGCTGTCCTCGTGGGTCTGGGGTGGGAGTCCCGATCGGCGAGCGGTACCACCGAGGCTTCCGATCCTGAGCTGGTGACGGCGTGAAGCCAGCCATCCTCGGCGGTGCTCCAGCCTTCGAACCACCGCTCGCGTTCGCCCGCCCCACCACCGAAGACCCACGACGGGTGCTGACAATGATGGAACACAGCCTCGCATCGGGGATGCTCACCAACGGGCCGCTGGTCCGCCACTTGGAGGAGAGGGCGGCCGATCACTTCGGCGCCCGGTACTGCGTCGCGGTCGCATCGTGCACGCTGGGGCTGACACTGGTAATCCAGGCGCTCGACGTGAAGGGACCGGTGGCGCTGCCGTCCTTCACCTTCTCCGCCACGGCTCACGCCATTCGGTGGAATGGTCTCCCACCCGCGTTCGCGGATTGTGACCCTGCCAGTTGGACGCTCCGACCCCAAGACGTGGCCTTTGGTGCAGAGCTCATCATCGGCGTCCACGTCTCAGGAGTGCCCTGCGACGTAACCGGTCTCGAGACGCTTGCCGCGACCACGGGAGCCGCCCTGATCTTCGACGCCGCCCATGGCGCAGGCTCGCTGGTCGATATCGGCGAGGGACCTGTCCCGCTGGGACGCTTCGGCCGGGCCGAGGTCTTCAGCCTGACCCCCACCAAGGTGCTGTCAGGGGCGGAAGGGGGACTGGTCGTCACTGATGACGCCGACCTCGCCGCCCAGCTGCGCATTGCCCGTGACTACGGCAATCCCGGTGACTACGACACCCGGTTCGCGGGACTCAACGCCCGACTTTCGGAGTTCCACGCCGCCCTTGCACTGGCCTCCCTCGACCACCTGGAGGCTCGGGTGAGCCATCGCAACCGGGTGGCCGATCATTACCGGGAGGTGCTGGGCGACCTCCCCGGCATCCGATTCCAGCAGGTGCCACTGGGTGCCCGCAGCTCGTACAAGGACTTCACGATCCTCCTCGAGGGTGAGGCGTTCGGGGCGAGCCGGGATACGGTGGTCCGAGCCCTTCGCGCCGAGGGCATCGACACTCGCCCCTACTACTCGCCACCGGTGCACCGCCAGATCGCATATCGCGAGGTCGCCACCCCCGAACTCCCGGTCACAGATCAGCTAGCTGCCCGAGTGATCAGCCTGCCGATGTGGAGCCACCTGCCACTCGAGGCGGTCGAACGTATCGGCGACGCGATGGACCGGATCCACAACCACGCCGACGAGGTCGGACACACGGGTTGAGCGCCTACCTGGTTCACCGTGTGAGAGGTTTCGCCGGGACGCCGACCACGGTGGAACCCGAGGCGACAGAGCGCGTGACGCACGCCCCCGCACCGATCACCGCATCGTCGCCAACGACGAGAGGATTTTCCTTCGTGCCGTTGACGAAGGTCGCCCCCGTGCCGACATAGACGCGGCGGCCAAGATGGACCCATCCGGACACGTGCACGCCGGGAGCGAGCGTCGTGAAGGCGTCCATGATCACGTCGTGACCGACCGTGCAATCCAGGTTGATCTGCACGTGCCGCCCCAACCTGATGTTGGTGGTGAGGATGTTGCCTGCACAGATGACCGTGCCTTCCCCCACCTCGACCCATCGGGACAGTTCTGTTCGGGGATGGATGATCGTGGCTGCGGCCATCCCTGCCTCTTCCGCCTTTGTGACGACTCTTTCGCGGATGGACGGTGTACCGACGGCGCCCACGACGGAGGCATCCGGGAAGGTGGCTCTGGCACTGTCCAAGCTCATGATCCTGATGCCGTTCATCGTTGCGCCATGCGTGGCAGGGTCATCGTCGATGAAGCAGACGGCGTCGAACTCCTCGCAGGCTTCGATCAGCCAGGCGACCTCGCGGGCGAAGCCACCCGCCCCATACACCGCAACCGGAGCCGTCACTCCTCCTCCTCTCCGGGAGACCCCATGAACTCCGAAACGGCCCCCCGCCCCGGTTCGTTGATGCCGGTACGACGAACCACCGCGGCGAACGTCATCGCCAGGATCTGCAGATCCAGCCAGAGGGACCAATTCTCCACGTACCAGACATCCAGTTCGAGCTTCTCTTCCCAGGTGATGGCATTGCGGCCGCGCACCTGCGCCCACCCGGTGATGCCCGGTCTCATGTCGTGCCGGCGACGCTGGCGAGCGCTGTAACGATCGAGGTACTCCATCAGGAGCGGTCGGGGACCCACGAGACTCATCTCGCCGCGCAGCACGTTCAGGAACTCCGGAAGCTCGTCGAGGCTGGAGTGCCGCAAGGCGACTCCCAATCGGGTGAGCCGCTCGCTGTCAGGCAGCAGGTTCCCTTCAGGATCCTCGGCTTCGGACATCGTCCGAAACTTGACGAGAGTGAACGGCCGGCCGTGGAGCCCCGGCCGCTCCTGACGGAAGATCACGGGCCGGCCGATGAACACCCGAACCAGGACTGCGACCATCGCCATCACGGGCGCCAGCAGCACGATCGACATCAGCGAGGCCAGCACGTCCACCGCTCGCTTCAGAGCTCGCCCGACCCCCCGCCCGCCCGCGGAACGCTCTGCAGGAACGGACCGATACGCGCCCATCACGGCCTCCACCACCCGCCGCTCGTCAAAACGCTCTCTGGCGATGCGGCGTCCTTCGGCGCCCATTGCGAACCGCTCGTCCGGATGGTCGCCGAGGCGCTGAATCGCCGCGGCCAACGACACGGGGTCTGCCACGCCAACCAGGAGGCCGTTGACGCCGGGCTCTACGACCTCCCGGCAACCACGAATGTCGGTGGCCACGACCGGCAAGCCCATCGCTGCGGCCTCCATCGCCGCACGCGGGAGCCCCTCGCGGTGGGAAGGCAGCACGAACACGTCCATCCCGGCGTAGAGACGGTCGACATCGGTTCGCATACCGAGGAAGCACACGCCCGCGGCTGTCGCGGCCGCCAAAGCTTCTCGGGGGAGTGCGTCGGCTTTGTCGGGGTCGTCAGGTCCGATGCACACGAAAAGAAAACGGTCGCCGAGACGCCGGGCAACCTCGAACAACTCCGGATAACCCTTCTCGGCTACCAGCCGGCCCACAATGCCGACCACCACGGTCTCATCCGACGCTCCCAGCTCCGCTCGAATCTCAGCCCGGTCGTCGCGGGTGAACCGCGCAGGGTCGAACCGGGAGAGATCGACGCCGTTGCCGAGATGGAGCGTGTGGGACGGAGGGGTGCGACGTCGCCTCGTGAGCAACTCGAAGTCCTCGCGGCTCTGCACCAGTTCGATGTCGGAGAACCGAGAGGCCACGGCCTCGAGGCCGTACACCAGAAGACGCTTGAGCATGGGGTCGTCGGGTGTGGCGTACAGCCCGTGCACCGTGTTGACGACCACAGGGACCCTGGCCAGGCGACCCAACACGCGGCCGTAGAGACCTGGCTTGGGGTTGTGGGTGTGGAGCACATCGAAACGCTCCCTCCGCAGGATCCCCCACAGCTCCCATGCCGCTCGCAGATCCGCCACGGGGTCCATCTCACGAGTGGAGGACGCCAGCGGGATGTGGCGGATTCCGAGCGCCTGGAGTTCCTCCACGTATGAACCTGGAGCACTGATGCCGATCGCCTCACCACCGGCGTCGCGCACCGCCAGCAGCTGGGGCAGAACCAGATACCGCAAACTGGTGTCGACAGTCGTGAGGTGCGCAACACGGAGTCCTGTCATCGTTCCCCTCCGGCCATGACACGCTCCAACTCCTCCGTCCACCTCCGGGCGCTGGCCTCGAGCGTGAACCGCTCCAGGCATCTCCCGCGGGCCGCCTCACCCATCCGTCGTCGCAGGTCCGGGTCGCGAGCGAGCGACTCTGTGGCCTCAACCAACCTGTCGAAGTCATGGCGCGGAACCACCAGTCCGGTAACCCCCTCCTCGACTACCGCCCGTGCTCCCTCCACGTCGGTGGTGACCGAAGGAAGGGCGGCCATCCCCGCCTCGATGAGCACCCCCGGCATACCCTCTTGGAGGCTCACCAGTACGAGTATGTCAGCGGCGTTCAACAGCTCGGGCACGTCGTCGCGGCGGCCCAGCACGGTCACGTGACCGTCTGCCCGGGAACGTAGCTCCTCGAGGAGTGGGCCGTCACCTGCGATGACTCCGCGGGCATCGATCCCACGTCGACGCAGCTCAGCGACGAGCTCCAGGAACAATCCGGGTCGCTTGCTCTCTTCGAGGCGACCCAACAGCAGGAGCGTCACTTGATCGGTGGCGCGTCGCCGGTCGTGCACCGGGAACCGTGACGGGTCGCGCCCGTTCGGGATGAGCACGGTCTGATCCGGAGGCACCGACAGGAGCACATCGGATTCCGTCAGCATCTCAGCCGACACACCCACCACCCGATCCGCTCGGGAGACGAGGATCTGATACAACCTGCGCCGCCACGCGGCATCGAGGCGCGAACCGGCCGCCCCGATCTTGTAGTAGACGAGACGCGCCGACCGTGGCGTCGCCAGCGCCGCATACTTGAGGGACTCACCCCCGTGGGCCACCACTACGTCCGGCCGCGTGTGACGTAGAAACCACCAGAGTCGAATCCCTGCGATCGGCGAGAAGCCCCACCTACGGCCACGGCCGCGGGGAGCACCGAGATTCACGTCGGCGTTGAGCGCTCCCGGTTCGGATTCGAAGATCGTGACCGTACGGTGCTCGATGTCCTCGCTGTCGAGCAGATCTCTCATCGATTTCGCATATGTCTGCGCTCCCCGCACGATGTCGACTGGCAGGAGATGGAGCACCCTCCGTACCGGCGGACCCTCTCCCCCAGCGAGGGACCGACCGACCCTCCCATGGTCCGGTTCCTGCTCGACCCGCCGGAGCCAACTCGGGAAGGACAGGGGGGCCTGCACCAGGAGCGCCGCTCGTGCGGTCCACCGATCGTGAAGCAACACCATCGCCAGGTTGAGCAGATCAGCGCTGTGCCCGTCGAACTGCACGAGATCCGTTCGAGGGAGCAGCCGGTCCGCGATAGCCAGCGGCATCGTCCGGAGTCGCATCTTGGCGAGCACGCCGTCAGGAACATCGGCGCCAACCGCCGCGGCGGCGATCGACCAGGCGACGTAGCCGGTGGAGCGCAGCCCGAAACGGTTGGAGAACTCGTCGAGCTGACCCCAGTCGATTCCTCGAGCAGCCACTTCGGCGAGATCACGGAAGAGGATCAAGCGGAAGCGGTGGTCGAGCAGCGCGTGCGTCGCGAGGAAGCCGACCTGTGTCTCATCGGGCAGGAGCCACATCGGGCCCAGGGCATGGTCAGGCGCCCACACGCCCCGCTTCCATGCGTCATCGATCGCGCCGGCGGCGCATCCTCGCAGTTGGGTGTAGCTGAACAGGTCCCAGTGGAGGTCGAGAGTGAAGCGGATGCCGGATGGGTCGGCCAAGGGAATGTTGCGTTTGTCTGCCTTGGGTTTCTTGCGTGGGATGCCGACCGTGACTTCCTCTCGGCGCAGGACCTCGAGCGCCGCGTCGACCTCGCCGGCTGGTACCAGGAGATCGACGTCAGTGAAGGTACGAAGGCGCGGATCGCGGTACGCCCAACGGGCCAAGGCGGGGCCTTTCACGACTGTGGCCCGTACCCCGTGCATGGCAAGACACTCGAGGATGTGGCGCAGCAGCCGCTCCATCACCTGCTGGCGGGCGGCGAGTCGCGAATAGGCGGGGAGAGCCGCAGGAGCCAGATATGGATGGCCGGAGTGGGCGAGCACTCCGAGCAGGCCGTGGCGGCTGGCGGTCGCCAGCTCGGCCTCGGTCAGCTGGCGTTCTGCTGCTACCGGCCGGCCCGCCGCCAAGGCGAGTAACAAGCGTGAATCACGGCGCCTCGGCACCCACGCCGTAGCCCGTTCCAACGCGTCCCCTCCCTGTGGTCACTTCGACCTGTAACTACCGTGATCGGTAGCCTGCGGCAGGGTAACCGGCAGGGACGGTCTCCCAAGGGACGGGAGTCGAGGTGGGGAACATTCGTGTGCGCATCGAGATCGCAGATACTGGGCTGGCCGCTGCGCTCTCCGCATTCCTCGATGCCGATCCCCGCCTCGAGGTGACTCGGGGAGATGCCGACGTCGTGGTCGTCGGCTTCGACGAGGCCAGCGACGCCCGCGTCGTGGCTGTACATTCGCCTGGCACCGGCGTTCTGGCGATTGGACAGGAGCATCCCGAACCGATGATCGCCGCGCTCGAGGCCGGGGCCCTCGGCTACATGTCCGCCACTGCCTCTTTCGACCAGATCGCCGACGGCGTCCACAGCGTCGGCGGGGGCCACGGCGTCGTCCCTCCGGCGATGCTCGGCGGGCTCCTCCGCCACGTGGTCCACCGCCGGCGCGCCGCCAGAGCGGACCTGGACAGGCTCGAGACGTTGACCAGCCGCGAACGGGACGTCCTCGAACTCGTGGCGAGCGGACTCGACCGGGCCGCCATCGCCCAGCGGCTCTTCATCTCCACCGACACCGTCCGCACTCACTTGATGCGGATGTTCCGCAAGCTCGACGTCCACAGCCAACCGGAAGCGGTCGCCTTCGCTGCCCGCTGCGGGTTGGCCGCCGAGCCTGAGGGTGAGCGATGAGCGACTGGGAGAAGGTGCGTCCTCGGCGGCGCGGCGAGGCGTGGGTGCAGCGCGACGGTGAACAGACGGCGGTGTACAACCCGGACACCGAGGCGTTGCACTTGCTCAACGCGTCGGCCCGGGCAATCTGGGAGCTATGCGATGGCGACACGGCCCCGAAGGAGATGGCCGAGGCCATCGCCGAGCTGACCGGACTCACCCCTGGGCTGGCGTGGACGGATGTCACCACGACACTCGACCGGCTCGCCGAGCTGGGACTGGTCGAGACGGACGACGGCGCTAGCCTGCCGTCGCAGCCGTGAGTGGGAGGCGCAGGTGGATGTCAGACGCCGGGTGGGGCCTGCGCCTGCACACGTCATAGAGACCGAGGTGAAAGACGACATCAGCCTCTTCGATGCCCGCCGAAATCAGGTCCTGGTGTTGAATGCAACCGCCTCGGACATCTGGCGGCTGTGCGACGGAGAGCAGACAGTCGATGAGATCGTCGAGTTGCTCGCCTCCGCCTACGGCGTGCCTGCCGACGACATCCGCGACGAGGTCACTGCGACGCTCGAACGACTGATCGAAGAAGAGTTCCTCACTCCGTGAG
Source organism: Acidimicrobiia bacterium (assembly GCA_035544575.1). Taxonomy (GTDB): domain Bacteria; phylum Actinomycetota; class Acidimicrobiia; order Spongiisociales; family ZC4RG35; genus DATHWB01. The sequence goes on from DATKEC010000090.1 coordinate 9,029, forward strand.
GATCCATCGCAAGCCGGGTTGAAGGGAGGATCTCAGCGGCCTCGTGTGGGCCGCCGAATCGCATCTGCGCCTCCTCGGCACCGGCTTCACGGTCCGATGCACCTCTGCTGCCCACGCCGACCAGGTGACGAGCCTGCTCGAGTCATTTGTCGCTGCTCCCTCGGGCGTGCCGGCCAAGCGTCGCCACCCGCTGATCGAAGCACGGCTCCGCGACACCCACGCCCAACCCGACCAAGTCATCCTGTACCGGGACTGCCGAAGGCTCGGCCCGGCCGAAGCGGTGGACTCCGCACTCACCCGGCTGGTCGCGTCACTCAACCGGGTGGCGATCGAGTCGTATGCGGGTTTCGCCACACACGCCGGCGTCGTGACGAGGGGTGACCGGGCAATCGCGCTGCCTGCAGCGTCCGGAGGGGGGAAGTCAACGCTGACGACAGCCTGCCTGGCCGCCGGCCTCGCCTACGCCAGCGACGAGGCGCTTTGCGTCGATCCAGCCGACGGGACCGTGATCCCGTATCCCAAGCCGATCGCCCTCACCGCCCGTAGTCTCGAGTTGCTGCGCGTCGCCCCGGACGCCATCACCGTGCCGGTGACCGGCATGGACGGTTTGGCCCTTCCGGCCGATCTCGGGGCGGACGTGGCCCCGGACCGTCTGCAGCTCGAGCACGTCGTGCTCTCGCGTTTCGGCGACATCGGCTTCGAACTCGAGGAGGTGGCCGCGTCGGAGGCGATGGCCGCCCTACTCACCTACTCGTTCAACCACTACAAGCTGGGTGAAACAGCGTTCCGTCTGGCGGCGGCGCTGGCGACGGAGTCACGCGTGTGGCGGATGACCTACTCCGACCCTCGAACGGCCGCCCAGGCCATAGCCGAACTCCCATGACCAACAGCTGACGGCCGTCGGCGTGATCAGCCGTCGACAGGCTCAGATATCAGCGGCGGCGGAAATGGCCGTTGCGTCGTTCACGCACAACAGATGATGAACTCCACATGGGAGATCGCATTGGCTGTGTCCACCGAGAACGTGATCTCGCGATTCGTGGCGTCGTAGCTGGCCCCGGTGTACTGACAGCCCACCGACTGCCCCGACCCAACTTTGATGGCGAAGGAACCCTCGAACTCGCAGGTTTCCGGCAAGGTGACAACCCAGGTGTTTGCGTCCAGCACCAGAATGAGGTTCGTATCGACAGGACAAGTTCCCCCGAAGTCCACGGTGGTGAAGCCGCCGTCCGCTTCCGCGCTCGCAACGTCCAGGCATTTGCCGTCGCCCCAGCCCGGATCGTTCTCAGCCTGGCCGTCGATGCTCTCGCATTCGAACGAAGCTCCGTCGATGTTGATCTTGATCGCATACCAGACGGTGCAGCCGGGACTCGCCTCCTGCGCCAGTGCCCGATTCATCCCGACCGTCTGCACAACCGGTGTCGCCCAAATGACGGCGCCGCCGAAGATGGCGCCCCGCTTGAGCATTTCTCTCCGGGTGAGCCCGGGCTGCTGCTGATCCGTCACGATGTCTCCCTCTCCATCTGGTCCGCTCCCTGCACCCTAAGGAAGTGGCCCGGGCAGGTACATACGACGTTCGTCGTATGTGGGCAGGATCACTCGTCGTGCAAGCCGACGTCGGTCCCGGAGGATCGGCCAGGAACATAGAGAATCCCCATGATTTCAGGGGATTCTCTGGGTGGGCCCTGTTGGATTTGAACCAACGACCTCTTCCGTGTCAGGGAGGATCGGCCGGTTTCGAGGGGTCCAATGGTGACGGGCGATTCTGAGGATTCGTCAACGCTGACAGGCGATATCTCGGGTCCATGCGTCGGGATGCGTCGGAGTGTTCCGCGATGAGTGAAGCACTCAGGAAGCACTGAGATCCGTGACAACAGTCCGGCGTGGTGTACTGTTCCGGCCGGGATAGCCGACGGCCGACGGGCCGACGGCGACAAGGGTCGAGTTCCTACCCGACCTTTCCCGGCACTCAGGTAGGAGCACCAGTAGGAGGTGCGATCATGACCGACCCAATCGCAGCTTGGGAAGAGGATCTGGCGCGCGAGCGTCCGTCCCTAGAGGATCGACGCGAGCTGTACCGCCAGTACGCCGAGGAGGGGCACCTGTGCGTCGTCGGCCATCTGCGAGGCGACCGGCCGCTCGACTCGTGGATCGCCTGGTGTGTTGGCTGTAAGGCGACGAGCTACGGCGGGGTGGCCGGGGAGCTGCCGCTGGAGCTCCCGGAGCTTCTGTCGTTCGAGGAGGCCC
>DATKEC010000091.1:0-10778 GCA_035544575.1 Acidimicrobiia bacterium
CCCGACGAATCGGTCGTCGGCTCGGTCGCCAAGCGAATCAAGCTCGGCAAGGCCGTCTTCGCCCTGACCGATGCCTCGGGGAGCGACATCGGAGAGATTCGCGCCGAGAACTGGCGAGCCAAGGACTTTTCGGTGACCGACCACATCGGCAACGAGGTGGCCAGGACGACGAAGAAGTGGCGGGGGATGGCCACCGAGATGTTCACCGACGCCGACACCTACGTCGTCACCGTCCAACCCCATGTCAACGAGCCGCTCAGAAGCCTGGCAGTGGCGGCGGCTCTGGCCATCGACGTGGTGATGAAGCAGGCCGACTGAGGTCGGTCCGCCCTCTGGCGCCGGTTTTCGCGTTCTCCCCGTAGCATTGGGCGGGTGTCACGGATCCCGGACCCACCCGATTGGGCGAGCGAGCGCCTCGAGGACTACCTCGGACGATGCCGAACCCAGCGGGGGATGTCGGGCCACACGATCGACGCATATCGCCGTGATCTATCCCAGTTCTTCGACTTCTGCTCCCGGGCGGGGCTCGGGTCTGTCACCGAAGTCGACCGACGGCTCATCAGGCGTTGGCTCGCAAACCTGGACACGCGGGGATACGCCCGCACGTCTGTCGCGCGGAAATCCTCGGCGGTGCGGGCGTTCTACTACGACCTGCTGCGTCGCGGGTTTGTCGAGTCGAACCCGGCCGCCGCGTTGCACCGTCCCAAGAAGCCCGGGCGGCTGCCGCAGGCGTTGCGGCCCGCCGCGGTCGCAGCTGTCCTCGACGGCATCACCGGAGACGATCCCATCGACCTGCGCGACCGGGCACTGCTCGAGCTGTTGTACGCCACGGGCCTGAGAGTGTCCGAGGTCGCCGCGCTGTCGGTTCGCGACGTCGATGGCCGCGCCGAGGTCCGAACCAGAGGCAAAGGAGGACGCGACCGCGTCGTGCCGGTGGGCGTTCCCGCGCAGAGAGCAGTTCAGGCGTGGATCGATCGGGGGCGGGCTGCATTCATCGTCGAGCCGCTCGACGATCTCTGGATCGGGGTGCGGGGAGGTAGCCTTGACACACGAGGAATACGGAGAGTGGTGCGGCGCCGGCTCGGAACCCACCCGCACGCCATCCGTCACTCGTTTGCAACGCACCTGTTGGAGGGTGGCGCCGATCTGCGAGTTGTCCAGGAATTGCTGGGCCACGTTGATCTGGCCACCACCCAAATTTACACTCACATCACGCGAGACCACCTGCGAAGGACGTATGAGCGAAGCCACCCGCGGGCCTGAACCGGCGGCGGTCGACGACATCTCGGTCCTGTGGACCGAGTACAAAGCCTCCGGCGGCTCGGTGGCCCGGGATCGACTGATCGTCCACTACTCGCCGCTGGTGAAGTTCGTCGCCGGCCGTGTCGGCGTCGGCCTGCCCCGCAACGTGGATCCGGCCGACCTGGTTTCGAACGGGATCTTCGGGTTGATCGACGCGATCGAGAAGTTCGAACCCGAACGTGGCTTCAAGTTCGAGACGTATGCCATCAACCGCATCAAGGGCGCCATTCTCGACGAGCTGCGTGCCCTCGACTGGGTTCCGCGTTCTGTCCGCTCCCGGGCGCGGGAGATCGAACGGTCGGTGGTCGAGCTGGAGCACCGGCTGCAGCGCACGCCGTCGGACGAAGAGCTCGCCAAACACATGAACGTCAACGTCGACGACTTGCAGGACAACCTGGCGGAGATCTCCACCCTGGGCCTCGTGGCCCTCGACGAGATCCTTGGACCCGACACCGGAAGCTCCCTCGGCGACATGGTGGCCGACTCGTCGGGTCTGAGCCCCGAACAGGCGTTCCAGAAGGAAGAGACCCGGCGGATCCTGGCCGACGCCATCAATCGCCTGCCCGATCGCGAGCGCCTGGTTCTCACCCTCTACTACTTCGAAGGGCTGACGCTGGCCGAAGTCGGTGACGTTCTCGGCGTCACCGAGTCCCGGGTTTGTCAGATTCACGCCAAGAGCGTGATGTCGCTCCGCAACAGGATGACCGAACCGTCGTTCCGGTAGGCCTCGACCCGCCTTGGAGGTGACATCGACCTCCGGCTACTCTTGTCCACAATCAAGCACGCCTCGTGCATCCCTCTGGTCCGGGTTCGCCCGGTTGGGATGGTCCAACCCCATGGACTCACCACCGATCATCGATCGGCTGGCGCGCGGAGCGGACGACAACCAGGAAGGAACCAACGACATGGCTGTGACCATGAAACAGCTGCTCGAAGCCGGTGTGCATTTCGGGCATCAGACCCGGCGATGGAACCCGAAGATGGCGCCATACATCTACGGTGAACGCAACGGGATCCACATCATCGACCTGCGCCAGACCCTCGACCAGGTCCACAGCGCTGTCGACTACGTCAAGAATCTCACCGCCAACGGTGGCACGATCCTCTTCGTCGGCACGAAGAAGCAGGCGCAGTCGCCGATGGAGATGGCGGCCCGCGAGTCGTCGATGCCGTACGTCAACTACCGGTGGCTGGGCGGCATGCTGACCAACTTCCAGACCATCCAGAAGCGGATCTACTACATGCGCGAACTCGAACGCATGGAGGAGTCCGGCGAGATGCAGCAGCGTCCCAAGAAGGAACGGCTTCGATTGCGGCGCGAACTGGAGAAGCTCCAGGCCAACCTCGGCGGGGTCCGCGACCTCAACCGGGTCCCCAATGCCGTATTCGTCGTGGACGTCAACGCTGAACACACCGCGGTGAAAGAGGCCCAGCGTCTCGGTCTCAAGGTGATCGCGCTGGTCGACTCGAACTGCGATCCGGATGCGGTCGACATCGTCATCCCGGGCAACGACGACGCGATCCGCTCCGCCGAACTGATCGCCATGGCGTTGGCCGAAGCCGCCAAGGAAGGCCGTGAGCTGGCCTCGGCCAAGAAACAGAAATCCGACGAAGAGTCCTGAGAGAGAACGAACGTGGCCGACTACACCGCCCAAGACGTACAGAAGCTCCGCCAGGTGGCCGGAGTGGGAATGATGGATGCCAAGAAGGCACTGGACGACGCGTCGGGTGACTTCGAGAAGGCCTCCGAACTCCTGCGGGAGCGGGGCCTGGCCAAGATGGCCAAGCGCGCCGACCGCGATGCGAACGAAGGCACCATCGGCTTCTACCTGCACCACCAGAACGATCATCCCGTGATGGGCGTGATCGTCGAGCTGGCCTGCGAGACGGACTTCGTTGCCAAGAGCCCCGACTTCAACGACGTCGCCGACGATCTCGCGTTGCACATCTCCTGGGGCAACCCGACATGGGTGCGGCGCGAGGATGTCGCAGCCGATGCCCTCGCCAAAGAGGCCGATCTCGTCGAACGTGAGGCGAAGGCGTCTGGTAAGCCGGAGCAGGCGATTCCGAAGATCATCGAGGGTCGCCTGGAGAAGTGGTTCGAAGACCACGTCCTGTACGAGCAGACCTTCGTGAACAAGGAGAAGTTCGACGGCACCATCGCCGAGCTCATCAACCAGCTGGGTATGAAGATGGGCGAGAACATCTCTGTTCGGCGGTTCTACCGGGTCGAGGTCGGGGCGTCGGTCTGAACACGGCAACGACCCAGAGCGGTACGATCCCCGACCGAATGTCCGATCGACCGACGCGCGTCCTGCTCAAGCTCTCGGGTGAAGCCTTCGCCGACCCCGACGTCGGGTACGGCATCGATCCGGAAACGGTGGCACGGGTGGCCGAGGAGATCGCGGACGCACATCGCACCGGCGTCCAGATCGCCATCGTGGTCGGCGGCGGAAACATCTTCCGCGGCGTGTCACAGGCTGCCAAGGGCATGGATCCCGCCAACGCCGATTACATGGGGATGCTGGCGACGGTCATCAACGCCCTGGCGGTGCGCGACGCCTTGGAGAAAGCTGGAGTGCCGACGCGGGTCCAGTCGGCGATCACGATGCAGCAGCTCGCGGAGCCGTACATCCGGCTGCGTGCCATTCGTCACCTCGAGAAGGGCAGGATCGTCGTGTTCGCCGCCGGAACGGGCAACCCGTTCTTCACGACCGACACCACTGCCGCGCTCCGGGCGGTCGAGATCGGTGCCGGTGTCCTCCTGAAGGCCTCGATGGTCGACGGCATCTACGACCGGGATCCCGTGGGAGATCCGACGGCGACGCGGATCGACGAGATCTCCTACATGGACTTCCTCAACATGGGCCTCCGGGTGATGGACTCGACCGCCATTACGATGTGTCGCGAACACGGCGTCCCCATCGTCGTCTTCGACATGACCGAGCCTGGAACGATCTTGCGTGCAGTGAGTGGCGAGCCAATCGGCACGGTCGTCCACTAGGGAGGCATGATGCTCGACGATCTTCTCGACGAAGCGCGATCCGGGATGGATTCGGCCGTCGACCACGTCGCATCCGAGTTCGGCACCGTACGAACGGGCCGGGCGACGCCACAGATCCTGCATCGGATCCACGCCGAGTACTACGGCACACCGACACCGCTCCTGCAGCTGGCGTCGATGAGCGTTCCAGAGCCTCGACTCCTCGTCGTCCAGCCCTTCGACAAGGGGGCGCTAGCCAGCATCGAACGGGCCATACGGGAGTCCGACCTCGGTCTGAACCCGTCCAATGACGGCATCGTGATTCGGATCGTCTTCCCGACCCTCACCGAAGAACGCCGCAAAGAGCTGATCCGGCTCGTCCGCCACATGGCCGAGGACGGTCGAATCGCCATCCGCAACGTCCGCCGGCACACCAAGTCGGACATGGAGGCCTTGCACGGTGAGATTTCCGACGATGAGATCCGTCGCGCCGAAAGGGATCTTCAGGACCTGACCGACTCGATGGTTGCCAGGATCGACGATCTGCTCTCCCGCAAGGAGAGCGAGTTGCTCGAGGTCTGATGATGTCCGACGACCGTCCATCGCCCTTCACGCGGCCGTGGGAGGATCCGGAGCTGGATTCACCCGGCGAGGACTCACCCTCCGACGACCCGGCAGCGGAGGACTCTGCCCCGGAATCCACGCCCGACGCCACCTCACCCGCAGAAGACTCGTCGTTCGACCACCTGGAGGGATCCGGGGGGTCCGCACACCTCGATGATTACACCCACGACGACTATCTGGCCGCCACGACGAGGGAGTATCAGGGCCTGGCGGAGGACATCGCGGCGGCCGGCGGTCTCGAGTACGAGCGCCAAGCGGTCGCCGCGTCCATGCCGGGTGTGGGCTCGGGATTGGTCGGCTTCGAAGACGTCACCGGTAGGCGGGGTGTCTCTGAGGAAGACGTCGAAGCCGAGGAGCAGGCTCGGACGTCCGATCTCACCCTCCGTGTCACGTCGGGTCTCGTGCTGGTGGGGCTCTTCCTCGGCTGCCTGTTCCTGGGGGGAGCGTGGTTCACTGCTCTGGTTGGAGTGGTCATGGTGCTCTCTGTCGGCGAACTGTATGCCACGGTTCGCTCGCGCGGCTATCGCCCCGTTGCGCTTTTCGGGTTCCTCGGAGTCGTGTTCGGTGCCGTCGCCGCCCACGTGGCCGGGGCCGGCGCCCTTGCATCGACCCTGACCGTGGCCGCGGTGGCGGTGGCGCTCTTCTACTCGGTGGTCGTGCGGCGTGACCCGCTCGAGAACGCGGCGGTGACGGTGATGGGCATGGTGTGGGTCTCGCTGCTCTCCTTTGCGATCGTGATCGAACAGTCGGCCAACTCGGTCGAGCTCATCTTTCTGCTGGTTCTCCTGACAGCTTTCTTCGACATTGCCGGCTACTTCATCGGGCGTGCCTTCGGGCGTCGTCCGATTGCGCCGGTGGTCTCACCTCGGAAGACCGTCGAGGGTCTGATGGGAGGCGTCGTGGTGATCACGGCGCTCGCCGCGATCCTCTCCACGATTCCCGCGTACGACTTCATGGGGATCGGTGGTGCCATTGCGGTGGCGCTGGTCGTATCGGTCTTTGCACCGCTGGGCGACGCCGCCGAGTCCGTCGTCAAGCGCGCCCTCGACACCAAGGACATGGGTTCGATCCTGCCCGGCCACGGAGGGATGATCGACCGCATCGATGCTCTCCTCTTCGTCGTGCCCGCCAGCTACTTCCTGTTCTTGGTTCTCGGATACCTGTGACGGGCGGGCCGCTCGTCGTGCTCGGGGCGACCGGGTCGATCGGCCGCCAGACCCTGGAAGTCGCGCACAGGAACGGCTTCGACGTCGCCGTCATCGCCGCTCGCCGGCCGACGGAGGAGTTCGCCGCGATCGCAGCAGACTTTCCCGACGCCTCCGTCGTCGTCACGGGCGGATCCACGGATGAGCGTGACGTGTTCTCGACTCGTGTCCCGAATGCCGTCCGGTGGGGGACCGAGGCGATGCTCGAAGCGGCCGCCAGACCGGGCTCGACCGTCGTCAATGCGCTGGTCGGAGCGGCCGGTTTGCGACCGACCATGGCGGCGCTGGATGCCGGAAACCGCTTGGCGCTCGCCAACAAGGAGAGTCTGGTCGCCGCCGGATCGCTGGTGATGGAGGCGGCGGCGCGAACCGGCGCCGAACTCATTCCCGTGGACTCGGAACACTCCGCGCTGTTCCAACTGGTGAGAGCAGCAGACGAGCGCGAGATCGCCTCGCTCGTCCTCACGGCCAGCGGCGGGCCGTTCCGCGGCCGGGCGTCGGCGGATCTGGAGGACGTCACGCCTGCCGACGCTCTGGCCCACCCCACCTGGGACATGGGGCGACGCATCAGCGTGGACTCGGCGACGCTGGCGAACAAGGGTCTCGAGGTGATCGAGGCTCATGTCCTGTTCGGTGTCGACTTCGACCGCATCGATGTCGTCATCCACCCCCAGAGCCTGGTCCATTCACTGATCGGGCTGACCGACGGGTCTCTCCTCGCACACGTCGGTGCCACAGACATGCGGATCCCGATCCTCTATGCCTTGTCCTACCCCGCACGACTCGAGTCCGCAGTCACCTTCTCATTGGCAGGACACACGCTCGATTTCGAGGAAGTCGACCGGCGCACGTTCCGGGCCCTCGATGTCGCATATCGCGCAGGGCGGCAGGGTGGTGGGGCACCGTGTGCCTTCAACGCCGCCGACGAGATCGCGGTCCAGGCATTCCTCGATCGCCGACTTGGCTTCCTGGGCATCGTCGACGTCATCGAACGCGTCCTCGAATCCCTCGGGGATCGGGCGGTGGAGTCGATCGACCATGTGCTCGACATCGATGCCGAGGCTCGATCGATTGCCGCCTCGTTGGTCGCCGGAGCGTGTTGACCGGTGTCGATAGGCCTGGTGGCGGGGGTAACGTGAGCGACCCCATGACTCGTGTCTTCTCATGATCGGCGGCGTTGCCGCGCTCGTTGCCCTCATCGGATTCATCGTCGCGCACGAGGCGGGCCACTACTTCGCGGCCAAGGCCACCGGCATGAAGGTCACCGAGTTCTTCATCGGGTTCGGCCCCCGCATCTGGTCGTTCCGCCGCGGAGAAACCGAGTACGGGATCAAGCCGATCCCGTTCGGTGCATACGTGAAGGTTCTCGGGATGAACAGCCTCGAAGAGGTTGCTCCCGAGGAAGAACACCGTACCTACCGCTCGAAGCCCTTCTGGGCGAAGTCGTTGGTCGTCCTCTCCGGGGTGGTCGCGAACTTCCTGATCGCGTTCGTGATCTTCTCGACCGTTGCGCTGATCGAAGGCGAACCGATCATCGTCGACGGCGAGCCCGTGCTCTCCACCGAGGTCTCGGGAGTCGTGGACGCAGACGATGCGGGCAACCCGACGGCCGCGGCCGCGGCGGGCCTGCGGGCCGGCGATGTGATCGTGGGGATGAACGGTCAACGGGTCGGCGGCTGGGAGGAATTGCGTGAGGTCATCGAGGGTGCCGCCGGAGAGCCGGTCGAACTGCTCGTCCTCCGCGACGAGGCCGAGATCGTCTTGACCACGACCATGGGGTCGAGGGTGGATCCCGTCACCGGCGCCGAGTCGGGCTTCCTCGGGTTCTCACCGGCGTTCGCCACTCAGACGATCTCGGTGTTCGAAGCAGGTTGGATCGGTGTCCGCCAAGTTGGCATCGCCGTCGAGTTCACATTCGAGGCGTTCGGCCGCATCCTGCGCTTCGACACTCTCGGTCAACTCCTCGGTGGGATCACCGGGGGTGAGATCGATCCCGACGTCCGGCCCGTCAGCCCGATCGGCATCGTCCAGATCGGCAGTCAGGCCGAAGAGTTCGGGATCGTCAACATGATCCTCCTCCTCGCGTTCGTGAACGTCATCCTCGGAACCCTGAACGCACTTCCTTTGTATCCGCTCGACGGCGGGCATTTCGCCGTCGCGTTGTACGAGAAGGTCTCCGGCCGCACCGCCGACATGCGCAAGCTGATTCCCGTCGCGTTGGCGGTGATCGCGGTGATCGGGCTGATCGGCGTCCTGGCCATCGTGCTCGACATCGTCAATCCGATCGATCTCTGATCACGGGGAGATCTAGCGTGACCACCGTGACCGAACGCAGAATGACCAGACAGCTCCACGTTGGCCCGGTTCCGGTCGGTGGGGGCGCCCCCGTCACCGTCCAGTCGATGACCACGACCAAGACGGCCGACGTCGACGGGACCCTCCAGCAGGTCTACGCCCTCGCCGCCAACGGGGCGGACATCGTTCGCATCACCTGCAACGATGTCGATGCGGCCACCGCATTGGCCGAGATCGTCCCGCGTGCGCCCGTCCCGATCATCGCGGACATCCACTTCCAGTACCGCCTGGCCTTGGCCGCCCTCGAGGCGGGGGTGGACGGCCTCAGACTCAACCCCGGGAACATCCGCAAAGAAGAGCACATCAAGACCGTTGCCCGCGAAGCCAAGGATCGCGCCAAACCGATCAGGGTCGGTGTGAATGCCGGATCCCTCGACAAGGACATCGAAGCCCAACACGGGGGCGCAGTGCCCGAGGCGCTGGTGGCATCGGCCCTGCGGGAGATCCGGTTCCTCGAAGACGTCGACTTCTTCGACATCAAGATCTCCGTGAAGCACTCCAACGTGCCGACGATGGTCGCCTCGTACCGCCTTCTCGCCGACACCGTCGACTATCCCCTGCACCTGGGTGTCACCGAAGCCGGCCCACTCCCGGGGGGCCTGATCAAGTCGGTGGCCGGAATCGGGACCCTCCTCAACGAGGGGATCGGAGACACCATCCGGTTCTCACTCACCGCCGATCCGGTCGAGGAGGCGAAAGCCGGACGTCAACTCCTCGAGTACCTGGGCTTGCGGGAACGCAAGGGTCTCGACCTCATCGCATGCCCGTCTTGCGGCCGGGCAGAAGTCGACGTGATCGACGTCGCCACCCGTGCCCAGGCCGCGCTCGAAGCCGAGAACCTCCCGATTCAAGTGGCCGTCATGGGGTGTGTGGTCAACGGTCCGGGCGAGGCGAGTTCGGCCGACATCGGTATCGCGGCAGGTCGCGGCAGAGGCCATCTTTTCATCCGGGGGCAGGTGGTCAGGGTGGTTCCCGAAGCAGAGATGGTCGAAGCGCTGCTGGACGAGGCACGCAAGCTCGTCGAGGAGGGAATCGATGCCCGCCTCGCCGCCGCCGATGCGAACGCAGCATCGATCGCAGAGGCGGAGCGCACGCAACTCGTCGAGATTCAGGGTGACGCCAACCGAACCGAGGAGCGTAAGCGCCGGGTGGCCGAAGTCGCCGATCGGACATGATCCCCACCGGCGGGCGTCAGTCCGCGGTCAGCACCTCGATTTCGTCGTACAGCTCCTGTTTGCGGGCGTCCGGGAGGAATGACGACTCGATCGAGTTGCGGGCGAGAGTGACGATTTCGTCCCGTCCGAAACCGAGACCTTCGACGAGCGCGCGGTAGTTGTCGGCGACGTATCCCCCGAAGTACGCGGGGTCATCGGAGTTGACCGAGACGAGCAAGCCCTCGGCCATCAGTCTCGGCATCGGGTGATCGGCGATCGAGTCCACCCCGCGCAGGCGGACGTTGCTCAGCGGACAGATTGTCAAAGGGATTCTCTCGTCGCGGAGTCTTGCGACGAGGTCGGGGTCTTCCAGCGAGCGGACTCCGTGGTCGATGCGAACCACCTCCAGCGTGTCCAGGGCTCCCCGTACATAGGCCGCCGGCCCTTCCTCCCCGGCGTGGGCGACGGCTGTCAGTCCGTGCTCCCGGGCGATCCGATACGCCTCGGCGAACGGCTCCGGGGGCAGGCCGCGTTCGCTCGAATCGAGGCCGACCGCCACGACGTGGTCGAGATGCCCGTCCGCAGCTTGGATCGTCGCGACCGCGTCCTCGGGGGGCAGGTGGCGGAGAAAACACAGGATGAGGGATGCGGTGAGACCGAACTCCTGGTTGGCCCGTTCGATCGCACGTGCGAAGCCGGGCATGAAGACGTCGAATCCGATCCCGCGATGAGTGTGTGCCTGTGGGTCGAAGAAGATCTCGGCATGCCGAACACCGTCCTCCCGGGCTCGCTGGAGGTACGCCCACATGAGGTCGTCGAAGTCCTGGACCGTCACGAGGGCCGCGGCGCCCTGGTAGTAGACGTCGAGAAACGATTGCAGGTCGACGAAGTCATAGGCTCGCTCGACTTCTTCGATGGTGGACCACGGGAGGTCGATCCCGTTGCGCCCGGCGAGGACGAACATCATCTCCGGCTCGAGGGTTCCTTCGATGTGGACGTGCAGTTCAGCCTTGGGGATGGTGACGATCAGGCGGTCGAGGGCAGGGTCGATCGGCATGACGAGCGACGTTATCGCGATCGAGCGATCACGTCCTCCCACAAGCGCCTGACGCGGCTGGCGACCTCCTCCCGCGACCCGGCCGTCGAGACGATCCA
>DATKEC010000092.1:0-21149 GCA_035544575.1 Acidimicrobiia bacterium
TCGGCATCCCCCATCCTCGGGTCGCGCTCCTCAACATCGGCGAGGAGCGAGGCAAGGGCCGCCCACTCGAGAAGGCGGCTTATGAACTGTTGTCCCGGGCCAACGTCGAGTTCGTCGGGAACCTGGAGGGACGCGACATCGCCTGGAACAAGACGGATGTGATCGTGACGGACGGATTCACCGGCAATGTGGTCCTCAAGACGATCGAAGGCGCGGGCGGCCTCGTGATGTCGTTGCTCGACGAGGCGCTGGAGGCTGCCTCCGCCGCCACCAGAGAGGAAGTCATGGCCTTGATCACACCGATCGTCCGCCGCATGGACTACGAGGAGACGGGCGGCGCTTTTCTCCTCGGAGTCGATGGTGTGGTCGTCATCGCCCACGGATCATCGGGTCGCCGCGCGATCGCGAATGCGCTCGTCCTGGCGTTCGAGGGTGCGGAAGGTGGCCTCGTGTCCCGCATCGCATCCAAGGTCACAGTCTGACGACATGACGGTTTCGCTCCAGGCCGCCCTCGGACACTCGTTTGCCGATCCCTCGCTGTTGGACGCCGCGCTCATCCACCGGTCGTATACGGCCGAGCACGCCGATGCGGCAGACAACGAGCGCCACGAGTTCCTGGGCGACGCCGTCCTCCAACTCGTCGTCACCGACTTTCTGTTCGAGCACTACCCCGAGATGCGCGAGGGCGAGATGGCCAAAGTTCGGGCGGCGTGCGTCAACCGGACCGAACTCGCCGACGTTGCCCGCAAGATCGGGTTGGGTGAACACATCTCCCTCGGAGTCGGCGAACTGGCCTCGGGTGGACGGACCAAGGACTCGATCCTCGCCGACTCGATGGAGGCAGTTCTGTGTGCCGTGTATCTCGATGCGGGTCTGGATGCTGCCCGCCGGGTGATCCTCGATCACTGGACCGACCTCATCAGATCCAAGGCCCAGGCTCCCGGGCGCCGGGACTTCAAGACGCGCCTGCAAGAGCGGCTGGCCACGCGGGGGCTGCGGCCCGACTACGAAGTCGCCGACACGGGCCCCGATCACGCCAAGGTCTTTCGGGCAGTGGTCAGCGTCGACGGAATGGTCCTCGGTTCCGGAACCGGAAAGTCGAAGAAGGAAGCCCAGCAGGAGGCAGCCCGACAGGCGATGGGCGACGATCCCGACGGGTGAGGTGTCCCTCAGGTGCCGCGACGCATCGCTTTGGCCGCCACCACTTGTTCGACGAGCCATTCGTCGTCGGCCTCGGGAGGTAGTCCTGGCACCCGCTCCCGAAGCCGCCCGGCGATCGTGGCGACGAGTTCCTGACGCTTGGGGGCGGTGAGGTCGTCCCGCCGGAGGAGGAAGCGCCGGGCCAACTCGAGGTCGCTGTCTCCCACGTCGGACACGTCCCACGCGACCGCCGCCGTGTCCAGCACGGGGGTGGCGGTGTCGACGCCGGTCGGTCTCTCGACGCGCACGACGATCGTCCGCGCGGCGAGATCGCCGAGCCTCTGGTTCCGCTCTGAGACGAGAATCGAGATGGCGCCGAGTACGGGGAGGGCCGGGAACAGGTCGACGAGTCGCATGAGATTGCGCACCACGGACGGTCCGAACCCGACCGGCTCGCCGTCGAGGCCGAGGACTTTGATCGAAAACAGCGCCTTGCCCGGCGTGCGCCCGTCGTTGAAGACCTCGAAGGCCACGAAATAGCCGATCATGAGGATCAGCACCACCAACCAGCCGATCCCGATCGCAAGCAGGGGGTTCTCCAGCCAGTCCGCCAGCCCGAAGGCACCGAAGGCCGCCAGGAGAACCAGGATTCCGAGGAGAATCCCGTCGATCACGCCCGCGGCGATCCGAGAGCCCAGCCCCGCTAGGTTGATTTCGATGGCGAGGCCCTCAGGCGTGCTGATCGAGATGCGATCGTCGAAAGTCATCGGCCTGTGAAGCTACCGGAGTTCATCGCTGCGGGGGAGGATCGTTGGTCGGTCCTCGGCGACCTGCTCGAACGTCGGCGCTCGCTCCAGTCCCACGAAATACTCCGCATGGCCGAGTTGTACCGCGAAGCCGTCGCCGACCTGGCAGTCGCCCGTCGGCGGTTCCGAAACGACCTGGTCACCGCTCAACTCGAACGTCTCGTCGCCGACGGTCGGTCTGCGGTGTACGCGGGAACCGGCCGACGACAGGGCGTCGTCGGGTTCTTCGCAGACACCTACTGGGGTCTGATCGTCGAACGCCGCCGGCCGTTGGGGCTGGCCGCGTTGCTGCTGGTGGTTCCGGGGATCGCCGGCGCCGCCTGGGCTGTCGTCGAACCCGAAACCCTGATGGGAGTGCTCCCCCCGGAGTTCCTCTGGGTGACTGCCGCGGATTCGACCGACCAGGGTTACGGCGCGGCCGGGCTGGTCGGATTCTCGACGTACGTGCTCACCAACAACATCCGCGTGACGCTCACCGCGTTCGCGCTTGGCATCACCTACGGCATCGGAACGGCGTGGATTCTCGTCCAGAACGGCGTGATCCTGGGAGCACTGACGGGACTGGCGATCGGGGCAGGGAACGGGAAGGTGTTCGTCGCGGCTGTCGTCGCCCATGGCATCCTCGAGCTGTCCTGCATCGTCATCGGCGGCGCGGCCGGATTGAGCCTGGGCCGTGCAATCCTGCGACCCGGACCGCGAACACGCCGGGAGTCTCTGTCCCGCGAGGCGGTGGTGGCTGTTCAACTCGCGTTGGGGACCTCGTTGTGGCTGATCCTCGCTGGCTTCGTCGAGGGGTTTGCGTCCCGGACCGGCTTGTCCTGGTTGCCGACGGCGGTGATCGGTGTCGGCCTGGGCGGCCTGTTCTGGGCACTGGTCTGGTGGCGAGGCCGGCGGGTCGCGGCTCAGACACGCGCCAGTCGCTTGGCTCTCACGTAGGAGCCGACACACCGCCGGGAGAGCGTTTCGACATCGGCGTCGATGACCCCGGCCCCACGCTCGGTCAACTGCGCGGTGACCTCCATTCGGCGCAGGGCCACGTCCGCCGCCACAACCGTGCGAGCCAGTTCGAGTTCGTCGGCGGACTCCGTGCCGAGCGCATGTGCCACCGCCGGATCGCGGACCGTCGCCACCGCCACGGTGTGATGACGTGTCAGGGCGGGAATCGATGCAACGAGCGTCCGTGCCGCGGCAGGGTCGAGGAGGTCGGTGAGCACCAGGATGAAAGCCCGTTTGCGACTCGCCACCGCTCCGATTGCAGCCTGGTAGTCGCTGTCCGTTCCGATCGGCTCCAGATCGTGGATGGCAGCCACGACTGGCGCCGAGCCATCCCGACGGGGAGCCACCGACGCCAGCAGGCGATCAGCGAACGCCACGACTCCGATGCGATCGCCGAGTTCGTCGGCGACGGCGGCGATGGCGGCGACGGCGTCGACGGCGGCGTCGAGGCGGGTGAGCCGGGCGCCGTCTCCTCGTGTGAGGGGACTCGCCATGAGGCGTCCGCAGTCGAGGAGGCAGAGTACGTCGCGATCCTGTTCGATCCGGTATGTGTTCGACATCGGTTGACCTGTGCGGGCGGTTGCCCTCCAATTCACCTGGCGGATGTCGTCATCGGGCTGGTATTCCCTTATTGCTTCCAGTTCGGTACCGAGCCCCAATGGCCCCCGAGCCCGGCGGCCCTCCTCCCTGAACAGCCCGAGCCTCACTTCGGTCGCCAGTCGCGATGCGGCTGGCATGTCGGGATAGACGGTGATGTCATGGTGGCCTCCCGCCAGGTGGTACCACCCGCCGAGTCCCAACGGGCCGGTACGGAGTGTCGCAACGGGAGCCAGGCGGTGCTCGCCGCGGCGGAGAGCGAGGATCGTCGCGTCGAGCCGACCAGTCGCCTCCGCCGGTTCGACTCTCAGATCCGGCGAAGCCACAGACTGGCGGAGACGTGTGTTCGGCAGGGCCGTCGAAGCGCTGAGTCGGCCAGGTACACCCCTGCTGAGGATCGGCGGTGCGGTGCGAGCCGTTTCGGGCACCGCGCGCACCGCCCACGCGTCGCCAGCCGCGACGGCCGCTGTCACGACGAAGACCACTGCGCCCACCAGCGTCGGAACGAGCAACGTTCCCACCGCGATGGCCCCGAGGAGCCAGATCGTTCTGGCGGTGAACGTCATCAGCGCGGAACCGGGACAGCCGCCAGTGCCGCCGCGATCGCGTCCTCCGGCCGGTACCGCTCGATTTCGGCCTCGGGCCGGATGAGGATTCGGTGGCGCAGCACGGGCTCGATCGTCCGCACGACGTCGTCCGGTGTCACGAAGTCCCGGCCCGCCAGAGCGGCGATGGCCTTGGAGGCAGCAGTGAGGTGCACGCCCGCTCGCGGGCTGGCCCCCAATTCGACCGAGGGCAGCTCGCGGGTGGCGCGGATCACATCGGAGATGTAGGACACCACGTCGTCGGTGATCGTGACCGCCGTGGCGGTGCGTCGCATTTCCGCCACTTCGTCGGGACCGATCACACGTTGGACATCGCCAAAGGTCGCCGGGGCCAGGCCATCGCGTGCAAGACCCAACATGCGCCGCTCGTCGTCCGAGGACGGGTAGCCGACCTCGACCTTCATGAGAAAGCGGTCGAGCTGGGCTTCCGGCAGCGGGTAGGTCCCTTCGTACTCGATCGGGTTTTGCGTGGCGATCACCACGAAGGGTTCGGGGAGGGGATGCGTCGTCCCGTCCACGGTGACCTGGGACTCTGCCATCGCCTCGAGCAGAGCGGCTTGTGTCTTCGGTGGGGTGCGATTGATCTCGTCGGCGAGCAGCACGTTGGTGAACACTGGACCAGGACGGAACGTGAGGTCCCCGGCTCGGAGGGTCACGGTCCCGGTGAGGTCCGACGGCAGCATGTCGGGCGTGAATTGGGCGCGATCGAATGCCAGGCCCACGGTGACGGCGAAGGCACGTGCGAGCAGGGTCTTGGCGGTTCCGGGGACTCCTTCGAGCAGGACATGTCCGCCCACGATCACGGCCGTCAGAAGCGCGTCGACCGTTGCCGACTGGCCGATCACGACCTTGCTGATTTCGTCTTGGATCTGGGCGCGCGTCCCGCGTAGGTCGGTCATGAATGTGTTCCTCTTCTCGTGAACAGTGTGGCGAGGGTGCGGTCGAGGGCATGTAGCTGTTCGGTGGCGCTGGCGGATTCGATGCCGATGAGGATGTCCGCCGGCACCCCTCGAGCGCGGGCAGCGGCTCGAAGATCGCCGGTCGTGGCATCGGCGGCCAGACCGAGTTCGCGCTGCAACGCCTTGCGGAGAGGAACCACCGGCAACGAACCGCCCGCCCGCCGCATCGACCGAGCGACCGAGTCGATGAAGGTCGACCGCTCGGGAACGAGTTCGCGGCCCTGGGGTTCGATCGTCCCGAACCGGCGCCCGTAGGAGACGAGAGCGAGTGCGAGAACGAAGACGCCGAGCACTCCGGCTCCAAACCAATTTCCGGGAGCGGCGGAGATCAGTCCCGTGGCGGGTGTGTCGTCGTATCCGTGGCGGTACTCGTCGAAGCCGATCCGGCCGGTGAGGAGGTCGCCGAACAAGTCGATGTTGTCGGCGTTTCCCACGGTGGTGTTGTGCGCCAACGAGGAGTCGGCGATGAACATGATCTCACCTTCCCCGCGCGTGAAACGGACGACGAGGTCGGCGGTCGGTGATCCGGCGAGGGAAGCGCCACCGTGGTCGCGTGCGAAGGAACCGAAGCGGGATGCGTCGAGGGTCGATGTGTGTTCCAGCGGCACCGAAACGGCAACCACGCCGACAGGTGTCCCCGACCAGGCCAGGTCGATGTCGAAGGCATCGACGAGCGCGCGAGGAGGCACACCGAGCACGAGGATCCGCCCGCCCGCCTCGACGAAGCCGGCGAGCGCCGACATCTCGATTTCGGCGTACTGCGCGAACTCGACGTCTGAGACCAGATACGCGTCGAGGGACTCCATCGCGGCAGGAGAGAGCGGCTGTTGGATCCGCGACGGATGGCGTCCGGCGCGTTCGAGCGTGTCGTGGAGGGCGGCGAGTCCGGTGGCTGTGGTCACGAAACTCGATCCGGTCGCTCCGTCGACGACCGTCGATCTGTCGAGCATGGCGAATGCCACGGCGAGAAGCACCAGGACGAAGAGGACGGCGACTCCCCAGATGGCCCGCTGGCGGATCTGGCGACCCTGGCCGGTGAGCGTGGTGGACCGGGGGATCACGCCGGCTCGCGCATCCCGGCCCAGCGCTCCCTGGACCAGGCATCGTCTTCCGCTCCGACCATCGCCGCGCCGTATGCCACCGCGTCGAACTGCTGGGAGAGGCCGTCGAAGCCCTCATCGTTCACCTGGGCTGCAATCCCCGATGTCGTCAACCCTGGTTCATATCGGATCCGTCCCCGCCGGCCCAGGTCCAGTACGCCGCCGATGTATCGGAGCCGAATGGCCCGCGCGTGATCACCCGACCGCGATGCGTCCTCGGAATCCATCAGAAACGACTCGGGATCCACTCCGCTCTCGAGGAGTCGTTCGAGGATGAGCCGTTCTTCGAGCACCGCCGCCCGTCGACCCGCCAGACGCACGGCGACGAAGAGGGTGACGGCGCCTACGAGACCCAGAGCGAGGAATGCCGCGACGATCGGACCTCCCACGGCGTCGATGACCCACGCGAAGAGTCGGGCCAGCTCTGCGAGGCCCCGTTGGAGGAGCCGGTCCCACCAGCTCTCCTGTGGAACCGCGAACCGTGGCTCGGCCAGGACCCGCTCGAGGGTCACGGTCAGGTCGTACCGCAGTGTCTTGGCCACTCAAGAGTCAGTCGAGACCGAACGGATCGTCCGGGTCGCTGCCTCCCTCGGGTCGGCGCGGGATCTCGAGATTGTCCGATTGCCGGCTGAGCATCTCCAAGTCGAAGCCCTCGAAACGAACTCGGAGGTCGAAGTACACCGCCACTGCAACGGCCGCCAGGAATGGCACGGTCACGATGCTCGCCACGGAGCCCGCGAGGACCGACGCACTGAACACGCCCCCATCGAGGGTGCCGGTCTCGGCGGCATCCATCGCCGCCGGAACGGCGACGACCAGACCGACCACCAGGCCGAGCAGTTGGACGACGACCTGGGAGATGATCCATGCGAGGACACCCACGCCGAGCACCGGCCAGAACCGTTGCTTGACCAGCTGAAAAGACCGCGAGAGTGCCGCCAGCGGGCCTGTACCTTCGACGAGGAGGGCGGGGATGGCGACATACCACGACGTCCACAGCCAGATTCCCGGGACCAGGCAGAAGACCAGACCGATGCCGCTCCCGATCGCAGACATCAGCGCGGTGCCGAGAATGAGGAGAGACTTGTCGATACCGAAACGCACCGACTCCTGCCACGTCTGATCGATGCCCTGGTAGGCGCCCGCGAAGAGTTTGATCGAGGCGCCCTGGACGAAGAGGGTTCCGATGAGAGAGATCATCGACAGCATCAGTGTGCCGCCGAGGAAGGCGGTGAAGCCGGCCGGCAGCTCTCCGGCTGCCAGTGCATCCGGATCGAAGAGGTCGATCGAGTCGAGACCTGATCCCGCAGACACGAAGAGCTGGATGATCCCGATCGGGATGAACACCACGGCCGCGATGATCAACAACTTGCGGATGTGGGAGGTGTAGAGCTTGAACGCGACGTCCAGGATCTCACCGACGGTGCGGGGTCTCAACTCCATCGAATGCATCGCCCAGAACCTAGTGGTGTGTCGCTCGAGTAGGGCCGGGGAGACCGCCTCATCAGTCGAGCGGCACCACTGGCCACCTCGCCGAACGGCACCAGGTGGATCGAGCGGATTTGAGCTGAGACATCGTCGGCGCACGGCGATACTGAGACGATCGATACTGAGGCGATCATGGGTGTTTCTGAGCTGCGCAGGCGCGCGGAGACGCTGACGATCACAGACCGCAGACGCATCGAGGGACGTCTGCAGGGTGCGGCCCGTATCGGTGTGCGGTCGAGACGGGAGTCGGCATTGAGCGCGATCGAAGCCGACCTCGTCGACTCCGAGGCCCGGATCGCCACGCGCCGCGCCGCAGTGCCGGCAACGATCGGATACCCCGAGGAGCTGCCGATCACGGACAGTCGTGACCACCTGCTGCGAGCGATCCTGGACAACCAGATCGTGATCGTGGCAGGAGAGACCGGTTCGGGAAAGAGCACCCAGCTGCCCAAGCTCTGTCTCGAACTCGGCAGAGGGGTGAGGGGGTTCATCGGACAGACCCAGCCCCGCCGCATCGCGGCGAGAACGATCGCGGAAAGGGTTGCAGCCGAGTTGGGCCAGCCGGTCGGCGGCGTTGTGGGTTATGCGATGCGGTTCTCCGACACGGTGGCTGCTGACACGCTGGTCAAGGTGATGACCGACGGCCTGCTGCTGGCCGAGATCCAGGCCGATCGGCGACTGAACGCCTACGACACGATCATCATCGACGAGGCCCACGAGCGCAGCCTCAACATCGACTTCCTCCTCGGCTACCTCAAGCGCCTCTGTGCCCAGCGCCAGGACCTGAAGGTGATCGTGACTTCGGCGACCATCGACACCGAGCGCTTCTCCGCCCACTTCGATGACGCTCCGGTCGTGGAGGTCTCGGGCCGGACGTACCCGGTCGAGATCCGTCATCTCGAAGCGGTGGATGGCGACGGCACGCCGCTCGACCAGCCGGATGCAATCGGTGTCGCCGTCCGGGAACTGGCCGCAGTCGGCCGCGGCGACATCCTCGTGTTCTGCTCCGGTGAGCGCGAGATCCGAGATGCGGCCGAGGTTCTCGGCGACCTGGGTCTTCCCAATACCGAGATCCTGCCGCTGTACGCCCGACTCTCGTCGTCAGAACAGCACAGGGTCTTTGCTCCGCACCGCGGCCGCAGGATCGTTCTTGCCACCAACGTCGCCGAGACGTCGCTCACCGTTCCCGGTATCCGGTATGTGGTCGATCCCGGCACGGCCCGGGTCTCCCGCTACAGCAGGCGCACGAAGGTCCAGAGGCTGCCGATCGAGCCAATCAGCCGGGCGTCGGCGGATCAGCGCGCCGGACGGTGCGGGAGGTTGGGACCCGGCATCTGCATCCGGCTGTACTCCGAAGAGGACTACTTGTCCCGCCCCGAGTTCACCGAACCGGAGATCCTGCGCACGAATCTGGCGTCGGTGATGCTCCAGATGGCCGCGGCGGGTCTCGGTGACATCGAGTCGTTCCCCTTTCTCGAAGCGCCTGACTCCCGTTCGATTCGCGACGGGATGGCGCTGCTCGTCGAGCTGGGCGCAGTGGAGGCCGGGTCCGAGGATCTGCGGCTCACCGCGACCGGAAGAACACTCGCTCGGATTCCGGCCGACCCGCGCATCGGACGCATGCTGCAAGCGGCCGCCGAGAGCGGGTGCCTTGCCGAGGTGCTCGTCATCGCTGCCGGCCTCTCGATCATCGATCCGCGGGAGCGTCCCACCGGTGAGGAGGCAAAGGCGGACGCGCTCCATGCGCGTTTCGCCGTGCCGGGCTCAGATCTGCTCGGCTGGCTGGCGTTGTGGAGACACGTTTCCGCGAAACGACGGTCGTTGTCGTCAAATCAGTTCCGCCGACTGTGCCGAGAAGAGTTCCTGAATCACCGCCGGGTGCGCGAATGGCAGGACATACACAGCCAGTTGCGTCGGGTGTGCGCCGAGGTGGGACTACGAAGCGCGAGTCGTGACGCCGATGCGGACATGATCCACCGAGCGGTCTTGTCCGGGCTGCTTTCCCAGGTTGGTCGCAAGGACCCCGACAGCCACGAGTACCGCGGCGCGAGAGGGGCGCGTTTTGCGATCGCCCCTGGGTCCGTGCTCTTCAAGCAGTCGCCGGAGTGGGTGATGGCCACCGACATCGTGGAAACCACGCGACTGTGGGCCCGGGGTGTCGCCAGAGTTCAACCGGAGTGGATCGAAGCAATGGCGTCCCACCTCGTGTCGCGGTCCTATTCCGAAGCGTGGTGGGACAGCGCACGCGGGGCGGCGATGGTTCACGAAACGGTCAGCCTCTTCGGTGTCCCGCTCGTTTCCGATCGCGCGGTGCAATTCGGCCCGCTCGACCCCGCGGCCGCGCGAACGATCTTCATCCGCCACGCCCTCGTCCACGGCGAGTGGGAGAGTCCCCACCCATTTGTCGCACACAACGCGGCGACCTTCGCCGAGGTCGAGGATCTCGAAGCCCGGTTCCGCGCGGAACTGCGCAGGGAGGACGACGAGATCGTCGCCATCTTCGACGACAGGATTCCGGCCGATGTCACCTCGAGCCGTCACTTCGATGCGTGGTGGCGGAAGGTGGTCGGACACGATCCTCACCGCCTCGAGCTCTCGGTCGGCGATGTCGTCGGGCCCGCCGCCGCACAGCTCGACGCGACGGAGTTCCCCGACGAGTGGCATCACGGCGACGTGGTGGCGCCGATCCATTACACCTACGACCCGGGCAGCGAGATCGACGGGGTGGTCATCGACGTCCCGGCGACAGGTCTCGACCGGCTGGACCCGGCGGTGTTCGAGTGGCACGTGCCGGGCCATCGCGAGGAACTCGTGGTTTCACTGATCAGGTCGCTGCCGAAGTCCATTCGCAAGAAGGTCCTGCCCGTCAAGGACACGGCCGCGGCTGTGCTGGCGGAACCCGCCGCAGGAGGGCTTCTCGACCACGTGCGGCGACAGCTGTCGCGAATGAGCGGGCTGTCGATCCTCGCCGACGACTTCGACCTCGAGCGCCTCCCGCCCCACCTGAAGCCGACGTTTCGAATCGTCGCGGACGACGGCGAGATCGTGGCGGCGGGCGGAGATCTGGCGGAGCTGCGGGCGCGCCTGCGCACGGAGCTGCGGGAGACGGTTGCGACACGCTCGCATTCGATCGAGAAGGCCGGGCTGGCACGGTGGGACTTCGGGGACCTCCCGAAAGTGATTCGGGTTCCCGGCCCGCACAACTCGGTTTCTGCGTACCCCGCGCTCGACGATGACGGCGACTCGGTTTCCATCCGGGTGCTCGCCACCGCCGAAGAGCAGGCCGATGCCATGTGGTTCGGGACCCGTCGCCTGCTGGCGCTGCGGGCAGGCCGCGTGGCCGGGCTGCTGTCTCCGTTGCTCGATCCGCAGTCGAAAGCCGACCTCGGGCTCGGCCCCTATCCCGACCATTCGGGTTGGGTGGCTGACTGCCTCGAGTGCGCCGCCGATGCGGTGCTGGCCGAACTGGGCGGCCCCGTGTGGACCCAACAGGAGTTCGAGGCGGTGGCCAAACGAGCCGACGGGGCGCTTCCCGCAGCCATCGTCGACATCGGCCGCCGTTCCCTGGCGGTCTTCGCCGCCCTACGCGACCTGCAGATCGCCGCCAACGCCGCGACCGGGCCTCCGTTCGAGGCGGCGATGGCGGACATCCGGGCTCAGGTGGTCCGGCTCGTGTACCCGGGATTCCTCGCCGCGATCGGGCCACGCCGGGTGCCTGACGTGGAGCGTTACCTGCGGGCGATGGTCTGGCGACTCGACCGGCTTCCGGAGCGGGCCGAGCGCGATGCCGACCACATGGCGGTGGTCCAGACCCTCGAGGCCGAACACATCCGACTTATGGATTCGATTCGGGTGACTGCAGAATTGATCGAGGTCGGTTGGATGCTCCAGGAACTGCGGGTGTCGTATTTCGCCCAGCCGCTCGGCACGAAGGGAAGCGTGAGCGCCAAGCGCATCGCGGCGGCGCTGCGCGAGGCCGAACTCGGCATCTGACAGAGCGGATCTTCGTTTGTCCGGTGGCCGTGTCATGCTTCCCGCCGTGCCCGAACTACCCGAAGTCGAGACGACCCGCCGAGCGATCGCGCCAGCCCTCGAAGGTCACCGTGTGGTCGGTGCGGAAGTGCGTCGGGACAGGATGGCGCGTCGCAATGACCGTCCGGGTGATGTCGCCGAGCGTCTCGTCGGCCGGCGGGTGGGGACGGTGGGACGGACCGGTAAGTTCATCGTGGCCGAAGTCGAAGGAGACATGCGGTGGGTGATGCACCTGGGGATGTCGGGACGGATGCAACTGGCGCGGTCGGATGCGCCCACCGACCCGCACACCAACTTCGTCGCCGTCACCGACGCAGGCGTGGAGTTGCGGTTCGTCGACCCCCGCACGTTCGGTTTCGTCGCGGTCTTCACTCCCGAGGAGTGGGACGAATCGGGGATGGTCGCCCTCGGTCCTGATGCTCTCGATGCCCTGCCATCGGCGCGAGCGCTGGCGACGCGCCTGGCTGGGCGGACCGCTCCGATCAAGGCGCTCCTCCTGGATCAGCGAATCCTGGCGGGGATCGGCAACATCTACGCCGACGAGATCCTGCACCGGGCGAAGCTCCACCCCCAACGGGCGGCGGGGTCGCTGACGGCCGCCGAGGTGGCGGCGCTGCAACGGTCGGTCAAACCGATCCTCTCCGACGGCTTGGCGCACGGCGGAACGAGTCTCGACGATCTCGCATATCTGCTTCCTGATGGCCGGGCCGGAACCTACGTCGAACGGCTCGCCGTGTACGGCCGTGCCGGTCAGGCGTGTCGCCGGTGCGGCGCCCAGATCGAGCGGGTCGTCGTCGCGCAACGTTCGTCGCACTTCTGTCCGAACTGTCAGCGATGAAAGCGGTGCACGCGTTCGTGTCCGGCCGGGTTCAGGGCGTCTACTACCGCCAGATGACCCGCCAGGAGGCGCGCCGGGCGGGGCTGTGGGGATGGGTGCGGAACCTGCCGGATGGCCGCGTCGAGGTGTGGGCTCAGGGCGACGAAGCAGCCCTGGACCGCTTCATCGACTGGTTGTGGGAGGGTCCGCCACGCTCGACAGTCACGGGCGTCGAGTCCCAGTCGGTGCCGCTCGACGCCTCCATCCAGGACTTCCTCGTCATCAACTGACACGGTCGGGGAAACGATTGGGCGGCTGCGCCGACTGTCTTACTGTTCCGCCCGAAACAGCTTCGCTTTCGGGCGGGAAGCCGGCGGATGGGGCTCGCGAGCTCGCCCAATCCGCACGGCTTCTGACACGGTCGAGGAAACGGTTGACGGCTGCGCCGACACCGGCGGTGCACTCCGAACGGTGGATAACGTGGCGGGGATGTCCGTTCACACCAGGTTGCGTTGGATTCTGTTCGCGGCGGTGGGGTCTATGACGACGGGGTATCTCGCCGCCGTCACCGTCTCGACGCTGGCCGCCCGTCAGATCACCGGCTCGTCGGTGGCCGCCGGTGTCCCCGCCGCGGTCGGCACGATCTCCACGGCGATCGGTACTGCGGTGCTCGGTCGGATGGTGATGGGAGCGGGCCGTCGTCGATCGCTTCTGGCGGGCATGGCGATCGCCACACTCGGCGGTCTCGTGGCTTTCTCGGGCGTGCTGGTGGGGAGCTTCGTCATCCTCGTGGCGGGGATGGGCGTCATCGGTTTCGGGAACGCCGCCGCGCAGCTGGCCCGGTACACCGCCGCCGAGCTTGTCGAGCCCGACCGGCGGGGAAGCGCTGTGAGCATGATCGTCTGGGCCAGCACCATCGGCGCCGTTGCCGGGCCGCGCCTCCTCGACCCCGGTGGCCGGGTTGCGATCGAACTGGGCGCAGTGGAATACGCCGGCGGGTATCTCGCGACGGCGGTCTTCATGGCGGTGGCCACGTTGCTCTGTCTGGTGGCGCTCCGTCCGGACCCCTCCACGATCGCCATCGTCGACGAGTCGGTGGTGGCCGCACTCGGCCAGGACACAAGAACTCCGTTTGCCCGCCCGCGTGTGCAGATGGCGGTGGCTGCGATGGTGATCGGCCACTTCGTGATGGTTCTGATCATGACGGCCACTCCGATCCACGTGGAGAACGCCGGGTTCGGTCTCGGGACCGTCGGCAACATCATCAGCGTTCACACATTGGGCATGTTTGCGTTCGCCCCCCTCGTCGGGCGTGTCACGGACCGAGTCGGCCCGCTCCCGATGATGTGGGTCGGGGCCGGAGTGCTCGTGGCGGCGAGTGTGATCGCAGCAGTCGCCCCCCACGACTCCACGGTGCTCCTCGGCTGGGGTCTGTTCTTGCTCGGCATCGGTTGGAACTTCGGGTTCGTGGCGGGCAGCACGTTGTTGACGGTGGCGGTCGAGCCCGCCCTCCGGCCGCTCATCCAGGGTCGGGTCGACTCGATGGTGTGGGGTGTCGGTGCGGTGGCCACGATCG
Source organism: Acidimicrobiia bacterium (assembly GCA_035544575.1). Lineage (GTDB taxonomy): Bacteria > Actinomycetota > Acidimicrobiia > Spongiisociales > ZC4RG35 > DATHWB01. Next base: position 14,117 of record DATKEC010000092.1, read on the forward strand.
GTTCGGGTCTTCTTCTCGAGGGGCCGGGTTACGCCGCGACCGCCTGGATCGGGATCGCCCTCGTCGGATGTCTGGCGTGGATCCTCGTCAGCCGCCGCTCGGCGGTGGGCGCGGCAACGGTGGGATGAGCCCCGGCCTTCACAAGAGATGCTCGCGGCCAGAAGACCGGTGGTTCATGTCGCCGTCCCGTGACTGCAGGCGGACTAACGTCGAATGACACAGGTGTAACTTCGTGCGGTTCCACCGTCCGGGTTGCCGTTGACCGTCCGAGGATTTGCATGTATCTGAAGTCGCTGAAACTCACAGGGTTCAAGTCGTTCGCCGACCGGACGCGCCTCGAGTTTCGTCCTGGCGTGACCGTCGTCGTCGGGCCGAACGGATCGGGGAAATCCAACGTTGTCGACGCCATCGCTTGGGTGATGGGTACCCAATCACCCAAGGCGCTGCGCACCACGAGGATGGATGACGTGATCTTCGCCGGCACGGCGACCAGACCAGGCCTGGGGCGGGCGGAAGTGACCCTCGTCTTCGACAATTCCTCGGGGATGCTCCCGCTCGATCTCGCCGAGGTCAGCGTCACCCGGCGGCTGTATCGAGACGGGTCCAGCGACTACGAGATCAATGGTGTTTCCTGCAGGCTGCTCGACATTCAGGAGCTGCTGAGCGATTCGGGAGTGGGGCGGCACCAGCACGTCATCATCGGCCAAGGCCAGATCACCTCGATTCTCAGCGCCACCCCGGACCAACACAGAGCGGTGGTCGAGGAAGCCGCTGGGATCCTCAAGCATCGCGTGCGGAAGGACAAGGCACTTCGCCGTTTGGAACGAACCGATGCCGACGTGATTCGGTTGCGCGATGTCCTGGGCGAGATCGGCAAGCGGATGCGTCCGCTCAAGCGGCAGGCGTCCGCCGCCCTCCGTCACGCCGAGGTGGCCGATGCAGTACAGGCACTCCGATTGGCCGTCGGTGCTGCCGACCTGCGGGCGATCGATCGTCGTGCCGGCGAGATCGCGGCCGCCGCGGCAGAAGACGAGCGCACGGTTGTCGAGTCCGAGGGCGTCAGGACGGACGTCGCCGCGAAGCTGATCGGTCTGAGGCTGGAGGCGGGCGACATCGGTGAGGCCCTGGACCGTGACTCCGCGGCCGCGGCCAAAGCCGAGACAGTCCTCGAGCGACTCCGCCGCATCGGCCAGGTCGCCCACGAACGCCACCGGGCCGCAACGTCACAGCTCGTGGGCGTCGGCGAACGTCGCCGGGATCTGGAGACCGAGTCAGAGGATCTCGATCGCCGGATCGCAGACGCGGCCGCAACCGCCGAGCGTGTCGATCGTCTTGCGACGGACGCCGAGGGGCTCTTTCGCCAGTTGGAGGACGAAGAGCGTTCCCTCACCGAACAGGAAGAGATGTCCACGGAGGGCGCCATCGCCGTCGTCCGCGGGGACTTGCGGTCCTTCGACATGGCGGACGAACGAGACCGGAGAGAATTGGATGCCCTCGAGAGCAGGATCTCCGTCGTGCTCGCACGCATCGGCGACGAGCGCGCCACAGCAGGGCGGATCAACGACGAGATCAGAGATCTCGACGCAGTTGCCACCCCCGCTCAGGAGCGATACGCAACGGCTCAGACGGCGAGGATCGCCGACCAGCAGCAGTGGGAGAGCGCCGAATCTGCGCAAACGGATGCCCGCGTCGCCCTGGTAGGCGCGACAGCACGGCGCGATGCTCTGATCGCCGCTGCCGAGGGGCTCGCCGACGAGCAGGCACGTGCCCTCGTCGAAGCGTCGCCCGGCGCTTTGGGGTCGGTGGCGTCGGCGCTCGACATCCCGCCGCACCTGGCCGCTGCCGTCGATGCCGCACTCGGACACTGGTCCGACGGGATCGTGTTCGGTGATGTCGAATCGAGGGCGTCGGCCGTCACCGACTTGAAGGCGGCGGGCCGTGGAGGCGTCGGCGTCGTCGGCCCGGGCAGTCATGGTCGCGGGGCGAGTGCGATCCCGGGCGCGGACCGGCTCGTCGAACTCCTCGGATCCGGGGCAGACCGGCTTCTCGCCGAATCGCTCCTCGGCGACGTGTACGTCGTCGAGGGATGGCAGGCGGGTCACCGAATTGCGATGGCTCACCACAGCATCCGTGTCGTGACGCCGGAAGGCGACCTGATCACGGCTGACGGTATCCGAGTGGCCCACCCCGATGGCGCCTCCCCGGCGATGATTGAACTGGCCGAAGTCGCCGTGGAGCGGGCCGAGATCGATCTTGCTCGTTCGGAGAGCCTTCGCTCACAGGCCAAGCGCGCCTTCGACGAGGCCCGCCAGGCTGAACGCGCCGCCCTGGAAGCGCTCGAGTCGCTCGAAGCCCGGATGGCTGGCTCCGCCGAGGCGTTGGCACGTCTGGAGCGCGAGATACAGGCCGGAATCCAGGAGTCCGAACGTCTCAGCACCAGGAGCGCGTCTCTGCGCGGCGCCATCGAAGGCCGAGTGAACCTCGCCGCCGGACTGCGCGCCCGGCTGGCGGCATTGGAGGGGGAGGAAGCCGAGCGGCAGGCTGCGTGGGAGTCCCTCGTGGAGCGTCGCCGGGCGGTCGGGCGCGATCGAGAAGAAGCGCGCCAGACATGGCATGAGCACACGTCGTCGCACCGAGCAGCCCAGGAACAGCTGGCGATGTTGCGGACCCGGCGTCTCGAGATCGACGGGTTGCTCGCCGCGGATTCCGACGTCCAGATCGACGAGACCTCGTTGGAAAGACTGCAGTCGGTCGCCAGCTCGGCGCGGCAGGCGACCGAGGCGCTTCGCATCCATCTCGAGACCCTGCGGGCCCGTCAAGCCGACCTCCGCGCACAGGCCGGTGAGGCGGGCACACGCCTGGCCGCAGCCCAGGATGAACACGATCGGCATGCTCGGATGGTGGCGGCGGCGAAGGAACGGCTGGCGACGATGGCCGTCGAGCGTGCCGAGCTGCGCGTGAGACGCGAGCAGGTGGCCGAGCGTCTGCGTCGTGACGCAGACGCCGACGAGGCGACGGCGTTGAACGCGCCCGTCCCCGAGATTCACGGCGACCTGGCGGCCGAGCTCGAGACCCGTGAGGCAGAACTGCGCCGGATGGGACCGGTGAATCCACTCGCGGCAGCCGAGTACTCGGAGTTGGAGGAGCGCCACAGCTTCCTGACAGGTCAACTCGAGGACCTCGAGGGCTCTCGCAGCGAACTGCGCAAGGTCATCGCCGCGCTCGATGGCGAGATTCAGACGCAGTTCCTTGCAGCCTTCGACGAGATCGCCCGAGCGTACGAACGCCACTTCGCCGTTCTCTTTCCGGGGGGACAGGGCCGTCTGCGCCTCACCGAACCGGACGATCTGGCGGTGACGGGCGTGGAGATCGAGGCCCAGCCGCTCGGCAAGAAGCTCACCTCGATGACACTGCTCTCCGGCGGAGAGCGCTCGCTGGCTGCAATTGCCTTCCTCTTTGCCATCTTCGATTCGCGACCGAGTCCGTTCTATGTCCTCGACGAGGTCGAGGCCGCCCTGGATGACACCAATCTGCACCGGTTCATCAGACTGCTCGACGAGTTCCGATCCAAAGCCCAGATGCTCGTCATCACCCACCAACAGCTGACCATGGAAGCAGGCGACGTGCTGTACGGGGTCACGATGGAGCCGGGCGGTTCCTCGAAGGTGGTGGCCAAGTCGATGACGCCAGTCTCCGCCAACCTCGACCAGATGGCCGGTCAGTAACCTCGGGCTCGCATGGACAACCTCACTCTCGTTGTCGTTCTCGTCGCGTTGGTCGTTGTCGCCGGAGCCGGACTCCTCCTGGTGCGTCGCCGACCCGACGAAGAGTCGACGCCGGTGGCGTCACGCACCGACCCGGCACTCGCCTCACGACTGTCGCGAACCCGGGAGTCCCTCGGTGCGTCGCTCAGATCGGTGTTCTCACGATCTGACCTCGACCGGACGTTCTGGGAGGGGATGGAAGAGGCTCTCATCAGCGCCGATGTCGGAGTCGACGCATCCAGGGAGATCGTTGCTCGTGTCCGTGACTCCGGCCCGGAAGACGCGCCCGCGGCGCGCACGTCGTTGGTGCGGGAGGTGAGCGCCATGCTCGGCGGACGAGACCGCGAACTGAGTCTTGTCGGGTCACCCGCGATCATCCTCGTCGTCGGCGTCAACGGAACCGGCAAGACGACTTCGATCGCCAAGATCGCGGCACGGCTGGCTGAACGCGGACTCACGTCGATTCTCGGCGCGGCGGACACCTATCGAGCGGCGGCGGACACCCAGCTTCGGACGTGGGCAGCGCGAGTGGGCGTCGAGACTGTCGGTGGTCAGCAGGGCTCTGACCCTGCCGCGGTGGCTTTCGATGCCGTTGCAGCCGGCCGTGCGCGAGGCCGCGATGTCGTTGTGATCGACACGGCCGGTCGGCTCCACAACAAGAAGAACCTGATGGGCGAACTCGGCAAGATCCGACGGGTTCTCGAGCGTGACGGTGGTTCGATCGGTGAGGTGCTGCTGGTCCTCGACGCCACGGCCGGTCAGAACGGACTCGAACAGGCCCGGATCTTCACAGAGGTGGCAGGCGTCACCGGGGTGGTGCTGTCCAAGCTCGACGGAACGGCTCGGGGAGGCATCGTCGTCGCCGTCGAACAGGAGTTGGACATCCCGGTGAAGTTCATCGGCGTGGGCGAGGGCATCGAGGACCTCATCCCGTTCGATCCAGATGCATTCGTCGCCGCGTTGCTCGCCGATGTCTGACATTGTCGACCTGGTGGATGTCGCCCGCCGGGCCGCGGCGGGTTCATACTCCCCGTACTCGGGGTTTCGGGTCGGCGCCGCGGTCCGGACCGAGGACGGCACCGTCTTCTCGAGCGCCAATGTGGAGAATGCCGCCTACCCGGTGAGCCAGTGCGCCGAGGCGAATGTCGTCAACTACGCGGTGTCCCAGGGTCACCGCGTGCTTCCGGTCATCGCCGTGGCTTGCATCGATGCCGCGACAGTTGACGAGGCGTACCCGTGTGGACGGTGTCGCCAGATCATGTCCGAATTCGGCGTCGAGACGATCCACGTGACGACCGCGGCCGGTGAGTTACGCCGCCACACGCTCGACGACCTGCTCCCGCATCGCTTCACGCTCTGAAACCTCCGGCCCCAGACGCTCAGCTCCGCTCCAACTCCTCGGCGAGTTTGGGCAGGACGCTGTTGACGTCTCCAACGATGCCCAGATCGGCCACCGAGAAGATCGGCGCTTCGGGGTCCTTGTTGATGGCGATGATGGTCTTGGAGTCCTTCATCCCAACCAGGTGCTGCATGGCCCCGGAGATGCCCGCCGCGATGTAGACGGCGGGCTTGACGGTCTTACCGGTCTGGCCGACCTGCTTGGCATAGGGGACCCAGCCTGCGTCGACGATGGCCCGGGTTGCGCCGGTGGCGGCTCGGAGGGGCTTGGCGACGGCTTCGATGAGCGCGTACTTCTCCGCAGATCCGAGCCCCCGACCCCCAGACACGATCACCGCTGCCTCCTCGAGCTGCGGCCCTTCCTTTTCCTCGACATGGCTTCCGGTCACCCGGGCCGCCGCCGCCCCCACGTCTGGCAGATCGACCGGCGTCACCGTAGGGGCTGGTCCTCCGGAGGGCTCAGCCTCGAAAGACTTGGGTCGTGCGAGAACCAGATACGGGCGTTCCCCGGTGATCGTCGACATGGCCAGCTGTGCGCCACCGAAGATCTCGTGGGTTGCCGCGACCGTGTCACCGAGGCTCACATCGACGGCGTTGGACAGAACGGTGCGTTCGAGCCTGGCGGCGAGGCGCCCAGCCACATCCCGGTCGTCGTAGGCCTGACCGAAGAGGATGAGATCCGGGCTGTGTTCAGCGACGAGGCCTGCGATCGCCGCAGCCACCGGCCCCGATACGAGCGCGTCCGCTGGTGTCAGGTGGTACACCGCCGATGCGCCGTACTCGCCAACCGTGGCGAAGGCGGACTCCGAGCCTTCACCGACGTAGAGGGCAGTGACGTCGCCGAGAGTCCTCGCCTTGGTGAGAAGCTCGAGACCGAGCGTCGACGGTGCCCCATCCGACTCCTGTACGAACACCCATACGGTCGCCACTCAGATCACCTTCAATTCACGAAGCTTGGCGATGATCGCGAGGTGACCTTCTCCGTCGTCCTCGACAATGGTGCCGGCCGACCGTTCGGGGGCCGGGGTGACCTCGGTGACCTTCTGGTCGATGACGGGGTCCACATCGAGGTCGGAGACCGTGAGGGTGTCCACAGGCTTCTTCTTGGCGTCCATGATTCCTTTGAAAGTGGGGTAGCGAGGCTCGACGACGCCGGCGGTGACCGAAACGAGCGCGGGCAGTGCCGCCTCGACGGTGTCATAGCCCGACATCGTCTGGCGATGGATGGTCACAGTTTCGGCGATCTCGACGGATGTGGCGTACGTCAGGGCGGGCACGTCGAGGAGTTCGGCCACCATCTGCGGGACGACCCCGGAGTACCCGTCGGTCGACTCGGTTCCGGCGATCACGAGGTCGAAGCCCTCACGGCGAATGGCCGCGGCAAGGATGCGGGCGGTGGTCAGAGCGTCGGATCCGCGAAGTTCGGCGTCGTCGACGACCACGGCCTTGTCGGCTCCCATCGCCAGGGCCTGGCGAATTCCCTGCATGTTCCCGGCTGGACCCATGCTGACGAGTGTCACCGTGCCGCCTTCGGCCTCCTGGGCGAGTTGGAGTCCCATTTCGACTCCGTAGCGGTCCGTGTCATCGAGCACCTGTTCCGTCGGTCGCACCAGCCAGTGGCTGTCGGGCTCCAGGGTGTACTCGCTGGCCGGATCGGGGATCTGCTTGACGCAGACGACCACCTTCATCGGCTGCCTCCTTGCTCGTTGACGGGTGGGGGACGATACCGACCGAGCGGTCTGTATCCCGAATCGTCAGCGACCAATCCGGTCGATGATCAACGGGTCGGACGGAGCGTCGACGTCGAGCACAAAGGCGCCATCGAGGACGCGGAGGGCCTCCTGCAAGCGAGCAGGATGCCGGTAGTGGAG
>DATKEC010000093.1:0-56488 GCA_035544575.1 Acidimicrobiia bacterium
ATCGAGTTCGCATACGACGAGGTCGCAAAGGCGCGCACTGTCTTCCGTTGGCAGGCTGCGCCCAAACCGGGGAAGAAGTGAGGAGACGCGCATGAAGATCGACTTTCAGGTGATGGAGGCTCTCGAATTGCTCGAGCGCGAGCGCGGAGTGCCGGTCGACACGATCCTCGATGCGCTGGCCAACGCCCTCGTCAGCGCGTACAAGCGCAGCCCGGGAGCCGCCGAGGAAGCTCGCGTGACCATCGACCCGGACAGCGGCGACATCCGCGTCTACGCCCAGGAACTCGACGAGGACGGCAACGTCACCCGCGAGTGGGAGGACACCCCGGACGACTTCGGCCGGATCGCGGCTCAGACCGCCAAGCAGGTGATCGCCCAGCGGCTCCGGGAAGCCAAGCGTGAGCAGGTCTTCGATGTCTACGAGGGCAGGGAGGGCGACCTCGTCACCGGCATCGTCCAGCAGGTCGACAACCGGTACGCCATTCTCGATCTCGGCGACGCCGAGGCCATCGTTCCCGGATCCGAACGGATTCCGTACGAACGGCTCGAGCGCGGAAACCGCGTCAAGGGTGTGATCATCGAGGTTCGGGGCGAAGGCAAAGGACCTCAGATCGTGGTGTCCCGCAGCCACCCCGACCTGGTACGTCGTCTTCTCGAACTCGAAGTTCCCGAGTTGGTCGACGGCACCGTCGAAATCGTGGCGATCGCTCGCGAGCCTGGACATCGGACCAAGATCGCGGTCGTCAGCCACGAGCCCAATGTCGACCCGAAAGGCGCCTGTGTCGGTGCGCGGGGGTCACGGGTGCGTCAGGTCGTGAACGAGCTACGCGGCGAGAAGGTCGATGTCGTCCAATACCGCGAGGACACCCGTCAGTTCATCGCCGAAGCACTCGGCCCCGCCAAGATCAAAGACGTCATCATCAACGAAGAAGAGAAGGTGGCAGAGGTCATCGTCGGCCAGCACCAGCTGTCTCTGGCGATCGGCAAGGAAGGCCAGAACGCTCGGCTGGCGGCTCGGCTGTCGGGCTACAAGATCGATATCCGCTCCGATGAGCCCGAACCCGAGCGGGAACCGCCCGCGCCAGCGGAGGCTCCGGCAGACGACGCCGGCGCGGTCGACCCTCCGGCCGCGCCCGACGCCATGCTCGAAACCGAGGCGGTCCTGGCCGTCGAACAGACCTCCGAGCCCGACGATGCCGAAGCCGTGGCGGTCATGGTTGACGAGGGCGGCGCGGCGGCTGACGACGAAGATGCTGTTGGCGAAGAAGAGTGACCTGAGGTGGAGTGAGTAGTGGCGAAAGTACGTATCTATGAGATCGCGCGGGACCTCGACCTCGAATCGAAGGATGTCCTCGAGAAGGCCCTGGAGCTGGGTTTCGACGTGAAGACGGCGTCCTCGAGCGTCGAGGAAGCCGAGGTCGACCGCCTCAAAGGGGTGTTCAACACCGCCACCGCCGAGCCCGCCCCGGCGTTGGAACCCGAGCCTGAGCCCGAGCCCGAACCCGAGCCCGAACCCGAGCCCGAACCCGAACCCGACGCTGGCGCAGAGCCCGAACTCCAGCCCGACCTCCAGCCGGAGGCCGAGCGCGAGGCCGAGGCAGAGTCCGAAGCCGAGACCGACATCGGGATCGCCACAGTCCACGAGGGTATGTCTGTCACGGAGTTCGCCGGAGCCATCGGAGCCGGAACCGCCGATGTCGTCAAGGCACTGATGTTGCGCGGCCGTCCGGCGGGTGCCGCCGCCCAGATGCCGTCGGACATGTTCGAAGAGATCGCCGAGACCTTCGATGTGATCGTCGACATCGCCGAGGCTCCCGTGGCTGAGCCCGCTGCGCCTGCCACCGCTGAGATGCCGGTGTTCGAAGACGACGAATCGGACCTCGTGCCGCGTCCTCCGGTCATCACCGTGATGGGCCACGTCGATCACGGCAAGACGTCACTCCTCGACCGGATTCGCAAGGCCAATGTGGTCGAGGGCGAAGCCGGTGGCATCACCCAGCACATCGGCGCGTATCAGGTGGTCGTCGGGGAGAACCGCCTCACCTTCATCGACACACCCGGCCATGAGGCCTTCACGACGATGCGTGCCCGCGGAGCCGACGTCACCGACATCGTCGTGCTGGTCGTCGCAGCAGACGACGGCGTCATGCCTCAGACGATCGAGGCGATCAGTCACGCCAAGGCAGCCGGCGTCGAACTCGTGGTGGCGATCAACAAGATGGACCTCCCCGCCGCCGATCCGATGCGAGTCCGTACCGAGCTGACCCAATATGGCGTCATCGTCGAAGAACTCGGTGGCGACGTGACATCGGTCGAGGTCTCCGCCGAAACCGGCGACGGGGTCGGCAACCTCCTCGAGGTGCTCGACCTGATCGCTCAGATCCAGGAGTACAAGGCCAATCCCAAGCCAGCCGCCACCGGCGTCGTGATCGAGTCCCAGCTCGACCCCGGGATGGGCCCCACCGCCACCGTCATCGTCAAGCGGGGCACGCTCAACCAGGGTGACTCATTCGTCGCAGGAGCGGTGGCTGGTCGAGCGCGGGCCCTGATGGATCACGAAGGCAACCGCCTCACGTCGGTCGGTCCCAGCGCTCCAGTCCTCATCATGGGCTGGTCTGAAGTGCCGACCGCCGGAGACATTCTCGAGGTCGCCAAGAACGACAAAGAGGCGAGGGCGCTCGCCGCCGATCGCGGGCAGGCGATCAAGGACGACAGCCAGGGTGTGCTCAGTGGTCGCGAACGTCTGCAGGGTCTCCTCGAACAGCTCCGCAGCGAAGACACCGAGTTGCGGGTCGTCCTCAAGACCGATGCCCACGGTTCCCTCGAGGCACTCAAAGAGGCCATCGTCAAGATCACCCGCGAGGACGGACGCATCGATGTCCTCCATGGCGCAGTCGGCGGCATCAACGAAAACGACGTGACGCTTGCCGAGGTCACGGGCGGCATCATCATCGGATTCAACGTACGACCCGATCCAAAGGCGCGCCGTTCCGCCGAAGAGGCAGGCATCGAGATCCGGACCTACAGCATCATCTACGAGCTGCTGGACGAACTCGAAGCCTTACTGGTGGGCCGGCTCTCGCCGGATCACGAAGAAGTCGTCCTCGGCTCCGCCGAAGTGCGCGCGCTGTTCAAGGTCCCACGCGCCGGCACGATCGCCGGCTGCTATGTGACCGAGGGTGTGGTTCAACGGAGTGCCAAGGCGCGCCTGCTCCGTAACGGTGTCGTTGTCTTCGACGGTCGCATCGATTCCCTCCGCCGGTTCAAGGACGACGTCCGCGAAGTTGCCTCCGGATTCGAGTGCGGTATCGGGCTCGAGAACTTCAACGACGTCAAGGAAGGCGACGTGATCGAGGCCTACGAGATCCGTGAGGTCGCCCGGACCTGATGCACGCCGCCGCCATGCGGATCGAGTGTCACATCCCGGACAGCGGTTCGCTCAAGGACAAGCGCAAGGTCTTGCGGCCGTTCATCGAGGGGCTGCGTCGTCTCGCATCCCTGAGTGTTTCCGAGGTCGCTCATCACGACTCGTGGCAGCGAACCGCGGTCGGCGTGGCGATCGTGGCTCCGGATGCGGTGGCGTTGGAGCAGTTGATCGAGCGCGTGCGGCGCTACGTTGACGAACAGCTCGAGCTCGGAGTGGTGGACGTGAAAGTCGCATATTTTGAGGCATCTGATGGGTGAGGCTTCCTACTCGCGGATGCGCCGGGTGAATTCGATCGTCAGACAGGTGATCGCCGAACACGTCGAGATCCTGAAAGATCCCCGGCTCGGCATCGTGTCGATAACCGGCGTGGACACCGCACCGAATCTCCGCCGCGCGGTTGTGTACTTCTCGTGTCTTGACCCGGATTCGATCGCTGAGACCCAGGCCGCACTCGACGCGGCTGCTCCGCGCCTGCGGCGCGTGCTCGGCGATGAGGTGCGGATGAAGTACACCCCGGCCCTCGAATTCCGGCCTGATCACGGCATCACCGAGGGAGAGCGGATCGACGCGGCGCTGCGCCGTCTCACCGAGGCAACCGATGAAGAGTGACGCGTTCGCTGCTGCCGTCTCCGCCCTCGACACGGCCGAGCAACTCGTTCTGGCCTGTCACGTCGGACCCGACGGGGATGCTCTCGGATCGATGCTCGGGCTGGGATTGGCGGCCCGCCGCGCGGGCAAGCACGTGATCGCCTCATTCGGTACGCCCTTTGTCGTCCCCGCCGCATATCGCTTTCTCAACACAGACTTGCTCGTCGCTCCGTCGAGCGTTCCGCCGGCACCTGAAGTGTTCGTGACGTTCGACGCCGGTTCGGCCGACCGGCTGGGCGAGTTGGCGGGTGTCGCCTCCAAGGCGGGCACGGTGATCGTGATCGACCACCACGTCACGAACACGGGCTTTGGGGACGTCAACCTGATCGACGCCGGGGCCGCCGCGACTGCAGAAATCGTGGTCGGATTGCTCGACGCCCTCGATTGGGAAATCGACGAAGTGGTAGCGACAGCGCTTCTCACCGGGCTCGTCACCGACACGGGCAGATTTCAATACTCGAACACCACTCCCCGGACGTTGCGTGCGGCGGCCCGCATGGTGGAGGCCGGGGCCCGTCCCGAGGTCATCGGTCAGTATGTGTACGAGGAGACTCCGTTCGGCTACCTGCACGCGGCGGGGGCGGTGCTGGCGAGGGCGCAACTCGATGCCTCCCGTCGGTTCGTGTGGTCGGTGCTGACGATCGAAGACATGAAGGACGCCGGCATATCTCCCAACGACACCGATCCTTTGATCGATGTGGTGCGCACGGCCGCCGAATCCGACGTCGCCCTGCTCGTCAAGGAAGTCGACCGCGGGAGGGTGAAGGGGAGTCTCCGCTCCCGCGGTCGGGTCGATGTCGGAGCGATCGCCGTCGAGTTGGGCGGGGGCGGACATCACAACGCAGCCGGATTCACTTTCGACGGCTCGGCAGAAGAGGCCGTGGAGGCGGTTCAGTCGCGGTTGGATCCGATCGAGTGAGCGCTGGGTTCCTCGTCGTCGACAAGCCGGGGGGCATCACCTCCCACGATGTGGTCGCCGAGGTCCGTCGCGCAACAGGCATCCGCAAGGCCGGACACACGGGAACCCTCGATCCGATGGCCACCGGCGTGGTGGTCGTCGCGGTGGGAGGGGTGACTCGGCTGATCCGGTTTCTCCAGGAACTCGACAAGGAATACGTCGCCACGGCGTGCTTCGGGGTTCGCACAGACACACTCGATGCAGACGGTGAGGTTCTCGCCCGGACCGCGATGACGGTGACGAAGCCAGGTGTCGAGGCCGTGGCCGCGTCGTTCCTCGGTGAGACCCTTCAGGTTCCGCCGATGGTTTCTGCGCTCAAGAAAGACGGCCGACGGCTGTACGACCTCGCCCGTGAGGGCATCGAGGTGGAGCGAGAAGCGCGTCCGGTGACGATCCACGAGCTCGAGATTCTCGACGTCGGCACCGGCGAGCACCCGCTGGTCTCATTCCGGGTCGTGTGCGGGAAGGGGACCTACGTCCGTGCCCTGGCCGACGACATCGCCCGGGCGCTGGGAGGGTATGCGCATCTGACCGCGCTGCGCCGCACGCGCAACGGGACACTCGAAGTCAGCCAGGCCATCACCGTCGATGCCTTGGAACACTGGCAGCAGTACCTGGTGGCGCCGACCGATGCGCTCTCGTTTCTTCCGCAGATCGCCGTCGATCCTGATCAGGAGGCCACGGTGGCCAATGGCCGGCCGTTCGCGAGCGCCCTCGAGGGGTTGGTCAGAGTCGTCGACCGGGCTGGCAGACTGCTCGCGGTGTATCGCGGCGACGGCACAACAGTGCGACCCGAAGTCGTTCTCGCATGATTCTGCGCGGAGACCCGTTCGGATGGCAGGTCGAAGCTGAAGCCACCGCTGTGGCAATCGGCGTCTTCGACGGCGTCCATCGGGGGCATCAACAGGTGATGGTGGACCTGACGCGCATGGCGACAGAACGAGGTCTCGTGCCCGCCGCACTGACGTTCGATCCGCACCCGTTGGAGTTCCTCGCTCCCGAGCGCGCGCCGGATCTCTTGACGACGGTCGAGCAGCGAGCCGAACTCCTCGCGGCCTGCGGCGTGCAGATCCTCGGCGTGCTTCCGTTCCTCGAGATCCGGGACCTCGATCCACGTGCCTTCGTGACCGAGATCCTGTGCCTGCGGCTGAAGGCGCAGGCGATCGCCGTCGGCGAGAACTTCCGCTTCGGGCGCGATCGGGGTGGGGATCCCGGCTTGTTGGCCGAGTTGGGACTTTCCAATGGATTCACGGTCGACGTCGTCGACATGGTGAGGGACGGCGGCCCCGACGGGATCATTTCGTCGACCCATGTACGTGAACTGTTGTCGGTCGGTGATGTCCGAGGGGCGGCGGTGCTTCTCGGACGGCCCTTTGCCCTGAGTGGGCCGGTCATCCATGGCGATGCCCGGGGGCGCAGCATCGGGTTTCCGACTGCCAACCTCCATGTGCCGGAAAGGATGGCGGTGCCGGCGAACGGTGTCTATGCCGTGTGGGTCGAGGTCGGTGGCGCCCGCCACCCAGCGGTGGTCAACATCGGAGTTCGGCCGACGTTCGGTGTGAGTGCCCGGATGATCGAGGCCCACATCCTCGAATTCGACGGCGACCTCTACGGCCAGTCAGTCGTGCTCCACTTTGTCGAAAGGATCCGTGAAGAACGGCGTTTCGACAGTATCGACTCACTGGCTGACCAGATTGGCGCCGACCGGGAAGTCGCCTCACACATTCTGTCGGCAGACGCATGATCGAACGGATCCGCTCGGCGAGCACATTCGAGGAGCGATACGGCTTCTGCCGGGCGATTCGCGTCGGTGACCGCATCGAGGTGGCAGGAACCGCCCCGATCCCTCAGGACGGCGGGCCGACCCCGGCGGACCCGCACAGCCAGTGCTGCTCTGTGGTCGGATCGCACTCGACGCCATCGAGCGTCTGGGCGGCCGGAGCTCGCACGTGATCCGGACGCGGATGTTCATCGTCGATGCGACCGACGCCGACGCAATCGGTCGGGCGCATGCAGCCGTGTTCGCAGATGGCCTCCCGGTCGCCACCATGGTCGTCGTCGCCGGGCTCCTCGACCCTGCCTGGCGGGTCGAGATCGAAGTCGAGGCGCTGGTTTCAGATTCGCCTCCGATGGTCGAGGTGGTATCGTGACGGTCTCCGGCGCCAGCCGACGACCTCCCTTCTCGAGGACACAGGACCTTTTTTCGCGCATATGAAGACCACACAAGAGATCATCACCGAGTTCGGTACGCACGACTCGGACACCGGCTCGCCTGAAGTGCAGGTGGCCCTCCTCTCGGAGCGGATCAACCATCTCACCGATCACCTCCGCGAGCACAAGCACGATCACCACAGCCGGCGCGGACTGCTGATGATGGTCGGAAGACGCCGCCGTCTTCTGAACTATCTCCGACGCCAGGATGTCGAGCGGTATCGCTCTCTCATCTCGGCGCTCGGTCTGCGTCGCTGACGATTTCAGAAGGAGCAGCCTGTTCGGCTGCTCCTTCTGCGTTCCGGCCTCACGGTCGGGATCATCTCCCGGGACACCAGTCGCGGGGACCAACACGATGGAGTCAGCCGGTTGCTAGTTGTGACCTTTCGCAAGCCCGAAGGGTCACAACTGGTAACGGGTCGGACTCCCTGACAAGAGGAGTAACCGTGTCCGAAATCACGGTATCCGGCGAGGTCGGCGGCAAGACGCTGTCGTTCTCGACCGGCAAACTGGCCGGACAGGCCGACGGCGCCGTCGTCGCCCGTCTCGGCGAAACCGAAATACTGGTCACTGCGACCGCCAACAGGCGGCTGCGCGAAGGAGTCGACTTCTTCCCGCTCACGGTCGACTTCGAAGAGCGCATGTACGCGGCCGGACGTATCCCCGGGTCCTTCTTCCGCCGCGAGGGCCGCCCGAGCGAACAGGGCATCCTGGCGTGTCGTCTCGTCGACCGGCCGCTGCGCCCGTCGTTCAAGGACGACTACCGATGTGAGACCCATGTCGTCATGACGACCCTGTCCGTCGACGAAGAGAACCCCTTCGACGTCATCGCCCTCAATGGCGCCTCGGCGGCACTGAGCGTCAGCTCGATTCCGTTCGAAGGTCCCGTCGCCGGAGTCCGGCTCGCCCTCATGAACGGCGAGTGGATTCCCTTTCCCACCTATCAGCAACTCGACGAATCCGTCTTCGAACTGGTTGTCGCCGGTGGCCGCAACTCCGAAGGCGGCATCGACATCATCATGGTGGAGGCAGGTTCGACCCCCGACGGGTTGCGTCTCATCGCCGACGGTGCGCCCGCCTCGGACGAGGACACCGTGGCCCGGGGCATCGAAGAGTCCAAGCAGTACATCGGCGAACTCGTCGACCTGCAGAACGAACTCGCATCGAAGGTCACCAAGGTCGAAGTCGAATGGCCGGTTGCCACCGACTACACCGACGAGGTCAAGGCCACGGTCGACGCAGTGGCGCGTCCCAAGTTGGAAGCGGCCGTTCGTACCGCAGACAAGGCCGAGAGAAAGCTGGCTGAGACCACCGCTCTCGAAGAGACGCTTGCCGAGTTGTCGTTCGCCGAGGACGACGCGGAGGGTCCGGTCATGGCCAAGCGTGCTTTCAGCGCCGTGCTGAAGGACATGATGCGGGCCAGGGTCGTCAATGATGGAGTTCGTCTCGATGGGCGCAGCGCCACCGACATTCGGCCGGTATCTGCCGAGGTGGGCGTCGTGGCCCGTGCCCACGGTTCGGGCTTGTTCCAGCGTGGCGAGACCCAGGTTCTGAACATCACCACCCTGGGGATGCTGAAGATGGAACAGATGCTCGACGACCTCGGGCGCGAAGACGGCAAGCGGTACATGCACCACTACAACTTCCCGCCGTTCTCGACGGGGGAAGCCGGGTTCATGCGTGGGCCGAAGCGCCGCGAGATCGGCCACGGTGCACTCGCCGAGAAGGCAGTCCATCCCGTCGTTCCGACCGAAGAGGACTTCCCGTACGCGGTTCGCCTTGTCTCCGAGGTGCTGTCGTCCAACGGGTCGACCTCGATGGCATCGGTGTGTGCGTCGACGTTGTCGTTGATGGATGCCGGTGTGCCGATCTTGGCTCCGGTGGCTGGCATCGCCATGGGTCTCATCTACCGCGATGGCACCTACGTCACCCTCACAGACATCCTCGGTGCGGAGGACGCACTGGGAGACATGGACTTCAAGGTTGCCGGGACCGCCGAAGTGATCACTGCGCTTCAACTGGACACCAAGCTCCAGGGCCTTCCCAGCGAAGTCCTCACCGGCGCACTCGCTCAGGCGAAGGATGCCCGGCTGAAGATCCTCGAAGTGATGACTGCGACCATCGCCGAGCCCCGTTCCGAGCTGAACAAGAACGCCCCGCGCATCGAGTCGATCGAGATCCCCAAGGAGAAGATCGGCGAAGTGATCGGGCCCAAGGGCAAAGTCATTCGCGAGCTCGAGGAGTCCACGGGAGCGACGATCGAGATCGAGGAAGAGGGCAATGTCGGGATCGTGCGCATCGCCTCGACCGACAGCGACGTTCTCGCCGCCGCCAAGCAGCGGGTCATGCAGATCGCGTTCCCGCCGGAGCCCGAGTTGGGCGCCGAGTACGAGGGCGAAGTCGTGAACATCACCAAGTTCGGGGCCTTCATAAACATCTTCCCCGGGCGCGATGGCCTCTTGCACATCTCCCGCATCGACGAGGATCGTCGTGTGGACCGGGTGGAGGACTACCTCACCCAGGGCCAGAAGCTCAAGGTGCGCCTGCGTGAGATCGACGACAAGGGCAAGTTGAGCCTCGAACTCGTCGACAAGATCGAGCCGTCCGACGACGTCAAGAACCGAGCCGGTGGTGATCGCGGTAGTGATCGGGGTGGCGATCGCGGCAACGAGCGACGTGACGACCGCGGCGATCGCGACCGCGGCGATCGTGACCGTGGTGACCGCGACCGTGGCGACCGCGGAGCACGCGGCGACCGCGATCGTGGTGGGCGAGGAGACTCGCGCGACCGCACCGATGTCGACGGCAATCGCCGGACGCCTGAGGCTGCACCCGCAGATCCTGCCGGGGGGGACCGGCGTCGCCCGGCCCGCTCGTTCGACGAGGCCTTCGAGGAGATCGATCCCAAGTAGGCGACGTCTCACCAGCCAAGACATGAGAACGGCCCGGGGCCTGTCAGCCCGGGCCGTTCTGGCGGCAAGTGCCTCTGTTCAGCGCACGAGCGGCTTGTACTTGATCCGGCTGGGACGAAGCGCTTCGGCGCCGAACTCGTCGTGCATCCACTCTTCGTACTCAGAGTAGTTGCCTCCGAAGAATCGCACGCTGGAGTTGCCCTCGAAGGCGAGGATGTGTGTCGCGATCCGATCGAGGAACCAGCGATCGTGGCTGATGACGAGGACACAGCCGGGGAAGTCCTCGATGGCGCCTTCCAGCGCCCGCAGCGTGTCGACATCGAGGTCATTGGACGGCTCGTCCAGGAGGATGACGTTGCCGCCGGTGCGAAGCATCTTGCCGAGGTGGACGCGGTTGCGTTCCCCGCCGGACAGCTCGCCGACTCGCTTCTGCTGGTCGGCGCCCTTGAAATTGAGAGAGGCCACGTAGGCACGTGAGTTGATTTCACGATTTCCGATCTTGAGAAGGTCCGCCCCTCCGCTGATCTCTTCGAACACCGTCATGTCGGGATCGAGGGCGTCCCTGCTCTGGTCCACGTAGGCCAGGTCGACCGTCGGTCCCACGTCGATGGTGCCGGAGTCCGGGCTCTCCTGGCCGGTGATCATCCGGAAGAGCGTCGTCTTGCCCGCACCGTTGGCACCGATCACACCCACCACAGCGGCGGGTGGAACGGAGAAGTCGAGGTCGTCGATCAGAAGGCGGTCGCCGTAGCCCTTCCGCAACGCAGTGGCATCGATCACACGGTCGCCGAGGCGTTGGGTGAACGGGATGGACAAGCGGAGAGCGTCGTCGCGCGTCTCGGTGGACGACGCCTCAGCCACGAGCTGTTCGTACGCGGCGAGTCGGGCCTTGCCCTTCGCCTGGCGGGCTTTCGGCGACATCCGCACCCATTCCAACTCGCGGGCGATCATCCGCTGGCGGGCGGATGCTTCCTTCTCCTCCTGCTGGAGTCGAGCCTGCTTCTGTTCGAGCCAGGACGAGTAGTTCCCTTCGAACGGATAACCCCGTCCCTGGTCGAGTTCGAGGATCCATCCGGCGACGTTGTCGAGGAAGTAGCGGTCGTGGGTGATGGCGATCACCGAGCCCGGGTAGTCCTTCAAGAAGCGCTCGAGCCACGCCACCGATTCGGCATCGAGATGGTTGGTCGGCTCGTCGAGCAAGAGCAGGTCGGGCGAACTCAAGAGCAGCTGGCACAGGGCGACGCGGCGCCGCTCGCCCCCGGACAGCGTGGTCACCCCCGCATCCGCCGGCGGCACGCGAAGGGCGTCCATCGCGATCGCCACTTTGCGATCCAGATCCCAGGCTCCGGCGGCCTCGATCTTCTTCTCGAGGACCGCCTGCTCGTCGCCCAGCTTGTCGTAGTCGGCGTCGGGGTCTGCCCACGCTGCCAGCACGTCGTTGTACCGGTCGATCAGGGCCTGGGTCGGAGCGACCCCGTCCATGATGTTGCCGAGAACATCCTTGGCGGCATCGAGCCGCGGTTCCTGGTCCAGCATGCCGACGGTGTAGCCGTCACCGAGGCGGGCCTCGCCGGTGAACTCGGTCTCCTTGCCAGCCATGATTCGCAACAGGGTCGACTTGCCGGCCCCGTTCGGACCGATGACGCCGATCTTGGCGCCGTAGTAGAACGACAGCGAGATGTCCCGCAGCACGTCGCGATTCGGCGGTACGTGCTTGGAGCACTTGTACATCGAGAAAATGAAATCTGGCACGCGACGAGGGTAGTGGCTGGGCCCGAGGGGCCCGTCAGCCGGACATCGTCAGCCCACCGGACACGCTCAACACCTGACCGGTGGTGGGTCCGGGGCAGACGACGTTGAACGTGATGCCGTCGGCGGCATGCTCGCGGGCGAGGGTCTTGGAGAGGCCGAGCATGGCTGCAGTGCAGGCGGTGTACACCGCCTCGCCTGACGACCCTTGTTGACGAGGACTCCGATCGGGCCGAGCTCGGCTTCGACAGACCGCACGGCGGCATCGGCGGCACTGCGGTCGGTGATGTCGCACCGGTACGCGGCGGCGATTCCTCCGGCTTGGGTGATCCGGTCGGCGACGGCCCGCGGAGGCTGATGGCGGACAGCGGACGCGACGCCGGCGCTCATGTCATGGGGATGCCGCCCAGCATCACTGCAGCGATGGCGAGAACGCCAACACCGGCGCCGATCAGCACGCGCCGGGCGCCGGGCGGTGTCTCGGCGCCTTCTCTGTTCGGTGCGAAAGTCACGGCGAAGGCCCAGGCTTCCAATGCGAGCATCGGCAGGTACCACACGGAGGCCAGGACGATGTCTCCGGCCCCGAAGCGCCAGTTGTCCGCCACCCCGACGAGCACTGGCACCGTGGCGGCGAGAGCGCCCGACGCGGCGAGGAGGCGCAGCCAGGACGGCCGTTTCCGGCCGATGGCGACCGCGCCGAGCACCACTGCCGGCCACATCACTGCACCTCCCGCGCCGAGCAAGAGGAGAGAGCCCAGACTGAGTCGCCAGTACCCGGCGCCACCCTGCTGCCGCCGATGCCAGGCGAATCCGAGCACGGTGCCGACGATCGTCGCAGCCCCGAGGATGAACAACGTCCCCGACCAGCTGAACTCGGGATTCGTACTGATGAATCGCATCCACGCACGCATCGACACGCCCCACAGGAAGCCGGCGGCCGCGCCAGTCAGCGCGGGGTGACGGCGCGCCAAGCCGATCGAAAGGGGTCGTGTCTTGGTGTCGTGCATCGAGTTCTCCTTGCTCGGACTACTGACGCATGAGCCACGCCGCTCGGGTGACACCCTCGGACGAGCATTCGTCAGGCGGTCAGCTCGGACGGGTCGATGATCCAGACCTGTTCTTCGCCCAGTTCGTCGAGCAGGGCGCGAACCTGCTTGCCCACTGCTCCGTCCCGACCGTCCCAGACCGCAATCGCCTCATGGGCGTGGCGTCGCAGCCAGGCATCCCGGCGGGCGGCGGCGGCTCCGGCTTGTTGGCGGTTCTCAGGAGCCTTCTTCTGCAGGGTGATCACCCTCTCTGCAGCAGCCGCCAGACGACGAAACGTCTGTTGAGAGTCGGGGGTCCACACCGAGTCGAAGTCCGGATACGCCAGGACGGGGATGAAGGGGACCGCCACTTCATCCGCGGCGTCCGCGGCGAGGGTCTCGGTCCCCAGGTTCATCCCGGTGAGCACCACCAGGTCGGGGTGGAGCGACCGCTTTGCGGCGATGACGTCCACCAGTCGCTGGCGGACGGCGCGGCTGGTGGGGGTGTCGCCGTACCCGCCGAGTTCCGGCGGGCGATGTCCGAGCACGACCATGAAACGTCCCTCCGGCAAGTCCTCCGACGACGATGCCAGCCGGATCCGTGGGGTGTCGGGAGGCCCCACCTCGTGGGGAGTCTTGTTGCCGCGGCGTGACTCCTGGGTGGCCGCTGCCTCGACGGCGAGCCGGTCAGCCATGTCGTTCCAATGGTCGCCGGCGTGGGCCTTCACCCACCGAAAGACGATGTCGCGTTGCTGGTAGAGATCGACCAGCGGCTCCCACAGGTCGCGATTGGCCACCGGCTTGCGTTGACTGTTCTTCCAGTCTCGCTTCACCCAACCCTCCCACCAGCGATCACGGAAGCAATTCACGACGTAGGTCGAGTCGGAGATGATCTCGAGGGATCCTTCGAGCGACCGGACCGCCTCGAGGCTGGCGGTGAGTTCCATGCGTTGGTTGGTGGTCGGGTTCTCGGCTCCCGCCGCGAACGGCCCGTCAGGAATGATCCACGCCCATCCACCGGGCCCGGGGTTCCCGGAACAGGCACCGTCTGTGTACACGCGAGTTCTGGCCACGGCCCGATCTTGGCATGCGAAGATGGCGGCGGTGTTCGCCCCGATTCGATCCTTGACTGCATTCAGTCGCGGTGCGCCGGCACCCCTTCTCGCATCGGCGGCGGTCGTCACCCTGATGTTCTCGGCGACGCCGTTTTTGATTCCCGAGGTGTCCGATCGCTTCGGAGTCGGTCGGGGCGACGCAGGCCTCATCTCTGTGTTCCAGGTCGGCGCATTCGCGCTGGCCAACGTCACCGTTCCTCGGGTGCTACAGCCCTCGATCCGGATCTTCAAGATCTCGGTTTTGGTGATGGCGATCGGCAATCTCGCCTCGGTCATCGCCCCCGGGTTCGTGACTCTGCTCATCAGCCGTCTGCTGACTGGCGGGTCGGCGGGGGCGATCACCTGGCTGGGCTGGTCCGCGGCGATGGGAACCAAACGGTCGCTGTCGGCGATGTCCGCGATCGGTCCGATGGCCGCGCTCGTGTCCGCACCCGTTCTCGGGTTGTTGATCGGTTTCGGCGATCGTGTCGTCTTCGGCGTGTTGGCTGCTTCCGTTCTGCCGCTGCTCTTCGTCGACGTTCCACCGTTCGCGGCGCGGACCAAGCCCGGCGAGCGGAGTGGCTCTCGCTCGAACCGCGTCCTGCTCGGGGCGCTGTTTCTCCTCACCTGTGCAGGAGCGAGCCTGTTCATCTACGAGATGGTCGTGGCCGTGGAGTCACTGGGAATGTCGCCCTTTGCCGCTTCCCTCGGGTTCAGCCTCAACGCCGCAGCCGGATTCGCCGGCGCTCGCCTGGCCGGGCGCCATCGCCGTCCTGGGATCTGGCTGGCGACCGCCGGGCCGGCGGCGGCGCTGAGCGTGATGGGTGGTTCCGTGGCATGGTTCTACATCGGCCTGGCGTGGTGGGGCTTTGCCTTCTGGATGGGCCTTCCCGGGGTGCTCGAGATGTTGGCAGCGCGGTCGCTGCGCCCCGATGAGCGGGCCGGCGATGCCCAGGGTCTCATGGCGTTCGGACGCAGCCTGGGTCCCGGAGTCGGCGGGGTCTTCGTCGACGCGGGGAGCTTCGAGGGGCTGGCGATCGCGGCAGGAATCGGACTGACCCTGTCGGGCGTTGTGGTCGTCGGTGTCCAGGAGGGCAGAGAGGCCCTTCCGCCGACCGACATCCGCACGATCGGTCCGTGAGGCTGTTGCGGTAGCGTCCAACACATGCCCGAGCTGCCCGACATCGTGGTCTATCTCGAGGCCCTGCAGCGCAGGGTGGCGGGCCGAACGATCCGCGGGTTTCGCGTCGTGTCGCCGTCCGTCCTCAGGACCTTCGAACCCCCCTACGCCGCGATCGTCGGGCGCGAAGTGGTCGGTCTGCGCCGGATCGGAAAGCGGATCGTGTGGGATCTCAGCGACGGCAGCGTCATCGTCATCCATCTGATGGTGGCTGGGCGGCTCAAGTGGTCCCAGACCATCGGCGTCGCCGTCCCCAGGAAGGTCGGCCTGTGCGCGTGGGATTTCGACGACGGAACCCTCATACTCACCGAGCAGGGAACCAAGCGCCGGGCAGGCGTGTGGATCTTCGGCGATGCCGCAACCGCCGCCGAGGAGGATCGCGGCGGTGTTGAGCCGCTCGAGGTGACCGCCGCGGAGTTCGCCACCGCGCTCAGGCGTGAGAACCGCACGCTGAAGCGGGCGCTCACCGACCCGCGCATCTTCTCGGGGATCGGCAACGCGTTCTCCGACGAGATCCTGTGGGAGGCGGGACTGTCCCCTGTCAAGCGGACCAGCCAGCTCGACTCGGCCGAGATCGAGCTTCTCCATGCCGCGACCCGGGCGTCCCTCATCCGCTGGACGGATCTGTTGCGGGAGTCGGTCGGCGACGGGTGGCCGGACAAGGTCACCGCCTTCCGGCCGGAGATGGCCGTCCACGGAAAGTATGGCGAGCCGTGCCCCCGGTGCGGCTCGAAGGTCCAACGGATCGTCTACGCCTCGAACGAGACGAACTACTGCGCGACGTGTCAGACCGGGGGCCGCCTGCTCGCCGACCGTTCGCTCAGCCGCCTCCTCAAAGACGACTGGCCCGCCACCCTCGAAGACCTCGAAGACTCGCGTTCTTAGCGAATGAGCGACACAAAAACGTGTCGTTTCGCGTGACAGAACCAACTCAGGGTGGCGCGGACCGCATGCGGGGTGGGAACCTTCTCAACTTCGGGCTCGTCTCAACCCTGTCGACTGAGAGGACCGACCATGACGAGGATGAGAATCTCCGGACGGGTGCTTGCCCTGGTGACTGTGCTCGCGTTGTTCGTCGCCGCCTGCAGCGGGATGGACACGGCAGAGTCGGGGGAGTCCGATTTCGATGACGTGACGGGCGGTCTGGGAGGCGCGTCGCCAACCACGACGGTGGCCTTCGCCACTGACGACGCCGAAGCTCCCGCCGACGTCGGCAGCGACGGCGCCACGTCCGACGAGCTTGGCTCAGGCGGCGTGGCGCCGCCCCTGCTGCAGACCGCGGCCGATCTCGGTCGCGACATCATCTTCACCGCCGACATGACCGTCGCGGTCGACGACGTCGCATCTGCTGGTGCGGAAGCGACGCGGCGAATCCAGGCGTTAGGTGGCTTTCTCTTCGGTCAGCAGACCACCGCCGACCCAGAGCCCCGAAGTGTCCTCGTCTTCAAGGTCTTCCCGGAGGACTTCCAGGAGGCGCTCGACCGGCTCGGGTCGATCGGCGAGCTTCGCAGCCAGAACGTCTTCGCCGACGATGTGACCGAGCGGGTGGTGGACATCCGCAGCCGCATCACCACTGCCGAGGCGAGTGTCGAGCGGCTGCGCGGTTTCCTCGAGGGTGCGACCGACATCGACGCCATCGCTGACCTCGAGAACCAACTGCTCCAGCGCGAGACACAACTCGAAACCTTGCGGGGTCAACTCAGGACGCTCGAGGATGCCGTCTCCCTCGCCACGATCACGCTGATGATCGCCGAGAACGCAGTGCGGCCCGCGGTGCGTGTGGACGTCACCGCCTACTCCGGTGTAGACGACGACGGTCTCTCCTGTCCTGGAGCCTCCGGTCTCACGGTCGATCAAGGCACCGAGGTCACGGTCTGTTTCGAGATCGTCAACGTCGGAGACACCGACCTGACCAACTTCACGCTGCGTGATCCGGTGATCGATGTCACCGACGAGGATCTGATCCCGGTCTTCGGCGACATGTCCCAGACCCTGGAGCCGGGCGAGTCGATCGTCGTGGCTGCCCACATCAGGGCCGATCGGAGCTGGCGTACCCAGACGAACGTCACCGCGTTGCCGGTCGATACCGAGGGTGCGGTGCGGGAGGGCAGGTCGGTTGCGAACACGGCCACGATCTCCATCTCGGCGGTGGACCCTGGCGGGGTTCCCGGGTTCGGTGAGGGCCTCGAGCGCAGCTTCGAGCTGTTGGTGATGCTCGTCCAGTTCGGCGTCTATCTGGTGGCCGCGGCCATCCCGTTCTTCTGGATTCCGCTCGGGATCTGGTGGCTCCTCCGTCGCCGCAACCAGTCGGCGGAGCCGGAGATGCTGGCGGAACCTGAGCCAGAGACGGCCTCGGTGAGCGCCGGGGACGACTGACGATCTCCGAACGCGTCACCCTATTCGGGCTTCGACGTCGTCTGTTGTTCGAGAGGAGGCTCGAACATGCTGCAACGACTTGGTGCGATGAGCGGACTGGTGAGTGGAGGCCTGCTGATCTTCTCGGCGGTGATGTTCTCCGGATCGGGGTCCTATCCGGAGGATTCCGATTCCGAGGTTCTCGGACAGCTCCAAGCGGTGGAAGGCGACGCTGCGACCGCTGCCTGGCTCGCCATGGTCGCGATCCCGTTCCTGGTCGCGTTCGGTGGCTATGTGGCGGACCGATTCCGACGAAGCGGGGCGACCAGTTGGGTGGCGGCGACGTTCTTCGGTGGGGCGGTGATGCTCGGAGTGGCCTCCATGATCATCGCTGCTGTCGGGCAGATGGCATCGACGTTGGGTGGAGTTCCAGGGGCGGAAGGGATCGCCCGCTTCATCGTCGTCTTCGAGTGGAACAGCACCGTTCTCTTCCTGCCGGCGATCCTCGCCATGGGTGCATCCGCGGTGATCGCCACGTGGCACGCAGATGCGCTGCCCCGCACCCTCGGCTACGGAGCGGTACTGGTGACGATCTCGGGTCTTGCGCACTGGATGGGCATTTTCATCCTCGTGGTCTGGATCATCGTCGCCGGTGTCGTCCTCGCATTCGACGCGTCACCGGCAGATGAGCGGTCGATGGTGGACGTGTGAGTCTCTCTTGTGTATCGAACATGTGTTCGATACTGTGACCGGTCCGGAAGCGCTGTCCGGAGCAAGCTGGTGAGTCGCCGGAGTCAAGTGCTCGACGAGCAGGACTTCCGGAACGAGGAGAGATGTGGCGAACACGGTCCTGGCGGAGACGTTTCCCGATCAGTGGGATCTGAGGACGCGTCTACGGGAGCGGGACACAGATCTTCTCGTTCTCCAACCGGGTCGTCCGGTGGAATTGAGCGGTCCGGTGGGATACGGCCTCACCCGGATCGGATACCGGATGTTGGCTGAGCCGTCCCGAAGCGCCCCGGTCGCCGTCCTCGACGTCCGGGGTTGGCTCTCGCCCTTGGCAGCTTGGGAGATCGGTGTGCAGTCGCCGGTCTTTGTCCGCTGTTCGGATTCTGCGGTGTGGCCGCGTGTGGCGTCTGCCCTGTTGGAAGGTGTGCCTGCGATGTATGCCGAGGTTCCAGGAGGTGTGTCCGATCAGGATCTCCGTCGACTGGCGGCACTGGCACGCGCCAGGCAGAGCCGTGTTGTGTTCCGGCCGTTGATCGGGGAATTGGCGTCTGGCGTGGGGTATCTGCGGTTGCGCGCCCGGGAAGTCCACTGGGAAGGTCCTGAACGTGGTCATGGCCGGTTGCGGGGCAGGCGGCTCGTGTTGGAGGCATCCGGCAAGGGTGCGGCAGGAATGAGCAGGATGATCGAGGTGGACGATGCCGGAACGCACGATCTGCGTGTGGTGTCCGACCTGGCCGTTGGACAGGCCGGACGCGCCTTCGGATAGCCCGCTCGTCATCATCGGGGCCGAACTTCGTGTGGTGGCAGCCGATGAGATCGCTTCGTCGGTCGGAGTGACGCGGGGGATGGGTCGCCGGGAGGCCGAAGGGCTGTGTCCTGGCGCCACAGTTCTGATGCGAGATCTCGGCGAAGAGTTTCGAAGGTTCGAGCCGGTGGTTCGGATGATCGAGGAGATCGTTCCCCGAGTCGAGATCGTCGAGCCCGGTTCGGTTCTCATTCCCATCAAGGGTGCTGTCCGGTACTACGGAGGTGAGGATGCTCTCGTCGATCTTCTCTCCGGCAAGTTGAGGGCGGCAGGGTTGCGGGCCCGGATCGGATTGGCGGATGGGCCGTTTGCAGCCACCTGGGCGGCGCGTACCGCCGGTGACGATGAACCACGTGTCGTGAGTGACACTCGATCCTTCCTTGCCGGGCTCGACATCGCAGTCATCGATCACACCGATCTCGTCTCGACGTTCCGCTGGCTGGGAGTCACCACGCTGGGGTCGTTGGCGGAACTGCCGCGGGATGCGGTGGCTTCCCGGTTCGGAGACATCGGTCTGTCCGCTCATCGTCTTTCCCATGGTGAAGATCGAGCAGTCGGACCACGGTCGATTCCCGCCGAACTGGCGGTGGAATCCCGTTGGGAGGAACCACTCGAATTGACCGACCAGGTTGCATTTGCGGCTCGAGGTATGGCCGTGAAGCTGGTCGAGGGGCTTCGGCGAGAGGGAATCGCACCGCATCGGATCATCGTCGAGGCGGAGACCGGAGACGGTGAGGTTCGGTCGCGGGTGTGGCGGTCGACGGATCCGTTCACCGAAGAGGCTCTGGCGGACCGGGTGCGTTGGCAGTTGCAAGCCTGGGTGGACGAGCGTCGTCGATCGAGCGGGGGCATCGTTCGTCTGCGTCTCGACCCGTCGGATCTGTCGGGGGAGGGACGCCAGCTCGGATTCTTCACAGACGAGGCCGCCCGGGTGGAGGCGGAGAGGGCATTCGCCCGTGTTCAGACTCTGGTCGGCCAGGACGGGGTGTTGCAAGCCCAAGCTCAAGGTGGCCGATTGCCGTCCGAACGAGTTGCCTGGTTCCGGTGGCAGGACGATGTCGTGCCGGTCCGTGACCCCTCAGCTCCCTGGCCGGGGGCGACACCTGCCCCGAGTCCGGCATTGGTGTCGCTCGAGCCGCAGCCGGTGGAAGTCGAATGGGACGACGGTATGCCGGTGAGGATCAGGTTGGGGACCAGATGGGAACCGGTCCTGACATGGGCCGGGCCGTGGCGGTTGACCGGGTCGTGGTGGAAGGGCGAGTCACCCGTTGATCGTTACCAGTTGGTGACCTCGGTCGGGGCGTTTCTCTGCCTCGTCCGCTCCTCGATCACCTACCTCGCCGCCGTCTACGACTGAGCTGCTTTTTAGCGGGGCAGCGCGTCAAAAACGACGCGTTCTGCAACCCAGAAGCGCTGCCGAGATGGTGGTGT
This sequence comes from Acidimicrobiia bacterium, assembly GCA_035544575.1. Lineage (GTDB taxonomy): Bacteria > Actinomycetota > Acidimicrobiia > Spongiisociales > ZC4RG35 > DATHWB01. The sequence goes on from DATKEC010000093.1 coordinate 20,525, forward strand.
GGACCGTGACGCGGAGGGCGTCGAGTTCGGTCGGGGTCAGGTCCGACGTGTCGATCGGCGCTCCGATGATCACGGTGATGTGACTGTTCCCCCTGATCCAGGGGCTGTTCGGCTTCCAAGCCTCCCACGTCCCGTGGATCGCCACGGGGAGGATCGGCATCCCTGCCGCGCCCGCCAGTGCGAACGCGCCCTTCTTGAACGGTTGCAGATCGCCGTGATAGCTCCGTGTTCCCTCGGGATAGATGATAAGGGAATGACCCCGTTCGATCACCGGTATCGACTGGCGGTTCACCGATGCGATGGCGGCTGCCCGTCCGCTGCGGTCGACTTCGATGATCCCCACCGCACGCATGGCCTGTGCCAGGATCGGGATGTTGAAGAGCTCCTTCTTGGCCAGGTAGCGGATGGGAAGCGGGATCGCCGCAAAGCACGCCACCACGTCGAGGTTCGAGACGTGATTCGCCACCACCACGTATGACCGACCCTCGTCCACGTTTTCGACCCCTCGGACTTCGAGCGTGCAGCGCGCCGCCTTCAGCCAACGCCGCGCCCACCAGTCGATCAGTCGCTCGATCCGGGGATCAGTCGGGTTGCGCGCCGCCAGGAACCACGCGGCCAGGCCTGCCAAGAAGGTGGTGTACGCCGCCGTGAAGGCAAAGATCAACGTCCGAGGGATGTCCCGGAGATAGGAGAACATGAGAGGAGGAGAGTACCGACCCCCGCCCGGGCGGGCCGATACTCCCCGAGACGCCGATACTCTCGACGAATGGACAAAGCAGCCACCCGCGTCTTGCTCCGGGACCGGCCGCCTGTCACCGCGGCGGAGTCCGACCTGGTCACGGGCCACCTTCGGGAGTGGCTGGCCGACCGTGACATCTCCCGCATCCTCGTTTATCTGCCGATGCCCGGTGAAGTCGATGTGACCGGAGTCATCGACGATCGCCACCAGTGGTTCGTCACCCGTACCCCTGGCGGCGACCGGCCCCTCACGGTTCACTCCATCGATGCACCCCGAGAGGTCCACCGGTTCGGGTACGAACAACCGGTTGCCCAAGCCGCGGCTGTCGACCCGGCGACCCTGGACATCGTCCTCACACCCGCCCTCTCCTTCGATCGGCGCGGCAACCGGCTCGGATGGGGTAAGGGCTACTACGACGGTCTGTTTGGTACTGCCCCCGCCGTCACTGCGGTCGGGATCACGCTCGAGCGACTCGTCGTCGATAGGGTTCCCACCGAGTCACACGACCGTCGTATGGATTGGCTTGCGACTGATGGCGGAGTACGTCGGGCCCACCGCTGATCCGCGTCAGATGGCGTCGCGGGACCGCACCGCCCAGGTGAGAACTCCGATCCCGAGACCGGTGAGCACGGTCAGCATCGCCGCCGCCCCCCACTTTCCCGGTTCGACCGACCCGAGAAGGTCGAGGGCATTTCCTGGGAGTTCGGTGAGATCGGCATAGACCGACAACGCGATTCGCCAGATGCTCGACGGGCCCAGTCCCGGGACGACCGACGCGAGGATTCCTTCCCACACGAATATGTAGGCCAGTCCGATGATCAGGGAACGGTCGAACAGGTAGCCCAAGGGAACGAACACGGCGGTATATCCCACGGCCGCAGCCAGATAGAACACGAGCGCCGGCACGGCGAGCGTCCACGAACCGGTCATGACCCCCGCTCCGATCCAGCCGGGGATCCACCCGATCACCGCCACGGTCACCGAGGCGACGAGAGCCGCCAGAGTGGCAGAAACCGTGAACACCGTGGCGGACACCGGGGTGAGGAAGACATAGGGCAGCGTTGCGCTGTCGCGTTCATCCCGGAGTGTGGCCGTGGCGAGGATCAGCAGTGCGATCGAGAGCGTGGCGGCCGACAGGGTCGCCACCACTTCTTTGTAGATCGAAATCGCAGCATCGGTCGGCACGCCGGCCATCGAGACCCAAGCGGCGACCCCGGCCACCGCCGCCAGAGCGCTGGCCCCGAGGAGGCGCTTGCCCCGCAGCGTCCTGGTCAGCAAGTGCCGAAAGAGGTGGAGATTCACGCGCCGGAGTCCACGAGATAGCGAAACACCTGTTCCATGGACTCGTCGGCCGGTGCGATCTCGGTGACCCGGACTCCCTGTTCGCGCGCAACCGCGGGCAGCCGAAGCGCGAGCGTGGACGGGTCCATGGTCGTGACATCCACGATCGGACCGGAGAGGCGAACGCCTTCGACGCCCTCGATCCCGATGAGCGCCGCGGCGAGTTCCCTGGGGCGATCGGCGGTGACACGAACCTGGCGAGGCTTGTCGGTCATCGCCGATCGGAGTTCGGCGATGCGTCCGATGGCCGCCAGACGTCCGTCCACCATGGCCACGACCCGCTGGGTCATCCGCTCGACTTCCACGAGGACGTGGGAGGAAACGATCACGGTGCGGCCCTCGTCGCCCAATCGGACGAACAACTCGATCAGATGGGCGCGCTGAACCGGATCTGCTCCGTTGAGCGGTTCATCCAGCACCAGCACTTCGGGTTCGGTCACGAGCGCGGCCGCCACTTTGGCGCGCTGTCGCATCCCTTTGGAAAACCCGCCGAGTTCCCGGTCGGCTGCGCCGGTCAGCCCGACGGTCTCCAGCGCTTCTGCGGCCGCCTCCCCTGGGTTCGCGAGCTGACCGAGCCGTGCCTTCAGCGTCACGAAGGACCGGGCAGACAGATCGGGGTAGACGGCTTCGTCTTCGGGGACGAGCGCCATACGGCGGTAGACCGAGCGGTCCCGGCGGGGATCCACACCGAGGACTCGCACTTCGCCCTGTGACGGGACTTGAAGCCCTGTCAGCACCCGGAGCAGCGTCGTCTTGCCGGCGCCGTTGGGGCCGAGGAGTCCCGTCACGCCCGGTCCGAACTCCACCGAGACATCCGACAGGGCCACCTTCTGACCGAACCACTTCGAGACCCGGATCGCCGAGGCGCTCACGCCAGCCTCCGATAGCGCCGGTAGACCACGACGCCGCCAGTGAGAGCCACGAGACAGATCGCGACGACGGACACCCATGGCTCGAACCCGGCGCGCTCGGGCCAGTACGACCCGAGATCGCGATCGAACAGCCAGTCCCTGACGTACCGGGCGTGGTCGTCGAATGCGAGCAGTGCCGCGTACCTGGCACCCGCGAACGGGGCTTCGGAAATGACTCCGGCGAGGTTGCCACCGCCGAGCAGAATCCCGAGGAATGTGGCCGCCGCGAAGCTCGTGCGCGCCACGTATGCCGCGACGACCGCCAGCACGCCGCCGTGCACCAGCATGAAGCCGAGCGCGGAGGCAGCCACCTTCCAGATCACGTCGAGGTTCGAGGCGAGATAGTTGAGAAATCCACCCTCGGACAGGGCGGCGGCCCCGAGGTGGAAGACGGTTTGGGGCACGAGGTAGATCGAGGCGGCCATGAGGCCGTAGGCCATTGCCTTGCCACCGAGATAGTCGGCCACCGACATCGGTCGTGAGAAGTAGACCGACATCACACCCTGGGCTCGATCGGGTCCGAGCAGTTCGGGGATCGTGATCGCCAGGAAGAGGATCGAGATCGCCGAATAGACATCGAACAGCTCCGCATAGGACGGCAGGCCCTCGGCCACCGCACCGGCGAGAGACCCGAAGAAGAAGAGCTGACCCACGAACACCGCCGCCATCAGCAGTCCGACCGAGATCAGTCCCCACGGCAGGATCTTTCGGCGTGCCTTGCGACGGATACCGAGAATGCGTCTGACGCCATCCTTGACGATCGCCCGTCGGATGGCCCCCCGTCCGAGGAGTTGGCCTTCGTAGCTCTTGTAGCCCCGGTCGTAGATGACGGCGTCTGTCATGGTCGCCGTCTCCCCGCCTCCGCCAAGAACTCGTCTTCGAGTGTCACGGCGGCACGACCCATCCGCAGGATTCCGGTACCAGTTTCGACGGCGAGATCCCGGATCAGATCGAACACGGACTCGTCCGGTGCGCTGATCGTCACGAGGTGACCGACGGAGTTGACAGCGAGCCCGGCCCGTTCCATCGCGGCCCCGAACCGCCCCGGATCTCCGAGCGTCTCGACCGTGACGCTGCCCGAGTGACCGCGGCTGTCGAGGGGGCCGGCCCTGAGGAGACGCCCCGAATCGAGGATCACCACCGACTGGCAGGTCTCTTCGATGTCCGAGAGAACGTGGGATGAGACGATGACGTTGATCCCGAAGCCCCCCAGCCGCCTGATCAGCGCCAGCATCTGGTCGCGGCCGGCGGGATCGAGACCGGAGGCCGGTTCGTCCAGGAGCACCAGCCGGGGGCCGTGCACGATCGCTTGGGCCAACTTCACGCGTTGCTGCATCCCGGTGGAGAAGTCGCCGAGGTAGCGAAAACGCTCCTCTTCGAGGCCGACCAGATACAGGGTCTCCGAGGCCCGCCGGCGCGCATCCTTGGGGGGGACTCCCGCCAACTCGGCGGTGAAGGCGACGAAGTCCGCCGCCGTCTGGTCCGCCGGCAGACAAGCCCCCTCCGGCATGTAGCCGACGACGGAACGCACCGCGATCGGGTCGTGGACCGCATCGTGGCCCATCACCCGCATGGATCCTTCCGTCGGGTGAACGAGTCCGAGGAGCGCTCGCAGCAACGTCGTCTTGCCGGCGCCGTTCGCGCCGACCAGCCCGGTGATCCCCGCCGAGATGTCCAGGGTGACGTCGGTGAGGGCCACCACGCTGCCGAAGCGGTGCGTGAGACCCTCGATGGAAACGATCGCAGTGGTCATCGGGTCCCACCCTGGCGGACTGTCCGACCTGCCGATATCGGGGTTCACCCGGGATTCCCCCCTGAAGCCCCGCCCGGCCGGACTTCGACGAGAAGAGGTGTGAGAAGCTCGTAGGCGACCTCGGCCCAGACCCGATGCCCGGCGGCGTTGGGGTGAAACAGGTCCGGGGCGAAGATGGCACGGTCCCGGAATCGGTCGGCGGCCCATTCCCATTGGTCGGCCACGAGGACTCCGTGTCGTGCCGCGACCCGCTGGTGAACCGAGTTCATCGCCCTTCCTCTCCGACGGGCGAGGGTTGCGAACGTCGATGTCAGGCGTGGCACCGTCCCCATGTCGCCGACTCCGCTCAGCGCCACGGTCCCCGCGGCCTCCTTCAATTGCGCCACGATCGTGTCGAGGGCGGTCTCGAAGGTTCTGAGGGGCACTCCCCGGAGTGCGTCGTTCCCGCCGACCGAGACGAGGGCGAGGTCTCCTCCCAGAGCGACCGCCGGTTGCAGCTGGTCTCGCACCAGGTCGGTGGCTTTCGCTCCACCGACGGCGAAAGAGGTGACCTCGACCCGGTAGCCGTGCTCGCCGAGCGTGCGGGCGAGAACCCGGATCCAGATGTCATCGGGGTTTTCGAGCCCCGACCCGGTACAGCTGCTGTCACCGAGCACGAGGATCCGGAGCGGACGTCCGTCCGGTGGACCCGCCGACCCCGTCGGGTCGAGGTCGGGGAACGTCGGAAGGGGTCGCCACACCGTCCAGGCCAACTGTCCGGCGAGCACCGCCGCGACCGCCCCGATTCCCCGGACGAGTGCTTTCACCGCCGGCCGGCCTCGACGGTCACGATGTAGCCCCCCGGTCCGAACCCCGTCTCGTCGAAAACCGCGACCGCATAGGAGCCGGTGGCCGGGGCAGTGAACTCGACGACGGCGTCGAAGCCGATGACCCCACCGCCCGAGTCGCTGTCGCTGACGAACGCAGACTCACCCGCGGGCACGAGATGGTTCACGAGGAGGGAAGCATCGATGTTGATCGAACTGGCAGTGATGGTCACGACTTGGCCTGCTTCGAGGTCGAGAGAGAACCAGTCGAGATCTCCCGGGTAGTCGCCGTTGGCAGCCAGGGGCGTTCCGATCTCGAGGATCCGCCCGTGATCGGGGTCATGCCAGAGGCGGGTTTCGGCTCCCGTCACCTCGACGAAGTCGAGCGGCCCGACGTCGGGATAGATGACGATGAAGTAGGGCCCATCGAGGATCAGCTCTGCGGTGAGCACCGCCGAGACGTCGGGTTGGTCGCTGCTCGCCTCGACGAAGCCGTCGGGACCGACCAGGTCGACGTTGAGCGGGGCCGAACCCGTCACCTCGATCGACACGAAGTCCCCGGCGCGCCCATCGAAGACGAAGACCGTCTCGTCGAGTTCGTACGGCACAGATCCTGTGTTCCCCGTTGGCCCGGTGAGATCGGCCACCGACCGTGCGCCCAGCCCGTCCATGTCGTCGTCGGACCTCACGGACGCCAGCCGTGACATGAGATTGCCGGTGGTGAGGGCGAGGGCGAAGCCGTCGCCGATGCTCAGCCCGGAGATGCCGATCACGCGGCCGAATTCGTCTACGAGCGCGCCTCCCGACTGGCCCCCCGAAATGAGTGTGTCGGACTGGATGAAGGTCATCCCACCCTCGGCCCACGTGCGCGTCCTGGATACGATGCCGGCTGTGATCGCGGGTGTCGCCGTGCCCGGGTCGTCGGCCGGATAGCCCACCAAGTAGACCGCCGCTCCCGGCTCCGGGGGAGAGGACTCGAGTTCGGCTGGGGCGGGCAGCGCCGGCAAGCCCGAGACGTCGAGTACCGCCAGATCCGCCATCCAGTCGTAGCCGACGACCGCGACCACGCCGGTCGGCCCGTTGGGGAAGGAGACGGTGACCTCGTCCGCGGGCCACACCACGTGGGCGTTCGTCACGAGCGTGCGGGCGTCCACGAGCACCGCGCTCCCGCTCCCCACGGGCGTTTCGACGAATGCGAGCGACGGGCTCACGCGGGCGTACACGTCTGCGGCCCGCAAGGTCGTGGTCGTCGTCGTGGGCGGGACCGTCACCGCCGTCGTCGTGGACTCGACGGTCGGGGCAGCCGCGCAGGCGGCGACGAGCAGCAGGAGGGGGAGCCGTGGGGTCACGGCGAGAGGATATCGGTGCGAGGGGCCGCCGGTGCTCATGTTTCGACCGGTGACGATGCGAGCCCGCCCTGGTGCTCGGAGCTGGCGAGCGTAAGCTGACCGGTCTTCGGATAGATGTCGGGAGTCAATCACGTGGAAGAAGAACAATCGAGCGCGGGCCAGCGTGCCGAGGCATTGCGTCGCGTCGGCCATTCCCTCCGGACCCCGCTGAATGCGATCACCGGGGCGAGCCGCATCCTCGATGCTTCGGAGCTGACCCTCGACCAACGGTCATCTCTCGACGTCATCGACGGTGCGGCGGATGCGTTGCTCTCGGCGATCAACGACCTCCTGGACATTTCCGAGATCGAGATGGGGCGCATCGACCTCCAGCAGATCCCATTCCGACTGCCCGACGCGATACGCGAGGCCGTCCGGCCCGTGCGCACACTGGCTGCTGACCGTGGCATCGAAGTCAGCCTGCATGGGCTGAGTTCACTTCCCACTGACGTCGTCGGTGACCCCGGCCGTTTCCGCCAGGTCCTCACGCGCCTCGTCGACAACGCCGTGAAGTACAGCCACTCGGGTCGCGTCCAAGTCGGGGCCGGTCTCGTCGACCACGACCGATCACGGGCCACGGTGCGGTTCGCGGTCCGCGACACTGGCGCCGGGATCGCCACCGAGGAATTCGAACGGATCTTCGAGCCGTTCGCACAGGGTGGCGACGGCGCGGGGGCCGTCAGCGCCGGACTGGGTCTCCCGATCTCCCAGGCCGTGGTTCGGGCGATGGGGGGCGAGATCAGGGTCGCCTCCCGCGTGGGGCAGGGCTCGACCTTCGATTTCACGTTGACGTTTGCCCGGCACGTCACCGAGGACGGAGCGGATGGCCCGACCTCACTCGCCAACCGCTGGGTCGTCATCGTCGGGGACCGCCCCGCGTCGAATCGAGCCCTGTCGGCAAGCCTCCGCAGCGCCGGGCTGGAGCCCGCGGACTTCACGGAGATCCCCCTGGCCGCGGCGTCGATCGCGCTGTCAGACGATCCAAGTCTGGCGCCGGCGGCCCTCATCGCGGCTCCCACCGCCAACCCGTTCGCTTTCGCTGCCAAGGTCTTGCGCGACCCGCATTTGTCAAAGGTCCCCCTCGTCCTGGTTCCGCCCCAGGGTGCGCGTGGTGACGGTGAAGAGTGCACCCGGCTCGGGATTCCGGCATATCTTCCCCAACCGGTGTCGCCGGTCGACCTCGTGGAGGCGGTTCGGGTACTGGCCGCCTCGCCCGGTGCCACGTCACTGATCACGCGACACTGGCTCCGTGAGAGGCGTCACCGCTTGCGCGTGCTCGTCGTCGACGACTCGCCGACCGGTCGTGCTCTCGTCATGCGCGGCCTTGACGCGATCGGCCACGACACGGCGGCGGCCGCCACCGGTGTCGAAGCCCTCGAAGCCCTCGACCAACGGAGCTTCGACGTGGTGCTGATGGACATGGAGATGCCGGAGATGGATGGCATCGAAGCCACGAAGGCGATTCGGGCGCGGGGTTCGGCGATCCCGATCATCGGACTGTCAGCCCATGCATTCAACGCAGACCGCCAGGCCTGCCTCGAGGCTGGAATGGACGACCACATCGTCAAGCCGTTCCGAATCGAAGGACTGCAGATCGCGATGGAGCGTCTGGTCGACAGTGGCGAGATGCAACCTCGGTGACATCCTCGCCGGGATGTTCAGTCCGCTGACTCCGTGGATTCCTTGCTGGCCCGCACAGCCGCCAGTTCCTCTTTGGCGGCCTTGACGCGAGGGCCGAGCCCGAACCTGGTCGTCGGACGGAGGTCGATGATCGCCCTGACGCTGTTGGCGAAGTCACCCGGATCGTCGGGTTGGAACGTGTGGACCACGTCATCGAGGGTCAACTGGAACCGGAACACGGTCACGCGTTCGCAGTTCACCTTGTCGAGAGGCCAGGCCCCGACCCGCTTGTGTTCGTTCCAGATCCGTACGAGGTCATCGTCGACGGCGATCGTTGCCACATAACCGCTGCCGGTCTCATGTGATACGAGCTGGCCCTTGAAGTTCTTCACGATGTCAACCCTGACACGATGCTCGTGTACCCCGCCCGCATGGTCACAGCCTCCGTGGTCCTTTTCTCCGGTCTTCTCCGTGTTCGGTCTGCACCGGTCGGCTCTCTCAAACCGCCGTGTTTTCCCGTCGCTTGAGTTTGGCAGGCCTGTGCCGGTCCGCAAGAGGCGTTCTGACCGATACGATGACCGGATGGACGCGTACGAGCCCGTGAATCCGGTGCGTTTCGTGACCGCGACGAACCTCTTCGACGGCCACGATGCGTCGATCAACATCTTCCGGCGGATCCTGCAGGCGTCCGGGGCGGAGGTGATCCACCTGGGTCACAATCGGAGCGTCGCCGAGGTCGCGGCCGCCGTGGTCGAGGAGGATGCTCAGGCGGTGGCGGTGACCTCGTATCAGGGCGGTCACATGGAGTACTTCCGTTACCTGCGGGAGCTGTTGGACGAGTCGGGTCGGTCCGACGTGCGAGTGTTCGGTGGTGGCGGGGGGACGATCCTCCCCGACGAGGCGGCGGTGTTGGCAGCTGAGGGGGTGGCGCGGATCTTTTCGCCCGACGATGGTCGCCTGCTCGGGTTGCAGGGGATGATCGATGAGATGTTGCGCGCCTCTGACGTGGCATCCGGGGAGCTGGGGGATGTGGATGTCGATGGGATGGGGACGGGATCGACGAGGACGATCGCGTCGTTGCTCTCGGCAGCGGAGAATCACCCGGAGAAGTACGCGGATGTCTTCGAGGCGTTGCGGGATCGGGCCGGTGGAGCACCGGGTCGGGTGTTGGGGATCACGGGGACGGGGGGTTCGGGCAAGTCGTCGCTGACCGATGAGCTGGTGCGGCGGTTCCTGGCGGATTTCGAGGACTCGACGGTGGCGGTGTTGTCGGTGGATCCGACTCGTCGTCGTTCGGGTGGGGCATTGTTGGGGGATCGGATCCGGATGAATGCGTTGCCCCATCCGCGGGGTTTCATGCGTTCGATGGCCACTCGGCAGGCGCACCGGGCGCTGTCCCAGGCCGTCTCGGATGCGATTGTGGTGTTCAAAGCGGCCGGGTTCGACCTGGTGATTTGCGAGACGTCGGGAATCGGCCAGTCGGACACCGAGATCACCGACCATGCCGATGTGTCGGTGTACGCGATGACACCGGAGTACGGGGCGGCGACCCAGCTCGAGAAGATCGACATGTTGGATTTTGCCGATCTGGTGGTGGTGAACAAGGCAGACAAGCCGGGGGCGGAGGACGCGGTTCGGGATGTGAAGAAGCAGTATCGCCGCAACCGGCAGCTGTTTGACGCCGACGACACCGCGATCCCGGTGTATGCCACGGTGGCCTCCGAGTTCGGTGATCCGGGGACGAACCGGTTCTACCGGGCGGTGATGACCTCGGTGGGCTTCGAGTCCGACCTCGACCTCCCCACCGATCCGCGGGATCGACATGTCGTGGTTCCGTCGGCCCGCTCGCGGTATCTCGCCGAGATCGCCGAGGCAGCCAGGGCCGAGGACGAAACGATCGCGGCCCAGGCCCGCACCGCCGGCGAGATCCAGGCGTTGTCGGCCTCCGCGGAGATGACCGGGACCGACTTCGCTTCCGAGATAGCCGACCGGGAGTCGGCTCTCGATGCAGAGACCCGCGCGGTGATCGATGGCTGGGATCGAATGGTCGAGCGCTACTCCGGTGACGAGTTGATCTACGAGGTGCGGGGCAGCGAGATCCGCGTGCCGCTCACCTCCGAGTCGTTGTCCCACACGCCGATTCCGAAGATCGCCGTTCCCAGGTTCGCCGGATGGCCAGACCGGGTCCGGTGGGCCCGGCGGGAGAACTTGCCAGGCTCCTACCCCTTCACCGCCGGGATCTATCCGCTGAAACGAACGGCGGAGGACCCCACCCGCATGTTTGCCGGGGAGGGCCCGCCCGAGCAGACCAACCAGCGATTTCACTATGTGGCGGCGGGGATGGCGGCCAAGCGATTGTCGACTGCGTTCGATTCGGTCACGTTGTACGGGGAGGATCCGGCGGAACGTCCTGACATCTACGGCAAGGTCGGCAACTCGGGAGTGTCGATCGCCACGCTGGACGACGCCAAGAAGCTGTATTCGGGGTTCAACCTCACCGATTCGACCACGTCGGTGTCGATGACGATCAACGGTCCGGCTCCGATGATCCTTGCGTTCTTCTTGAACACGGCGGTCGATCAAGAGTGTGAAAAGCACATTCGCGCGGTTGGCATGCACGACCGGGTGGCCGAGGTGCTGGGGGAGAACCCTCCCACCTATCACGGTTCCCTTCCCACCGGCCATGACGGGCTCGGCCTCATGCTCCTGGGCACCACCGGTGATCGGGTCCTCGACGCCGAAACGTATGCCCGGATCAAGGACGAAACCCTCCGAGTGGTGCGGGGCACCGTCCAAGCCGACATCCTCAAAGAAGACCAGGCGCAGAACACCTGCATCTTCTCCACCGAGTTCGCCCTGCGGATGATGGGAGACATCCAGCAGTGGTTCATCGACCATCAGGTCCGCAACTTCTATTCGGTCTCGATCTCCGGGTATCACATGGCCGAAGCCGGAGCCAACCCGATCACCCAACTGGCGTTCACACTCGCCAACGGATTCACATTCGTCGAGTACTACCGGGCCAGGGGGATGGACATCGACGACTTCGGCCCCAACCTGTCTTTCTTCTTCTCCAACGGGATCGACGCCGAGTACGCCGTGATCGGACGTGTCGCCCGCCGCATCTGGGCCCGGGCGATGCGCAATCTCTACGGGGGGAACGAACGCTCCCAGATGCTCAAGTACCACATCCAGACCTCCGGCCGGTCACTCCACGCCCAGGAGATCGGGTTCAACGACATCCGCACCACCCTCCAGGCACTCTATGCCATCTACGACAACACCAACAGCCTCCACACCAATGCCTACGACGAAGCCATCACCACCCCCACCCAGGAGTCGGTCCGTCGGGCCATGGCGATCCAGCTGATCATCAACCGCGAGCTGGGTCTCAACAAGAACGAGAACCCGCTCCAGGGCAGCTTCATCATCGAAGAACTCACCGATCTGGTCGAAGAGGCCGTGTATCTCGAATTCGAACGTCTCAACGACCGCGGCGGCGTCCTCGGCGCCATGGAACGCCAATACCAGCGGATGCGCATCCAGGAGGAATCCCTCTACTACGAGCGGCTCAAAGAATCCGGCGACCTCCCCATCGTCGGCGTCAACACCTTCCTGGGTGATGACGGATCGCCCTTCGTGATCCCCGACCACGTCGTCCGCGCCGATGACGAAGCCAAGAACCGCCAGATCTCGAACGTCGCCGCCTTCCAAGCCCGCAACGCCGACCGAGCCCCCCAGGCACTCCGCACTCTCCAGGAGACGGCGATCAGGGGCGAGAACCTCTTCGACGCCCTCATGGAGGCGGCCAAAGTGGCCACTCTCGGCCAGATGTCGCACGCCCTCTATCACGTTGGCGGCCAGTACCGCCGCAGCATGTAGTCCCCCCAAGAAATTTCGATGCGTCGTTGGTATCCGGCGCTCTAGCGTCAGGCGCTCCGAATCGAGGCTCGCACTGACCGCGCCCGCATACCGTTCCACGCTGACGACCTATCTGCTGCCATTGCGGGCGCGGGTGGGTGGTCTCGCGCTCGTGCTGCTCGCCGCCACGGGTCTCCAGGTCGTCGTGCCGCTGATCCTCCAGCGCTTCATCGACTCGGCGCTCGCAGTGTCACCCCTGTCGGTGCTCATCTCGGCGGGCGTGGCGTATCTCGTGGTGGGGGTGTTCCAGCAGGGATTCTCCGCCCTCTCCACCTACCTCGGGGCTGACGTCGGCTGGCGCGCCACCAACCAGCTGCGGATCGACCTCGCCCGTCACGCGCTGGGACTCGACATGGGTTATCACAACGGCACCACACCCGGCGAGATGATCGAACGAATCGACGGCGATGTCACCGCGGTGTCCAACTTCATCTCGCGCTTCGTGGTCCGGCTGCTCGGCAGCGGTCTCCTGCTCATCGGAGTGGTCGTCGTCTCGATGGGCGAGGACTGGCGTCTGGGCGCGGCAATGGCGGTCTACGTCACCGGCGTGCTGTTCCTCCTGTTGGGAATGCGACACATGGCTGAGAAGGCGTCGGAGGAGGAGAGAGCCACCTCCGCCCAGCTGTATGGCTTCATCGAGGAGCGTCTCGACGGTCTCGACGACATCCGTGCCAACGGGGCCGGCCTGTACACCATGTTCGCGTTCGTGGATGTGATGCGGGACTTCTTCGTGCGGACCCGGCGCGCCTGGCGCAAGCGCACCGTCTTCTGGGTGGCCTCCACGACCGCCTTCTGGACGGGGGACGTGTTGGCGTTGGCTGTCGGTGCGTGGCTGGTCCTTCGGGGAGAGATCAGTGTCGGGACTGCCTATCTCATCATCCAGTACGTCGCCCTCGTCCGGACCCCCATCGAACAGGTCGCCCAGGAGTTCCAGGAACTCCAGAAAGCGGCCGGCGGCATCCTTCGCATCGATGCATTGCGGGCGCGTGCTTCCCGGCTCGACGAGACCGGAACCCTCGTCGGGACCGATGACGCCACGGTTCGTTTCGAGGACGTCTCTTTCGCCTACGACGACAGAGTCGTCCTCGATCACGTCGATTTCGAGATTCCGTCGGGGACATCGCTGGGATTGCTGGGGCGGACCGGCGGCGGCAAGACGACGATCACCCGTCTTCTCGCCCGGCTGTACGACCCTACCGCGGGAACGGTGAGGATCGGCGGAGTCGACCTGGCAGACCTCGATCCGCATGCGATACGGCGACTGGTGGGTGTCGTCACCCAGGACGTACAGCTGTTCCAGGCGACCGTCCAGGACAACCTGACGTTCTTTCGCCCCGAGTTGGGTCCGACGGACATCCTGGCGTCCCTCGACGCCGTCGGTCTCGGTGACTGGATGAGACAGATCGGGCTCGACACGCGCCTGGGGGCCGGAGGCGACGGTCTGTCGGCCGGCGAGAGTCAGCTTCTGGCGTTCGCGCGGGTGTTTCTCCAGGACCCGCGGGTGGTGATACTCGACGAACCGTCTTCCCGGTTGGACCCAAGCACGGAGTCTCTCATCGGCCTCGCCACCGAGCGGCTCTTCGCGGGCCGGACGGCGGTCATCGTGGCCCATCGTCTGGAGACGGTGCGTTCGGTTGACGCCATCATGGTCATCGATTCCGGCCGGATCGTCGAGCATGGCGCGCGAGCGACGCTCGGCTCGGACCCGCAGAGTCGATACGCACGCCTCGTCGCCGCCGGGGCGGGCAGTGATCTCCAGTGACGGACTTCTCCACCTTCCGGGTCGGATGGGAGATGATTCGCTATCGGCCCGGTCGCTTCTTCGCGTCGGCGTTTCTCTGGACGCTCATCCACGGCGCCCCGGTCGCTCTCGGCGTCGCCATCGGTTCGGTCTTCGACAGGCTCACCGACTCAGAGGCGTTCGGCGAGGGGGTGTGGTCGGTGGTGCTGGTGTTCATCGCGATCGTCTACACCCGTCAGGTCGTCTTCTGGCTGGGCGACCTGTACTGGATCGACCACTGGAACGAGAGCTCGTTGCAGCTGCGCCGCAACATGCTGGCCTGGCTGGTCACGGCGCCTCGTTCGCGCAGCATTCCGGTGTCGCCCAGCGAGGCCGTCAGCACCTTCCGCGACGACGTGGACGACATGTTGGAGTACATGGAGAACTGGGTGGATCTCGGTGGCGTGCTGACATATGCCATCGGGGCGGTAGCGGTCATGTTGACCATCGATGCGGGGCTCACCGTGTTCGTCCTCGTTCCGCTGTTGCTGACTCTGGGGCTGACCCAGTCCCTGAGTCCTCAGATCCGCAAGCGTCGTCGGATCATGCGGGTGGCCACCGAAGACGTCACGGGCTTCGTCGGCGAGCTCTTCGGAGGTGTTCAGGCCGTCAAACTCGCCGATGCCACCGAGCCGGTGCTCGCCCGCTTCGACGAGCTGAACGACGTCCGTCGCAGAGCAGCGCTGCGCGACACGTTCCTCACCGAACTGTTGCGGTCGATCAACTCCAACATGGCCACCATCGCAATCGCCATCGTGCTTCTCGTCGCTGCTTCGGACATTCTGGAAGGGACCTTCACGGTGGGTGAGCTGGCGGTCTTCTTGACATACCTGCCGCGCCTGACCAGCTACATGGCCTTCGCCGGCGACATCGTCGCTCAGCACCGCCGCACTGGAGTCGCCTACGAGCGGATCCGCCGCCTCACAGTCGACGCCCCCGATCTCGCGATCCTCGACCGCACGCGGGTTCCGCTGCGCGGCGACGTGGTCGAACCGACGCCGCCGCCGCCCGGCGACTCCTTTCGTTCCCTCCAAGTCGAGAACCTGGGCTTCCGCTATCCGTCGACGGGTGCCGGCCTGTCTGCCGTGTCCTTTTCGATCCATCGTGGCGAATTCGTGGTCATCACGGGCAAGATCGGATCGGGCAAGACCACCCTGGTGAGGGCGCTTCTGGGCTTGATCCCCGCCGAGGGTCAGGTCAGGTGGAATGGCGACGTCGTCGACGATCCCGCTTCGTTCCTGGTGCCGCCCCGCACGGCGTACACCGCTCAAGTCCCGCGGCTGTTCAGTGAATCGCTGGCGGCCAACATCGGGCTGGGCAGCCACGTCACCCACCAGATGATGCGTGATGCCGTCGAACTGGCCATCCTGGATCCGGACGTCGCCAATCTCGAGCGCGGCCTGGAGACGGCGGTCGGCGCCCGCGGGGTCAAGCTGTCCGGGGGTCAGGTCCAACGGTCGGCGGCAGCACGCGCGTTCGCCACGGGCGCCGAGTTGCTCGTGTTCGACGACATCTCGTCCGCGCTCGACGTCGAGACCGAGGCGAGTCTGTGGGATGGCTTGTTCGCCCGGCGTGACGTGTCATGTCTGGTCGTGAGCCACCGCCGCCCGGTGCTCCAGCGTGCCGATCGCGTCATCCTGATGGAGGAGGGACGCATCGTCGCCGAAGACACGTTGCGGCATCTGCTCGCCACCGAGCCTGGCATGCAGGCGCTGTGGGAGGACACCGAGGATGGGGCGGTCAGGCCCGGCGGTAATACCTGACGTCTTCGTCGAAGGAGGTCAGTTGCTCCCTGGTGCGCAGGTGCTCGAGGTGCGACACGGTCTCGCGCAAGGCGAGCCGCTGTTCGAGAGCGTTGAGATGGGGGCGGAAGGATTCGAGCATCACACCCCATGCGGTCGTCGGCCCGAGCCGGACGACGTCGACCATGCCATCGAGACGGCGCGCATGATGCAACTGGATCTGTTCGGCCCTTTGGGACCCACGCTCGACGATGGATCCGTGCGCCGGATAGGTCAGACCGTAGCGATCCCCGGTGAGCCGCTGAACCGATTCGAGGTACTGACCGAGGACGTCGATTCCGGTCTGATCCCACATGATCACCGGAGTGATTCGCGGGAGGATGTGGTCTCCCGAGAAGAGGATGCCGGTCTTCGAGTCCACGAGGCAGATGTGACTGTGCTCGTGGCCCGGGGTGTGAAGAACCTCGAGTGCCCTGCCCTCACCGAGATCGATGCGGTCTCCTCCGGCGACCACCACGTCGGGCGGACCGATCAGCGGCATCCACGCTGCCCGTTCGAGAGCGGCGAACGCTCCGAGAAGGTCGGTCGGAACGCCGTGGCGCCTGCCGAAACCCTCGAGCCACCGTTGAGCGCCCGGTGTGTCGTTGTAGGTGAGGTGGTGTTCGATCGCGCTGATGTGCATCGTGAGACGCGCTCCGGTCATCGCCACCACTTTGGGCGCCATTCCCACATGATCGGGGTGGAGGTGCGAGACGATCAGGGTGTGGATCGACGACGGCTCGATCTCGAGGACGGCGAGTCCGTCCAGGAGGCGTGTCAGCCCCGGCTCCCAATCCACGCCGCAATCGATCAGTGTGCTGCCGGCCGGGCCGCTGATGACGTAGGCATTGACCCATGATGGGCTGTCGAAGGGGAGCGGAAGCGGGATCACTCCGATCCCATGTCCGAGGTCGGTGATGTCTGGAAGTCTCCGGCTCAACCGTGGACCGATTCCTTCACCGTGAACGTGATGTCGAGGGTGACGGAGAACTCGGTGGGTACGCCGGAGTCGTCAACCGCACCCCACACTTCGACGACCTCGAATTTCGTGATCTCGTCGATCGTGGTCGCCGCTCGCGCCAGGACCGTCCGCACCGCGTCTTCGATGCCGCGGGTTGAGCTTCCTGACAGCCTGACGGTCTTGGTGATCTGGGACATGAAGTCGAGCGTAGCGGGTCGGTCTCACGCGCCGATCAGGCGCTCGGCAGCTCTGCGGCCGGAGACGAATGCTGCGTGGACAGTGCCGTGGTACTCGACGACGGTGTGTTCGCCCGCGAACACCAGCGCACCGTCGACGTGCCCGAACGAGCTCATGTCCGACGCCTGTGCGCCGGCGGGGATGTAGCTGTACGCCCCTGCGGCGTAGGGGTCATTTCGCCAGTCTGTGACCATCGCCCCGATCGGTTTGGGGCCCTTGCCCAGCATCGTGGTGATCGATTCGATTGCGAGCTCGAATCTGGAACCCTGGTCATCCGGCATCGGCGCCAAGGCGGGATTGAAGAGCCCAACGAGCGTGGGAGCGGCCACGTGGGCGCTGAGATCCATCCACGCCGGGAACCGGTGGGCGTCGGTGATGTGCACCAGACGTCGGATGTCTTCGGGCCACCATCGTTCCCGGTAGCGGATGACGACCTTTTCGACGGTCGACAGTTCGAGGTTGGCGATCGACCGCTCGATCCGCGCGGGAAGCGGGGGGTCGAAGACGATCAGGCGCCGTTGGAGCACGCCGATCGGAACCGTCACCACCACGTGGTCGGCCCGGATGGATCGTCGCGACGTGGAGACGATCGCTCCCGCCGGGCCGTGCTCGACAGCCAGGACGGGCTCCTCCAGGGAGATCTCGAGATCCTCGGCAAGGTGGTCGATGAGCGCGCGATACCCGCCGTCGAGGACCACGTTGCCTCCGGCATGCAGCTGATACGCCGCCGCCCCGGTGGCCGAGATCGAGTTCGGGTGCGAGCCGATGTTCAGCCCGGCCTCCAACCACGACAGGCTGAATCGCACCGCCTCGGCAGGCTCACCGGCGAGGGTGCGGTCGGCGATGTACCACTCGATGGCGTCGGCGAAGGTGACACCGGCGCCCAGGGCAGCAACCGCTTCGGCCGGGTCGAAGTCGCTCCACGCGGTGACGACGGAGGTGGTGGCGGTGTGTGACAGCAGCGAACCGTCCTCGGTGTGGACCTGCATCCGCGATCCCCAGGCGCCGTCGCTCGCCCAGCGCAAGCCGACCTCGCGGCAGTATTCGGCGAGTGGGTTGGCGAGCGGGCCATGGATCCATGCCCCGCCGAGATCCACCGCAGACCCGGCGATTTCACCCGTCCAGATCCGTCCCCCGACTCGATCCCGGGCTTCGACGACGGTGACGGCGGCACCAGCCTGGCGCAGTTCCCTGGCACACGTCAGACCAGAGACGCCGGCTCCGACGACAACGACTCGCATCCCGCCGAGCGTAGAAGCCCGTGTCTCGTCAGGATGAGATCGAACAGACGTTCGATGCAGGTGATATGGTCGAGTGGAATGACAGCTCGCTATGCCGAACTGCACTGTCACACGAACTTCTCGTTTCTCGACGGTGCCGCCCACCCGGCCGAACTCGTGGCGCGAGCCTCCGAGTTGGGTTATGGCGCGTTGGGCGTGACCGACCATGACGGCTTCTACGGTGCGGTGAAGGTGATGGAAGCGGCGCGGCACCTGGCGATGCCGGTCGTCTACGGGACCGAGATCGGGCTTGGTCCGCACCGCGACGACGATGATCCGATCAGTGGGGCAGAAGCCTGGGACAGCAGACGGATCGAACGCGCCGAACCGATTCGACGGCGGGGTCGGTCCGTCAGCCATCACGGAACCAAGCCTTCCGACGACAAGTCGACCGCGCACCTGGTTCTCCTGGCCGGTTCTCCCGGCGCATACACCGTGCTGTCCCGGCTGGTGACTCGCGCCCAGTTCCGTGGCGAGAAGGACCGGGCCGTCTACACGTGGCCGGATCTGGCCGAAGCCGGATCCCATCCCGGCATCCATGCATTGACGGGGTGCTGGCAGGGGGCGGTTCCGCGGGCGGCGGCCGCCAACGACATCGACACCGCACTACGGGAAACGAGCAAGTTGGCAGATCTGTTCGGTGACCGTCTCCATCTCGAGTTGTGGCACCACGGCGTCCCCGGCGATGACGAACGAAACGATCTGCTGTGGGAGATCGGTGCGCGGCTCGGCGTGCCGACCCTCGCCACCAATCAAGTGCATCACGCTGTCCAGAGCGACGGATACCTGGCAGATGTCCTCGCCGCCATCGCCGGACGTCGCGCTCTGGTGGCCTCGGATGGGTATCGACCGGGGACTGACGAGCGGTTTCTCAAATCACCCGATGAGATGGCAGAACGGTTCCTTCGCTATCCGGGAGTGGTCGAACGGGCGGCTGATCTCGGCGAGAGCCTGGCGTTCGACCTTCGTTTGGTGGGCCCTCAACTTCCTCCCTTCCCGATGCCCGGTCACTTCCGCGACGAGATGGAGTTCCTCCGTCACCTCACGTTGGAGGGGGCACGTCAGGTGTATCCGGGCAACGGCGCAGACGGGGTCGATCCGGCTGCTCGGTCGCGACTGGAACACGAGTTGGGGATCATCGGACGTCTCGGGTTTGCCGGGTACTTCCTCGTGGTCAAGGACCTGGTCGACTTCGCCCGCGGCCAGGACATCTTCTGTCAGATTCGCGGCTCGGGAGCGGACTCTGCGGTGTGCCGCTGTCTGGGTCTCACCAGGGTGGATCCGATCCGGCTCCAGCTGCCATTCGAGCGGTTCTTGTCCGAGGAGCGTGGCCGCCCCCCGGACATCGATCTGGATCTCGAGGCAGACCGACGCGAGGAGGTGATCCAGTACTGCTACCGCCGATACGGTCGGGAGAGGGCGGCGATGGTGGCAAATGTGGTCACATATCGTGCCCGATCGGTGCTGCGAGACGTCGGCAAGGTCTTCGGTATGACTCAGGCCCAAGTGGACGGCCTCTCCAAGTACGTCGACAGCCGGAACCCGTCCAGGCTGAGGGCCGAGGCTCCATTGCCACATGGGATCACCGCCGATTTCATCTACGAGGTGTGTCGTCGCCTCGATGGATTTCCCCGTCATCTCGGCATCCATTCGGGCGGGATGGTCATCGCTGACCGACCGTTGCATCAGGTCGTTCCCCTCGAATGGGGTCGCATGGAGGCCAGAACCGTTCTGCAGTGGGACAAGGACGACTGTGCGGCGATCGGCATCGTGAAGTTCGACCTGCTCGGTCTGGGGATGCTCAACGCATTGCACCTGGCCACCGATCTCATCGCAGAGACCCACGGTGTGAGCGTCGACTTGGCGACGATTCCCCAGGAGCCGGCCATCTATCGCCAGCTGACTGCAGCGGACACGGTCGGTCTGTTCCAAGTGGAGTCCAGGGCGCAGATGGCCACGTTGCCCCGAATGAAACCGAAGACCTTCTATGACCTGGCCGTGGAGGTCGCCCTGATTCGTCCCGGACCGATCCAGGGGGCGTCGGTCCATCCGTATCTTCGACGGCGGAACGGGGAGGAGCCGGTCCGCTACCCCCATCCGTCGACGAAGCCGATCCTGGAGAAGACCCTCGGTGTCCCCGTGTTCCAGGAACAGTTGATGGAGATGGCGAGGATCTGTGCGGGCTTCAACGGCGGACAATCGGACCGATTGCGACAGGCGATGAGTTCGAAGCGATCCGAGGAGGCGATGGAGGCATTGCGCGACGAGGTGTACTCGGGGATGGCGTCCAAGGCGATCACCGGCCCGGCCGCAGATGAGATCTGGGAGAAGCTGCAGGGGTTCTCGAGTTTCGGGTTTCCCGAGTCGCACTCGGTGAGCTTCGCCTACATCGTCTACATGTCGGCGTGGCTGCGTCATCACTATCCCACCGAGTTCCTGGCGGGATTGCTGAACGCGCAACCGATGGGGTTCTACAACCCGAACACGCTCGTCCAGGACGCCCAACGGCACGGCGTGATCGTTTTCGAACCGGATGTCAACGTCTCGTGGCACGACTGCACCATCGAGGTGGCCGACGCCGACCCCGACGAAGTGGTCGAGTACCTGGGGGGATCGTGGCGGCGGGGGAGGGGAACGTCGGATGATCCTGTGCGTCCCGCAGTCGCCGTCCGTATGGGCCTGCGGTACGTAAGGAACCTGGGTGAGTCTGAGATCAGCAGAATCGAAGCGGCGCGGAGCCTGGGAGGCGAGTTCACCGACGCAGCCGACCTGGCACACCGCACCGGTCTGCCGCTCGATGCCCTCGAAGGTCTCGCGGCTGCCGGGGCGTTGGCGTCGGTGGGGTTGTCGCGGCGCGAGGGTCTGTGGTCGGCAGGCGCTTTGGCGGAGATCGGACCGGAGAGACTGGCGCTGTCGCCCGGCGTCGAGGCGCCTGCCCTCGCTCCGATGGATGAACAGCAACGTCATCTGGCCGATCTGTGGGCGGTGGGAGCATCCACCACGCATCCGATCCAATTCGTCCGAGACCGGCTGTCGGACTGTGCGAGGATCAGCGAGGTGCTGGGTTTGTGTAAGAACACCAGGACGGTCAGGGTGGCCGGTGTGGTGACGCATCGACAGCGGCCGAGTACCGCCAACGGCGTGATCTTTCTGAATCTCGAAGACGAAACAGGTCTGCTGAACGTGGTGGTGATGCCGCCGGTGTGGGAGACCCAGCGTGATGTCGCTCGCCGTCACGCCGCCCTGATCATCGAGGGAATGGTCGAATACCGCGACGGGGTGACGAACCTCGTTGCCCGGCATTTCGCGCCGTTGCAGGTGACTGCTGCTCCTGCTCGCGACTTCCGCTGATGCGCGATACCCCCCTGCTGACAGCCATGGCCCGTCGTACCCTCGACGGATGGACACAGCACGGGTCGAATCCAGACTGGCTGAGCTCTTTTCGCACCCTCGCTGGATCATCGTCAACAGCGTCTCTGCGAACACCCAGACTCTGATCGACCAGTTGCAGAAGTGGGGCGGTTCGGAATTCCTCGTCGTCGCCGGCGAGTCTGGCGTCGGAGATCAGCCGCATGCTGAAACTGTCTGGATGCCGTCGCCTCCCGGCACTGTGATGGAAGGGTTCCGCCGCTTCGCAGAGCGGATGGAGGATCCGCCGCCGGAAGTGCGCAAGGCGGTCGAGGAATTCGACCCTCACGGCGACGCCCGCGTCTTGGGACCGTTCTTCGGGACGCCAAACCGCTTCCTCGGACGACACCTCTATGGCACCCGACCGACCGCCTGGGAGTCCCTCGAGGACAAGATCGTCTCATTGTCCATCTGGGATGCGGCCGGTCTCGCCCATCGCCCCTATGAAGTCGTCGACCTGGAAGAGGCTCCGCGTGCCGCGGCGAGAATGGCCGGCCGGCTTGGCACCGTCTGGGCCGCCGACAACACCGAGGGTTGGCACGGCGGCGGCGAGTACACCCGCTGGGTACCCGACGCGGCGGTCGCCCATGATGCGGTCGATTTTCTCAGGGGACGGGCGCGCCGGGTTCGGGTGATGCCGTTTCTCGAGGGTATCCCGTGTTCGATCCACGGGGTGGTGACACCCGGCGGTGTCGCAGCCCTCCGACCCGTCGAACTGTTGATTCTGCGCCGGAGGGACCGAACGGGCTTCCTGTACGCGGGCGTGGCGAACACCTGGGATCCACCTGCCGCGCTTCGTGAAGAGATGCGTCGGGCCGCTCGCGTCGTCGGCGAGGTGATTCGAGATCGCAGTGGTCACCGGGGTCCGTTCTCGATCGACGGTGTCGCCACTCGTGACGGCTTTCGCCCAACGGAACTGAATCCACGTTTCAGCGTCGGATACGGGATCCAGGCAGCCACCATTCCTCGGCTGCACGGGGGCTTTTTCGTCCGGGCGCTGGTGGAAGGAGATCTCGACCTCGATGCCCGGGAGCTCGAAGTTGCCCTCACTGCCGCGGCAGATGCTCAGCGGGCCGTGCGCATGGGTGTGCCTGTCGACGGCGCGCACCCACGCTCCTCCATGAAATGCCAGATCGTCGATGGGACGGTGCGGCGCTCGGAGGACGGTTCGTTGCTGGAGGTGGGTCCGTCGCCTTCGGGCTCGTTCATGCTGTGGAGCGTCGACGCCACCGACGTTCCGGCGGGAGTGAGCTTCGCGCCGTATGCGGCAGCTGTTCTGGACCTCGCACGCGAAGAGTGGGCGTTGCCCATCCCCGCGGTCGAACCGGCTCAGACCGACAGGGTGTAGGCGACGGCGGTCCCATCCCGCACGACTGTGCCTTCCGTGAGCGTCATCTCACCTCGACCGCTACGGCGTGCACGGCGTTGACCTCGTAGCCGCCCACGTTCCATTCCGGTACGACTGGTTGGGTCCGACCCGTCTCGTCGGTGGCTCGACTGCAGAGGACATGTGCACCAGACGCCGCGTTCCATTCCCAGCGCCACGCTTGCCAGGCGTGGGAGTCCACTGGTGGTTCTACCTCGGCGTCGTGCCAGGTCAATCCTCCGTCATCGCTCAGCTCCACTCGAACGATCCGTGCGAAGCCGGACCACGCCCGCCCGGCGACCGCCAGCCTTCCCGGGGCGACGAAGCGCCGCCGGCTCATGAAGTCGGGTATCCCGGGTGGACGGATCAGGCTGCGTGGCAGCATTCGTGTCACCGGTCGTCCTGGTTCCCCCGGGTCCGTCCGGTAGCGATAGGCGTGGCGTTGCTGATAGCCCGTGAACGGCTCGGTCAGCGCTGTGATCGACGTCAGCCATTTCACGTTCGTCATCCCGTACCACCCCGGAACCACCAGACGAGCCGGTGCCCCGTGTTGAGGCGGGAGCGGCACCCCGTTCATGTGCGTGGCGACCAGCACGGCGTCGATCAATGCCTCCTCGACCGCGAGACTGCGCTGGTAGGCCTGTTCCTCGCCGCCGTCGACACCCCGGTCGAGTCCGGTGAACAGGATCTCCACGGCACCGGGGTCGAGTCGAGCCAGCTCCAAGAGCGCGGCCAGCGGTACGCCGGACCACTCCGCCGTTCCGACGGCGTGCACCAGCCACGGCTGAGATATCGGGCGCGGGTCGAGACGTGCTCTGCCGTTGCCGGCGCACTCCATCGTGACCCTGTGCGTTCGTTGCGGCATGCGCCCCAGGTCGGCGAGAGTGACCGAACGGGATTCGGACACTGCGCCGTCGATGGTCAGCAGCCACCCGGTGGCTTCCACCCTGGGGACGTCGTAGTGGATCAACAGGTAGTGGAGCCCGATGGGCGTGACGTCCCATTCGAGCGCCTCGAGCGGGAAGCCATGATTCCGCGCTGCCAACGTGAGTTCGTCGAGCCCGATCCCGTCTTCGGCTGACACAAGGTTCCTCCTCGACCGCGATGGTATGGGTTCTGAACACCTGCGGCGTCCCCGGTCCCGTTCCAGCTTGTCTATCTAACGTTTGTTAGATATCGTCGATCGGGATGGTCACGATCAACCATGCGGGCACTCGCGAGACCAGTCGGGACCGGATCACCGAAGCAGCCGCCGACCTGTTCCTGCGCAACGGGTACGCCCAAACCTCGCTTCGAGACATCGCGGCCGCGGTCGGCATCAAGGCCGGCTCGATCTACTACCACTTCGACTCGAAGGAGGCCCTCCTCATCGACATCCTCGAGCAGGGATTGGCGGTGATGGACGAGGCATTCGATCGGGCGGCGGACCTCGCCCGGGGGCCCGACGGCGCCACTCGCGTCTCCGCGCACATCCACGGCCACATGTCGGCTCTCTTCGAGCACGGCCCCTACACGACCAATCACGTGTCCGCCTTCCACATTGCGCCGGCAAGTGTCAAAGAGGCAGTGATCCCGGCGCGGGACCGGTACGAGGCACGGTGGGTCGCACTCTTCGACGAACTCGTTCAGGACGACCAGATGTCTGCCCAGATCGATCCACGCATCAGTCGCTTGGTGCTCTTCGGCGCCATGAACTTCGCGGTGGCGTGGTTCGATCCCACCCGCGGCAACCTCGACCAGCTCGTCGACGTGATCGCCACTCAGTTCTGGTACGGAGTTTCGGCCGCATGAGACCCGTCGTCTCGTTGGTGGATGCCGGCTCGGCGCAGTATCAGCACAACCGTGAGGTGTACGAAGCTCTGGTGGCCGCGCTCCGAGAGCGGATGCAGTGGGCGATCGCCGGGGGAGCGGACCGCGCCCGCAGCATCGAGCGACATCTCGCCCGCGGCAAGCTCATGGTCCGGGATCGGATCGACATGGTCATCGACGACGGGACACCATTCCTCGAGCTTTCGACGCTGTCGGGATACGGCCAGTACGACGACGAGGTCCCGGGGGCGGGCATCGTGACCGGTGTCGGGCTGGTGCATGGGGTTCCCTACGTGTTCATAGCCAACGACGCCACGGTGAAGGGCGGCTCGTTGGTTCCGGTGGCGATAAAGAAGCATGTGCGCGCCCAGGACATCGCCGAACAGAATCGCCTCGGCGTCATCTATCTGGTCGATTCCGGTGGCGCTTTCCTGCCGTTGCAGGACGAGATCTTCCCGGACAAGGACCATTTCGGGGGCAGCTTCTACCGACAGGCACGTCTCAGCGCACAGGGGCTTCCGCAGTTGTCCGTGGTACTCGGCGGATGCACCGCCGGAGGCGCCTATGTGCCGGCCCTGAGCGACGAAGTCATCATGGTCCAGGGAATCGGACGCATCTTCCTCGGTGGCCCACCGATCGTGAAGGCGGCACTGGGCGAGATCATCGAGCCCGATGACCTGGGCGGCGCGGAACTCCACACCCACGTATCGGGTGTGAGCGACTACATGGCCGACACCGAGCAGGAAGCGTACGGGCGGCTGCGCGAGATCTGTGAAACGACTGCTCAGCGCCGGATCGTCGACCGACAGGGATGGATCGACTGGTCCGAGGCTGAACCACCCCGCTACGACCCGACCGATATCTACGGGATCATCTCTGCCGACGACCGGATCCCCTTCGACTCGACCGAAATCATCGCCAGGATCGTCGACGGCTCTCGTTTTGCCCCGTTCAAGCCGGAATGGGGCGAGTCGATCGTGACCGGGTTCGCACGGATCTGGGGCCACCTCGTCGGCATCGTCGCGAACAACGGCATCATCTTCTCCGAGTCGGCGCTCAAGGCCACTCACTTCATCGAACTGTGCGAACAGCGGCGGATCCCGCTCCTCTTTCTCCAGAACACCTCCGGGTACATGGTGGGCCGCGACTCCGAAGCGGCGGGAATCGCCAAACATGGAGCGAAGATGGTGAGCGCGGTGGCGAACGCCACCGTGCCCAAGTACACGGTGCTCATCGGTGGCTCCTACGGGGCGGGCAATTACGGGATGTGTGGCCGCGGCTTCAACCCGCGGTTCCTCTTCGCCTGGCCGAACTCGCGTATCGCCACGATGTCAGCCGACACCGCCCAGACGGTACTGGTGGACATACGGCTGGCCGGGATGAACTCAGAGGACACGACACCAACACATGTCGCGGAGCTGCGGCGCGAGGTCGCCAGCCAGTACGAGACCCAGTCTGACCCGTACTACGCCACTTCCCGACTCTGGGACGACGGCCTGATCGACCCGGTGGACACCCGCGACGTGTTGGGCCTGTGCCTGGCCCTCGCGGCGCGTCAGGACGAGCCACCCGGTGGACCGGGCATCGTGTACCGGATGTGACCATGCGCATCCTGGTTGCCAACCGAGGCGAAATCGCCCGCCGCATCATTCGGACGGTCTCCGCGATGAGTCACGAGTCAGTCGCGATCTATGCCGACCCGGACGCCCACGCCCCGTTCACTCGCGAGGCGACGCGTGCGGTGCGGCTCGGTCCGGCTGACCTTGCGTCGAGCTATCTCTCGATCGACCGGATCGTGACGGTGGGGCTCGAATCCGGTGCAGACGCAGTGCACCCCGGCTACGGGTTCCTGTCGGAGAACGCCGCCTTCGCACGCGCCGTGATCGATGCCGGAATGACCTGGATTGGCCCCCGCCCCGAGTCGATCGACGCCATGGGCTCGAAGATCGAGGCGCGTCGGCTCGCCCTGGCCTCCCAGGTGGCGGTCGTTCCGGGCTTCGACGCCAGTCAGGATCCCGCCGACCTCGCTCGGGCGGCCGAGCGGATCGGGTATCCCGTTCTCGTCAAGGCTTCGGCCGGCGGAGGCGGCAAGGGCATCCGGATCGTGTCGGCGACGCATTTCTTCGCCGAGGAACTGGCTGCAGCGATGGAGGAGGCTCGTCGGTCCTTTGGCGACGACCGGGTCATCGTCGAGCGATACGTCACGCGTCCACGACACGTCGAGGTGCAGGTGGTGGGCGACAAACACGGTGCGGTGTTCCATCTCGGCACGCGCGAGTGCTCGGTGCAGCGGAGGTACCAGAAACTGTTGGAAGAAGCACCGGCACCGAATCTGAGAGATGACAGCCGCCATGGGATGCAGGAGGCGGCCACTGCCCTCGCCCGTCAGATCGGCTATGACTCCGTCGGCACCGTCGAATTCGTCGTCGACGACGAGACAGGTGCCTTCTTCTTCCTCGAGATGAACACTCGCCTCCAGGTCGAGCATCCTGTCACCGAGTACGTGACAGGGTGCGATCTCGTCGAACTCCAGATCCGAATCGCCGCCGGAGAGCGGATCGACCTGAGCCACGTGGAGATCACCGGTCACGCCTTCGAGGCGAGGATCAATGCCGAGGACGCCTGGGAGGGATTCGCCCCGCAGGTCGGCACCGTGACCGACCTGGTGGTGCCCGACTGGGTTCGGTGGGACAGTGCAGTCGAGGTCGCCAGCGAGGTCACGCCCCATTACGACCCGATGATCGCCAAGCTCATCGTTGGAGGCTCGGATCGCGAGAGCGCCCGGCGGGGGTTGGCCCGCGCGCTCGACCGGCTCGTCATCGGCGGGCTCCGGACGAACACGGGGTTCCACCGCTGGCTGATCGACCAGGCACCCGTGGCGGAGGGCCGGGTGACAACTCGGTTCCTCGATGAGACAGCGCTTCCCGCGCCCCCGTCGGAGGAAGCAGCGGCGGCGGCAGCAGCCGTGATGTGGACGAGGGAGGCCGAGATCAGTCGCTCCGCCGGCGTCTGGAACCGTCTCGGGGCTTTCCGCATCACTCCGCACGCCGTGACCCGCGTCGTCCATCTCGAGGGGGTCGACGTCCACGACATCGTGGTCGGAGCACAGGGGCCGGCAGGTGGTTCGGCGGAGCCGGCTGGCACCGTCTCCAAGGACGATCGTCGAGTGGTCGTCGTCGAAGCCGGTCAGAGCTTCACTTTCACGGTGCTGACGACGACGCAGCGTTGGTCGCCGCGGGGGCGCCAGAGTCATGGCCCTCCTGGTGCAGTGACGGCGCCCTTCCCTGGGGTGATGGCCGAAGTACGCGCCGCGGCCGGCGATGCAGTCGAACCTGGCCAGGTGCTCGCCGTCCTCGAAGCCATGAAGATGCTGCACCCCCTTGCCGCCCAGTTTCCGGCCACGGTCTCAGAGGTCCGAGTCGCCGCCGGCGACAACGTCTCCTCCGGCCAAGTACTCATCACTTTCGATACACAGAACGGAGACTCCGAATGAGGCCTCGCAACGCCTACATGACCGACGAGTTGCAGGCGATCTACGACCAGACCGTCGAGTTCGTCCAGAAGGAGGTGATCCCGCACGGAGACGCCTGGGAGGAAGCCGGACGGGTGCCTCGCGAAGTCCTCATGAAGATGGGGGCACTCGGGATGTTCGGGCTACGAGTGCCCGAGCGATGGGGCGGCCTGGGACTGGGACCGCTGGCCTCTGCGGCGTTCAGCGAGGCGCTGGGAGCATCGACGTTCGGCGGGTTCGACGCCACGGTCCTGGTTCACACCGACATGGCCGGTCCCCACCTGACCAACTCCGGCACAGACGAACAACTCGAGAGATGGATGCCCGGCGTACTTTCCGGAGAGACGATTCTCTCGATCGGTGTGAGCGAGCCCGACGCGGGCTCCGATGTCGCCGGCATTCGCACCACTGCCCGCCGCGACGGTACGGGCTGGCGGATCAACGGCACGAAGACCTTCATCACCAACTCGGTCTACGGCGACCTGACCATCCTGGCTGCCCGGACCGAAGCCGATACGAGGTACGGGATCTCGATGTTCCTCGTTCCCAAGGACACCGAGGGCTTCTCGGTGTCCAAGAAGTTGGACAAGCACGGCTGGCGGTGCTCAGACACGGGCGAGCTGGTCCTGGATGACGTCTGGATCTCCGACGACCACCTGCTGGGGACCCCGCACCGGGGGTTCTATGAGACGATGAGGAACTTCCAGAACGAGCGGATGGTGCTGGTGGGGATGGGGGTCGGCGCCGCCCAGGTGGCCATCGACATGACACTGGCCTACACCCAGGACCGCCGGGCCTTTGGCGCGACCCTGTTCGACCTGGGCGCGATCCGACAACGGATGGCCATGAACCAGGCGAAGGTGGACGCCGTGCGAGCATCGATGTACCACGCCGCCTGGCTGGGAGAGCAGGGTCATGACAACGTCAAGGAGATGTCGGGAGTCAAGGCTTTTGGAGCCGAGGCGATCAACGAGGTGATGTACGACTGTGTCCAATTCCACGGTGGAACGGGGTACATGCGCGAGTCGGCCATCGAACGGATGGCCCGCGACGCCAGGCTCCTGCCGATCGGCGGTGGGGCCACCGAGGTGATGCTCGAAGAAGTGGCGAAGCGTTCGATCGTGGTGTGACATGATGCGGCGCTGATGCGACTTCGCAGCTTGCTCTTTGCGCCGGCGGTTCGGCCCGATCTGATCTCCAAGCTGGGTCGTCCGGGCGCGGACGGCGTCGTGATCGACTGTGAGGACGCCACGCCGGCCCAACTGAAGGCCGAGGGGCGCGCCAATGCCCGGACGCTCGGCGGCGAACTCGCAGCGAGTGGTGTCTCGGTCTTCGTGCGGGTCAACGGGGTCGGGACGCCATGGTTCGACGACGACGTCACGCAGGCGATACCGGCGGGCGCACGTGGGATCGTTGTGCCGATGGTGGACGGCCGCCCCCAACTCGGTCACGTGGCGGCGGCGCTCGAACAGGCGGGCCGCAGGGATCTCGACGTCATCGCCGGCCTCGAAACCGCCTCCGGAGTCGCCGACGCCCGCTCACTCCTGTCCCACCCGGTGGTCACGGCCGGCTACTTCGGAGCCGAAGATTTCATCGCGGACATGGGGGGAGTGCGGACCCGGACGAACAACGAGGTTCTGCACGCTCGCTCCGAGGTGGCGTTGGCAGGTCGCCTGGCGTCGGTACCCGTGCTCGATCAGGTGGTCGTCGAATTCAGGGATGCGGACCGCTTCATGCACGAGGCGGCTGAAGCGCGATCACTGGGGTATGCCGGCAAGCTCTGCATCCACCCCGATCAGGTGGCGCTCGCCCACGCGGCCTTCACACCGACAGCTGACGAGGTGGCCGCGGCTCGGGCGCTCATCGCCGAGTACGAAGCCGCCGAGCGTGGAGGCTCCGGAGTCATCGTGGTCGAAGGCAGGATGATCGACGGGCCGCTCGTTGCCCAGGCTCGGCGGGTGGTGGCCGCAGCCGACACCGGCAGCTGACACGAGGCTGCGGGCTGTCCTCGCACCAGCTCAGTCGGGTCGCTTGTGCATCAACGCGTTGCGCACCGCCCGGCACACCTCGACGTCGCCTTGCTTGAAGCCGCGATGCTCGAGTTTGACGATCCCCTGATCCGGTCGCGATTCGGAGCCGCGAGCCGCCAGTACCTCGGTTTGGACACGGATCGTGTCCCCATGGAACACCGGGGACGGAAAACTGACTTGTTCGAAACCCAGGTTGGCGACGGTCGTGCCGAAGGTGAGCTGGTGGATGCTCAGCCCGATCACCAACGCCAGCGTGAACATCGAGTTGACCAGCGGTTGACCGAACTCGGTCTGGGCGGCGTACTCGAAGTCGAGGTGCAGCGCGGCGGGATTCATCGTCACCGCCGAGAAGAAGACATTGTCGGATTCGGTCACGGTGCGCCGGATGGCATGGTCCACCATGAGGCCGGGGGTCAATTCCTCGAACCACTTGCCCGTCACGGGGCGTTTCGTCACGGGGCGCAGTCCCAGTGGCTCCAACCGCCGGGAAGGTCGTAGAGCATCCACGCCGCCACCGCCACGTTCGCTTCAGGATCGAACATCGACGACTCCGGCAGGCCGGCGGCTGTGGAGCGCTCCGCCCAATGATCGGGAAGGTGCTGGAACAGCCCGGAGGCGCCGGTCGCCGGGTTGATCGCCGTCGGATTGAACGACGAGGCGCACCACGCCACCCGGATCGCCCGGTTGACGTCGGCCTCCCGGAAATGCCGTGCCACGATTGCCCGCAACTCGGTTTCGGAGAGGTACCCGCTGCGGACATAGACGCCGCCGCGGATGTCGGACGGGACAGACCCGGAGTTGACGTGCGCGGTCAGACCGAAGGCCGCCGCGCCCTGCACGGTTGGATCGAGATCGAACGTGCGAGCCGCGGCGATCGGGGCCGTGGCCTCGGTGGTACCTGCGAAGGCGAGCGCAGTGACGGCCCCAGCCGTCCGCCCGATGCCCGCGCTCAGGAGCGAGGCGGCCGCGGCGGTTTCGTCGACCTCATCGTTCGCGGAGAACGCAGCAAAGCCCGCGACGACGAGCATCGAGACCAGGACCCAGCCGATCACGAGACCGACACGTGCGATACGCATTCTGTCGAAAGGCACTCTTGTGAACTCCGCCCCTCGGAAAGTCGCCCGCCAGCGTGGGGACGCGGGTTCCGGAGCCTATGCGGGTGACAAGAGTGGCCGCAAA
Organism: Acidimicrobiia bacterium; assembly: GCA_035544575.1. GTDB lineage: Bacteria > Actinomycetota > Acidimicrobiia > Spongiisociales > ZC4RG35 > DATHWB01. Next base: position 52,346 of record DATKEC010000093.1, read on the forward strand.
CCGAATCGGGGGTGTTATCCACACCCTCTTTCAGGGTCTGAGCCGCTCGGAGAGGAGCGTGGCCACCCGCAGCCAGGCCGCGTCGGACCGTTCGAGGAACTCGAAGTGGCCGACGGCGGGGAGTTCGACCAGTTCGCACCGAGGGTTGGCCGCGGCATATGCCCGGCTTTGGCTGATGGGAACGCGATCGTCTTCGGCACCGTGGACGACGACGGTCTCGACGCCGGCAGCTACTCGAACTGGCGACGCATCGGCAGGATCGGCGTCGTCGAGGAAGGCGCCCACCGCCCCGGCCCCGACGTCCTCGTCGACCGCCTGTTCGAGGTCGAGCACGCCGGCGAGCGCCACCGGGAGGAACCCCACGCTCGTGCGCGTGCTGGCCATCACCGCCAGGTGCCCTCCGGCCGAGTGGCCCACCACTGCGAGTCTGGCGATCGACTCGATTCCCATCAGGTGTTCGATGGCGGCGGCGACGTCCTCGACGGATTCTGGCCAGCCTCCGCCGGTGCCCACCCTCCGGTACTCCACATTGGCGACGAGGTAACCGCGGCGGGCGAGGTCGATGGCGATTCCTTCCATCATGTCCCGGGTCCACATGTGCCGCCAGAACCCGCCGTGGACGAGGACGACGCCGACCCGCGGATCGTCACCATTCGGACGTCGAAGGTCCATGACTCCGTCTTCGTGATCAGCGTATCGCACCCTTTCGAAGGGCCACTCGTGGCGATGGAAGAGATGTCGCATTGCCCAGCGGTATCCGTCGATCCCGCGCCCGTAGACCGTTGCCACGCACGCGGGACGGATCAGCGAGTTTCTCCGCCACGGTTCGCGCTCTTCGACGTTCGATATGTGGACCTCCACAGTGGGAACTCCGATCGCCGTCACTGCGTCCGCGAGGGCGTAGGACGTGTGGGTATATGCGCCGGGGTTGAAGATGACACCGTGATGGGTGTGCCGCGCCTCGTGGAGGGTGTCGATCAGCACCCCCTCGTGGTTGGTCTGGACTGCGTCGATCTCGACTCCCAGCTCCGCACCCCAGCGTCGGCAGGCACCCTCGACGTCATCGAGCGTGGCGAACCCGTAGGTCTCAGGATCACGGGTGCCCAGCAAGTTGAGGTTCGGACCGTTGAGGACGAGGTAGCGCTGCACGGAGGCGACGTTACGGCGTTCAGGCCGCCGGCGCGACGTGTTCGGCCACGAGCTGGCGACCCTCGTCGACGAGCCAGCCGGGTAACCAGGAGGGTTCGATCGTGTCGTGAGTCGATAGCCGGGCGATCACCGCGTCAGTGACAGCGTTCAGCGAGATCTCTTCGTTCACATCGGCCAGATCGCCCGATGTCCTGGGATCCCAGGACAGCCCGAGGGCCGCGTAGACGGGTCCCAGCACCTCGGCGATACGGCGTCCGCCGTCGACGACGATGACACCGCCGACATGGGCCGCCCCGCCCACGAGTCGCTGGCCCACACCCATCACCTTGGCAATGCCGCCGATACTCACGCTGTAGGACCCCGGGCAGTACTCGCCCGGGACCTCTCCGACTCTGGCGTCCACGCCGAGATCGGTGAATGCCCCCGCCAACAGCGCGCTGATCGTCTCGAAGCGCTCGGTGACCGCAGCTCGCGGCTCCGGGCCCGGGATCGCCCAGGAGAACGCCAGGGTCCCCTCGTGAAACACCGCCGCCCTCCCCCCGGCCAGCCGCACGAGCGGGAGGTACCCGCGGTCGCGGGCGGCTCGTACCGCTGCGGCATACCCGGGAGCGGACCGGTCCTGGCCACCGAATGCCAGGACGCGTGTCGTGGGATGGATCCGGAACGTCTCGCTGATGCGCCCGGCGGCGACCGCGCGAAGCAGCGCATGGGAGACGGCGGTGTCGAGACCCGGAGCTTCCGGGTGGAAGTCGTTTACGAGTCGGATCATTCGGGAACCAAAGGCTACGACGTGTCCAGAGAATCCAGAACCGGTGGCTCGATGAAGAAATCAAATGCCCAATGGGCGGCGGCCCTCGTATTCGCTGCGGCGAGCGCGGTGGTCTTGCCGGCGTGCGGCGATCTCCCGTTGGAAGGTGTCGGGGTGCGCTCGGAAGCGTGGATCGGACCGATTGCGGAGGACGTTCAGCTTCTTCCCGAGACCCGGTCTGAACCGGAGCTCCGCGCGGTCGCCCCGTGAGCTAGGAAGCCAGCCACAGGTAACCTCGCACACGGCCCTTTCCAGGAGACCCGATCTTCCATTCCGGTGGCTGGTACAGCTATCTCCAGTACGACGAAGAAACCGATCGCCCGTCGATCGACCGGCGGTTGCTGCGGCGTGTCTGGTCCTATGGGCGTCCCTACCGGCGGGCGTTGATCGGCGTCCTCGCCACCGTGATCTTCATCTCCGGGTTCACGGTCATCCCCCCGATCATCACCCGCGAACTCGTCGACGTCGCCCTCCCGCAACGGGACCTGAGACTCCTCACGTTGTTGGGAGCCGGAATGGTCGCCGTGCCCCTCCTCAACTCGGCGATCGGCTTGGCGCAGCGTTTCTGGTCGTCGCGAGCAGGCGAGGGGATCATCTTCGATCTCCGCCGGGAGCTGTACGAGCACCTGCAGTCCATGTCGCTCCGCTTCTTCACTGCGACGAAGACGGGCGAGCTGATCTCCCGGCTCAACAACGACGTGGTTGGTGCCCAGCAGGCGATCACGGGCACGTTCGTGTCGATACTGTCGAACATCGTCTCGGTCGTCTTCATCCTCATCGTCATGGTCCAGGCCGACCTGATGCTCACGGTCCTGGCGGTCGCCGCGCTGCCGTTGTTCATCCTGCCCGCCCGCAAGGTGGCGCGGGTTCTGCGCTCCATCACCGAGCGACAGATGGAACACAACGCCGGGATGTCCGCCATCCTCCAGGAGACGTTCAACGTGAGCGGGGCGCTGCTCGTCAAGCTCTTCAATCGAAGTGCCACCGAGTCCGAGAAGTTCGCGCACGAGGCGGCCGCCGTACGCGATCTCGGCGTTCGGAGGGCGATGATCGGCCGCTGGTTCTTCGCGGGTCTCGGCCTGGTCAGCGCGGTGGGGACTGCCGTTGTCTGGTGGGTGGGCGGCTACCTCGTCATCACCGATCCCGAGCGCGTCACCATCGGCACCCTCGTGATGTTCGCAGGCCTGCTCGCTCAGCTCTACGGGCCGCTGTCCGCGATCTCGAACAGCCGGGTCGAGTTCGCCACCTCCCTGGTCAGCTTCGAACGGGTCTTCGAAGTCCTGGACCTGTCAACCGACCTCCCACAGGTCTCCGACGCGGTCGATCTGGGCGACGTGCGAGGCGAGGTCGAGTTCGATCATGTGCACTTCACCTATCGGTCCGACGGGCCGGAAGGATTGGAGGCAGTCAAGCGGCTGCGCCGGTCGGGTCGGGGAGGCACGTTCGACGACTCTCCTGTGCCGATGTCGTCCACGCGGGAGTGGGCGATCGAGGATCTGACTTTCCGTGTCGAGCCCGGTCAGCTGGTGGCGCTGGTCGGGCCCTCGGGGGCAGGCAAGACGACCATCTCGTATTTGTTGCCGCGCCTCTACGACGTGACGCAGGGTCGCGTGCTGATCGACGGTCACGACGTGCGAGAGGTGACGCTCGGATCCCTGGCTAACGCCATCGGTGTCGTCACCCAGGAGACCTACCTGTTCCACGACACGATCGCAGCCAACCTCAGGTACGCCCGGCCGCATGCGTCCCTCGAAGAACTGGAGCGTGCCGCGCATGCAGCCAACATCGGAGACTTCGTCGCCTCTCTCGATCAGGGCTTCGAGACCGTGGTGGGCGAGCGGGGGTATCGGCTGTCCGGTGGCGAGAAGCAGCGCATCGCGATAGCGCGCGTGATCCTCAAGGACCCTCGCATCCTCGTACTGGATGAAGCCACGAGCCATCTCGACACTCGTTCCGAGGCGCTGATCCAGGACGCGCTCGAACGGCTGATGGTGGACCGGACCTCACTCGTGATCGCGCACCGGCTGTCGACGGTGCAGCGTGCCGACCGGATCCTCGTCATCGACGAGGGGCGCCTGGTCGAGGCGGGCACTCACGATGAGCTTCTGGCTCACGGAGGGCTCTATTCGACGTTGCACAAGACGCAGTTCCGGGGAGCCGCCGCACGATGAATCCGGCCGCGGTTG
>DATKEC010000094.1:0-2728 GCA_035544575.1 Acidimicrobiia bacterium
CACGCGATGTCACCCAGCGTCACATTGGTTGTCAGGATGATGCAGACTCTGGAAGGCTGGCGAGATAGTCGTCGAATACCGTCAGCAGCGCCTCCACCCCTTCCACAGTGGAGTAAGCGATGTCACGACGGTTCACCCAGATCACTCCGTCCAGGTCGGGATGATGCTCCCCCACCCAAAGCCGCACGCGAGTCCAGGCTCCGAACACCTCGTTTCTCGACCCTGTGTCATGCTCCCTCTCCACCGAAGTGATGACGCCTTCGTGGACCCCGTATCGATGCGTTCCTGCCAGGCTGAAATTGAGCGCTCGAAGGAAGCGGTCGCCCTGCTCATACCGACAGGTCACGACTTCCTGTTCGGCCACGCAATTTGAGTCCGATATCTCCCACCCCGCCGCCTGCTGCACTCGAAGGAATTCCGCAAATGCATCTCGGCGCTCGGGGATGTTCAACGAGAATTCGATGACGCTGGCGTCGTCTGCCAGAAGCCTGAATACGGTTTCGATGTCCCCGTCGTTACGGGCCTCCACCCACTCATGTATCACGCGGAGGGCCTCAGGATCGTCACCCAGCGACGCGAAGATGGCTCCTGCTATGGCCAGGACAAGAATGACTCCACAGGCACCGACGAGGACCGGTCGCGTGGCCATGTGCCAAGGCTAATCGGGCCGGCTGCTCAGCGTGGGGAAGCCGGACGAGCCCCTTCAGAGGTCTGAGCAGGCGGTCAGCAATCCTCGCCAACCCCGGAGGCAAATCCGACCGGATCAATGCCCGGCTGAACCCGCGGGTGAGTGTCGTGGAGGTACCGAGACTTGACATCGCACACGCCGATCACGCCAGTGCCGCTGCAGGGCGGTGTCGACTCCTGGATTCGACTCCCTCTCGGTCGTTCGTGCGGGAATGTCATCACAGAGGCGAAAGAGGCGAACCTGCTCAAGGGCGTCGAGTGACGAACACATACTCTCGGCTCTCACTGTCGAGGGGCTCTCGATCAAACGATCCGTAAAGGTCCACCAGTTCGAGGCCGGCAACGTCGATCAGCCCGAGCCACTCATTCTTGGTCGCCCACCAGAGTGAGTTCTTCTCACCCGAGTCGAGCACGATATCGATTCGATTGTCCGCTACGTCGTACCGGAGCGTGTGCGCCACCGGTTCATCCTGTGGCTGACCGTCCAGCCCGGCAGCCATGCGGTGGTCGAAAGCAAACACGTTCCAAGCGAACCGGCCACCTGGCTGGAGCGCCTCGGTGACTCGCTCGAAGGTTCGCCGCCGATCTTTCCACGTCGGTAGGTGGAACAGGGCTCGGGCGGGGCAGTAGATCAACGCGGCCGATTGGGCGAGTTCGAAGGCACGCATGTCCTCTTGGCGCAGGTCCAGGCTCACCCCGCCCGCCTCGGCGGCCTCGACTGCCTGGGCGAGCATTGCTGGAGAGGTGTCGATGCCGATCACGGTCTGCCCCGTCGCGCGGGCCACTGGGATCGCAACACGACCGTTGCCGACGGCCAACTCGACGATCGGCCCCGACGCTTGCTTCGCCAGATCGACATAGAACGGGATGTCCTCGGTCACCGGGTACCACTCGTCGTAGCGATCGGCGAACGCCTCGTCCATTGACATGACCGAATCCTACGCCCGAGCGTCCCTCGGCCACCCTGCGGGAATCTCATCCGGGGCCATTAGGTGGAACCCCCATCGGAGAGCGTCTCGAGGATGAAGCGACAGAAGGTAGCGGCAGCCCCCCAGCGAGGTGGGCGTGTCTGCCCCACGAGCCGGTCGGACGGGAGTTTCAGCCCCCCTGCCTACGCGGTCACACGGAGGGGAGTGGACGGGCCTGTCCGATAGAGATCTTGCCAGGTGGGTCACGGCGTGGAGCCGGAACGAGATGGCCGACGGCATCCGCGCGCCGAGAGCTCTGAGTACCGTGCAGCACTCGCGGGGTCCTCGCTCGTCACTGGCTAGGGACTCTGACAGCTTTCGAAGGAGTCCCGATGAGCGAGTCAACGAGCGGATCAGACTGGATCTCCGCGGCCGAGTTCCACCAGGCGCGGGGCGTCTCCGACTGGCGTGTCACAGGGACAGGCCCGCAGGCCGTCTTCACCGCGACCGCCCTCTCCCACGCGGCAGACCTCATCGGCCCGGTCGTCGCCGCCGCCGAGCAATTCGGCATTCTGCCCGACGTGGACGTGCGTCCCGAGGGAGTCGTCGTGCGCATCCCGTGGCGCAGCCCAGATGGCATCCCGGCGCCCGCCGTGGAGTTCGCGGCGGCCGTGTCCCGAGCAGCCGCCGAGCTGCTGTTGACCCCCGATCCCTCGCTCGCGCAGTCGATCGGCATCTACGTCGCCCAGCATTCCCAGGCCGACGTGCGACCGTTCTTCACAGCCGCACTGGGCTATGAGGCGTTCGGCGACACGGATGCCGTCGATCCGCTGCGCTGCGGGCCGCAGCTCGCCTTCAACCCGATCACCGGCGACTCTCCGGCGAGAGGCCGGACGCACTTCGACGTCTTCGTGCCGGCCGACTCGGCTCGGGCGCGAGTGGACGCCGCGCTCGCCGCCGGAGGGAGACTCGCCGACGATTCGCACGCTCCCGCCTGGTGGTCGCTCGCTTCGCCCGACAACCACGGCGTGGACATCGCGTCCTGGACCGACACCTACGACTGACACGTGCTCGCTGCCGGGGAGTGCCGAATGCCGCGGGGAAGAGACTCATCTCCAAGCTGCTCCTCGCTC
>DATKEC010000095.1:0-18096 GCA_035544575.1 Acidimicrobiia bacterium
CACCGCAAGACCGGCGGACATCGAGACCAGTCCGATCCACGAGCCGGTCGTCCAGAGCCCGGCGAGAAACAGCAGAGCCAGCGCACCGAGACCGAACCGTTTCTGCGTGGTTCTCACGCTGAGGGCGCGCGCGACGATCAAAGGAAACGGGATACCAAGAAAAGCTGAAGCGAAGTTGGGGTTGCCAAGGAACGATGGAGAGATCGGCGCGTACACGTTGTTCCAAGGCAGTGGGTCGATCCCGACCCGCTGGAGAACCGCGTACGTCGCGACAATCGACGCCGTGGCGAGAATCACGGTCCCGAGCCTGCGACGACGCTCGTCGGTGACCGTCGAAGCCGCAGCCAGGAGGGCCAGTGTGAGATACGCCAGATAGCCGGCGGCTCCGTTCCATCGGCTGTATCCCCCGATCACCGCACGAACTTGTTCGTTTGACACCGCGACGGACGCGATCAGAGCAATGGCGAACAGGCCGCTCACGATCAGGAAACCCTTCGCAGGAAGGGTGAGCTGACCCGTTCTGGCGACCTCGAACGCGACCGTGACCAAACCCACCAACGCCGCGGACACCGCTATCCACCACTTGGGCAGTTGCGAAGGATCCATAGCTGCTGCGAGGAGGGCGATCGAGCTGAGGGGCAGCACCACCACCAGCACCGCGTGGGTGGCGCCCATGTACGTCCGGCGTTTCACAGCCCGGTGATCCTAGGAAGGGTGAGATACGCGAAGAGAGGGGCCCGGCGAAGCCGCTCCCTCGGGGGAAGGGCTCGGCCTTCAGGCGTCCCGTTCGTCATCAGTGAGGTGCGGGGCCACCGACCAGTCGGCCAACCAGGGTCCCTGGTCGGTGAGGACGATGTGGGTGACGCCCGTGTTGTGGCTGACGGCGAGATCACGGTTGATGTCGGTACCGCGCCCGTGCATGTCGGCGATCACGGACTTGATCGCCGCACCGTGGGACACCGCCAGCCGCCTCCCCGTCGACCCGCCGTCGATCCGGTCGAGGAATGCCCGCATTCGCTTTGCGACATCGGCGAAGCTCTCGGCACCCCCTCGGGGCAGATCCTCCCCATCGATGAAGATGCGCCGGGCCGTCTCGTCACCGCTGGCGAGGAGGTCGTCGTAGTTGGCACCTTCCCAGCTGCCGAAGCCCATCTCCTTGAGGTCGTCGTCCGGCGTGGCCGTCGGCGGCGCCAGCGCCGAGGCCGTCTCCATCGCTCGCTGGATGGGTGAGGACCAAATCCGATCCACCCGGCCGTAGGACCGGGCGAAGCGCCGAGCCTGATCGTGTCCCACGTCGTCGAGACCCCAACACGTCTGACCCTGGATCCGCCGCTCCTGGTTGGCGCGGGTGACACCGTGGCGGACGAGGCCCACCACCGCCCGCCCTTCGCTGCGCATCCGCCCCAAGAAGCCCTCATCCCAACCCAAGTGGGTGGCGTCGTTGAAAGTCTGCAACCGATATCGGGGTTGGCGGTCACCGATCGCCTCGTATCGGACCTCGGTGAGAGCGGTATTGGCAACGATCGGATAGGTGCGGCGATTCGTCCGGCCGATGAGACGTCCGGCGATGGCGTCGATGATGCCGCCGTGGGTGACCACGGCCACCGATCCCGACCCCACCCGACCCACGAGGGCGTCCAACGCTGCAAAGGCGCGGTCTTCGAACTCCTGGATCGACTCTCCGACCTCTCCGAATCGAACGGCCTCACCCCCCCGGATGGCCTCCAGCAGGTCGGGGTGTTCGACGGCCACTTCGGCAAAGGTGCGGCCCTCCCAGTCACCCAGGTTGATCTCCCGCCAAACCGGATCCGTCTCGACCGGGTGTCCGGCGGCGAGGGCGGTGGCGTGGGCACGGGCGAGGTCCGAAGAGACGACCAGATCGAAGGATCGACCCGCCAGGCGCTTGCCGAGCGCGGCTGCCTGACTGCGCCCCTGCTGCGACAGCGGAGCGTCGCCCTGTCCCTGCCAGATCTCGGCTTCGTTCGCTTCGGAGCGGGCGTGGCGAACAAGCGTGATGCGGACCGTCATGATCGACATCGAAGGTAGCGGAACGCCGACGGCCCCCGACAATCGCCGGGGGCCGTCCGGTTCCGGCTCAGCGTTGTTCAGGCGATGAACGCGCTGGCGAAGATCAGCGAGACGATGGTCATCACCTTGATCAGGATGTTCATGGCAGGTCCCGAAGTGTCCTTGAAAGGATCTCCGACGGTGTCACCGATGACGGCTGCCTTGTGCTCGTCGGAGCCCTTACCGCCGTAGGCACCGGCTTCGATGAATTTCTTGGCGTTGTCCCAGGCCCCTCCGGAGTTGGCCATGAAGATGGCCAGGAGGAACCCGGTGACGAGCGCTCCGGCGAGGAAGCCTCCGAGCATCTCCACGTCGTAGAAGCCGATCAAAAGGGGCAGTATCACTGCGGCCGCCCCAGGGATCACCATCTCGCGTAGTGCGGCTGCCGTGGCGATGTCGACACAGGTGGCGTAGTCCGCCCGGGCGCCGGGCTCACCGGCTTTGAGCCCAGGGATCTCCCGGAACTGCCGCCGCACTTCGTCGATCATCTTCCCGGCCGACCGGCCGACGGCGTTCATGGTCATCGACGCGAACAGGAACGGGAAGGCGGCGCCGAGGAACAGTCCGATCACCGTCTCGACGTTCACCAGGTTGATCGACTCGAGGCCCACCGCCTGGGTGAATGTGGCGAACAGCGCCAAAGCGGTGACTGCGGCCGAGGCGATCGCAAAGCCTTTGGCGACGGCGGCCGTCGTGTTGCCGAGCGAGTCGAGGGCATCGGTCGCTTCCCGCACCTCCTTGGGGAGGTGGGCCATCTCGGCGATGCCACCGGCGTTGTCGGCGATGGGGCCGTAGGCGTCCACCGAGATCGTGATTCCGAGAGTGGCGAGCACTCCGATGGCCGCCACGGCGACGCCGTAGATCCCCCCACCGGCGATGTCGCCGAAGGCCCACTCGCCCGAGAAGAAGGCCACCGCGATTCCTACCACCACCACGCCCACCGAGAACGCCGCTGACCGCATGCCTTCGGCGATGCCGGTGATGATGACGGTGGCCGGCCCGGTCTGGCTCTGACGGGCGATCTCCTTGACGGTCTTGTACTCGTCGGAGGTGAACCACTCTGAGATCTTGCCGACGAACCAGCCGACCACCAGACCGCCGACGACCGAGAACCACAGTCCGATCGGGTTGGCGAGCCCGGCGTCGCCGAAGACCCAGTAGACGAGGCCGAGCACTGCCAGCGCGGTTGCGATCAGGGCGAAGTTCGTCCCCCGATGGAGGGCGGCGGCGAGATGGCTCTCGTCCTTGGTTCGAACCAGGAAGGAACCGACGATCGAGGCGAACATCCCGGCTGTCCCAACCGCCAGCGGGAACATGACGGCTGCCACCTGGAGGGTCGGATTGCCCGAAAAGACGATCGCCGCGAAAGCGATCGGAGCGACGAGGGACCCCACGTAGGACTCGAAGAGGTCTGCCCCCATGCCGGCGACGTCGCCGACGTTGTCGCCCACGTTGTCGGCGATCACGGCCGGGTTGCGAGGATCGTCCTCCGGGATCCCGGCCTCGACTTTGCCGACGAGGTCGGCGCCGACGTCTGCGGCCTTGGTGTAGATGCCGCCTCCGACACGGGCGAAGAGAGCGATCGAGGATCCGCCCAGCCCGACGGCCGTGACGATGTCGGCCCACGCGTCGAGTTCGAGGACGTTGTGGAAGAGGATGTAGGCGAGAACGACGCCGAGCAGCCCGAAGCCGGCGACGGTGAAGCCCATGACGGCACCGCCCCGGAAGGCGATCGGGAGGGCGGCGGGGATGCCCCCGGTGCGAGCCGCTTCGGTCGTGCGGGAGTTGGCGGCGGTGGCGATTCGCATGCCCACGAATCCGGCGGCCGCGGACAGCACCGCACCGGCCACGTAGGCCACTGCCCCCCACGGACGGCCCCATTCGAGGAAGATGAAGATCAGCACCGCCATGCCGGCCACGAAGACCGCCACCCACGTGTACTCCCGGCGAATGAAGGCCATCGCGCCCTCACGGATCGCGGCGGCGATCTCCACCATGCGCTCGTTGCCCTGAGGCGTGGCCAGCACCGCCCGCGTGTAGAACACGGCGAGTCCCAGTGCTGCCACTCCGGCTACGAGCGCGATTGACAGGACTGTGTTTGTCATCGCGTGTTCTCTCCCGAAACGACTAGAAGGGGGCCGCGCAGTATATGGCCGGGACCACCCAGCCCTCCAACTCGGGCCGGGGAAGGAGATAGAGGTCGGAAAAACCGGACAGGCGGCCACTTGGCGCCGTCGCCTGATGGTCCGGCTCAGATCAGCTGGCAGTCTCGCTCCCCCTCACGCCGAGAGTCACCGAGAAGGCACTGGAGGTCGGGCTACGGTGATCCGGCATGAGCTGGTTGCGGTTCGTCGGGGTGCGGGTCGCGGCCTCCGGTGCTCTCCTCCTCGTGTTGCTGGCGGCGGTGTTCGGTCTGAGTGTCGTCTTGATTCCGGGCGACTTTGCCACGATGTACCGACTGTCGATGCGCGCCGAGGATGTCGAACTGATCCGCGCGGAGATGGGATTGGATCAATCTTGGTGGGTTCAGCTCGGCCGATGGCTCTCCGGAGTTGTCCGAGGGGATTTGGGAACGTCGTTCGGCGGAGCAGATGTCTTTTCGGTGGTGGCGGGGGTTCTGCCCTTCACACTGTTGCTTCTGGTGTTCGCGGTCGGGGCAGCCTTCGTGGTCGGGGTGTGGCTGGGTCGTGTGGCGGGGTGGCGACCGACCCGGGTGGGTGACGGGGCGATGCTGGGACTCTCGGCGGTCTCGACGCTGTTCCCTCCGTGGCTTGCCTTCCTGCTGGCGTATGGGACCGCCGAGTTGCTGGGGTTCGGAGTCTTCACTCGCCTACGCGCCTTCGACCAACAACTGTGGAGAACAAGCGAGATCGGACCGTCGACCGTCGCCTGGATGCTGCTGGCAGGTATCGCCCTGGCGGTGCTCATCTGGGCCGCAGCCACCGTCGCCGTCAGGCGGGCGACCCGGCGACCGGATCTACGACGTGCCGCCGGTGTGATCCTGCCGCTCATAGGCGGGACAGCCGGGGTCTGGCTGGCGGTCAGTCTCGCTGGCCGCGAACGTCTGGCCGACCTGGTCGGACTGATGGTCCTCCCGGTGCTGGCGGTGGCGCTGATCAACCTCGCCGACACGACCTTGCTGGTCTCCACGGTCACGAGCTCGTTCCGAACAGCCCCATTCGTGTTCGCCGCCCGTGCAAAAGGGCTGAGAGAGCGGACGATCTCCCGACGACATGTCGGTCGGATGATCCTTCTGCCGGTCATCAGCAGGTACATCGCCAGCTTCCCTCTGGTATTGGGTGCGCTCGTCATCGTCGAGTCAGCATTTCGGTCGAACGGCGCCGACTACAACGTCGGCTTCCCAGGTTTGAGTGCGGGGATCTTCGGAGCGCTCAGCACCAGTGACATCCGATTGGCCCTCGGCGCGCTCCTGGTAGTCGGTGTGATCACAGTTGTCGCCCGTCTCATTCTCGATGTTGCCCACGCGGCACTCGACCCCCGCTACCGCGACGGAACGCGGAATCTGTGAACGCGGACGCCTCAAAGGCAAGTCCGACCCGGCAGAGCCCGCGCTGGAGTACCGACCCGTACACCCGTCTGGGTCTGGGAATCCTCGCGGGGTTCATGATTCTGCTCGTTGTGCACCCGCTGCTGCTCGGGTGGGTGTGGCCCTCAGGGGTCTACAACCCGACCACCGGCTTCGACCACGATCTTCTCCACCCGTCACCACCCTCGACGGCCCATGTGCTCGGTACCGACCCGCTCGGAAGAGACGTGGCGTCGATGATCATGGAAGGCACCAAACCGGGTCTCGCAGTATCTCTGGCAGCGGCCGCCGCATCGTTCCTGATGTCGATTGTCATCGCCGGGTTGGCGACGCTTGGGCGTGCTGGCCGCTGGACAGGCTGGGTGATCAGCAACGCGGCACTGCTGCTCCCCGCACCAATCGTCATGGCCATTCTGGGCGTGAGTGTTCTGGGTCACTATTTCACCGCACCCGCGTTCGGCGCGTTCTTCGGATTGCTCGCCGGAGCTTCAACGGCCGGGCTGGTGCTCCGCTCTCGGGCGTTGGACATCAACGCCTCTGGCTTCATCGACGCGGCCGTTGTCGCCGGTTCGAGACCGATCCGCCGGTTCCGACGTGACATCCTCCCGCATCTGCTCCCTCTCGCCACCGTGTACGCCTTCCTGACGGCCTCGGCTGCGATCATCACCGACGGGTTCCTCGCCTACCTGGGACTTGTCGAAACCCGGTTCAACTGGGGCACCATCGTCAGCTTCGCCCTGACCTTCCGCACCATCGACGGACGCATTCCGTGGAACGTGCTCATCTCCACTTCCACGGCGCTGTCCCTCCTCACACTCGCGATGTTCCTCATCGCCACGGGTCTCCGCCGATGGGAAACGGCCAAGTATCGGGAAGAGGGCAGTTACCGAATCGCTCAGTAGCTCCTGACGAACCGAACGTCCGGTCCGAGGAGAGCGATCTGCCACATCTCTTCCCAGCTCTGGCAGCCGCTCTGCCCGAGACCTGGTTCGACACCGACGGCGCCGAGCCAACCCCGGAAGTCGAGGTGATGATCACGACCGATCGGGCTATCACCGCCTTCCTGGACGGCGATCATGAAGACGCCAGTCGAGCCGTCGAAGGGCTTGTAGCTGATCCACGCCGGTGGGCGCTCGTGTCGGCCAGCGAGTCGACATCGCGTACATAGCGGGCATCGGGCGGCTCCTCAGCGGGGATGTGGAAGAGCGGCCCCAGGCGCTGCACCTGGTGGATACCGAACTCGACGGAACGCCGCATGTGCGCCGGGCGCTGGCACAGGTGGAACTGGCGCGGGGGAACCTGTCCGACGCACGAAGGTGGATAGACCACTCGGTTGATGCAGAGCGCCTTGACCGGGTGCTGGCAGCGAAGCGGCGTGGCGGGCGAGCAGCCGCGAAGAGGCAGTCGCCCGCGCCCGGCAAGAGTTGCATGCGTCCATAGCCACGATGGCGAGCTCGGGGCACCCTTACGTCCCCGGTACGCCTTCGGTCGGTCGCCCGGTCGGACGTCCAAGTCACGGCCGCGTCAGGGCTGGAAACCACCCTGCGGTTGGCTGAGGTTCGAACGCAGCATCTCCATGCCCCTGGAGACTTCGGGCTTGATCAGGAGAGCGAACAACACCGGGAACAGAAACCCGAGCACCCCGGCAGGCTTCGGGCTGTCGACAGTGCGCGTGATCTCGCAGCCGCTCGCCGTGCCCACGACATCGAACCGATGCACATACCGGTCCCCCCTCTCGGCGCTCACGAGAGCGAGCGTGTGGGGAGGGTCGAACTCGACGACCTCGACCTCGTTGACATGATCCTTCTCCCCTGGAATGTGGCCATGAGACCTGAACGTGCTCCCCGCCGCGAGAGGCAGCTCGGGAGGAGGGTCGATCCAGTACGGCTTGGGCGACCACTCGGCGTGCCGGGTGACGTCGGCCAGGTACGCAAAGGCAATGTCTGCCGTCACCGGCACGTCGATCGACCACGCCTTCACCGAGCGTTCCGCCATTAGGTCTCCCCGGCCGCAGGTTGCGGACGCAGGCTAACTCGGTGCGGCTCGACGGCGGAGCAGGCACGATGGACGCACGCACCGTGCCCGCAGACGCACCGAGTGATCAGTCGAGCCCCGTTTCCCCTCAACCCGCCCGCCCTGGTGCCGATCCTTCGAAGATGGTGCAACCAACCCGCGCTGCGGACCACCGCCCGAGTCCCATGTGGACCGTCGGGATCGCGGCCGCGTTGGTGCTCGCACTGGTGTGTCTGACAACAGCTTTCCTCTACCAACGAGCTGCTTCAGCCCCGGTCGGGGAAGGTCAGCTGTTCAAGACCGACGCGATGGGCGCCTCCGCACGTTTCGCCGCACTGATCGCAGACGGAGCCGACGCCGATCTCGCAGTTCGAACCCTGCGAAACGACCTCGACGTCGAGGCGGTCGGTGTCGTCGACTCCTCGCTGCGCGTCATCTACTCGACTGCCCCCGAACAGGTCGGTGTCGAGGTCGGACCGTTCCTCGGCGGTGCGCTCGCCTCCGGACGGTTCGCCGCCCAGGCAGCCGAACTCACCCATCCCCTGTCCATCGACCGCGTCGAGGAGTGGCAGCCCGGCTCGGTGGTCTATCAGGTCGTCCAGCCGGTCAACGACGAAACCGGCCTGATCCTCTCCTACGACATCTCCGAACTCCTCGCCCGAAGGAGTCAAAGTTCTGCGCTGCAACCGCTGACTGCAGAACTCGCCGTCTCCGGTCTCGTTGCCGCCGGTCTCTCCTTCGGACTGTGGTTTGCCCGCTCCCGCGCTCGAAGTCGGATACGCGAGGCCCGAAGGGAAGCGGAGATGCTCGCCGCGCGCTCGCGTGACCTCGAGCGACACAACAAGGAATTGGATGCCTCCCGACGCGAGGCCGAGCGGGCTCTGGAACTGGCTGAGGAGACCAACCGGATCCGCTCCGAGTTCGTGCTGATGATCAACCACGAGCTGCGCACTCCTCTGACCAGTGTCGTCACTGGTGCCGAGGTGCTCCTGGACCAACCGGAGATGCCGCTCGTTGACCGCACCGATCTGCTCGGCCACCTCGTCCAGGACGGGCGGCGACTGGTGGAGCTGATGTCGCAGATGCTCACCGTCGCCCGCGTCGAGAACCGCAGCCTCCAGTTCACGCTCACCGAAATTCCCGCTGACCACGTGCTCCAGCGGCTGGCCGGTCGCTGGAGCTGGCTGGATGTCACGCCGACCACAGGGATCACCGTGGAGTCCGATCGTGACGCCCTCATCCAGCTCATCCACTCACTGGCAGACAACGCCAGGTCGCACGGAGCCGACCGGATCGGGCTGACCGTGGCCCTCGAGCTTCCCTTCGTGCCGGATCACACCGTGGGCGCAGCGCCCGACGACCCCATCTACTTCCTCATCACCGACGATGGCCCAGGGATCGACCACGACTTCTTGCCACGGGCATTCGAGAAGTTCGAGAAGCGTGGCCGGTCTTCGGGCACGGGGCTCGGCCTGTATCTGGTCAGGATGATGGCCGAAGCCATCGACGCCTGTCTCGCGGTTTCGACCGGCCCGTCGGGGACGACGATGGCCGTTGGAGTTCCTTCCGGCGCCTCCGTGTTGGAGGACGTCCGATGAGACGGCGAGTGCTGCCGGCAGTGCTGAGCGTGCTCGTGATGGTCGTCGGCGCATGCAGTTCGGGTGTGTCTGCCAAGACCGACCGGGTGGATCTCGACGAGTTCTCCATCGTGACCGGCGAACCTCGGTGGGCGGCAGGTCGAGTCACGCTGACGGTCGAGAACGTCGGCGAACGCACCCACACGCTGATCATCACCGAGGGCGACGGTACGGTCGTCGCGGCCAGCGACCTTCTCGACCCGGGCGGGTCGGCCGACGTTGAGGTCCACCTGCAGCCCGGGGAATACGAGCTGACCTGCCGGATCGTCGTCGAGGGCGAAGATGGACAGATCTTCGACCACTACGAACAGGGCATGCACACCGCGATCACTGTCGGGGCCTGACCCGCTCAGCCCAACAGCAGGCGTTTGCCCTGCAGCCGCCGCCACGTCTCCGTCAGTCGGTCGTCTGCTGCTCGAGCTCGCCGGGCGTCTCGAAGGTGACGTCGACGGCTTGGAGCGGCCGCGTCGCCGGAGCGTTGAGGACCCGGCCATCGACATCGAAACGCGAGCCGTGGCACGGGCAGTCCCAACTCGTCTCGGCTTCGTTCCACTTGACTGTGCAGCCCATGTGCGTGCAAGTCGCCGATACGACCTTGAACACGCCGTCTGCGGTCCGATGAGCGGCGAGGGTGTGTCCGTCGGCTTTCACGATCCGACCCTCGCCGGGCGACATATCGATGATCGATGGCGCCAGGAGACGCGCGACGCGGTCGCCGACGAGATGACCCGCCACGTGAACGTTGTCCTTGATGATGGTGCCGATGGCTCTGACTCCCCCAATCCTCGAAGCGTCGAACACGTCGGCATCCGGATGATCGGTCCCGGCGATCGCTGCGGCGAGAATGTCGGCAGCCACCGTTGCGTTCGTCAGACCCCACTTGCGGAAACCGGTGGCCACATACACGTTCTGGGTCAGCGGCGAACGGCCGACGTACGGAATGGAGTCCGCCGTGGAGTAGTCCTGGGCGGACCAGCGGTGATCGAAGGACTCGACATCGAAGTTGTCAGTGGCCCACGTTTCGAGCGCTCTCCATCGGTCAGGCGTCGCCTTCGCGGCGCCCGTCTCGTGTCCCTCGCCCACGATGATGAAGCCGGTCTCACCGCCCTCCGGCCAAGGACGCAACGACCTGGTGGGAGAGCCGGCGCTGATGAACATTCCTGCAGGAGGAGGTTGGCCGAATTTCCCTGCGATCCCGTACGACCGGGACGGCCGCGTCTTGGCGAAGAAGCCGCCTCGATCGACGATCGGGAGCAGCGTGGCGATGACCGCTACCTTCGCCGTGACCGAGCTTCCGCCAACGTGGCATCGGACGATGCTCCCGTCCTCTTCGATGTCGGTGACAGGGCTGTCCTCAAAGATGACACCGCCCTCCGCGGTGAGGGCGCGAGCGATCGCGTGACAGTATCCGACCGGGTCGATGTAGGCCTGATCGTCGTACACCAAAGCCGCTTCGACTGAGAAAGGGAGGCCCGTGTCGGTCGTCAGCCTCGCCGGAAGACCCAGACCGACAGCAGCACTGCACTCGGCTTCCAAGTCGGCCGTCTCGTCGGCGGTCAGGGCGTAGATGAAGGCAGGGGCTCGGACGAAGCCGCAGTCCTCGTCGCCACCAGTCGCGAGGCGGGCCACCGTCTCTATCGCGCGTTGGTTCGCTTGGGCGTAGCGTCGAGCCGCCTCCTCACCGTGATGGCGGATGAGGCGGCGATAGGAGCTGCCATGTTGGGAGGTGACCTTCGCCGTGGTGTGGCCGGTGGTTCCACCGGCCAAACGGCCCGCCTCGACCACGATGACACGAGCGCCGGTCTGTGCCAGCCGCAGGGCGGTGGTCAGCCCCGTGATACCCCCGCCCACGACGACGGCATCGGCCGTCTCCTGTGCGACCAGTGAAGGGTGGGGCGGGCGCTCCTCCCGCAGCCACGGTGAAGAGAGTTCAGACATCGGCCGCCGGAGAGTCCATGTCCGACGAGTACCCCGCCTCGGAGACTTCCAAACTCGGCCTCGTGTGAGGTGCCAGACACCTGTCCGCTCTCACCCTTCGCACGCCTCGGTGTAGCCGTGGAGCGGGAGCCGGCCGATCAACGTGACATAGCCGGCGAGAAGGTCCTCGCACGTGTTCTGATCGATGTGGCCGGGACGGGTTGGACGGTCGATGAGACCCCAGGCGATGATCTCGGCCGCATGCTCGGCACCCCGGTCATGCCAGTCACCGTCCCGCCACGCAGTCAGACCCCGAAGCTCCATGAACGCCTGACGGTGCGAGTCGCCAAGGCCGTGGCGTTCGAACACATGTGCCAACTCATGCAGTGCCAGCCAGTCATGGGCGGGCCCCAGCCGTTCGCCGCACAGGGTGATCTCTGAGGCGCCGTCACGGTGTCGAGCGATGCCGCTGCGACCCTGGCACGGTCCGTAGTCAGCCGAAGCCACGAAATGCACCGGAGCTAGTTCGAGGCCCGCCTCGTCGAACAGAGCCAATGCCCAATCGACCAGTGCGTGATGATCGGCCGTGAAACCGTCGTACGTGATCGCGGCCCCAGGCGGGCGTGGCGCCGACGACGTCGCCACGGGCCGATCCGGCGTGCCGACACCGACGGTCGTCACGAAAACCAGTGCTGCCAGAAAGCCGAGTGCGACGTGCATGCCGGCACCCTCCGACAGCGGCATTTCCTGGGGCTTCCGGCTGCTTGTGACGACCTTTCAGACCAGCCGAAACGTGCCGTCACGCCGGTTAAGGCGGCCTTAAGGTCCGTGCTGTTTGCTGGCAGAACAGCCAGATGGCGAGGGAGGGAACGTGGCCGGAATCGGCCTGCGGATCGGGGCGCTCGGTCCGCTCGAGGTCCATCTCGGCGGGGAACCGGTCCCGATCGGTTCAGGCAAGCAGCGCGCAGTGCTGGGGATTCTCTTCGCCCACGGTGGTCGGGTCGTGTCCACCGACCGGCTGATCGACGAGCTGTGGACTGCCGATGACAGTGCCGACCACCAGAACGCGCTGTGGGTGCACATTTCCAACCTGCGAAAGGTGCTCGGATCCGACACCCCGGTCCTCGTCACACGGACGCCCGGCTACCTCCTCGACGTCACCAGAGTGTCCTCCGACATCGCCGAGTTCGAGCGTCTGCTGGCTGAGGGCCGAGCCCTCGCCGACACAGACCCGGCTGCCGCAGCGCTCGTGCTGGGCGAGGCTCTCGGGCTGTGGCGGGGACGTCCGTACGAGGACTTCACCTACGACTCGTGGGCCGAGCCGGAGATCAGCCGGTTGAACGAGCTGCGGATGGACGCAGTGGAACTCCGCATCGACTGTGACCTCCGGCGGGGCCTGACAACCGAACTGGTGGGCGAACTCGAAGGACTGGTCCGAGAACACCCCCTGCGAGAGCGACTCACCGGGTCGCTCATGCTCGCGCTCTACCGGTCGGGACGGCAGGCCGATGCGCTCCGGGCGTGCCAGCGCCTGCGCACACGACTCGTCGACGAGCTGGGCGTGGACCTGTCCACCGCCATCCAGCAGCTCGAGGATCGAATCGTCAGCGGCGACCCCGCACTCATTGCCGCCACTTCCTCCGAGGCGCGCCGCGGGCCAGCCGTCCGCGCTACGAGGTGCGTGAAGAGATCGCCACCAGGCCCTCGGGCACGCTGTATCGGGTCTACCAGCCGACGGTTGGTCGAGAAGTCCTGCTGAAAGTGATCCCTGCAGAGTTCGCGGACGACCCCGATTTCATTCGCCGCTTCGACCGCAACGCTCAAGCCGTCGCCCAGATCGAACACCCCCATGTCGTCCCGGTCTATGACTACTGGCGCGAGCCCGGCGCTGCGTTTCTCGCCCTGCGATACATGACCGGTGGCTCGCTCACCTCCCGCCTTGGATCCCTCGCAACCGAAGACGTGGTCCGGATGGTCGATCAGATCGGATCGGCGGTCGAAGCGGTGCACCGCAGCGGCATCGCGGTGGGTGGGCTCACCTGCGACCACGTCCACTACGACGAGACAGGCAACGCATTCCTCACCGACTTCGACGTGGAATCGGTCAGAGTCGGGGCAGCTGGCGCACCGGGCGACGTGACGGCGTTCGCCGCCATCATTGCCCAAGCACTGGTGGGCAGGGAGGGCTCCATTCCGGAATTGCTCGTCGGGCTCCCACCCGCCCTGGCCGACGTACTCGCCAGATCCGCCGCGTTCGACATCGACGCATTCCGGCGGGAGGTCGTCTCTCTCCTCGACGGCGGACAACCGATGGTGGAGATCGAGGAGAACCCCTACAAGGGACTCCGCAGCTTCGAACCAAGCGACGCCGCCGACTTCTTCGGCCGCGAACGTTTCGTGGAGCGGCTCGTTGCCCGGCTGTCTGGTTCCGGACCAGCCAGCCGCTTCGTTGCCGTGGTGGGACCATCGGGCAGCGGCAAGTCGAGTGCGGTGAAGGCCGGCCTGCTCCCCGCCCTCGCCGCCGGCGCCGCGCCCGGATCAGATCACTGGTACGTAGCGCGAATGGTGCCGGGGGCACACCCGTTCGACGAACTCGAGTCAGCCCTGATGGCCGTGGCCGTCGACCCTCCCCCATCGCTCCTCGAACGTCTCATGGGAGAACGCGGGATCGGGCGCACCGTCCGCCGCATCCTGCCTGACGATGCCCCGCTGCTGCTCGTCATCGATCAGTTCGAGGAACTGTTCACACTCACCAGCGCCGGGTCGGCTGAGCGCTTCCTGGACGCCTTGGCCGAGGTCGTTGCCGACGAGACCGCCAAGTTGCGGGTGGTGGCGACTCTTCGAGCCGACTTCTACGACCGGCCGCTCCGCCATCGAGGGGTGGGCGAGCTGCTGAGACTCGGCACCGAGGTACTGACCCCGATGACCACCGAAGAGCTCGAGCGCGCGATCGTCGGTCCCGCCCAGCGGGTGGGGGCTTCGTGCGAACCGGCGCTGGTGGGCGAAATGGTGGCGGCCGTGGCCGACCAACCGTCGGCGCTACCGCTGCTCCAGTTCGCACTCACCGAAGTCTTCGATCGGCGCACTGGGTCGACGTTGCGGGCATCGGACTATCGCGACATCGGCGGTGTCTCCGGAGCCGTGGTCGACAGGGCCGAGGCGGTCTTCTCCTCGCTGGACAGCACCGAGCAGCACGCTGCCCGAGAAGTCTTCCTCCGTCTGGTCACCCTGGGCGACGGCAGCGGAGACACCCGACGAAGGACGCTTCGTTCCGAGCTGACATCGATCGGCGGCGCCGGAGCCCCGGCGGAACGGGTGGTCGATGTCTTCGTCCGCAATCGGCTCCTGTCTCTCGACCGTGATCCAGTGACGCGGACCCCGACCGTCGAGATCGTCCACGAAGCCCTGCTGGCGGCGTGGGGCAGACTGGCAGCATGGATCGACGAAGCACGCTCGGACGTCCGCGCCCGCCAGCGGCTGAGCGAAGCGGCCGCAGAGTGGACCAGCCGGGATCGGGGCGAGGACTTCGTGCTCGGGGCCGGGCGGCTCGCTCGGTACGAGGGGTGGCTGGAGCAGCCACCGATTGCCCTGACCGTCGAAGAGCGCCGATTCCTCGAGGCCAGCGTGGCAGCCGAGACCCGGCGCCAGCAGGAGAGCGAGGCAGCGAGTCGACGTGAGGCTCTGCTCGTTAGACGATCGCGCACCGTGGCCGGACTGGCGCTGATGTCGGTCGTCATCGTGGCCCTCGGTGTCTTCGCCCTGATGCAGAGCAACCGGGCGACGGCGCTCGCCGCCGACGCCGCCATGAACGACGAGAGCCGGCGTCTGGCGACAACGGCGACGAACCAGGCAGCCATCGACAGCCAGCTGGCGCTGATGCTGGCGGTCGAGTCGGCGCTCGCCACCTCGGGGAGGGGCGACGTCATTCCGGCAGCACTCGACGCGCTCCATCTGGCGTTACAGGCGAGCCGCGTCCCGTATCCCAGTGAGGAAGCGGGCGTGACCGTGCGCCCCGGGATCGGCGGTGTCTTCACGTTGGCACCTTCTGAGCTCATCGCCTACGCCCAGTCACACGTCGCCAACCGCCGGTTCAGCGTCGAGGAGTGTGAACGTTTCGAGTTGGACCCTTGCCTCGACTCCCAGCGTGAGTTTCCGGCCGACCTGGCAGTCGCCGGTGGCACGGAGGGCTACGCGAGCGCGACCAGTCAGCCCCTGGCCGGAGCCGAGGTGTTGGTGGTGACACCGGAGACCAGTGGGTCCCTCGAGGCGCTGGCCGCCAACTTCGACCGCTTGACGGAGGAGACGGGGATCCGGGTCGTCGTGCGCTCGTTGCGCCAGGACGAAATCGCCCCCGACGTCGTCGCCGCACCCCGTGACGAGGACATCGTGATCGTCCCGCAGCCTGGGTTCCTTCCCAGGGCAGTGGCGCTGGGGGCGGTGGACCTGTCCCGCTACCTCGATCCCGCCGTCCTCGAGGATGCGTGGAGCCCGTACATGCGCAGCCTGGTATCGGTGGGAGACGACGGCACCTGGCCTGACCCGGACGGGAAGGTGTACGGGGTTTGGAACAAACTCGACGCCAAGTCCCTGCTGTGGTTCCGCCGGGACCTCTTCGCCAAGGAAGGCTGGTCGCCACCCGCCACCTGGGACGAATTGGAAGCCTTGACCGAAGACATCATCGCAGCCGGCTACACGCCGTGGTGTGTGTACATCGGCTCGGACGCGGCCGGCGGGTGGTTCGCCACCGATGTGCTCGAGTCGATCCTCCTGCGCTCCGAAGGCCCCGAGGTCTACGACGCGTGGACGAGCCACCAGATCCCCTTCGACGACCCGAGGGTGGCGGGCGCGACCACCCGGTTGGCTGAGCTGGCGCTCGGAGACGGCCACCAGTCCGAGACAGGGACAGATGCCGCAGACTTGCAGTTCTGGCTGGGAGCGAGGGGATTGGTTCGGGCGGACCCCGAATGTGTGATGACGCCATTCGCGTCGTTCATCACATCATTCCTCTTCCCCGAGGAGCTGCCCCTCGTTGGCGTATCCGAATTCCCCTCCCTCGACCCCCGGTATTCGGACTCGCTGGTCGGCGGCGGAACGTACGCAGTGGCCATCGCAGATCGGCCCGAGGTACGGGAGGTGATCCGCTTCATCACCGACCCCGGCTTCGGCCTGGAGGGGGCACGTGCCATCGGCAACATCCCGCCCAACGCCGGATTCGACATCAGCCTCATCGAAGACCCGCTCACGCGGGCGCTGGCATCCATCGTCTACGACTCGCTGCGGGACGACCTCTTTCGGTTCGACGGATCCGATCTGATGCCGGTCGAGATCGGGGCTGGCGCGTTCTGGGAAGGCATGGTCAGGCTCTTCCGAGAGAACGGGTCTGACGTCGAGGGCGTCGTGGGCCACATCGAACAGGTCTGGCTGGCGGTGGAGGCGGGATGCGTCACCGGTTCGGACCTCGGGCTCGATCTTCCGCCGTGTGCATGAAGAACCCGTCCTGTGACATCCCCGTTCGAGGCCCACATAGATTTCACCCAATGGACGCCGATGGCCTCGCTGAATGGCTCGAAAAACGCGCCAAGACGGGTGAGTTCAGCGGGGTCGTACTGGTGTGGAAGGACGGCCGGCCGCTCTTCGAACACGCGGTTGGGCTCGCCCATCGGGGTTGGCGTGTGCCGGTCCGCACCGATACCCGGTTCCAGGTGGCCTCGGTCACCAAGATGATGACGGCTGCCGCCGTCCTCGGCCTGGTCGAAAACGGCAGCCTCAGTCTCGACACGCCTCTGCTCGAGATCCTCCCCGAGGCTCATCGGCCGGTGGCGTTGGAGTCCGGGCACACGATCCACCACCTGCTCTGTCACATGTCCGGTCTGAGGAACTATCACGACGACGACGACAAGACGTGGTCCTCTTTCATGAGTTGCTGGGACCGGATACCGACGTACCACCTCCGGGAGGTGGCCGACATGCTCCCGCTCTTCCGGGAACTCCCGGCGACGCAGCCGCCCGGGCAGGGATTCCAGTACGGGGACGCCAATTACATCCTGATCGGCCTCGTCATCGAGGCGGTCACCGGCCGGCGGTATCACGATGTGGTGGCCGACACTGTGCTCGGACCCGCCGGAATGGCCGATACGTCATTCACCGGGCTCGATTTCGATCCGGAGCGACTGGCAGTCGGCTACTTCACCTCCGATCGGCCCGCCGAGCGCGGCCGCTCGAACATCAATGCGGTGCCGGCCATGGGAATGCCCGATGGTGGAATCATCACCAGCGCCAGAGATCTCGCCCGTTTCTTCGATGCGCTCGTCGCAGGCGATCTCGTCTCGCCCGAAACCCTCGAGCGCATGCTCGTGCCGCGAGCCCCGATCAACGACACCGACGGTCTCGAAGCGTACGGCTACGGCCTGGAGCTGACGGTGGTCGAGGACCGGGTGACGATCTTCGGCCACGCCGGAGGAGACCCCGGGGTCTCGGCAATGACGTCGTACTTCGTAGACGAAGCGACGAGTGTGATCGTCCTGTGCAACCAGGACAGAGGCTCGTGGGCAGCCTCGAAGCAGACGGCTGGCTCGTTCGGACTGCCAGACCCACGGGAATGACCCGGTAACGCGCGGATCCCCCCGTACCCAGGGTTTGTTCGGACGTATACGTCCCTTTTGGCCCGCGGAAAGCGGAAAGGGTGGACCGGCCACTCCGGGCAGATACCCCACGGGGTACCCCAGCCCCTAGACCGGTAGACGCCGCTCCAGCCGACATCGCCCATCGCGCCTGGCCTATGGTGCTCCTCGGCTGAAGAGAGATTCGAGGGAGGGCTATCCAGAATGCGACGCCGACGCGCAACGACCTTGTTCACGACCTTGGCGCTCGCCATGAGCGTCGTACCGCTCATGGCGATGCCCGCCGCGGCGGTTT
>DATKEC010000096.1:0-6511 GCA_035544575.1 Acidimicrobiia bacterium
GACGATGAGATCGAGAGAGTTGCAGGCACATGGGTCAACCAGCTCGGCCTGGTGCAAACAGACCCGAACGAGTGGCGTGATCGGCTGACCGACGCCTGCACCGATGGCGTATGGAATCCCGACGTCGCACTCGATCTCGCCGACCAGTACCTCGCCGAGGACCGAGAGGCCTTCGCCGGGGGCGACGATGCCGCATTGCCGGCAACGACGGAGGCTGCCACCGCCCTCTGGACGATGGCAGCGCACGTGTGTCGAGACTCATTCCCAGCTGGCGCCATCGACGCTGGACCCCCGTAGGTCCTGTTCGATGCCGGACGAGCCATCAGGCTATCTGCAAGGATCGGTGTCGATGTTGGTGACGGAATCGATCAGTACTACCCGTCTGACGCTCACCCCGCTCGAGGTGGCTGATGCCGCCGAGATGGTCGGCGTGCTCTCTGAGCCCGCCCTCTACACCTTCACCGGCGGCATGCCACCAACCCAGGCCCAGCTCGAGGAGCTCTACCGGCGCCAATCGGCAGGCTCCCCCTGGGGCGGCGAGTTCTGGCACAACTGGATTCTCCGTCTCGATGGCAGGGCCATCGGTTTCGTGCAGGCCACGGTGAGGAGCGACAGCGCCGACCTGGCATGGGTTGTGGGTGTCCCGTGGCAGGGTTCCGGCTACGCCTCCGAAGCGTCCGAGGCCATCAGGGACTGGTTGAGGGACCGTGGCGCAGTGAGGTTTTCAGCCCACATCCACCCCGATCACAGCGCTTCCCACGCCATCGCCGCAAGGCTCGGGCTCCAACCCACCGGTCAGCTAGACGACGACGGCGAAATGATCTGGAAATAGCGGCCCAGTGGGGCCTCAGGACCTGGGCGACCTTCGAGTTGGTCTCTCGCAACAACGCAACGCGTGTTTGCGGGCCTCCGAGGTAGTGGGTCAGTTTGAATTACCAGAGGGTTGAGGTAGCCGCCCGGCAGAGACTGGCCCGTCCCATTAGTCCTTCGGGCAATTGCGCGACTTGGGATACGCTGTTCACCGACGAGAGGACGACGTGCTCGGACAGCCCAATCATGCCCATCGGAAGCACGACCCCGCCGCACGATCACGTGAGGGCAGTCTCACGACGTATGTGGTCGGAGCGCTGATGGCCGGGACGGTACTTTTCGGCCTCTACCTCTTGCTGCGGATGTATCTCCTCTGACGCCCCGGCGGTCGATTTCCGCGCGCTTGGACGGAAAGTGAGAGTGCTGTTTTCACTCTCGTTCTTGCTGGCAGTCACAGCTGAGAATTTTCACACCCTCAGGGCGGGCGGAGTGGGACACGTTCGTGTTCCGCCGCTGGCCATCGGTTCGTTCTCGCGGGTACGTTGGCGTCCATGCACAGACCACGGATCCGGCGTTGACGAAGGTTCGGTACGAGATCGACCTCACCGAGCTGAGACCGGTCGATTCGCTCGACTCGGAGGTCAGGAACGTCGGACCCGACGACCTCGAAGGTCTGGCGCAACTCATGCTCGACGCCTACATGGGGACCATCGACTACGAGGATGAGAATTACGACGACGCGGTGACCGAGGTGCGATCGTTCCTCGAGAACGATCCGGCGCTCGAGCATTCCTACGTCGTCGAACTCGAGGGCATTCTCGGCGCTGCAGTCCTCGCACAAATGCGGGATGGCGATCTCTTCATCGGGTACGTGATGACTCACCCCGACCACAAGGGGGCCCACATCGGGCGTCGGCTCGTGCATCATGCACTCAGTGGTGCCAACGCAGCTGGATGCCGACGTGCGGTCTTGTACATCACGCGCGGGAACGGCCCGTCGGAGGCGCTCTTCGCCTCTCTCGGCGCGGTTGCCGTTGCCGAAGGCTGAGGAGGGTTGAGAGCCAGGGCGGCCTGACGAGTCCGATGCCGTGCGGCCCGGAGCGCTGACAGCAGAGCTGGACGGATAGCCTGCTCGGGCGATGTCGCGAATGCGGGTACCTGAGTTGATCGATCGAGTCGTCAACCTGGGTGCGAGCGCGTCCGACACGCCCGAGGACACGGCGTACAAGTCGACCCATGTGCTGGTTTCGGCGATCACCGCACCGGCGATGCTGGTCTGGTCGGTGGTGTACGGGGTGCTGGGGCTCTGGCTGCCGGCCGCCATTCCCCTCGTCTACGTCGTGTTCACCGCTCTCGGCCTGGTCGTCGTCGCTCGAACGAAGCGGATCGGACTTTTCCGTAGCTCCCAGATGACGTCGTGGCTGGTGTTCCCGTTTCTGTTGCAGTGGAGCGTCGGCGGGTTCTCCAACGGGAGCGCCGTCGGGATGTGGGCCGTGGCCGCGCCCCTGCTGGCATCACTCGTGGGAGCGATACCGTGGCCATGGCTGATCGGGTTCGTGGGGCTGTCGGCAATCTCCGGACTCGTCGACAGCCGCGTAGCTGCCGCGGCGCCAGCCATTCCACAAGGCGTGATCACGACGCTCTTCGTCATCAATTTCGTCGGTCTCGTCCTCGTCACTTATGTCTCACTCGGGTTCTTCATTCGGGAAAGAGAGCGCGCCCGCATGGAGCTACAGCTGGAACGCGAGAAGTCCGAGCAGCTCCTCCTCAACATCCTGCCCGAGCAGGTGGCCAGCCGACTCAAGGCGGGAGAACGGGTGATCGCGGACAGGGTGGAGGGGGTGACGATCCTCTTCGCAGATCTCGTCGACTCCACGCCGATGTCAGAGCACGTCACGCCCGATCACCTGGTGGAGATCCTCAACGGAGTCTTCACACCCTTCGATGACCTGGCCGACGAGTTCGGTCTGGAGAAGATCAAGACCATCGGCGACGCCTACATGGTGGTCGGGGGGTTGCCGGCCGCTCGCGCCGACCATGTCGAGGCAGTGGCGGCAATGGCGCTGGCGATGCGCGCAGAGCTGAAGCAGCACTCGGTGGAAGGGTTCGGGCAGCTGCGGATGCGCTTCGGAATCGACACGGGCACGGTGGTAGCCGGGGTCATCGGCAGACGAAAGTTCAGCTACGACCTGTGGGGTGACACGGTGAACACTGCCGCCCGGATGGAATCCCACGGCATCCCGGGCGAGATCCAGGTCACCGAAGCCGTCTACCGGCAACTTCGAGGCCGGTATGAGTTCACAGCCCGGGGACCGGTCGAGATCAAAGGCAAGGGTTCGATGACCACCTGGCTGCTCGTCGGGTGAGTCCACGTCCCCGGACCGTCAGTTAGCAGCGTCCCACCATTCGAGAACCCGCATCGCCCGGAGCGTCACCCACCGGGACGGCTCGCTTTGACCGTCGTCGACTTCGAACCACGTTCGGCCCGTCGGGTTCCAGTCGAGCGGCCAGGTCCCGTCCTCAAGGCGGCGGGATCGAACATGGTCGATGGCCTCGGTGAGCCGCGGGTCGGGCGGCTCACCGGTGAGGAGGGAGGCGGCGCGGAAATAGTCGAGGGCTCTGAGCACGTCGTAGTGCCACCGATTCGGGTGGAGGAAGTAGAGATACCGGTCGTCGGCGGGTTCGCCCGTGCTGAGCCGACGGAACAGCGACCGCTTCAGCAGATACTCCTCGCCGGAGCGGCGCGCCTCCTGTGACTCGTCGGTGCCGCCGGTGGCCCTCTCGTATTCCAAGAGCCCCTCGAGGACGTTGATGGTGGTGTCGAACGACGATCTGGTGGAACCGTTCTCGGTCTCGCAGTTCCACCCGCCATCCTCCAGGCGCTCGCCCAGGAGCCGATTGACGACCGGCGTCATGTCGACGCCGAAGTAGACGCCGTTGGCGACGGCGGTGCCGTTGATGCAGGGTTCGACCTCGCCCTCCCAGTACGGCTGATTCGCGTGCTCCCAACGGCAGTTGGCTCTGATCAGCTCGACCATGCGCCCAGCCCGGCTCGTGGTCGGATCGAAGCCGAACTCACGGAGCTGGGAGAGCGAATGGGAGGTCGATGTCCACGGTTGGCCCGCCTCG
Organism: Acidimicrobiia bacterium; assembly: GCA_035544575.1. Lineage (GTDB taxonomy): Bacteria > Actinomycetota > Acidimicrobiia > Spongiisociales > ZC4RG35 > DATHWB01. Next base: position 3,940 of record DATKEC010000096.1, read on the forward strand.
TCACCACCCCAGACATAGTCGGCCGGGAAGTGGGCGCCACCCGCCCACTGCCCGTCGTCGTCCTGGAAGGAGAGGAGCATGCCGCCCCAGCCTTCCGTCTCGACTCTGGCTCGCTCCGCCTGCCAATCCGTCGGCGGCCGTTCCAGGAGATCCCGCATGACCTGCCACCGAATCGACGGGTCGGAGTCGAGCAACCAGTCGACGACTGCATTGCGATCTGTCATGGCATCGACCATACCGAAGATCGGATGCACCCTCGCTCAATGCGCCCAGGTGCCAGTCACGTCACCAGATCCATGGCATCGACGCGCTCGCCTTGCGCCCCGGCAGCGTCATCGAGCTGGGACATCGATCCGAAACACGCCGCGGAACGGCTCTGGCTGCTCACGTCATCGGAGCTCTACCTGCTCGCCGTCGACGATCTCGGCTGGTCGCCCGCCAGCTATCAACGATGGCTCACATCGGTGCTCGAACGAGAACTGCTCGCTGGCGCTGACGATTGACCTTCACTGCGTGTCCGGACGGTCAGCCGGAGTCGGCTTTGCGGTCGATGTATCCCATCGCCGCCGAGGCGGTCATCCCATGGAGGACGACCGAGATGGCCACGACGAGCGCGGTCACCGCCCACAACTGCTCGACCTGGAGGAACTCGACCTCGTTGGAGGCGTACGCCAGGTAGTAGAACGAGCCGACCCCCCGTATGCCGAAGAAGGAGATGGCAGAGCGCTCCCGCATTTCGATCCCGGTGCCGGCCAATCCCGCCAAGCCGGCGAACGGGCGCACGACGATCACGATGACGATCGCGACGACGACTCCTCTCCAATCCAGGTGACCGAGAACGCCACTGACCAGGGCTCCTCCAAAGAGGATCAGGATGATGGCGCTGAGGAGACGCTCGATCTGATCCGAGAATTGGTGCATGACCTCCAGGTACGAATGCCTCCGTTCCTGGTTGCGGATGACGACGGCGGCGACGAAGACCGCCAGGAACCCGTAACCGCCGACCATCTCGGTGCCGGCGTACGCGATGAGGGTGGCCGCCAGTGCGACCATCCCGTCTCGGAGGGCCGGGATCGGTGAACGGTGCGAGAAGATTGCCCAGGCCAGAACCCTGCCCACCACGAGACCGCCCAACCCGCCGACCGCCACCCGATATGCCAGGTCGACGAGCAAAAACTCGCTGAGCCAGCCCGCCGGCGACGCCCCTCTGACCGCGATGAGGATGGCGAGGTTCGTGAACGGAAAGGCCAATCCGTCATTGAGGCCGGCTTCGGATGTGAGGGCGAAGCGCACCTCGTCGTCGGCGGTCCGCCGCTCGCTGGGTGCCGGTACCTGCACGTCGCTTGCCAACACCGGGTCCGTGGGAGCGAGCACCGCTCCCAACAACAGCGCCGCCGCCGGGGCCAATCCCAGCACCCACCAGCCAAGCCCGGCGATGGCGGCGATCGTGAGCGGCATGGTGATCGCCAGCAACCTCACGGTCGTGTTCCACTCCCGCCACCCCGGGACGCGATTGATCGCCAGACCGGCACCCATCAGTGCAGTGATCACGCCGATCTCGGTGAGGAGCTCCGTGGCCACCGAGAACTCGATGGGGTCGGGACGCGTGAGGCCGACAGGGAGACTGAACAGCAGCGCCCCGCCCGCCACGAAGATGATGGGATACGACAGGGGGCGCCGGTCGAGGACATATGGCAGGCCCACCACCCCGAACGCCGCCAGACCCAGCACGAGCAGGACGAGCTTGTGGACCTCGATGAACTCGCTCACCGCCGGGTGAGCTCCGTGACGCGGTGCCGGGTCTGCTCGGGGTGTGGCATCGGGGCATTCAACCAGCCCCAACGGGGCTCGGTGGCAAGCGGGCCGACCCGATACGATCAGGGGATGCGCCACACCACTCTCGTCACCGACGACGTCTACAGCTATCTGCTGGAGCACTCGATGCCGGCCGATGACGTGGTCGCGGCGCTCGTGGAGGAGACCTCGAGCGCACTTCCCGACCGGGCGGGTATGCAGGTGGGTGGCGAACAGGGCCGCCTCCTGCATCTGCTGGTCAAGCTGATGGGCGCCCGTCAGCTGCTCGAGATCGGCACCTTCACCGGCATGTCGGCGCTGTGGATGGCCCGGGCGTTGCCGCCGGACGGCCACCTCCTCTGTCTCGATGTGAGCGAGGAATGGACGGCGATCGCCCGGCGATACTGGGAGCGAGCCGGCGTCGACCACCTGATCGAACTGGAGATCGGGCCCGCCCTCGACACCCTCCGCACCCTCGCGCCTGAACCGATGTTCGACCTCGCGTTCATCGATGCGGACAAGGGCAATTATCCGAACTACCTCGACGAGGTGGTTCCCCGGCTTCACCCCGGAGGTCTCATGGTGGCCGACAACGTGCTGTGGAGCGGGAAAGTTGTCGACGGTGCAGATGAAACCGACGACACCGAGGCCATCCGCCGCTTCAATCGGATCGTCGTCGATCATCCCGATCTGGAGGCCGTCGTGCTTCCGATCTCCGACGGCATGACGCTCGCTCGCCGTCGGTCCTGAAGCGCAGCCAGGAACACGGATGATGCGA
>DATKEC010000097.1:0-10271 GCA_035544575.1 Acidimicrobiia bacterium
GGCAGCGTCACCTCTACAGACAACACCCCTGCGGTAGGACCGACGACAGCCCTGCGAGCCGACACTGGCTTCAACCAGTTCCAGGCGACAAAGGCCGGGCTCGTGAGCGATGCGGGATGGACATGGCAGAACGTCGTGTCGGCGCCCGAACCGCTCCTCCAGCAGGTTTTCGGAAGCGGCGTCTTCAGTACCAGACCACTGCGTGAGAAGATCGGCGGCACCACCTACGAAAACCCACTCGACAACACGCCACTCTGGGAGCATCTCCGCTCGAACAGTGATCTCACGACGGGTCTCGTGCCCGTCTGCGGCAAGGCAGCCATCACGGGGGCGCCTGACCGCATTGCGGCGATGAACCTCTGCCTGACGACCTGGGAAACTCTCAAGGCGACGGACCCGGACCTCCCCCACCTCTTCGAGGACACGATCTGGGAAAGCCCCCGTTTCATGTTCGTTCCCCAGTTCCACTCGACGACGTGGGGATCGGGAAACCATTGGCAGCCAATCCTCGGGTTCCGGGTCGTTTACCTCGACACCATGTGGTTCAACTGCAACGGCAACTTCAACAACACCAAGAATGCCGATGTCTGTGACGGGTCGAAAGGTCTGACGTTCGCGCCGAACCTCTCCAACGACGGAGTCCTGATGTGCGGGGGCAACACCCCCAGCAACTGCAGCGACGTCCGGCTCGACCAGTTCACGGCATTCCTGCTGCCAGTCGATCCACCGGTTTCTGAAGAGGTCCTGGCGAAGTTCCCGGGCCAGTTGCGCGGCCCGTTCGAGATCGAACTCACTCGCTGAAGGCGCGACCCCTTCTGCTGTGCTCCAACTGACCCGGGGTGGCAGCGCACGTGGAGAGGGCTCGGGGGTACATGCCTCCGCCAGTCCGAGGTCCGGCTACCTCCAAGCTGATCCCTTTTGGGCAGGGTCGTCGATCGCTCGCTCCTCAGAGTTTGCCGGTGGTCTCGCCCTCCACTGAATCGCAAGCTGGCCCTTTGGACCGGACGTACGTCCCCCATTTACCATAGAGGCGGCATCAGCCGGCGAGCTCAGCATCGATATGCCGCCCGTGCCGAGCGGACTCGACATGTCACTCCCGGCGTCATCCAAGTGGCTGCAGCGGCTGGACATGGTCCCGGCCCGTATGGAAGAGCCCATTGGCGTCCGTCCGACCGGTCCGCCGGCCCCAATGCCCGGGTGGACCTGAAATCAGGAGGCCGAATTGGCACGCCGCCACCAATCCGGCCTCCTTCCCTCGGACTACTTGCTGATCGTCTCTCTGAGGATGCCGACACCACTCCAGCCGAGTTCAGCCAAAGAGAGGGTGAGTGGATCGAGAGTGGATGACAGCACCCGGGCCCCGTCCATGCGGGCACGACGCAGCCGGTCGGGAGAGGAGCCTTCGAGAACAACGGTCTCGATCGATGTCGTTGAGTGCTCGACCAGCCCCGTCTCCGGGCAAAATTCAGACACGGTCCTGGTGACGGGGACGGACCCGGTGATGAGAAGATCGTCGAGCTTCCGGCTGACCCACACCTCTGAGTCGCTGAGGGGCGCATCGACGACCCAAGATGTCGTCGTGAGGCCTGACACTGCCGCACACGAAACGATCGCGACCTCAGTGCGGGCAAAGGAGAAATGGGCGTTTCCGAGTTCGTCGAAGTCCACGGTGAATGAGGCTTGGGAGTTCGGGTTCGAATAGGACATCGACAGTTCGAAACTCGAGGCGGGTTTGGCGGCTGCCGCCACGGGGATCGCCATCACGACGGCCAGGACGACAGCGAAGGCCTTGGGACGAAATCGGGGTTGCATGGTTGGGTTCTTCTTTCCGTGGTTCGAGTCCCAGCCAAACCCCGCCCTGTTCAAGGTATCGGGGTTTTCTCGACAATCAAGAAAACTCACCCGAGAAGTCCTTATCCAATTGTGTGTTCTTCCGACGGGTACCGATAGGCATGAATTGGGGCGGGAGTGCGGGGGCTGTCCATATAGGAGCAGCCGTGCGGCATCCGAGCGGTAAAGCCAAAGAAGTGGGCGCGACTCTCGTCGAGTACGCGGTCGTCGCTCCATTCCTATTTCTCCTTCTCTTCGGGATCGTCGAGTTCGCCCTCCTCACTGCATCGTTCACCGGGGTGTGGACCTCTGCCAGGGAGGGTGCGCGTTTTGCCACCACCGTCGGGGACTCCACCGTCACACCCGGCACGCCTCGCTACCTCGACTGTGCGGGCATCCGCCTCGCCGCACAGAGTCGGGTGACGATCGGCGAGCCATCCGACAGCGAGATCTCCATCATCTACTACGACGCCTCGGGCGCCCAGATCGCCGACTGTGACGATGCCGATCTCGCGTTCCCGGCTCCGACCGCCCCGATGATCCTTTCGGGAAGCACGGTCGAAGTGACGATCACCAAGGACTACGACGCCATCGTTCCGATGCTGGGCTGGTTCATCGACGGCGTCACGCTCGACTCCAGCCAGAGCCGCAGCATCTACCAGGGGGTCCTCGGTGGGAGCTGAACGGGGTGCGGCCACGGTCGAGTTCGCCCTCTTTGCGATGTTCCTGATCCTCATCGTCTGCGGCATCGTCGACCTCGGACGTGGCCTGTACACGGCCATCGCCCTCGACGACGCCGTCCAGGAGGGCGTCATCTACGCCGCGTTCACCGACGACCTGGCGGGAACCGAAGTGACCGCCGACGACATCAAGGCTCGCGTCGTGGCGTCAACCAGCTCGCCGCAACTCTCGGTGGACGACGTCACCGTCACGTGCGTCGATCAGGTGCGCTCGAAGCAGTCCGCCGGCCGGATCACGGTGGAGGTCACACACACCGTCGATCTGATCACCCCGTTCATCGCCGATTGGTTCGGGGGAACGCTGACCCTCGAACGCCAAGCCGTGGCCGACCGGTTCTTCGCCGCGTGTCCCGCAGGGACCACGCCGTGAGCCGCGAGGAAGGCGCGGTCGCCATCACGGTTGCGGTTTCGCTGCTCGTCTTGATGGGTTTCGCCTCGATCGCGCTGGATCTCGGCGCCGGATACGAGAGTCGCCGCCAGACGCTCAACGCCGCCGATGCCTCCGCTCTCGCCGCGGCCTGGGAAGGCTGCAACCCGAAGGTGGCCAACAACTCGGACCCCGTCGCCGCCGCCCTCGAGATGGCAGCCCTCAACGGTTTTGACGACGCCGAACCCGATGTGTCCGTGGTCGTCGACGAACCCGCGGCAGGACAGTTCCGCGTCACGATCGCCACGAGTGTGAAGGCCGCCTTTGGGGCAGCTGCCGCCATCGACGGAGACGGCCGGTTCGACGTGGTCTCCCAGGCAACCGCGGCGTGTTTCACTCATCCATTCCTCGGCGGGTACGCCCTGTTGGCCTTCGGGCCCGACACCTGCGGAGGCGGGGTCGAACTCGATCTCTCCGGCGCATCGAAGATCATCAACGGCGGGCTGCATTCGAACGGCGACATCAAGATCACCGGCGCCAGTACGGAGATCAACGGAATCGTGACGTTCCTCGGCGACTCGAACTACAGCCCGTCGACCCAACTGGCCGTGGAACCGCCCAACCCGGTGGACGTCGAGATGAGCGAGTTCGAGCCGGGCGGAGCGAGGGCACAGGCCGCCGCCGACAACGGTGAATACATCAACGGAATGGGCAACACCATCGACAACAAGTACCTGACCGACAACGGCTACGCCACCGGCTCCGGAGGCAACATCACGATCACGCAGTCCGGCATCTACTGGACCGACGGCGACATCAGCCTGACCAACGCCTCCGCCGCTCCCGGAGTGAAGGTCACCTTCGCCTCGCACGGTCAGATCTCGGTCAACGGCTCGGGACACTTCACCGCCTACGAGAAGATCACCGGTACACCCAACGATCCCGGCATCCTCATGTTCTCCACGTACCTCGAACCCGCCCTGGGAGGACCGACCTGCACGGGAAACGCCATTCAATGGAGCATGTCCTCGGGTACGTGGACGGGTGTCATCTATGCCCCGTACGGCCAGGCGAGGCAGAGTTCGGCCTCCACCGCCTCGCTCAACGGGTCGATCTTTGCCTACACCATCGACCTGTCTGGCGCCGACTTCTCCATCTCGTGGCAGGACAACCCCGACGCCGTCCCCAACTATCAGGTCGAATTGCTCTCCTGACCGCCTGAGTAGCCTGCCGGCCATGTCCGCACTTCCCCGTTATCTCGTCGCCCTGATCACGCCGTTCACCTCCGACGGCACCCTCGACGTCAGCGCCCATCGGCACAATGTTTCCGTGCTCGCCGACGCCGGTGTCAACGGTTTCGCACTCGGCGGTTCGAACGGGGAAGGTCCATATCTGGAGACCGGTGAACGTCGCGAGCTGCTGACGTCGGCTCGCGGCGCCCTCGGCACCGGAGCCCACTTGATGTGTGGCCTGATGGCCGAGACGGTGCGGGAGGCGTCACGACAACTCGAGGAGGCCGCCCAGGGTGGAGCAGATTCCGTCCTGTGCCTGACCCCCACCACCCTCACTCGCAATCGACCTGACGCAGTCGAGCGGTACTTCACTGCTGTCGCCGATTCCTCGCCGCTACCGGTGATGCTGTATTCGGTCCCGAACACCACCGCGTACAACCTCGAAGAAGCGTCCGTGTCGCGGCTGGCGACTCATCCGAACATCGTGGGGATGAAGGACTCGAGCGGCGATCCCGTCCGCATGCAGCGGTTGGTGGAGTCCACCCCCGAGGGCTTCACACTCTGGAGTGGGAGCTCCCAAGCCCTGACTCTGGCGCTCACCGCCGGCGCCCACGGGGTGATCACGGGCTCGGGCAACTACGTACCCACGCTCGTCCTCGACACGCTGGAGGCGGCCAGCGACGATCCCCACGCCGCGCACGCGACCCAAACCCGCCTGTCAGCCGTCAGCCGCGCGGTGGAGTCCCACGGCATCCCGGGTGTGAAGGCAGCGTCGGAGGCTGCCGGGTTACGAGCCGGCTATCCGCGACTTCCCCTCGTCCCGGTACCGGACCATCTGGCTTCGGAACTGCGGCAGGCCGTTCTCGCGATTTGATCGTTCGCTCAAGAACTGGGGTCACTGCTAGCCTTCCGCCAATCCGGACCACGTAGGAGTCACATGGCAGTCAAATTCCTCTCCGCCGAATGGGCACAGGCCGTCGAAGACGCCCTCAACAGTCACCCCGGCTTCAAGAGCGCCATCGGCAATGCCGATCTCGGCCTGCAATTCAATGTCAGCGACACCCCCGAAGGCGACACTGCGTACTACCTCAAGTCTTCCGGTGGCTCGACCGCGTTGACCCTCGGCACCATCGATGACGCCGACGTGACGCTCGGCCAGACCTACGACACCGCCTCGGCCATCGCCAAGGGCGACCTCAACACCCAGACGGCTTTCATGACCGGCAAGCTGAAGGTGGCGGGCAACCTGGCCAAGCTGATGATGCACCAGGCCGCCATCCAGCAGTGGCAGGCCGCCACCGCCGACGTCGACGTGGAGTACTGATCACCGACCGTGGCTGAGATGCAATACCGAAGGATGGGCGCGTCTGGCGTGAAGCTGTCCGTCCTGTCGTTCGGCTCGTGGGTCACCTTCGGAAAGCAGCTCGATCTCGATGACAGCCTCGCTTGCATGCAGGCGGCCCGCGACGCGGGCGTGAACTTCTTCGACAACGCCGAGGCCTACGCCGCGGGCGAGGCTGAGAGGCAAATGGGCAAGGCACTGGCCGAGCTGGGGTGGCCACGATGGTCCTACCTCGTGTCGACCAAGTTCTTCTGGGGGATCCACGAAGGGCCGAACACCCGGAACACGTTGAATCGCAAGTACTTGATGGAGGGAATCGACGCCTCCCTCGAACGTTTCGGACTGGATCACGTCGACCTGGTGTACTGCCACCGGCCCGACCCGGAAACGCCCATCGAAGAGACCGTCTGGGCGATGTCGGAGATCGTTTCGTCGGGTCGAGCCCACTACTGGGGCACCTCGGAGTGGTCGGCCGCCGAGATCCTCTCGGCATACGAGGTGGCTGTGCGCGACCACCTCCACCGACCCCGCGTCGAACAGCCCCAGTACAACCTGTTCGCCCGGTCCCGAGTCGAGGAGGAGTACGCCCCGCTCTACGAGGACATCGGGCTTGGAACCACCACATTCAGCCCCCTGGCCTCCGGCTTTCTCTCAGGCAAGTACTTGGATGGAGTCCCCGAGGGCAGCCGGGCCGACACGACCCGACTGCTGGAAGGCCGGCTCTCCGACGAAGAGGCCGTCGACCAGGTCCGACGACTGGCCGACGTGGCTGCCGACATCGACTGCTCACTCGCTCAACTCGCCCTCGCCTGGTGTGGGTCGAACCCGCACGTCACGTCTGTCATCACCGGAGCCAGCCGGGTGTCACAGGTCGAAGAGAACATGCAAGCCCTCGACGTGATGGATGCCCTGACCGACGAGGTCAAGGACCGGATCGAATCGATCTTCGCCTGAGCGGCCGGCGGTCGTGCAGGTCTCGCCGCGGCTGCCGAATGTACTCAAGTCGCCACATCGAATCGCCGATGAGATGTGGGTACGCCGAGTGTGAGGACCGCATGGACACGAAGTTGAAGAGCGTCAATCAGAACCTGGCCCGCATCGTCTTCGCAGTTGCGGCCATCTTCTCCGTCTCGGTCACCCTTCTCGCAACGATGACCGGCGAGATTCTCCTGTTGGGAGGCACTGCCTTCGGGCTCGCCGCCGGCGGGTATGCGATGCAGATCATCCGACAGCCGTCCGGGCAGCTGTTCGAGCTGAAGGCCCAACGCGAGATCGTCGCCGCCTGACGCGCACTATTCCAAACGTCGACGAGGCCCCGATCGCTTTGCTCGGGGCCTCTGTCGTTGTCAGATGAGGCCGAGTTCGGTGACTGCGTCGCGCTCCTCACCGAGTTCGGCAACCGAGGTGTCGATCTTGGCGCGTGAGTAGTCATCGATCTCCAGACCGGGCACGATCGACCACTCGCCCTGTCGCGTCGTGCACGGGAACGAGGAGATCAGGCCCTCGGCTACGCCGTAGGAACCGTCGGACGGAACCGACATCGAGACCCAATCGTCCTCGGGAGTCCCGTTCACCCAGTTCCGCATGTGATCGATGGCGGCATTCGCGGCCGAGGCGGCACTGGATGCACCCCGCGCTTCGATGATCGCCGCACCCCGCTTCGCCACGGTGGGGATGAAGATCGAATCGACCCAGTCGTGATCGTCCACCAAATCGTACGCATTCCGACCGCCTACCTCGCAATGGAACAGATCCGGATATTGGGTGGTGGAATGGTTGCCCCAGATCGTCATCTTGCTGACGTGGGCCACCGTGGCGTCGACCTTCTTGGCCAGCTGACTGATCGCCCGGTTGTGGTCGAGACGTGTCATCGCCGTGAACTGCCGCGGGTCGAGGCCCGGCGCATTATTCATGGCGATGAGGGCATTGGTGTTCGCCGGGTTGCCGACGACCAGGACCTTGACGTCGCGGGAAGCGGCCGCATTGATCGCCCGCCCCTGGACCGTGAAGATCGCGCCGTTGGCGCTGAGAAGATCAGCTCGCTCCATGCCGGCCTTGCGGGGCATCGCACCCACGAGCAGGGCAGCATCGACGTCGGCGAACGCGGTTGTGGGATCGTCTGTCTTCACCATCCCGGCGAGCAGCGGGAAGGCGCAGTCTTCGAGCTCCATCGCCACGCCGTCGAGCGCTCCGAGAGCGGGCGTGATCTCGAGCATCTGCAGGATGACGGGCTGATCGGGTCCGTAGATCTGACCCGAGGCGATGCGAAAGAGAAGGCTGTATCCGATCTGGCCGGCAGCACCGGTCACTGCGACACGCTTGGGAGAAGTCATGAAACCGAGGCTAGTGGAGCACTCACAGCCTGCCGCCGGGTCAGCGAATCAGCCTGACCGCCCGGATCGGGATCAACGTCGTCTTGTCCGGGTCAGGGATCATCTTGACCACGCCTTGTCCCTTCACCTCGAGTCTGCGGGTGATGAACTGGGCCTCGAACTGCGACTGTCCACCCTGGCCAGTGAGACCGAACGGCTCGGCGAAAGGCGTGAAGAACGTGCCGGTGAGAATGTTCCCTGCTTGACCGCTGATCTCATGAGGCATCACGCCCTCCGACCAGAGCGCCAGATCCTCGAACGTCCCGCCTTCCGGGGCAGTCCAGTTCACCGGTCCGGCACCCGCACGGAGGTCGATGGCACCGTCGGCTAGATAGACAAAGGTTCGCCCGAGCGTCAGCAGGGCCTGAGCCCGCTTGAGGATGGTGCCGTCACGGACGAAGACGAAGTGATCGGAAGTAGCGGCGGAGTTGATCTCGAGGACAGCGCTCGAACGGAGGTCGATGCCGCCCTGGAACACGACATTGCTCGCTACGAAACGTACCGCCGCGCCATTCACGACGAGATCGCCCGGGCAATTGACGTACCAGTTGCCGGTAAGGACGGGCGGGTCGCTGCCGATGGAGCATGAGTAACCCTCGTCGGTCCACACTTGGAAGCCGGAAGGGACCCCCGACCCGTACGCATCGACGTGGTAGTTGATGTAGGTCGCCTCCCCGTCGGGACACCCCGGGACGGGGATTCCACCAAGACCCAGATTGCCGAGATCGAGCGGATAGTCCGGATACGTAGCCTGGCAGTTGTAGCGCCAGTCGATGGGCGCACGCGTGATGCGCCTCGAGATGGCAATCGGCTCCGGATAGAGGCGGAACCAACTCTCAACCGGTTCGGTCATGTCAGTGATGTCAGCCGGGTTTACCGGATCTGTGAGATCGCTCGGATCGAAGGATCGCGTGGCGTCGGCGGGAGGTACGCCCGCCAGGGCATAGGACAAGATGGCCGATGGGATGTTGGTGGTCGGGACCGGGATCGCTCGGATCCAGCCCTGTTGAGTGCCCATCGCATCGATCGAGAAGGGATTGGGCGACCCGCAGGTCGACGCATCCGAGTCCACCACGATGAAGCCTGGAGTCTGTGTGTCGATGTCGTAGGAGACGGTGATGTTTCCCTGACCGCTCGCGAACAAGGCGGCGCAGTCGATGGGTTCGAGGACGAGCAGAGGAACCACCTCGCCGCCGCCGGCATCCGGGTCGATGCGGGCCACGCTCGCCACTTCCGTCGCAGCCGACTCGAAACCGAGTACGCGCGCAAATGTGTGATCACGGACGCGTTCGACGGTCACCCCGAGGCGCTGGCACGGAACGCCGTCGATCGTCGCATTCGGGTCCTGGTCGCCCATCAGCGGATGTCCGTTCGGAACAGGCTGGGTGATCGTGAACGAGTACGGGCCTGCCGAGGCGGTCGCGGTCCGAGCGACCGCGGAATCGCAACCCCCGACGAAGACCGCGGCGCAATTCGGTGGGGTCTGGGCGCCCCCGGAGTCGGCGAGGTTGAGCAACAGGTAATCCCAGGCGTCCTCACACGCGGTGTCGGCGCCTGTCCCTGCAAAAGGATCCATCGCCATCACTCCGGCGGTGGCTGCCGCATCCGAGGCGAGACGATCAGCGCGCACGTCGTAGCGGAGAGCGGCGAGATCCACCACGATCGCCACGATGCCGAACAGAAGAAGCACTGCGGCGGCGACCATCACAATCGTTGCGCCCTCTTCTCCTGTGCGTTTGGTTGCCATCATGCCCCCAGGGCGGCTTCGAATCGGCTGATGGCTTCCGAGGTGAGCGTCAGCGTCCTCGAGAAAACCACGACGTTGAAGTCGGTTTCCCGCTCGACCTGTACTTGGACACGGCGCTCGGTTGCCGGCCGAGTGTCCGCAAAACAGGGGCCGTCGGCATGGGTGGCGACGCCCCCGATCTCAACCCGATTCCGGGTCTCGACGCCTGGTGCCACGGCACTCGGATGTACATACGCAACGCAGACTCGCTGACCGGGGACGGAAGCGTCCAGTGAGCCGGTCGCGTCCTCGACGGCCTGCGTGGCCACTGCGTCCAGCCACGCATCGATTGGTACCGGTTCTGCCTCGAAGTTCGTGACCGGCAGAGTGGCAGCAAATCGGGCGGACTCGCGAGCGGCATGCGTGATGGAGATCTGGTGGTTGTACGCGATGCCCACGCTCACGATTCCCAGCAGGAGCATCAGGAGCAGCGGAAGCAGGAGCGCGAACTCGATGAGAGCAGCCCCCCGCTCGCCCGTTTCTCCATTGGATGTGTGCTGCGATGACCGAGCACGCATCAACGTCGCCTCCCTAGCCCCATTCAATCCCTGGATAAGCGTAGGCTCCCGGACCCACACGTCAACAAGTCAGATGGGACTCCC
>DATKEC010000098.1:0-2508 GCA_035544575.1 Acidimicrobiia bacterium
ACCGGTCATCGCCCAGGCAGCGGTCGGCCACGGGCTGCGGCCCGAAGGCGGACCGCCTGTGGTCACCCTTCGAAGCCGGCCCCGAGAACGACGACGATGTCGGCGCCGAGGTCGGGCCCCTCATACGGCTCGACGGCGGCATCGGGCACGAATTCGGCCTGCAGTTCCGCCGCTTCGGGGCCAAAGTCACCCAGGTACCACACCCGTGACTGGTCGAGGCCAGGTTCGTAGTTGTCCGCTTGCAGGGTCCCGTAGCCCGCCTGACCGAGCGCGGTGCTCAGGGTCGCAGCGATGCCGGACCGGCCCGTCGAGTTGAGCACCAGCACCGTCACTTCGGAAGGGGGGCGCACGACGATGGCCTCGGAGGTGGTCGTGGTGGCGGCGGTGGTGGTGGTCGTCGTTGGCGCGGTGGTGGCGATAGTGGTGTTGGTGCTCGACGGTGCGGTGGTGGCGGTGGTCACCGTCGAGCCTGCCGCATCCGGGTCTTCGTCTCCTCCCAGGCCCGCAAAGATCGACAGGCCGCCGTAGAGAAGGACACCGACGATCACGATCCCCACGGCCATGACGATCAGATCCCGGATGAAAGCCGAGGATCCGGAAGCGACGTGCTTGCCCCGGTTGTCCATCATCATGGACTCCCGATCAACGCTCGCAGTCGCCTCACGGTCAACGGGTCGTAGCGGTCCGCCTCCGGTAGGTCGACGAGCTCGCGCAGGCGCGCGTAGTACCGGTCGGGTTCAAATCCCAGAACCTCGGCGATGGTGCATTCCTTGGGAAAGGGATACATCCACCAGCCCCGCTCGAAGTCGAGGATGCGGCGATCGGCGAGAGTCAGCATTGCGATAGGGGAAGGGTATCGACGGAGGGCACAGAGAACGGGATTTCGCGCGGAGCAGGCGGGTGGTCCGCGGCGTAGAGTGATCCCCGGCGTCCTGTCACGCCCGACCTTCGCATCGGCTCCCGCGCAGCCGACCCTGGAAGGCAAAGGGGACCACGAGTGCTCGACAAGGGTCAGGAAACGAGCTGGACGTGTCATCGCGACGGCCGGCGAGCGCGGGTCGACGGTTCTTCGCAGACATGACACGGGAAAGCAGTTGGCATGACCCGACAGGAATCCTTCAAGCGCCGTGTTCGGGCGCGCATGGTGAAGACCGGCGAGAAGTACGGCGCCGCCCGACGCGCCCTGATCGACCAGTCCGACGAGTCCGGCCGCCGATGGGTCTCTCAGCCCGAAATGGCCGACGCCGCCGTGCGCGAGGCCACCGGGCGCGGCTGGGACGAGTGGTGCGGCCTCATCGACGCCTGGGCAGATGACGCGACGGGACATTCGGCCGTGGTCTCGTATCTGATCGACGACCACGCCGTGGACGGTTGGTGGGCACAGACGGTCACGGTCGGCTGGGAGCGCATCACCGGACGACGACTCCCCTACCAGCGGCCGGATGGAACCTTTGCGGTGAGCAAGTCCCGGACGATGCAGGTCCATGCGGCGGACCTGCGCCAGATGCTGCTGAGCGACACCGACCGTGTCGATCTGTTCCCCGGATTCGACACCAACCTGCGTTCCCGGCCGACCACCAAGACGTTGCGCCTCGGCATCGGCGGGGGCTACGCCCTCTTCGATCTGGCGCCGGTCGACGACGTTCGGACCAAGGTCACGGTCTCACACGAAGGTCTCACGGCCGCCAGCGAGGTCGAAGGGTGGCGTGACTACTGGGATCGGTGGCTGGAAGCCATCGACGAGGGCTGAACGGAACCAGGGGGAGGTGGCCGCCGCAACGGCCCCTCCCCCGGTTCCTATTCCGGATCAGCGCTTGTTGCCCCGCCCCGGCTTCTCGTTGAGTGACAGCCCCACGAGCACCGCATCGTGATCCGAGCTGCGGTACGCGTTCGCCTCGAACAGGGCCGCCTGCGTGGCGCTCTTGAACGTGAGGTCGTAGTCCAGGATGTCGGGTTCGTCGGCGTTGATGTTCCACGCCGTCGCTCCCGTCACCTGTGCGGTCAGCGACGCGCTCGACATCGCATAGTCGAGGTGACCGAACTGGCCGTCGAACACAAACGTATAAGCGAGCTCGCCCACGTACTCGTCGAGCAGATCGGTGTAGCCGGCCGCCCGCAACACATCGACGGGGGCTTCCTTGTCATAGGAGTTCAGGTCGCCGATGATCAGCCAGTCGGTGTCCTTGGAGTTGGTCGGGTTGGTTCCAATCCACTCGGCGAGCACCCCGGCGGCCAGGATCCGGGTGAGGTTGCAGCTCCCGGCGTGAGGATCGTCGTCGCCCGCGCCACATCCCGATCCTTTGGACTTCAGATGGTTGACGACCACCGAGAACGTCTCGCCGGTGCCCTTCTCGAGGAACGTGGCGGCCACCGCTGCCCGGTTGCGATCCTCGCCCGAACCGGTCGGGTCCAGGAACTCGGGGCTGTCGAGCACCGCGGTCCGGCCGATCTGGGTCACTGCCGCCGGCTTGTAGATGATTCCCACCTTGATGGCGTCAGTGCCGGCCA
>DATKEC010000099.1:0-50071 GCA_035544575.1 Acidimicrobiia bacterium
GGTGAAGAAGCCCGCCTGCAGGCGGTGGCCGACGGTGTCATCCCTGCCGACGAAGACCTGCCCAACGACATCTACCTCTACAACCCGAGCGAGGAGCAGCTCCACGTGCGCGTAGCCGACGACGTCACCTGGCTGGTACTAGCCCCCGGAGCCGACGGAGCCCTCGCCGCCCGGGAGTCCGACCGCGAGACGATCGCATCGATCCTCGCCGGCGGCGACCCCGGCGACATCTACGGACTCACCCCCGAGTTCATGCCGTTCGACCTTCTGGTCATCAACGGTGAAGTCGTCGAGATCAGCGAGCGCTACCTGCCCTGAACGAGGTTGGCGAGTGCCTCCAGCGAACGCCTGGAGGCACTGCCATCCCCGTACGGCGTGGTGTGATCCGTGAGGTCTCGCCCGAGCATCTCGGCGGCGGCGGTGCCGATCTCCCGGCCGGGACCGACCCTGGTGGCGAACGTGCCGATCACCTCGGGGCGCTCGGTCGAGTTGCGCACCACCACCAGTGGAGTCTTGACGATCGACGCCTCCTCCTGCACGCCGCCGGAATCCGAGACGAGAAGGGCGGCGGCGGCTTCCAACCCGAGGAATTCGCGGTAGCCGATCGGCTCGACCACCCGCAGCTTGGCCAGCAGCCCTCCGAGGCCGTGTTCTTCCGCCCGTTTCACCGACCGGGGATGGAGGGGGAGCACGACGGGCAGTTCGAGGGCGGCGAGTTGTTCGAGGATGGTTCGGTAGTTCTCGGGATTGTCGACGTTCTCAGGGCGGTGGAACGTGGAGAGCACGAAGCGCCCCGGCTCGACCCCATGGGCGGCAGCCATCTCCGCCTGCTCGTCTTCGGATGCCAGGAGTTCGGTGACAGCCTCGACGATCGTGTTTCCGGTGAGGACGACCCGCTCGCCGGTGATGCTCTCGTTGGCGAGGTTCTCCACGTTGACGTCGGTGGGCGCACAGCACAGGTCGGCGAGATGGTCGGTCAGCACGCGGTTGTGCTCCTCGGGCATCGCCCGATCGAAGCTGCGCAGACCGGCCTCGATGTGACAGATCGCCACCTCGCGGGCGTTGCCGGCGACGGCACCGGCGAGCACTGAGTTGGTGTCGCCCTGGACGACCACCGCCTGCGGCCGGCGTTCGCCGAACAGGTGGTCGATCTTCTGGGTGGCGATACCGATCTGGGCGCCGCGCGTGAGTCCGCCCACCTCCAGGAAGATCTCCGGCTCTTCGAGACCCATCTCGGGGAAGAACGAGCCGCTCAACTTGGGGTCGTAGTGCTGGCCGGTGTGGAAGACGAGGGCGGCGTCGCCCAGCAGCCGGATGATGTGAGCCAGCTTGATGATCTCCGGCCGGGTTCCCAGCACCACGGCGATCGACTTCGGCGCGAACCCGTAGCTGTTGGTCATCGGTCCCTTCCCGGGCCCAACCGGCCCTAGCCTGCGGCCCAGCATGCTACGAGGCCTCCTGGCTGGCGCCGAAGTTCTCCTCCTGTCACTGGTCCTCTGGAACCTGCTGACGGCGCTGGCCGGATGGCCCAACCAGCGGGCGGCGGCGGTCGGGAACAGGGCCCGCCGGTTCCGGGTGGTGATCCCTGCCCACGACGAGGAGACGGTGATCGGCAACGCCCTCGCCGATCTCGCCAAACAAGACCATCAGTACGCGTCGGTGTGGGTGCTGGCGGATCGTTGCACAGACCGCACGGGCGAGATCGCCCGGTCGGCCGGCGTGTGGGTGGCCGAACGGCGTGACGGACCGGATGGGAAGGGTGCGGCGCTGGCGTGGTATCTCGACCAGCACCCGCTCGAAGGCGACGAGTCGCTGGTGGTGCTCGACGCCGACAACCGGGTGCCTCCCGACCTGCTGACTCGGTTCTCGGACGAAGTGGATGCCGGCCATCACGCCCTGCAGGCCTATCTCGATGTCTCCAACCCCGATGCCTCCAGCGTGGCGACGGCATCGGCACTCAGCTACTGGGCATCGAATCGGATGGTCCAACTCGCTCGCACCAATCTCGGCTGGACCGCCGACCTCGGCGGGACCGGCATGTGCCTCACCTCCGAGGCGATCACCGCCGCCGGCGGTTTCGGCACCAGCCTCGTCGAAGACCAGGAGATGGGGGTTCGACTCTTCGTCGCCGGCTTTCCCGTGAGATGGCTGCACGACGTGCGGGTACGCGACGAAAAGCCGGTGAGTTCCGGGGTGGCGATCCGGCAGCGGTCGCGCTGGGCGGCGGGACGATCCGAGGTGGCGTCACGCTGGGTTGGAACGCTGCTGAAGATGCGCCGGTTGGCGGCTTTCGATCTGGGGTTGCGCCTCCGTCAGCCGAGCCGGATGGGCGTGGCGCTCGTGTCGGCGGGGCTGGCTGTGGGCGGTCTCGTCGGCCTGCCGGTATCGGTGCCATTGTGGGTGACGGTGGCGGCTGTTCAGTTCTTCGCCCCGCTTCCGTTCCTGGCTCGCGACGGCGTCGCCGGCAGGTATCTGATTCGCTACCCGGTGTTGATACTGCTGCCGATCCTCAAGATTCCTGCCCGTCTCATCCGTTCCCGGGGCTGGTACCACACCCCTCACGGCGAACGGGACACCACCTGAGACCGGACCGCCCCCGGCCACCGGAACAGACCGAGGAGAAGACCGACGCCGTAGCTCACGTGCATCGTCGCGGCGACGAGGACATCGAGCAGATTGCCCTGGGTCGCCATCAGCAGCGAAGCGAACCAGACGACGACGAGGGCGGCAAGCGGCCACCACGAGCCGAGCAAACCGGCCACCAGGCCTCCGATCAGACCGAGGGTCAGCCCGAGGGGAGCGAGCGGCCGCCACGACGGCCACACCCCGTTGACGAACAACATGTCGGCCTTGCCTTGCCCGTAGCGGAGGAACTGGCGCCACAGGGCGGGCCACGTTTCGCGGGGCCGATAGGTCGAGCGGATCGTCGGGTCCAGCAGCACCGTTCCGCCGTTGCGCCGCATCCGCCAGTAGAAATCTGCGTCCTCGGCGACACCGCTCGGCATCGTCCGCATGCCGCCGAGCGCCATGAAACCGTCCCGCCGGAACGCGCCGAGGTACACCGTGTCGACGGCCCGCTGGACGCCGCCGTGATGAAACGCCCCCGGTCCCACGCCGAGCGGCGTTCGCATGACCCGTGCCACCGAGCGACCGAACCGGTTCGGCGCTTCGGGGACCATCGGACCGCCCACCGCGGTGGCGCCGGTCTCGGCGAGAACCTCGACACAACGGCGCACGTAGTCGGGGGCGTAGGTCGTGTGGGCGTCGGCCCGCACCAGGGTGTCGGCGTCGGTGTGCTGTGCCGCCAGCCACAGACCCTCCGACTGGACCCTGGCCGGATTGTCGACGACGGTGACGTCGACCCGGTCCCGCCACGCTTCGGCGAGCCGCCGGGTGGCGTCGGTCGACCCCCCATCGGCGATCACCACCGCCCATTGCCCGGCATAATCCTGTGCCGCCAGCGACTCGAGGCAGGCATCGATGAACGCCTCCTCGTTGAACGTCGGCAACAACACAGCCACACTCGGCAACTCCACGCCCGCGAGAGTATCGAATTTCCTCCCCCCCGCCGGACGGAGTCCGGCGAAGCGGGGGAGGTGCCCACGACGCGTTGCGACGTGGACGGAGGGGGGTCTTCCGGCCTGAAAGCGGTTACGGGGCGTAACACCAGGCCCGATCGGGCGTCCTTCCCTGTGCATCGTGGACGATCGAACTCCCTCCTCCGATCGCCTTCGCCGACTCGCTTCACGTTATGAGGCTGGCGTAGGCCGTGGCCGCGCCGAGCACATTGCTGCTCGGGCGATGACCCGCGCCCATCGGCGCAGTCCGGCCGGCAGACGTTTTGCGGTGGCGGTTTCGAGCGGCGCCTTCATCCTCGTGTCGATGACGGGCATCGGCGTGGCGGCCGATCGGGCGGTCCCCGGTGACTTCCTCTACCCCCTCGACCGCGCTCTCGAGGCGCTCGGTATCAGCTCGGATGTCGTCGAGGAGCGCCTGCTCGAAGCGATCGTCCTCATCGAGCGAGGCGAAATGGAGCTCGCGGTCGCGACTGCCAACGAGGCCTTGGCAGAGCTCGGCCGCTCCGGCGTGAACGCCACCATCCCGGTGCTCGTGCCCGGCACGTCAGAACTCACCGCCGACACTGTCGAAGAAATCGCCACGACGACCACCGAGACCGAGGCAATCGAGGCGGCGACGCTCGCGGAAACGGCCGACGAGGAGCCAGAGGTGCCCGATGTCGTCGTCGAGGCCGCCGCCGAGCCGATCGATGCTGTCCTCGCGCTGCGACTTGCCACCGAGCAGCTGCTCCAGTCGGTGCGGACCGCCAAGTCCGATCCGACCACCAGTGGCAACGTCACCAGCGCCGCGTTGTTCCTGGCCGAGACCACAGCCAGCGCATCCATGATCGACGTTTCGGAAGAATCGACCACGACCACCACCGAGTCGACGTCGACGACCTCGACGACCTCCACCACTTCGACGACTGTCGCGCAGGAGCCCCGGTCCGACAACCGCGGGGGAAACAACAGTGATAGAGGAACCACGACCACTACTGTGGCGTCAGACCCAGATGATGGATCCGGATCCGATGACTCCGAAGGTGACGGAGAAGACGACTCCCCAGGACCGATCTTCCTCCCGACTCCGTAGCGACTCCACCCTCCCACAGGCGGAACGTCGGCGCGCGTCCATCCATCATGAGGGCGACCCGTGGCGTCTGTGGCCGCCGGCAGCCGATGCGGTTGAGGCAGCCCAGCACGGAGATCACCAGGTGATGACGGTGATTGCCATCGCCGCCGTCCCCAAGCTCGTCTCGTTCTACCGTGGCCAGGGGATCCGATCCCACGACGCCGAAGACCTCGCCGGCGACGCCATCGAGGCGGTGTGCCGCAACCTCCCCCGCCTGAGGGATGCCGCCCGGTTCGAGGCGTGGTTCTGGCGGATCGCCCGATCCAAGTTCTATGACCATCTGCGCCTCAAGCAGCGGGGCGGCCCGCCCCTCACCGAACGCGAGGAGATGTTCGACGATCCTTCCGATCATCTGCTGATTGCCGACGAGCATGCCGACGTCCGTGTGGCGTTCGCCGTGCTCAGACAGCGCGATCGGGAGCTGCTGTGGATGCGCGATGTCGTCGGATTGCCCTACGCGGACATGTCCGGACGGTTGAAGCTGAGCGAGGGTGCGTTGCGGATCGGCGTCATGCGCGCTCGGCAGCGCCTCGAAGAGGCACTCGGCAACGGGGAGTGAACCTCAGGCTGAGGAGAGGATTCTCGCCAGGAACGACGCCATCTGGGCGCGTGTGACCTGGCTGTCGGGGCAGTAGCGCAGCGGCTCGGCCGAACACCCCTTCGTCACTCCCATTCCGTACAATTCCTCGACCTCGTGGATGTACCACGCGGTCGCCGAGACGTCGGTGAAGACTCCAACGGCGGTGATCTCCTCGCCGCTTCCGAAGCCGCGGATGAGGAACGCGGCCATCTCGGCTCGGCTGACGATTCGATCGGGTGCGAAGACTTCTGGCCCGGTGCCGCTGGTTATACCGAGCTCGGCCAGTCGTTCGACGTATCCGGCGTACCACGCGTCCTCGCCGACGTCGGAGAACAGACCCTGATACGGTCCGATGTTGGCCTCCTCGTCTAGTGCACGGACGATGAACGCAGCCATCTCGGCTCGGGACACCCCCCTGTCGGGACAGAAGCGGTCGTTGGCCGGCGGGTTGCAGCCGACGGTGATGCCGAGGGCGGCGATCGTCTCGATGTCCGGTTCGGCCTCCAGGCCGTCGTCGTCGATGAACCGACCCCGGTCCAGACCGGAGATGCGCACCGTGAACGTGCCGGTCGTGGCCGCGGTGACGGTGACGGTGTGCGAGCCGACGATCCGGGCGTCGTCGATCCCGAGCACGTGTGCCGTTGACGAGTTCCCTGACTGGGCAGGATGCTGTTTGATCCGCACGAGCGTGGCGAAACACGGCCACGACGTCGGCCATTCGCTGGGGATGGTGCAGGCGACGTTGCGGCGCGTGTCGATTTCGTGGATCTCGACCCCCGAGGTGGGGAGGTTGGTGTCATGGGAGATTCGTCGGCGGGCATCGAGCACGAAGAACCTGCCGACATCGTCGGTGGGGATGACCACCATGCCCAGTCCGGTGGCGCCGATCGACGCGAGTTGATAGTCGGCGACACCAGATTCGTGGATTGCCACCCTGGCCGGGTCGATCCAACCGGCGGCATACCGGTTGTAGGCGTGGGTGCCGATCGGAGAGTCGACGTGGAACCCTCCCGACATGACATCCATCGGATTGTCGTAGCGGCTGATCGCACCGGTGTTCGGGTCGGTCGTCAGCCCGCTGTATGAGTGCGGCATGTTGAGGGTGTGGCCGAGCTCGTGCGCCACGGTGATCCACTGCGGTGCGGCGAACGGTGACACGGTCGACACGGTCGCTGCGGCAACGACCGCTTCACGGAAGTTCCCGGGATATTGAGTGGTGCAGCCGGAGAACGGCGGCTCCGGGCAGACGCCGCCGGCGCTGGCGTACCCGGAGTCGAACGGGGCGTCCACCACGATCATGGCTCCGTTGGCTCCGCCTTCGGAGGCGTTTCGGACACGTGCCTGGCAGTCGGGGGCGAAGGGCGTTTCGGGTGCCCCGAAAGAGATCTCCTGGTTCGATGTCACCGCTCCACCGATTACGAAGGTCGGCGTGTAGCGGCCCTCGGAGAGCCACTGGAAGTAGGGGGTGATCTCCGCGTTCAGGCCGGCCACCACCGAGGCAGCGTTCAGCGTGGACGGGTGGCCAGGCACGCCGCACACCCAGACCTCCCAGGTGTCGGTCCCCGTCGAATAGACCCGCATCGCGGTGTCGGCGAACGGGACGAGACCGAGTGGATCGGCATCGAACGGTGCCGCCGCCGCGGGGGATGCCGGGACCATGACAGCGACCAGGACGGCCGCCAACCCGAGTCGGATGGAACGCACAACAACAGGGTACTTGTGCGCCTCCGGTGTGCTTTCGAGCGACCAAACTGGCCCCGTGGCCACCAGCGTTCCGGTTCTGAGTTGGCGCCAGCGGCTCTACCTGGTGATGGTGGCGGTGCTGCCGCTCCACACGATCTTCCTGTCGGCGTGGATCTCCTGGAAGCCGTTCCTGGTGGTGCTGGCGCTGCTGGTACTGGCCGATCTCGTCGACATGGTGCGGGAACGCCGCTGGGTGTACCGCCGGGGTGTCTCACTTGCGCTGGTCGTCTTCTTCGGCGTCGTGGCGATCGGCTTTCCCGAACCGGAGTTCCGGGACCGGTTCTACCGGCTTGGGCTGGCGCTGGTGGTGGGGGCGCTGGTGATGCTCGTCACCGACCGCTCGCTGCAGGCGGACGGGATGGTGGACCGGTTCTTCCGCGTGGTCTGGTGGACCGGTGCGGCGATGGCGGCGACGGCGGTGCTGACCTCGCTGCTCGCGGTCGGTGCGTTCGGCGCCGGAGCGATCGACACAGTCAACGACATGCCCGGCGTCTTTCGGGTCGTCAAGCCGGCGTATCTCGAGACAGGGTTTCTCGCCGTCACCAACTGGCATCAGGACCCCGGGTTCGGCGCGGCATGGGCGGTGCTGTGGTCGATGCTCGTTGTCGTCGCCTGCGCCCACGGCCAGGGGAGGCGCTGGTGGGTGATCGATTCACTCGTCCTGGGCGGGTTGGCGTTGTGGGTGGTCATGGCCTTCTCGCGCACCGGCTGGCTGGCGCTGCCGATCGCCACGCTGATGGTCGCCTGGGGCTTGCGCCGAGCCGACGTCCCGATCAGCGAACCGCTGAAGCGGATGGGTTTGGCGTTGGTTGTGTGTGTCGGTTTGGTGGCGGGGATGTTCGCCGCGGATCAGCCCGAGGTGGGTGGTGACCTCGACCTCCAGTTCGCGTTCCGCCTCTCCCAGGGCTGGGACCTGCTGGCGGACCTGACGGGGCTGTTCGCATCGAGTGAGTCCTTCGCCGACCGTTTCCAGCCTTCCGAAGAGCGGGCCGACGTCTGGCCCGAGTACGCCGCCATGTTCCGGGAGAACCCGATCTTCGGGGTGGGGTTGAGCGTCGGCTGGCAGACGAACTCGATCGGCCAGGAGCCGCACAACCTGGTCCTCGAGCTGCTGGCCGAGACCGGGATCGTCGGGTTGCTGTCGTGGCTGGTGCTGTTGGTGGTGATCATCCGCTCGGGGGAGGGGCCGGTGATGGGGACGGTGCTGGCGGTGACCTTTCTGCCGGCGATGACCCAGACGGTGCTCTTCGAACCCACCTGGTGGTTCGCCGCCGGCCTCTACCTCGCCGGCAAACCCCCCACCTGACCCCCCCTTCCGCGGGCCAGATCGGACGTATACGTCCGATCAAACCCAGGGTTAGAAGGGACGTATACGTCCCTTCTGGCCCGCGGATGGGGGTGGTAACGGGGGGAGGTGGGAGGCGTCACGCCTCTTGACGGACAGCTCGAAGGGGGAGGTACACCGGTTTGTCCGCCACCGTCGGTAACCTCGACCACACACCCGTGGCACGTATCACACGCTCGCGCGCGATCGCCCTGGCGATCTTGTCGCTCCTCGTCGGACTGTTCCCCGCACCGGTATCCGCACAAGAGGGCGAGCCGGCGTTCGTCATCGACGGCTCCGGATGGGGCCACGGCGTCGGCCTGTCCCAGTACGGGGCGCGCGCCTTGGCCGAAAGCGGCAGCACGGTCGACGACATCATCCACAACTACTACGCCGGCGTCTCCATCCAGCAGATGAACGATGTCCTCGGGCCGGCGCACTGGATGAATGCCGACCCGGACCCGCTCTGGATCGGCCTTGCCCAGACCCAGACCTCCCTGACCTTCGAATCCGTCGGCGGCGTGGCTCGACTGTGCAAGGCGAACGACGGCGAAGGCGAATGTCCCACTCAGTTCGCGTCGCCCGGCGAAGCATGGGAATTCCGTGCGCTCGGCGGTGGCCAGTGCCAGTTCTTCCAGAATGGCAACCCGGTCGGCAACCCGGGGACTTGCCGGGGCTCGATCGAATGGGATCAACCCGGCACCGTCATCAAGCTGAACGGCCTCAACCGGGAGATGGCGTGGGGTCGGCTGCGCATGCGACCGATCGGGAGCTCGTTCCACATCAGTCTCGAGGTGGGGGTGGAACAGTACGTACGTGGGATCGCAGAGATCCCACCCAGCTGGCATCCCGCCGCCCTTCAGGCACAGGCGATCGCGGCACGCACCTACGGCGTCCGCCAAGCGTTGCGTTGGGGGGATGCGGGCGAGAACGGCGACAACCTCACCAACGACCGCAAGATCGCCTGCTGGTGTCAGCTCTACTCCACAGTCGTCGACCAGAACTACGTCGGCTACTACGCCGAGGACGGCGCCCAAGACGTCCCGTGGGTGCAAGCCATCCAGGCCACCGCGGGCCGGATCATCACCCACCCGCAAGCGCCGCAGCAGACGGTGATCATCGCGTATTACTCGTCGTCACACGGCGGGCATTCGGACACCAACGTCGAGGGCCTCGGCGCTGCTCCACCCGCCGCCGCGTATCTGCCCGCCAAACCAGACCCGCATTCGGTGGCGCCCGCCGCCAACAACCCCTACGCCTCGTGGCAGGTGACGCTCACCGCTTCCAACATCGCCGCCAGGTACGGCCTGGACACGGTGACCGGAGTGGCGATCACCAAGCAAAACCCATCCGGATCCGCAGCCGAAGTGACAATCACCGGCACCCTGGGAGGAGCCGAAACCACGCTGGTTCGCACCGGACGCTCATTCCGCTCCACGATGGGTCTGCGTTCGATCTTCTTCACCGTCGACGGTGCCGGTGCGGTGGCAGGGTCGTGCCGCGGTTCGATACCGCCGTCCGGGTTCACAGACGTGGCGGCCTCCAGCGTGCACGCCGCCGACATCGACTGCGTTGCCAACGAAGGCGTCACATCGGGTGTTGGCGACGGCCGCTACAACCCGCAGGGCACCGTGACCCGCTGGCAGATGGCGCTCTTCCTCACTCGAACCGCCCCACTCCTGGGTGTTCCCGTGCCTTCAGCCCAGCCCCCGTTCACAGATCTCGACGGCCTGTCGGCGGACACCGTCGCGGCGATCGGCAGCCTGGCTGCGATGGGCGTGACCAGCGGAACCGCGGCCACCGAGTTTTCGCCGAACCAGCCCGTCACTCGCTGGCAGATGGCCCTCTTCCTGATGCGACTCCATGGGCTCACAGGTTTCGCGGTGCCGTCGGGAGAGTCCCAAGGATTCACCGACCTGGCTGGACACGGCGAGTCCACGGTGCTGGCGATCAACCAGCTCGCCCAGCTGACGATCACCTCAGGAACCAGCCCCGGCACGTACAGCCCGGGACTCGATGTGTCTCGAGAGCAGATGGCCTCCTTCCTCGCCCGGCTGATCCGCCTCGACGGAGTCGTCGACTGAACGATCCCGTACGCTGATCGCTCCAGATCGGCTGTCGAGCGGCCGATATGTCGACGTGGTGGAGACACGCCAGCGCATGGTCACCGAACCGATCCCCTCGGACCGCGGCTTCCGCGCCCCCGGCACGGGCCACATGCTCGCGGGCAGCCTGATCGGTGCGATTGGGGCGTACCTGTTCCAGCTCATCGGTGGCCGAGCGCTTGGCACCGAGGCCTTCGCGCCGATTTCGGTGCTGTGGACAGTCCTCTTCATCCTCGTGACCGTCGTCCTCGTCCCCCTCGAGCAATACATCACCAGGGAGGCCAGCCTCGGCAAGAGG
Organism: Acidimicrobiia bacterium; assembly: GCA_035544575.1. Classification (GTDB taxonomy): domain Bacteria; phylum Actinomycetota; class Acidimicrobiia; order Spongiisociales; family ZC4RG35; genus DATHWB01. The sequence continues at coordinate 10,740 of DATKEC010000099.1, forward strand.
GTGCTCCATGCGAACATCACGCCGATCGTCTCGGTGATCGCTGGGGCGGCCATCGCTGGCGGGGTCTTTGCGATCATCACCAGCGAGTCGCTCTTTGCTGGCAAGTTCGTTTTCGCCCTTCAGCTCACCTTGGCGCTCGTGGGCTATTCGGTGTTGCTCATGGCAAAGGGTGTGCTGGCCGGACACCGTCAATTCAGGAACGTCGGCTGGATTCTCTTTTGGGAGGCGGTCGTGCGCCTCGCCGCCGGGGTCTTCATCCTCGCCGTCGTCGTGAGCGCCGAGGCGCTGGGATGGGCGATGGTGCTCGCTCCCCTGGCCGCGCTCGGGACGCGCTTCTGGCGACACGACGTTGCTGACGACCGACCCCAGGTGGCAGGTCAGGCACGGTCCTTCCTCGGCGCGTACATCGGTGGGTCAGCTGCCTCGCAGTTGTTGCTGGCCGGCGCCCCCCTCGGGATCGCAGCCCTCGGCGGCGGTCCGACACTCATTTCGATCACGTTCGTGACTTTCACGCTGTATCGGGGTCCGCTCACCCTCATCTACTCGCTCCAGGGCCGCATCCTGCCGTACCTGGTGCGCATGTCCGAAGAGGGCAGCACAGGGCTGCGCCGTATCGCCTTCGGAGTGCTCGTGGGTGGCGGTGCGCTGGCGGTGCTCGGCGGGGCGGTCGGCTATCTGGTCGGTCCCGAAGTCGTCGGGTTCCTCTTCGGTCCGGAGTTCGAACCCGATCGCCTGGTGGCGGCGATGGCGGCCGCCGGTGTGATGGCCGCTTCCACCGCGCAGGTCGCCGGTCAGGTCCTGGTGGCAGCGGGCGGAACGGGCAAGCTGGCCACCGCCTGGATGAGCGGTCTGGCGGTGGCGATCGTGGTGCTGGTGCTGGCGCCGCTGGCGGTGGATCGAACGGTGGCGCTCGGCTTCCTGCTCGGTGAGGCGACCGCCGCGGTGGTGGTGGCTGTCATGACGCTCGGCGTTCGCCGGTCTGGGCGCGTCGTCGCAGGAGCCTGACCCAGCGTTCGTGCACGGCTCGTTCGGTGGGCCGGAGTCGTCGGGCGAGGTGGTCAGGGATCGGGGGGATCGGGAACGGGGCGTAGATGATGCCATCGCGCATCTCGATGACCCCGGCTTCGACCAGGACGTTCAGGAACTTCGGGCGGAGCATCTTGCGCCGTCGTTTGCCGGCGGTGCAGAGCCGGAGGAGTTCTTCCGTGGGTGCGGCCCCGATGGCCTGGGTCCAGAAGCGGAGGACGTACGGACTCGAGGGATGGAATCCGATCTCTGGCCTGCCAAGGGGCCGCACCCGGACCTGAGGACGGGGGATGGCCGATGGTCTGACGCTCGCACCCGGCTCCGAGGCGGCGAGTGGGTGAGTCGATTTTCTCAGGGAGCCGGATGCGGTCGTCATGGCGATATATGTAGAGAAACGTAAAACAATGTCAAGAGGTGTCGTCGCGCTTCAGGGCGGGCCGGTTTCGGAGGGACCTCGAGCTGAACCGCGGGCTAGATCGGACGTATACGTCCGATCTAACCCTGGGTACGCGTGGACTTCTGGTTAGGCGCCGACGACGAGGGTGACCATGCCGCCGTAGTTGACGATGCTGCCGGGCGGCGGGTTGGTCGACAGGACCTTGCCCACCTGGTCAGGGCTGGCCGCGGTTTGTGACTGGGTCACGGTGACACGCACCCCGCTGTTCTGCTCCAACTGCCGGAAGGTCTCGAGCGCCTGGTCGTAGGTCATCCCGATCACATTGGGCATCTGGCCCTGCGGGATCTGACCGGTCGAGACGTTCATGTACAGCGTGGACCCGGCGGAGACCTCGGTGCCCGGGATCTGGCTCTGGCCCGTCACCGTTCCCGCAGGCTCCAGTGAGGGCACGAGCACCTCCCACGGGTAGAGGCTGCGGGCGCGAGCCAACGCGAATGCCGAGTCCTTGTCGAGGCCTATCACCGACGGAACGATCGTGGTCGGGACCTCGTAGAACTGTTCGAGCAGGTCGGCCTCCACGTCGACGAACTCGGTGGGCTCGCGGCCTTCGACCATGAGGCTCATGAACTCTCCCCAGATCGGCGCCGGAACGGAGCCGCCGAACACGCGGGCGTAGAACTGGCCGTTGATCGTCACGTTCTCCAACGACACCTGGGCGGTGGGATAGCCCGTCCAGACCGCGGTCGAGAACTCGGGAGTGAATCCAACGTAGAACGCATCGGTGTAGTTCTGGTGGGTTCCCGTCTTGCCGCCCTGGGCCACGCCGATGTTCGCCCGGGGAGCGGTGCCTTCGGCGGTCGGCACCCGCAGCAGCGGTGCGCGGGCAGCCGCGAAGATTTCCGGGGCGGCGACCTGATTGCGTTCGAGCTGACGCTCGTAGAGCAGTTCGCCGCTGGCGTCGAAGATTCGGGAGATGAGATACGGCTTGGCGTGCAGGCCGTTGGTGGCGAAGTTCGAGAATGCGGACGCCATTTCGAGCGGCGAGATTGCTCCGGTGCCCAGCACGATGGACGGCACGGCCTGCAGGTCGGGAGAGGTGATACCCATCCGTCGGGCCATGTTGAGCACGTTCTCTGGCCCCACTTCGAGGGAGAGCGCGGCGTAGGCGGTGTTGATCGAACGGTACGTGGCGGCCTCCAAGGTGACGGATCCGCCGCCCCCGCCGGCGTTGCGAACCGTCCACTGGTTGGTGCCGTCCGCCGAGCAGATCGAAGGGCACTCCAGGACCACGGTCGGGCCGCCCGGCCAGAACGATCGAAGGCTGATTCCCTGTTCCAGCGCGGCCACGAGCGCGATCGGCTTCATGCTCGAACCCGGGTTGCGGCGGCCCTGGGTCGCCAGGTCGAACTGCTCCTCCTCGAACGGCAGACCAGAGGCCATCACGAGGATGGCGCCGGTGACGTTGTCGACCGTGGCGATGGCCCCGGTTGGAACACAGCTCTCGGTTTCGGCGAAGACGGCGAGGAAGGCTTCGTCGTCCTGAGGGAAGATGCGCTTGCAGGCTTCGAAGTTCTCTTCGTACTCGAGAAGCGGGAACCAGTTCGAAAGGATGCCGTTGGCCTGGAGCTGTTTGTCCAGGTTCAGCGTCGTCTCGATGCGCAACCCACCGCCGCCGCTGCAATCGGTGGCGTCGGCCGCGCATCCGAAGATGGCCACCTTGCGGTCTGCCGCGGTCTCGCCGAGGAAGTCGAACTCGTCGTTGCGCAGGTCGAGGATCTGACGCTTCACCTCCGCGACCACGTGGTCGGCGGGGCCCCGGAACACCAGCTTTTCCTGGACCGCCAGCGGTTGGCGGAGGGCAGCCTCGGCCTGTGCTTCGGTGATCCATTCACGCTGGGCCATCTGCCGGAGGACCCCGTCGCGCCGGTCTCGCACGAGCTCGGGCCGCTGGCGCGGGTTGTAGAGGGTGGGGTTGCGGATGAGGACGGCGATCGTGGCGGCCTCGTGAACCTGCAACTGGTTGAGGCTCTTCCCGAAGTACTCGCGGGCAGCAGCGGTGACTCCATACGCGTTCGAGCCGAAGAAGACCGAGTTGAGGTAGAACTCGAGAATCACGTCCTTGTCGAAGCGACGTTCCAGCTCGGCGGCCACGATCGCTTCTGCAATCTTGCGCTGGATTGTGATCTCGTCGCCGACGAAGAGGTTCTTGGTGAGCTGTTGGGTGATGGTCGAACCGCCACGGGTTCCGTCGTAGAGGACGTTGTCGATGGCCGCCGACGCGATCGCCCGGAAGTCGACGCCTTCGTGCTCGTAGAAGTCTCCGTCTTCGGCGGCGAGCACGGCGTAGATCACGACTTCAGGGATGTCCTGGATCTGGGTCGGCTCGGTGATCCGCCCGTCGTGCAATTCCGCCAGTTGGACATCGTCTGCCGAGTACACCCGCGAGACGCGAGAGAAGTCGGGGAACCCCAACTCCATGCCCTCGGTGTCGGGGATGTACTCCTCTTCGAGATCGCTGAACGTCCCGTAGGCCGCGGTGGCGCTCATGAACGTGAAGAGACCAACCCACGTGGACGCGAGCATGGCGATGACGATGAGCCCCGCGGTGGCCGGGAACCAGCGGCCGCTGCGCTCAGTGGCTTCTACTTCATGAATGAGGGATCTACGTGGCATATGTGCTGTGGGAACGTCGAGAACGGAGGAATGGTTGCCGGTACGATCGGCCAGGTTCCCCCTCGAACCATGCAAAGGTTATCGGTTCCGTGAGCAATAACGAACGCACCTCGAGCGGCATCGAGATCCCAGCCGTCGCCACCGGTCCGGTCGACACCGATCGCATCGGCGAACCAGGGTCCTACCCGTTCACCCGCGGGCCGTACCCGGACATGTATCGCGGTCGACCGTGGACGATGCGCCAGTACGCAGGCTTCGGCACGGCCAAGGAGACGAACGAACGGTTCCTGCGGCTCCTCGATGCCGGCCAGACGGGTTTGAGCGTCGCCTTCGACCTCCCCACCCAAATGGGACTCGACTCGGATCACCCGCTCGCCCTCGGCGAGGTGGGCAAGGTCGGTGTGGCCATCGACTCGATCGAAGACATGCGCACCCTGTTGGACGGCCTGCCGCTGGCGGATGTGTCGACGTCGATGACCATCAACGCCACCGCCCCGCTGCTGTTGTTGTTGTACGAACTCGTCGCCGCCGAACAGGGCGTCGACGCTTCGAAGCTGCGCGGGACGATCCAGAACGACATCCTCAAGGAGTACGTGGCCCGAGGGACCTACATCTACCCGCCCACTCCTTCGATGCGACTGGTGACTGACGTCTTTGCCTACGCCGCAGCCCAGATCCCGGGATGGAACACCATCTCGATCTCGGGCTATCACATTCGCGAGGCGGGGGCCACCGCCGCCCAGGAGTTGGCGTTCACCATCGCCAACGGCATCGCCTACGTGCGGGCTGCGGTCGAGGCGGGGCTGGACGTCGATGCGTTCGCGCCCAGGCTCTCATTCTTCTGGAACGGGCACAACCACCTGTACGAGGAGATCGCCAAGTTCCGGGCCGCTCGCCGCATGTGGGCCCGGCTGATGCGCGACGTCATCGGCGCCAAGGACGAGAAGTCCTGGGCGATGCGCTTCCACACCCAGACCGCGGGTTCCACGCTCACCGCCCAGCAGCCGCTCACGAACGTCGTGCGTACCACCGTCCAGGCCATGGCCGCCGTCATGGGAGGCACCCAGTCGCTGCACACCAACGCCTACGACGAAGCCCTCGGGTTGCCCACCGAGGACTCGGCGACGCTCGCCTTGCGAACCCAACAGATCCTCGCCCATGAGTCCGGGATGACCTCGACGGTCGACCCGTGGGCGGGCTCATGGTTCATGGAGGGTCTCACCGACGAGGTGGAGCAGGCGGCCACCGCGCTCTTCGACCAGGTCGAGGAGATGGGCGGAGCGGTGGCTTCGATCGAAGCGAGATGGATGCAGTCCCAGATCGAGGACGCCGCGTATCACGAGGCCCGAGCCCAGGAAACGGGGGATTCGGTGGTCGTCGGCGTCAACCGCTTCGTCGCAGCCGAGACCGAGCGGATTCCGGTGATGCGGATCGACCCGGAACTGGAACGCTCCCAGGTCGAGCGTCTCGAGACGCTGCGCTCGAGGCGCGGGTCTGTGCAGGTCGAACTCGACGCCATCGACGCGACGGCGCGCTCGACCGCCAACCTGCTTCCCGCCCTCAAGACCGCCCTGGCGGCCGGTGCCACCATCGGGGAGGTCTCCGATGTGCTCCGCGGCGTGTTCGGTACCCATCGGTAGACCGCCACGAGTAGAGCATCCTTCACCGGCGATAAGGTTCCCGTGTGAACACGCGCTTCTTGATCATCGGCGGCGGCCCGGGCGGGACGCAGGCGGCGTCGACCGCCGCCTCACTGGGGGCGTGGGTGACGCTGGTGGAAAAGGACGTGATCGGCGGAGCGGCGCACCTGTGGGATTGCATCCCCTCCAAGACGATGACGGCAACCGCCATTCGAATCGGTTCGATCCGCAACGCCGCCCGGCTCGGACTCGTCGCCGAACCCGGCAAGGTCGACATCACCAGTCTGGCGACGCGCATCCAGGGAATCAGCGCCGACATCACCAACACCTGGCAGAGACTGCTCACCTCTCAACGGGTGCAGCTGATGAACGGAACGGGGCGTTTCACCGGGCCCCACACAGCTGTCGCCACCGATCCGGATGGCACCGTGCACGAGCTCGAGTTCGACCACGCGCTCATCTCCACCGGCTCCAAGCCACGGGTGCCCGACTGGGCCGAGGTCGATGGTGAGCGAATCCTGACCACCAGGGACGCCTACGACCTCCCCGAGATCCCCGAGCACATGATCGTCATCGGGTCAGGGGTGACAGGCGTCGAGTTCGTCCACATCTTCGAGACGCTCGGCTCGAAGGTCACTCTCGTGGTCTCACGCCAGCAGATCCTCCCTCACCGCGACGCCGAGGTGGCGGCGGTACTCGAAGAGGACTTCATCGCCCGAGGCGTGAAACTGGTCATCGGGGCGCGTGCCGAGGCCATCAACAAGTCCGCCGACGGGGTCGAGGTGGTCTGCGACGACGGTCGTGTCGTCCGCGGCTCGCATGCCCTGCTGGCGATCGGTTCGGTCCCTTTGACCGACGGCCTCGGCCTGGAAGCAGCGGGCGTCGAAACCGAACATGGCTACGTCGTCGTCGACGAGTACCAGCGCTCCAATGTCGCCCACATCTACGCGGCGGGCGACGTCACCGGCCAGATGCCGCTGTCGTCGGTGTCGTCGATGCAGGGCAAGAAGATCGCCCAGCACATTGCCGGCCGACCCGTCACGCCCATCGACTATTCAAAGGTGACCCAGGCGGTCTTCACCGAACCCGAGATCGCATCCGTGGGACTCGAGGAGGTCCAGGCAGCCGCCGAGGGCCGCAAGGTCCGCACCACCAAGGTTCCGTTCGCTGCGAACGCCCGGGCGGTTCTGCAAGGGTTCCCGCGTGGCTTCGTGAAGGTCATCTCGGACCCGGCCACCGGTGAGGTTCTCGGCGGGACCATCGTCGGCCACCGAGCCTCGGAGTTGATCGGGATCCTCGCCTTGGCGGTCAGAGCCAACGTCCGGGTGAGCGATCTCGAGCAGACGCTGATGGTCCATCCGTCGATGTCCGAGGCCATCACCGACGCGGCCGAGTGAGACGATGCAGACTCGCTATCTCCTGATCGCTGCTGCGATTGCCGCTGCGGTCATCCTCGTCGCCGGAGCGGTGTGGCTCTACCTCGGCTTCTCGGCCTGACGCCCTGGCTCAGCGGATGACGGCGATGACCTCGCCGTTGGCGACGGTGTCACCGGCCTGAACCCGCAGATCGACGACTTCGCCGTCGTTCTGGGCCTTGACCTCGTTTTCCATCTTCATCGCTTCGAGCACACAGATCGTCTCGCCGACCGACACCCGGTCGCCGGCCCTCACCGAGACCTTGACGATGGTCCCTTGCATGGGTGCGGTGTGGATGCCGTCGCCGGTGCGGGACGCGGCAGTCTTCTGCCGTACCGGACGCTTGCGGCGGGTCTCACCCGTGCCGGACGGACCTTCGGTGGCCCAGTAGGCGACGCTGTAGCGACGGCCGCCGATCTCGACGGTCATCGAGCGCCGAACCGTGTCCTCTTCGGAAGGGAGCGTCTCGGCGGGAGCCGGACCGGACGAGACCAGGTTGACGTCGTCTTCGAGCCATCGGGTGTAGTGACGGCCTTGGACGAAGTCCTCGTGGGCGAGGACCTGCTGGTGGGCCGGAATCGTGGTGGGAACGCCATGGATGTCGTACTCGTCGAGGGCACGTCGTGCCCGGGCGATCGCCCGTTCCCGATCCGGAGCCCACACGATGAGCTTGGCCATGAGGTTGTCGTAGTACTGACTGACGGTGGTCCCGGTCTGCACCCATCCGTCGACGCGGACTCCGAAACCGTCCGGCTCTCGATACTCGGTCACCGTGCCCGGGGCGGGCAAAAAGTTCTGGAAGGGGTCCTCGGCGTTGATACGCATCTCGATCGCGTGGCCCTTCGGGTTCACCGACGTGATCGACACCGGCTGACCGTCGGCGATGCGGAGTTGTTCGGCGACGAGATCGATCCCGGTGACCATCTCTGTGACACAGTGCTCGACCTGAAGCCGCGTGTTCATCTCCAGGAAGTAGAAGTCGCCTTCCTGATCGAGCAGGAACTCGACTGTGCCCGCGTTGCGATAACCGCAGATGCGGGCGATCGAGAGGGCAGCCTCACCCAGGGCCTTGCGCTGGATGTCGTTCATCGCATCGGAGGGGGTTTCTTCGATCAGCTTCTGATGGCGGCGTTGGACGCTGCAGTCCCGCTCGCCCAAGAACAGTTCGTTGCCGTGGTCGTCGACGAGGATCTGAGCTTCGACGTGACGGGGCCGGTCGATGTACTTCTCCACGTAGACCGCCGGGTTGCCGAAGTAGGCGTCAGCCTCGCGGCGGGCACCATCGAATGCGCTGTCGATCTCGTCGGCGGAGTGCACGACCCGTAGCCCCTTGCCGCCACCGCCGTGCGCGGCCTTGATGGCCACGGGGTATCCGTACTCCTCGGCGATCCGCTTCACCTCGTCGGACGACTCCGACGGCTCGGTCGTTCCCGGAACGGTCGGCGCCCCCGCCGAGATCGCCGCTTTGCGCGACGAGATCTTGTCACCCATCACGCGGATCGCCTCGGGCGGCGGCCCCACCCAGGCGATGCCTGCATTCATCACCGCTTCGGCAAAGGCGGCGTTCTCCGACAGGAAGCCGTAGCCGGGATGGATTGCGCCCGCGTTCGACTCGGCTGCGACGGACATCACCCTGGCGGCGTTGAGGTAGGACTCGGCGGCAGGGGCGGGGCCGATGTTCCAGGCCTCGTCGGCGAGGTGAACATGGAGGGCGTCGCGATCGAGCTCGGAGTACACGGCGATGGTGCGCAGTCCCAACTCCTTGGCGGTTCGGATGACCCGAACGGCGATTTCACCGCGGTTGGCAACCAGAACCGAGTCGATGCGATTGAGCTTCACAGCGGAATGTTCCCATGTTTGCGGGGAGCGAGCGTCTCTCGTTTCGTCCGGAACATCTCCAGGGTGCGGATCAGCCTGGGTCGGGTGAGACGTGGTTCGATCACCTCGTCGACCAAGCCCAACTCCGCGGCCCGGTATGGGTTGTTGAACTTGGACTCGTAGTCGGCGATGAGCTCTTCCCGAGCGGTTTCGGGATCCTCGGCCGCCGCCAGTTCACGACGGTGGATCACGTTGACCGCCCCCTGAGCGCCCATCACTGCGATCTCCGCGCTCGGCCATGCAAAGACCATGTCGGCACGGATCCCCCGTGAGTTCATGACGAGGTACGCACCGCCGTAGGCCTTACGTGTGATGACCGAGATGCGCGGCACCGTGGCTTCGCAGTAGGCGTAGAGCAGCTTGGCTCCGTGACGGATGATTCCGCCGTGCTCCTGTTCGACGCCCGGAAGAAATCCGGGAACGTCGACGAAGGTGACAAGGGGGATGTTGAAGGCATCGCAGAACCGCACGAACCGAGCGGCCTTCTCCGAGGCCAGGATGTCGAGTGTCCCGGCGAGGGCGGCGGGCTGGTTGGCGACGATGCCCACGGCATGTCCGTCCAGGCGGGCGAATCCGACCACGATGTTCGGGGCGAAATGCGGCTGCACTTCGAAGAACTCGCCGTCGTCGACCACCGAGTGGATCACATCTTCCATGTCGTATGGCTGGTTGGCCGAGTCGGGGATGATCTGGTCGAGGTCATCATCGGTGCGGTCCCGGGAGTCGGTCGGCGTGAAGTACGGGGCGTGTTCCATGTTCGACTGGGGAAGGAACGACAAGAGATATCGCACCGACTCCATGGCATCGGCGCCGTCGTGAGAGACGAAATGCGTGACGCCAGACTTCGACGCATGCGCCATCGCCCCACCCAGCTCCTCCATGGTCACTTCCTCGCCCGTCACGGTCTTGATGACATCAGGACCCGTGATGAACATGTGCGACGTGCCTTCCACCTGGAAGATGAAGTCCGTCATCGCCGGCGAGTACACGGCTCCGCCCGCGCATGGGCCCATGATCACGGAGATCTGCGGGATGACGCCGGACGCTCGCACGTTGCGTTCGAAGATACGGCCGTAACCGTCGAGAGCGGCGACCCCTTCCTGGATCCGCGCCCCGCCTGAGTCCTTCAGGCCGATCACCGGCGCGCCCACGTCCATCGCCATGTCGAGGATCTTGCAGATCTTGTCGGCCACGGCCACACCCAGACTTCCACCGAAGACGGTGAAGTCCTCGGCGAAGATGAAGACCTGCCGGCCGTCGATGGTGCCGAACCCGGTGACCACGGCATCGCCCGGCGGCGTGGTCTCCTCGATGCCGAACCCGCGGGCCTGGTGCTTCACCATCATGTCGACTTCCTGGAATGAACCCTTGTCCAAGAGGAGGTCGATCCGCTCGCGGGCGGTCAGTTTCCCCAGCTCATGCTGGCGGTCCACCGCGCGACGGCTCCCCGAATGGAGCGCTTCCTCGCGCAGCTGGCGGAGCTGTTCGATGCGTGCCTCGGTTCCCACCACACCTCCACGAATAGGCTGAGACGACCTCGAACAGAGCCGAGATGCCTCCACCCTATTCAGTCGTCCTCCATGAAGACACCGACTCCACGCAGGATGATGCGCGGGCCGCGTTCGACGGTGTGCCGCTGCTGGTGGTCGCCGGTGCGCAGCGTCGGGGGCGGGGCCGGTCCGACAGCGAATGGCAGACCGCCCCCCGGGCGATGGCGGCATCGCTCGCTCTCCGTCCGGATTGGGCCCAGGCCGACCTTCCGCTGGTGCCACTGCTGGCTGGTGTCGCCGCGAGCCGAGTTCTCGGATGCGGTTTGAAGTGGCCGAACGATGTGTTCATGGGCCAGGACAAGGCCGGCGGGATTCTGGTCGAGGCCGGCGACGGAATCGTCGTCGTTGGCTTCGGACTCAACCTGTGGTGGCCGGACGCACCCCCCGGCTACGCGGCGGTACACGACACGGACCCGGGCCCGAACCGGGCGATCGAAGTCGCTCGGGCCTGGGCGGAGGAGTTGATTGCGTTGGTCGGGGCCGGGCCTTCTGCATGGCCGCGGGACGAATACCGGGAGCGCTCGATCACGCTCGGCCGGGACATCACGTGGAGCCCGGATGGAACCGGCCACGCCGTCGACATCGCCGCCGATGGCGGGCTGGTCGTCGTCACCCACGAAGGGCGCACGACGCTCCGCGCCGGCGAAGTGCGACACGTGCGCTGACCTGCTGGCGGGGGCTGCCCACCCTTCGTCCGGTCCGCTTCGCGTCCCGGCCACTTCCCCCTTGCTCCCGGCCCTGCGGGCCGGGGGGAGGCACACTGCCAGGGGTCAGCCGAGGGTGAGTTCTGCTTTGGCGGGGAGGTGGGTGGTGAAGAATGCCGCCAGGCGGGTGAGGGCGTCTTCGGAGGAGGGTTCGTGATAGTCGTCGCCCGCCTCGTCGAGGAACGCGTGGCTGGCAGCTTCGTAGAGGAGCCATTGTCCGGTGGTGTTGCGTGCTTGTGCCTCGTCGACGGTGTCGGCGTCGACCAGGTCGTCGTCGGCGCCGTACAGACCGAGGACCGGGACTGCGATGTGCTGGAGGATGTCTGCAACCTGGAACTGTCGTTCCTCATCTCCGGTGAGCGGCGTGGACACCACTGCTGCAGCTCCCACCCACCGGCGCTGGGCGGCGCTGATGAGTGAGAAGCGGCCCCCGACATCGAGTCCGAGCAATCCCAGGCGGTCGGTTTGAGCCCAGTCGATGTCCTCGGATCGCAGGTAGTCGTAGGTCTCGTCGATGGTGCGCATGGCTTCCCCGTCGGTGAGCGCGTGATACGCCTCGAGGGACTGGTGGCGGTTCTCTGGCGCATCCGGGTACAGGTCGACCACGAGGACGGCGACACCGCGACGAGCGAGGCGTCGGGCGACGTGTTTCTCGTGCGGGCCCAGACCGTCGAGGTCCGGGGTGAGAATCACCGTGGGAAAACGGCCGGCCTGGTCCGGTCGCGTCAGGTATCCGCGGCGGTATCCGGCACCCACTGACACAGTCAGCGGTGCGTACATCACCGAGTAGGTCCCCTCGTGCGGCAGGACGGCCACGTCACCTCCGTTGCTTCGTTCGGTGCCAGGAGGCTAGCGCGTGGCCCGTGAGCGACTCCGTTGCCCGGGAACCTTGGTATCGTGTCACACGTCTCAGGAGGACCATGGCTTCTCCAACCCCTGTTCAGGACGAATCTTCGCGCCCGCGTCAATCGAAGCGGTTGATGAAGCGCGTCCTGGTCACGCTCCTGGTTCTGGCGAACGTGGCTGTGTTTTTCGTCTACTGGCAGCTCCGCACGATCGAACGCGCCGTCGTCGAATCAGCAGACACGATTCCCGCCGCCGACTTCGACCGCGTCCTCGTCGACACCGACTCGGACACCCAGGAACCCGTCACCTTCCTCATCATCGGCTCGGACTCGCGGGAAGGCCTCGACGATCTCTCCAACTTCGGTCCCGCCGGCGGAGAACGAGCCGACGTGATCATCCTCCTGCAGATCCACCCCGACGATGGCACAGCCCAGATGCTCAGCATTCCCCGCGACTTGTGGGTGGAGATCCCCGGCCAGGGCAGCAACAAGATCAACGCGGCCTTCGCCTTCGGTGGCGCCCCGCTGATGGTTGAAACCGTGAGCCGGGAGACCGGCATCAACATCAACCACTACATGCAAGTCGACTTCGTCGGATTCCAGGCGATCGTGGATCAGCTCGGTGGCGTGCCGATCAATTTCCCGTTTCCGGCGAGGGACTCGAAGAGCGGCCTGAACGTGGATGCAGGCACGCAGACCCTCGACGGCCAGGAGGCTCTCGCTTTCGCCCGGTCGCGTAGCTACCAGGAGCTGCAGAACGGCTCCTGGGTGTCGGTGGATGCCAACGACATCGGCCGGACCCGTCGTCAGCAGCAGCTGATCTTTTCGATCATTCGCACCGTTGCCCGACCGTCCTCGATCCCCGAACTGGGCAACATCGTCGAGTCGTTCGCCGAGCACCTGACGATCGACGCCCGCCTCGCCCAGGGCTCGATGATCGAACTCGGATGGCGGATGCGGGGCGTTCGACCCGACAACATCGCTGCTGCGACCCTGCCCACGTTCAGCGACACGGTGGGCGATGCCTCGGTGGAACGGCGGTTGGAGCCCGACGCCGGGCGAATGCTGGCCGCCTTCCGTGCCGGGGAGAGTCTGGTCGACAACGCCGAGACCCTGCGGATCAGCGTGTTGAACGGCAACGGCATCGCAGGGAGTGCTACCGATTGGTCCGACTACCTCGAGTCGCTCGGGTTCGACGTCGCGTCGATCGGTGATGCCGATCGCAAGAATTTCGACACCACCACCATCCTGGTCCGTCCTGAGGACGTCCAGCGGGGAACTGAGATCTCCGAGGCTCTCGGGTTCGGGATTGTCGAAGTGGGCACTGTTGGCCAGGGCATCGATGCCTTGGTGGTGATGGGAACCGATGTGGCGAACCACGAGGCCCTGATCGCCGGCTGACATCGGTAAGGTTTCGCGCTGCGACGCCGATATTGGGGAGGCGTGTCAATGAAAGTCGCAGTCCTCGGAGCCGGTTACGTCGGGCTCGTTCAAGCCGGTGGCCTCACCTATCTCGGCCACCGTGTTCGCCTGGGCGAGTCGAACCTCGTGCGTGTCGACGAGTTGGCTGCGCGCAAGATCCCCATCTATGAGCCGGGCCTCGGCGAGCTGATCGAACGAGCCTTCGACAACGGACTGCTGTCGGTGCACTCGTCGAACTTCGAAGCCGTCGCAGACGCCGATGTCATCTTCCTCACCTTGCCCACGCCTCCGAATGGCGACGGCTCGGCGGATCTGCGGATACTCGAGTCGGTGGTCGAGGAATTGGCGCCGGTCCTGAGCGATGAACAAGTCCTCGTCACGAAATCCACTGTCCCGGTGGGCACCGCCGATGCTCTGGTTCAACGGCTCCGCGCCCGCGGTTCTGGAGCCGGTGTCGTCTCCAATCCCGAGTTTCTCGCGGAGGGCAGCGCCGTGGCTGACTTCATGCGCGCCGAACGGATCGTCATCGGCGCCTTCGAACCCGCCCACGCCGACCTCGTCGGCGACCTCTACTCCGGTTTGCCCGCCCAGCTCGTCAAGACCGACCCGGCATCCGCAGAGCTGGTGAAGTACGCCGCCAATGCCTACCTGGCCACCCGGCTGACGTTCGCCAACGCCATCGCCAACATCTCCGAAGAGGTTGGTGCCGACGCACTCCAAGTGCTCGAGGCGGTGGGTATGGACCGTCGGATCGGACCGCACTTCATGCGACCTGGTCCGGGTTACGGAGGATCCTGCTTCCCGAAGGACACGAGGGCTCTCCTCAGCATCACCCACCAGCTGGATTATCCCTTTCCGCTACTCGAAGCCGTCATGGCCACCGACGAGCTGCAGCGAACCCGCATCGTCGACCGTGCCATCGAGATGCTCGATGGCGCGGCCGGCAAACGCGTCTGCATCTGGGGTGTCGCCTTCAAGGCCCGCACAGATGACGTTCGTGACTCCCCGGCGATCGTCATCGCCCGCGGTCTGCGCGATGCCGGGGCCACGGTGGTGATGACGGACCCGGAAGCGACGACGGACGAGTTCCTTCAGACGGATGATCCACTCGACGCCGCCCGGGATGCGGACCTCGTCATCGTTGCAACGGAGTGGCCCGAGTTCCGCAGGGTCGACCTGACCGACGTCGCCGCCACGATGCGCGGTCGGATCGTCTACGACGTTCGCAACCTGTTGGATCCCGACGCCGTCCGCCATGCGGGCTTGGAGTACGTCGCCCTCGGACGTCCCACGGTCTGACCCGCCCACCGGACTTCGGTCCGTGATGTCAGCGGAACATGTCTTCGCCGGCCGGGCGGATCAGTGGTGTGATGCCGGCGTCTGACGGTTTCCAACTCACCCCCCGCACGATGGCGGCAGGGACTCCGGTGGCCTTACCCATCACCAGGTCGGCGGCAGCCGCGACTTCATCGGCCACCGCTACCTCGCTCACCTCCAGCGGCCGGCCGAACGTGTCGACGGTTCCTCGCAGATCGTCGATGGCGTCCATACCGGCCACGCCGATCGCCACGTCGACGAGTCCGCGACGCCACACCCGACCGAAGGTGTCGGTCACGATGACTGCGATCCTCACTCCGAAGCGGTGCTGGAGGCGGAGTCGTACGCGGTTGGCCGACCGATCAGGGTCCTCGGGTAGCAAGATTGCCCGGGCGTGGCCGGCGTTGGACCGGTCCACTCCGGCGTTGGCGCAGATGAAGCCATGCCGTGTCTGTGCGATCACGAGCGGACCGCGGCGACGGATGATTCTCGCCGCCTCCTGTTCGACCAGGTAGCGGTGAGAGTTAGGGCCGTCGTCGGGGAGTTCGACGATCCTTCCCTCGGCCTTGGAGATCAGTTTGTGGGTCACCACCAGCACGTCGCCGTCTTCGAGCGTCGTCCCCGTCTCGATGGCGTCGCCGATCAATGCCGCGACATCGTCGCCGGGCTTCGCCTCGCCGATACCTTCGATCGGAGTGATCGTCACCGCAGCCACGAGATCATCTCCGATGCGAGTCGTGCGGCCGCGGCGGGCTCCTTGATGAGGGTGTCGGTCACGCGGACTCGTGGTGCGATCTCGGCGGCGGGCTCGTCGCCCTGGTGGACGACCAGGTCGGTGAGGAGATCGTCGTACGTGGAGCTGATGCCTGCCGTGTCGAGGCTGTGACCGAGCGAGACCAGCAGTTCTGCGAGCGGACCCTTCACGGCTGCGCCACCGATCAGAGGGCTGACAGCAATCACCCGCCTGCCGTCCATCGCCTCCCGCACACCCGGCACCGCCAGGATCGGCCAGATCGACAGGAACGGGTTGGATGGACCGATCACGACCGCGTCACAGGCGGAGAGGGCATCGAGGACGCCGGGGGCGGGCCGCGCATCGGAGACGCCCTCGAACCTCACCTCAGACACGGTCACCGAGTGACGGCGGCGAACGAAATAATCCTGGAAGTCCAGCCACTCATCGGCGGTGCGCACTTTCGTCCTCACCGGGTCGTCGCTGACGGGAACCACTCGGCACGCCACACCGAAGGCCTTCGAGAGCTCTCCGGTGACCTCTGACAAGGTGGCGCCCTCAGACATTCTGGTGGTGCGGTAGAGGTTGAGTGCGAGGTCGCGGTCGCCCAACCGGAAGGTCGAGTCGAGCGGGAAGGTGGCTAGCTCGTCCATGACATTCCACGTCTCGTCGGTGCGCCCCCAGCCCCGCGTCTCGGAGTGGACGCCCGCGAGTGTGTAGATGACGGTGTCGAGATCGGGCGAGAGGTGAAGACCGTAGATGCGGTCGTCATCACCGACGTTCACAACCGCCGTCAGCTCGATTTCGTCGATGGCGGCAAGGCCACGCAGCATCCGCGCTCCGCCGACTCCGCCAGACAGGGCCGTGATTCTCATTCCTCGGATTGCCTCGTTGCCTCTGGGACGTTCACAATGGAGATTCGATGTCCGAGCATCCCGATACCGATCTCCCTACGACCGCGCCCGATCAGCGGATTCGCGTCGCCGTGCTCGCCGTCGATGACAGTGGCCTGCCAGGAACCCTCGCTGCGATCGAGTCCCAAGTGTATGGGATCGAAGGCGTCACCATCGTCGACCCCGAGGGAGACCTCACCGATCCAGCGGATCATCCAGTGGTTGCAGACTTCGCGTCGTTCGTGACCGAGTTGGGAGCCGAGATCGACCTGGTGTGGATCGTGCATGGCGACGCCCGCCCCCGCCCCGACGCGCTGGGGGCGCTGGTCGCCGAGATGGCACGGAGCGACGCGTCGCTGGTCGGCTCGAAAGTCGTTGACGCCGTCAGTCTCGACCGCCTCGAATCCGTTGGTTCGGCCACCGACGTCTTCGGCGAGCCGTACTCCGGACTCGACCCCGAAGAAGTGGATCTCGAGCAGTACGACGTGGTGCGCGACGTGGCGTTCGTCTCGGCCGTGTCGATGCTCGTGCGACGAGACCTCGTGCGCGGTCTGCGTGGGATCGACCCCCTCCTGCCGCCTGTTGCTGCGGGCATGGACTTCTCCCAGCGCGCCCGGGTGGCCGGTGGCCGGGTGATGGTGGCGCCCTCCTCGGAGGTGCTGCACGAGCGAACGTGTCGCCAGGAGGTGGAGACCTGGCGTGAGCTGGCTGGCCGCATGCGGTCCATGCTGAAGGCGTATCGCTTGATCACCCTGGCATGGGTCGTCCCTATCGGAACCCTGCTGGCCTTCGTCGATGCGGTTGCCCGACTCTTGCTCGGGGCGGTTCGTCCAATGGGCGACCTCGTCAAGGCCGTGGGGTGGAACCTGATCCACCTGCCGGGAACCGTCACGGCCCGTAACTCATTACGCGCCGTTCGTCAGGTGGGCGACGAGGAGCTGTTCAGATACCAGGTGACTGGCTCGGTACGGATCCGAGGGCTGGTCAACGACGTGGCGGACCGATTCGGTTGGGTCATCGATGACGAGCCTGGTGTGGTCACTCAGGAAGAACTCGAAGATGAGGTGACGGCCGCCGGACCCGTGGTGGCGGCGCTCGGTCTCGTGACAGTGGCCCTCGCGACACGCAGCTTTTGGGCCGGAGCCCTCCCTCAATCGGGCTTCACGCTACGAGTCGCCGAACCGGTCGTGGCGCTGAGCGGCTTCGCGGGCGGATGGAACCCGGCAGGTCTGGGTTCGCCCGAGCCTGTGCACCCGTCGGCGGCAGTTTTCGCGGCGGCCGAATGGCTCACCGGCGGTTGGGGCGGAACGATGCGCATCGTGGTCGGGTTGTCGCTCCTGGCCGCCTTCCTCGGGACGGGAAGGCTCCTGCGCGAACTGGGTGTCGTCGGGCCGAGCCGGCATCTTGCCGCCATCGTCGCAGTCATCGGGACCGGAACCGCGGCGTTTGCCACGGACTCCGACCTGGCGGGATGGCTCGCGATCGGGCCCACCCTCGCCGCGATCGCCCTGTGCCTCATTCCGTGGCCACGCACCGCATTCTCCCGGATGGGACGCAGCGGCGGCCTCGTCGTGGCCGCCGCTGCGGCGAGCGCGTTCGCCCCCGGTGCGGCGATCGTGATCCTGGTCGCGTGCGTGACCCTCCGGTTGCTCGTGCCAGGAGTGCGGCTGGGTGCGGCCGTCCGTGGCCTGTTCGCGGCGGGTGTCGGCTTGTTGGTGGCGTCGCCGTATCTCGCCGCGGTCACGGTCGACGAGTTGACCGAAACAGGTCCGCTCTACGACCTCACTCCGGGACTCGGACCCATGGCGCTGATCGTGGTCGTCGTCGTCTTCGGAATCGCCTTCCTGCCGGGACGTCGCCACCGGGTCGTCGCCGCCGGGGGGCTGTTGGCGGCCGTGGGCGTCTGGTTCCCGTCGATCGAGACGCCTCGCGGCGACCTGGGTGCCCTGGTGGCGCTTCTCGTGGTGGTCGGTCTCGTGCTCGTGGTCGGTGCGGCGATCGGACTCGATCGCGATGGTTTGCGAGGACAGGTGGCCGGCCGAGGGGTGGCAGCGCTCGCCGCCGCCGCGCTCGTCTTCGTGTCTGCCGGGCAGGTGGTCAACGGTCGGGTCGGATTCCCGGCCGATCAGTGGACGGACCGCCTCGAGTTCACGGCGAGCCTCGGTCTCGACACCGATGCGGCTCGGGTTCTCGTCGTCGGACCGCCATCGGAACTGCCCGGTGAGCATCGCACGGACGGTGGCGTCAGCTACCGCGTCGTCCCGCTGTCCGGCCCGTCCCTCGAATCGGCGCGGCTTGCCGAACCGCGCCTCGGCGACGAGGCATTGTCGGATCTGGTGTCATCGATCACCGGGGGCGAACTCGTCCGACCTGGACAAGCGCTGGCCGAGTTCGGCATCGGATGGGTGGCGGTGATCGGCGACCCCTCGTTCACAGCGGCGATGGCGGCCCAGGTCGACATGGACGAGGTACCGGTGAGCGAGGACTTGACCGTGTTCCTGAGCGACAACCCGGCGCCCCGCGCGATCGCCGACACCGGTGTGGTGTGGACCACCGACGGCGCCCGGTTCGTGGGACCGGCAGCCTCTGGTTCGCTCCGTATCGCCGACAACGCGGTGCCGGGGTGGGGGCCCGATTGGGAACAGGACGACTGGGCGAACCGAGTCTCGGCCATCGACGGTGTGGCGGCCTACGAGCCGGACATGCTGCGGCGGATCCTGGCGTGGTCTGCTGCGGGTGTGTTCGTTCTCGGTCTCGTCCTGCTTCCGTTCTCGCGAAGGGCGAAATCATGACCCGGGCCGTGCTCGTCGTGGTGGTGACCGCCGCACTCGTCGGAGGATGGCTGCTCGCACCGGTGGCGACACCGACCGCCGACGTCCCCGGGCTGGAGCCGGCGGCACCGGCCGCCGCCGTCTGCCCGATCCGGCTGGATCGGACCGCCGACGGCAAGCTCACCGTCGGGTCGACGCAGATCGCTCCGACGCGGATCACTGTGGGCAATGCGGGCCTCACCGCCACCGATCAGACAGTCGACGTCGACGAAGCCGGGGGGGCGGCGGTGCAGTTCGCCGACCTGACCACCGGTGGGGCGGCGGGAGCCTTCGTCGAGTTCGGAGTGCCGGCGGCAGCTGCGGCCGCCGTCTCCCGCGGCGAGGCCGGAGTGACGGGGGTCTCGTGTCCGAGTCTTCTCCGCACCACGTCGCTGATCGCCGGCGCCTCGACTCGCAACGGCGAGTCTCTCGAACTCGTGCTGGTCAACCCGTACGGTTCCGATGCTGTGGTGGCGATCGCGTCCTCGAGTGAGATCGGTCCGGACTCGGCGGAGGAACTTTCTGCGGTAGTGGTGCCGGCCCGTTCAACAGTGACTCGGAACCTCTCGGGACTGCTGCCCTTGCGCAACCGTTTGAGCCTTGCGATCTCTCCAGTGCGCGGATATGTCCATGCCTTCGTCGAGGGCGCAGGCCGCGGGGATCGAGTGGTGATCGAACACGTGTTGCCACGCAACGAATGGGTGAGCCCCGTCCCGTCCTTCGACGGGCAGGAGGGCTTCATCGTGGTGGCCACGGCTTCTCCGGTCGAAGTAGTGGTGCGGGTCGACGGGTGGTCGGACGGAGCATTCCTCGAGGGCGTCTTCGCTGCTGTGATCCCACCGCGAGGCCAGCTGGAGATCCCGTTCGCCGAGTTGGACACCGACCTCGACATTGTTCGGATCCTGGCCGACGGTCCGGTTGGCGTCTCCGTGGTGGTGGAGGGCGAGGCCGGTCGGGGAGCGACCCCGGCGAATACCGAGGCCTTCCCGGAGTGGCTCATGCCGGGACCTGGCAGCGCCGGCTCGGTGGCCTGGGTGGGTGTCCCGGGCGAGGTCGACGCCATCGTCGAGTTCCTGTCCCTCGCCTCCGGTGGTGAGTCCTTCGTTGTGAATGTCCCTGCCGGAACCGTCACCGCGGTGCCGCTGGCCGACCAGCTCGTCGGATACACCGTGCGGTCCGACTCTCCGATCACAGTTCTCTGGTCGGTCTCGGACGAGAACGGAATCGGTCTGGGCGCCCCGACGCCGATTCCCGGCGGCGAATGAGCGACGATGTCGTCCTACGTCTGGCCGTCGTGGCGGCCGTGGGCGCCGCGGCCGTGATCGTTGCTCTGATCGGCCGCCGCGGGGTGGCGGTCGCCCGCAGACGGGTGGTTCTCGAAGGAATTGGTCCGGGTCTCATCCTGTTCACGTCGACGTCGTGTGGCACATGTGCGCAGATGCGGGCCCGGATGGGGAAGTGGCCGCAGACCGTCGAGGTTTCGTACGAATCGGCCGCCGACGCGTTCCCGGCTGGCGTCGATCGCGTACCGGCCGTGGCGTTGGTCGATGAACAGGGACGGGGCTGGATCGCCCACGGGCGGGTCAGCGAGGGTCGACTCGCACGCTGGATCGCCGGGGGTCCTTGAACGGGGGGTGGCATGTCCCTACCGTTCGCCCATGCTCGTTTCATGCGTCCGGTGTGCATCCCCCTCAGCCGCTCTGATGACCTTCGACTACGACTCGAGGGCCGTGTGGCTGCTCGAGTTCGAGTCCGAACCCGAACTCGGGGGCGGATATCCGATGTGCACCGCGCACGCAGACCGAATGACACCTCCGGTGGGCTGGACTCTCACGGACCGTCGCAACGTCACCAGGCTTTTCGCGACCCGCGACGAAGCCGCCAGCGCCTGAGGTCGTCAGCCACTGATCGGGTGACGTTGTGGAAGGCGACATCGCCTGTACCATGGCTTCCCTACGGGGATTCGATTTGGAGAGATTGAATGGACTGCCCTCAGTGCGGTGCAGCCGACGTGATCGAGATCAGACACAAACTCGAGACTGATGTCGAGTTGTTCTTCTTCTCCTGTCACCGCTGCGAAGAGAAGTGGTGGGATCGCGGGGGCAAGGTCGTCGAGTTGCGCGAGGTGCTCGACCTCGCACGTCGCGAACGCACCTGACGCCGCTGCCGTCTGAGAGACCATGACTGCGGTGGCCTCCTCCCGTACCCGGTCATGGGTCTGGGTGGCCGTCGTCACCGCCTCCTCGCTGATCATCCTCGGGGTTTTGCAGCCTCATTTCCTGCTTTCGGCGACAACACCGTCCGGCGGCGACATGGGCGCTCACGTCTACGGCCCGGCCTTCCTTCGTGATGTCCTCATCCCGGAAGGCAGGCTGATCGGTTGGTCGAACGACTGGTTCGCCGGCTTTCCTGCGTACTACTTCTACTTCCCGCTGCCGTCGCTCGTCATCGTCATCCTCGACGTCTTCATCCCCTACGGCACGGCGTTCAAGCTGGTCACGGTCATGGGGTTGGTCGCCATGCCGCCGGCAGTGGCCTTCATGACACGGTCCTTCGGGTTCTCCAGGGTGGTGGCGGCGGTCACCGCCGCTGGGGCGACAGTCTTCGTCTTCCTCGAGAGCTACAGCATCTACGGGGGCAACGTGGCCTCCACCCTCGCCGGCGAGTTCACCTATTCCTGGTCGTTCGCATCGGGGTTCGTCTATCTCGGATATCTGATGCGGGCCCTCGACGGTGAGCGCAAGGCCGTGCCTCGTGCGGTCATCGCGTTCGCCTTCACCGCGCTGTGTCACGTGTTGACCACTCTTGTCCTCGCGATTGTCGGCTTGTCGCTTCTCCTTCGAAGAAATGCAGACCGCCGCTCGGGTTTTCTCATCTGGGGCTGGTCGTTTGCCCTCACCAGCTTCTGGGCAGTGCCGCTGCTACTGCGATTCTCGAACAGTTCCGACATGGTCTGGACCCCGCTGCGGAGGTGGGAGGAACTCTTTCCGATCGAGCTCTGGCTGCTGTTGCCGGTTGCGATCATCGGTGCGATCTGGGCGGTCCGGCGAACGCACCGTGTCGCCCCGCTCGTCGTGGCATCCCTCCTCCCGATCATCTACTACCCGATCCCGACGCTCCTCCCCGATCTGGCGCCGGGGCTCTTCGGTGATGTTCACTTCAAGCTCTGGAACGGACGGCTCCTGCCGTACTGGTACTTCGGGATCGTGTATTTCGCCTCGGTCGGGGTCGCCGCGGCGGGGCTGTTCGCCACACGACGACTCCCGGACCGACTGTCGCTCTTCTGGGCGCGGGCTGCAATCGCCCTCGGCGGAGTGGTCGGGATCATCGTCGTCACGACCTCGGAGCTGCCGAGGGTGGCGGCGGTGGCCATCGCCGTGACCGGTCTCGCCGCTTTGGCCGCCACGTTCCTGACGGACGGCGATCTCTCCACTCGCGGGCTGATGACGATGGTTTCGGGCGCCGTCCTGGCGCTGGGCGCCCTGGCCGGTGTTTCGTTCATCGACGGATGGGCCCGGTGGAACTACGAGGGGTACGAGAACAAGGCTGTGTACCCGGAGTACGAAAGTCTCATGAAAACCATCGATACCCTCCCCCCGGGACGGGTCCAGTGGGAGCAGAACTCATCGATGAACGAGTACGGCACTCCCATGGCGCTGATGCTGATTCCGTACTGGACCGAGCGACACCAGTCGATGGAGGGGCTGTTCTTCGAGTCGTCGCTCACGACACCCTTCCACTTCATCACCGCCGGAGAGGTCTCGCTCGCCCCGTCGAATGCCATTCCGGGCCTTCCGTACGACAACTTCAACTTCGATCGGGGTGTTGCGCACTTGGGGCACTTCGGTGTCGACTACTACGTCTCCTACACGCCCGAGGCCAAAGAGAAGGCCGACGCCCATCCGGACATGGAACCACTCCTGGTCTCGGACCCCTTCGCTGTCTACGGCTTGCCGGATCGTGGAGTGGTCGAGGTCGCAACCCACATGCCCGCCGTGTACGACCCCGATCTCACACCGGATGGCGTCACGTCGCCGACGTTCCACCAGGTCATGCTGGACTGGTTCGCCGACATCGATCTGCTCGATCGGTGGGTCCTGTCGGACGGACCCGCAGAGTGGGAGCGCATCGGTCCGGACGTCTCGAGGGAACTGGCGGGCGCGACTCCCGTGACCTCGACCGGAACGGTGTCCGACGTCGTCGTCGACGACCATCGCATCTCCTTCACCACCGATGCCGTCGGTGTGCCGCATCTGATCAAGGTCACCTACTTCCCGAACTGGGAGGCCGAAGGGGCCGAAGGTCCCTGGCATGGGGCCCCGTCGGTGATGGTCGTGGTTCCCACCCAGAACGAGGTGGTCCTGGAGTTTCGGAATCAGACTCCAGAACGGGTGGGATGGCTGCTCACCGTTGGCGCGGTCGGCGGATTCGTCTACTGGCGACGCGAGTCAACGCGGCGGCAGGACTCGCCTGATGCGGAAGAGACCTCGGAGAGTTCGCGGGATACGCCCGAACAGCCCTGAGCGGGCTTCGCGCAACTCCGAGACGACTACCGGAACCTCGCGGATGGAGGCGCCGGCCCGCTCTGCCCGTAGGACCAACTCGGTGTCGAACAGATCGGTGTTCGAGACCGTGATCGGAGAGTGCTTCTCGAGCACCTCACGTCTGAAGCCGAGCATTCCGTGGGTGTCCGTGACGCGGGATCCGAGCAAGAGGCGCAGCATGAGATTGAACACCGCCGTAGCGAAACGCCGGAGCAGCGGCCGCCCATCCTCGGACTCGGGGTCGCGTTTGGACCCGATCACGACGTCGCCGTCGGAGGCCAACACAGCCCTGAAGAAGTCGGCCGAGAAGTAGTCGACGTCAACGCTGATGACCCATTCCCCGACGGCGAGAGCGAAGCCACGACGCAATGCTTCTCCCTTGTCGGGGTGTTCGAGTTCCACCACGGTCACCGCCTCCCCTCCGATCCGACGCGCGGCGTCGGCCGTTCCGTCGGTGGAGCCGTTCTCGATCACGAGAATCTGCGCGTCGGAGGAGACCGATCCCACCGCTTCGATGAGGGACGGCAGGGCGCTGGGAAGGAAGTCGGCTTCGTTGTGAATCGGGACGACGACGGAGAGCGTTGGCATGCGACGGGAGAGTGTAGAGATCGCTCCTACCATCGCCGGGGTGGCAGACATCGAGGCGGTCTTCAAGGCGTACGACATCCGTGGCCGCACCGACACTGGTGAACTCGACGACGACCTCGCCCGCCGGGTAGGCGCCGCTTTTGCTGCCGTCGTCGACGATTCGCCGATCGCCGTCGGCCGGGACTGCCGGTTGTCCTCACCCCTCCTGACTGCGGCGCTGATCGAAGGCATCACCTCCTACGGCGCGGACGTGCTGGACATCGGCGAGGTGGCGACCGACGTCGTGTATTACGTCTCAGGGGCGCGGTCGGTACCCGGGGTGATGGTGACGGCCTCGCACAACCCCGGCGAGTACAACGGGATCAAGCTGTGTCGGGCGGGAGCCGTCCCCGTCGGGTCCGAATCAGGACTCGACGACATCAAGAAGTTGGTGCTGGAGGGCGGTCCCGAGAAACGCGGCGGGGGAGAGGTCTCGGTGCTCGATCCCCTCCCCGGATTCGTCGATCATCTGTTCTCGATCGTCGATGCATCCGCGATCGGTCCGCTGCGTGTGGTAGTCGACGGCGGTAACGGGATGGCCGGCGTCGTGGTGCCGAGAGTCTTTGCTCGGATCCCTGCAGAGCTCATCGGGCTGTACCTGGAACCGGACGGAACTTTTCCCAATCACCCCGCAGACCCGCTCCAACCCGAGAATCTCGTCGACTTGTCCGCCGCGATCGAACGCGAACGGCCGGATCTCGGTGTTGCGTTCGACGGTGATGCCGACCGTGCGTTCTTCGTAGACGACCGGGGGGTTCCCCTGTCGGGTTCGGCGACGACCGCACTCGTGGCCCGATGGTTTCTCGAGCGGCACCCTGGCGCCTCGATCGTGCACAACCTCATCACATCGCGCGCCGTGCCCGAGATCGTCGAGGAAGCGGGCGGCATCGCAATCCGGACACGGGTCGGGCATTCGTACATCAAGAAGGTGATGGCCGACACGGGTGCTGTCTTCGGAGGAGAGCACTCCGGGCATTACTACTTCCGGGACAACTATCGAGCCGATTCGGGAATGTTGGCCATGCTGGTGCTGATGCGACTGATGACCGAATCCGGCCGGTCGCTTTCGGACCTACGCACGGACGTGGAACGATATGCGGCTTCGGGTGAGATCAACCTTGCGGTGAACGATCACGTCGCGGCCCTCACTGCCGTCGAGACGGCCTTTGCCGCCCACGGCATCGACCACGTCGACGGGTTGACGGTGGACGTGGGCGACTCGTGGTTCAACCTGCGCCCGTCGAACACGGAGCCCTTCCTCCGGTTGAACGTCGAAGCTCCCGATTCGGCCGCCGTCGACTCGCTCGTCGGCCGCGTCCGTGGCATCGTCGTCTCATCATGACGTTGATTGCTCCCGAACTTCTCGAGATTCTGCGCTGCCCCGTCGATCACACACCCGTCCATGAGGATGTCGAGGCATCGGTCTTGCGGTGCGGAGCTGAAACCCCGCACACCTATCCCGTCCGGGACGGCATCCCGGACATGATCCCGCCCGACGAAGAGGTCTGAGAATGAAGTTCGACATCGCCACGCCCACGCTGTCCGAAGAGGGCAGTCGCCGACTCGCATGGGCGGGGCGGCGCATGCCGGTGCTCGCCACCATTCGTGAGCGGTTCCGCGAAGAGAGCCCCCTCGCCGGCCTCACGATTGCCGCCTGCCTCCATGTCACCGCAGAGACCGCCAATCTGATGCTCGCTCTCCGGGATGGCGGAGCGAAGCCGATCCTGTGTGCGTCCAATCCGCTGTCCACCCAGGACGACATCGCCGCCGCCCTCGTCGCCGAGGGCATCCCGGTGTTTGCCATTCGGGGCGAGGACAACACCAAGTACTACGAGCACATCCATGCCGCGCTCGACATGGAGCCCGACATCACGATGGACGACGGCGCCGACCTGGCGACGATCCTTCACACCGACCGCACCGAGCTGAACCCGATCGGATCCACCGAGGAGACAACCACCGGAGTCATCCGCCTCAGGGCGATGCAGGAGGACGGAACGTTGCGTCTCCCCGTCGTTGCCGTGAACGATTCGGACACGAAGCACCTCTTCGACAACCGGTACGGCACGGGGCAGTCGGCCATGGACGGGATCATTCGGGCTTCGAACGTCCTGATCGCCGGACTCAACTTGGTGGTGGTGGGATACGGCGACTGTGGGCGCGGCGTGGCCGATCGGGCGCGCGGCCTCGGCGCCCATGTGATCGTCGTCGAGGTGGACCCGGTACGCGCCGTCTCGGCAGCGATGGACGGTCATCGTGTCCTCACTGCGGCCGACGCCGCGGCGGAAGGCCACATCTTCATCACCGTCACAGGCAACAAGCATGTGCTGCGCCGGGAGCACTTCGAAGTCATGCGCGACGGAGCGATTCTCGCCAACGCCGGTCATTTCGACGTCGAACTGGAGCTGACTGCCCTGGCCGACATGGCGACCACCGTGCGCCCGATTCGCCGCAGTCTCGACGAGTACGAGCTGGCCGACGGCAGGCGGCTGTTGCTCGCCGCGGAGGGACGGCTCGTGAACCTGGGTGCGGCCGAGGGCCACCCAGCCGATGTGATGGATCTGTCGTTCTCGTTGCAGGCGATGGCGGCGGAATGGCTTGCGAAGAATGCTGGAACGCTCGAGCCGCGCATCTACACGCTTCCCAAGGAGATCGATGCCCATTTGGCGCGCATCAAGCTCGAAGCCCTCGGTGGCGGGCTCGAGACCCTGACCGACGAGCAGGTCGATTACCTGAGCGGATGGAAGGTGGGCACCTGACCGGATTCGGTCACACCGCCCCGGTATGACGGTGTGGTGGTCTGTCTTGCGTGCCGTCGTCCGGCTCCAGGTTTGTGCAGCGTCTGCCGACAGTCGATCCGTCCCGCCGGTGAACTGCTGACCCCTGGAGGCCTGGTCGTGCAACCGTGGGCTCTCCACGAGGGCGCCGCCCGGACCCTCGTTCGCCGGCTGAAATACGAAGGGGTCGGGGCTGTCGCTGGGCTGGCCGCCGAGGTCCTGGTGGAACGGCTGCCGGCGAACGCGATGTGTCTCGTCCCCGTCCCGAGGGCGGTGACTCGCCGGATCCGCTACGGGATCGATCCTGCCGCAACGCTCGCCGCGGCGGTTTCCATACGCAGCGGACTACCGGTGATACATGCGCTCGGCCCGCCTTTGTGGAACCGGCCGAATGCCGGTTCGCGCCGAGATCGGCGCGTCACGCCTCGACTTGTTCGACGGGGCGAAGCGGTCGGCGGGGTGCTCGTCGACGATGTCGTGACCACCGGCAGGACACTCGATGAGGCTGCTCGAATCGTCGGCGGTGTCCGCCACGCCCTGACAGTTACGGGAGTGCCCTGAATGACTAGTCTCGCCGGACGGTCACCAGGAGGTGTGGTTGGACATCCGCGTTCATGCACGGGGAACAGAACTCGACTCGGCCTTCAGGACGGCCGCCGAAGAGAAGCTGCAGAAGGCGGCGAAGATCTTCGACCACGCCGGTGACCTCGACGTCGAACTGACCGAGGAACACAACCCTCGCCGCACGGAGGATCGATATCGCCTGGAACTCACGTCCCTGACCGGGGGACGCATGTTGCGGATCGAGACAGCGGCCCCGACGCCTGAGGCCGCTCTCGACGATGCCGTCGACCGCTTCACGCGGACCTTACGCCGTCACAAGGAACGCCTCATCGACGGGCATCGCAAACGGGAGTCGTTGCCCCCCGTCGACGAGCCGGTGACCGCCGAGCCCGAGATCGTTCGGCTCAAGCAGTTCGTGATGAAGCCGATGAACATTGACGAAGCGGTTCTCCAGATGGAACTGCTCGGTCACGACTTCTTCTTCTTCCACCACTCCGCGACTGACAAGAACAGTGTTCTCTACCGCCGCAACGACGGCAGACTCGGACTGATCGAACCCGCATGAGCGCCCCGACAATCGTCATCGTCGACGACGCCCCTCTGATACAGGCCGGTCTTGCCGCCGCCCTCCACGCGGAGGGCTTCTCGATCGTGGGTCAGGCCTCGGACGCAATGACGGCGGTGTCGTTGGCACGCGATCTCAAACCGAACCTGGTGCTGCTCGACGTCCTCATGCCCGGGATCTCCGGACTCGAGGTGGTGGCCAAGATCCGGGAGATGTCACAGAAAACGGCCGTTGTTCTGCTCACGTCCTCGGAGTCGGGTGAGGATCTCCTCAGAGCGATCAAGGGCGGTGCACGTGGCTACATCGTCAAGACGACCCCGATGCCCGAACTGGTCGCCAGTCTGCGCGACGTGCTGTTGGGCGGGGCGGTGGTGTCCCCGGCGATGGGCGGGAAGCTCTTCGACACGGTGGCCCAACTGCTCAAACACCGCGACCTGGCCTCGATGAGACGTCCCGCCCTCACCGGACGCGAGATCGAGGTACTCCAGTCGATCGCCGAAGGCCACACGTCCCGTGAGATCGGCGAGCGCCTCTTCATCTCGGAGAACACCGTGAAGAACCACGTGCGCAACATCCTGGACAAACTCGGCCTCCGTTCCCGCAACGAAGCGGTGATGTACGCGATCCGCGAGGACCTGATCAAGGTCGACTGACGGTCCCCGCGTACCCAGGGTTAGATCGGACGTATACGTCCGATCCAGCCCGCGGAAAGACGGGTTCGGCTGCGCAACCCCGTCAACCCGATATCCTGAGGAACTCATGTCTCTCTTCTCCAAGATGCTTCGCGCGGGAGAGGGTCGACCGTTGAAGGAGCTGCAGCTGGTGGCTGCGGCGATCAACGAGGTCGAACCCCGTTTCGAGGCCCTCACAGACGATCAACTCCGCCAGAACACGGTGGGCTACAAGACCCGCGTCACCAACGGCGAGCCGCTCGACGATCTGCTGGTCGATGCGTTTGCCACAGTTCGCGAGGCGGCCAAGCGAGTCGTCGGCCAACGCCATTACGACGTCCAGCTGATCGGTGGCGGCGCCCTTCATCGAGGCATGGTCGCCGAGATGAAAACCGGTGAAGGAAAGACGCTGGCGTCGACCCTTCCGGTGTATCTCAATGCCCTCGCCGGCAAAGGCGTCCATGTCGTCACGGTGAACGACTATCTCGCTGCCCGCGACGCCAAGTGGATGGGCGAGATCCATCGTTTTCTCGGCCTCACCATCGGACTCGTCCAGACCGGGATGACCCCGGAGGAGCGGCGGCCGTCGTATCTCGCCGACGTCACCTACGGAACCAACAACGAGTTCGGGTTCGACTACCTACGCGACAACATGGCGATGCGGGTCGCCGACATGGTCCAGCGCGGACACAACTACGCGATCGTCGACGAGGTCGACTCGATCCTCATCGACGAGGCGCGGACTCCTTTGATCATCTCGGGTCGTGTCGCCGACAACGCCAAGTGGTACAAGGAGTTCGCTCGTATCTCCCAGCGGATGCGACGCGACGAGCACTACGAAGTCGACGAAGGCAAGCGCCAGGTGCTGGTCACCGAGGAGGGCGTCGCCCGGGTCGAAGAGATCCTGGGAATCGAGAACCTCTACGACCACGCGGCGGTCGACCTCGTGCACCATATGGAGTCCGCACTGCGCGCCAAGGAGCTCTACCACCGTGACGTCGAGTACCTCCTCGACAACGGCGAAGTGAAGATCGTCGACGAGTTCACGGGCCGGGTACTCGAGGGGCGCCGCTACTCCGAGGGCCTCCACCAGGCGATCGAAGCCAAGGAGAACGTGGCGATCAAAGACGAGAACCAGACACTCGCCACGATCACCCTCCAGAACTACTTCCGTCTCTACGACAAGCTCGCCGGCATGACCGGTACCGCAGAGACCGAGGCTGCCGAACTTGCTCAGATCTACAACGTCCAGGTGCTGGTCATTCCCCCGAACCGCCCGGTGGTGCGCATCGATGCCGACGACCTGGTCTACAAGTCCGAGGACGCCAAGTTCAACTCCGTGATCGACGAAGTCTCCGAGCGCCACGCCAATGGCCAACCGGTCCTCTTGGGCACCGTGTCGATCGAAAAGTCCGAACGTCTCTCGGCAGCTTTCACCAAGCGCGGGATCACCCATGAGGTGCTCAACGCAAAGGCGCATGCGCGCGAAGCGGACATCATCGCCCAGGCGGGCCGAGTGGGCGCCGTGACAGTGGCGACGAACATGGCCGGTCGCGGTGTCGACATCATGCTCGGCGGCAACCCGGAGGGCTCGGCGATCATCGACCTCAAGCGGGCCGGGATCGCACCCACCGACCCCTCCTACGAGGAGAAGCTCGAAGAGCTGGCGGCGAAGTACGAAACCGAGCTCCAACCGCTGAAGAATCAGGTCATAGACGCCGGCGGGTTGTATGTGGTCGGAACCGAACGCCACGAGTCCCGCCGGATCGACAACCAGCTCCGTGGCCGTTCCGGACGTCAGGGAGATCCCGGCGAGTCGCGGTTCTTCCTCTCCCTCGAAGACGACCTCATGCGTCGCTTCCGCGGCGAGCAGGTGGCATCGATCATGGAGCGTCTGAACATTCCCGACGACCAGCCCATCGAAGCCGGCATGGTCAACAAGGCCGTGGAGCGGGCCCAACGCCAGGTCGAATCCCAGAACTTCGAGATCCGCAAGAACGTCCTCAAGTACGACGAGGTCATGAACCGCCAGCGCGAAGTCATCTACGGGTGGCGGTCCGGGATCCTCCACGGCGAGCTGACCGACGAGCTCGTCAACGATTGGACCGAGAAGGTGCTCGAAGACATCGTCGTCGGAGTGTTCGGTGGCGCGGCCGCGCCATCAGACTGGGACTGGGAGGAACTGGCCAAGGAGTTGGCGATCATCCACGAGGATTTCGACATCGGCCCCCACCGCTTCGAGGGTTCGATGTCGGTCGACAAGGTGGTCGAACTCGTCCTCGACGATGCCCGCGAGATCTATGCCGGTCGGGAGAAGGAACTCGGCCCCGAAGTTCTGCGTCAGGTGGAACGGTCGGTGATGCTGCAGCTCATCGACAACAAGTGGCGTGAGCATCTCGCCGAGATGGATTACCTGCGGGCCGGTATCGGCCTGCGCGCCATGGGCCAGCGCGACCCGCTCAGCGAATACCAGCGAGAAGGCTTTGAGATGTTCACCGAAGTCGTCGAGTCCGTGAAACGAGACGCCGTTCGGTACCTGTTCCGTGTTCAGCTCGTCCAGCCCAAACAGCAGCCGCAGCGTCCCCAACCCCAGGCACAGCAGGCGCGCGGACCGATGAAACCGGTCACCATCGGGGACAAGATCGGCCGGAACGAGCCGTGCCCGTGCGGGAGCGGCAAGAAGTACAAGCGCTGCCACGGCGCCAACTCTGACGTCCCCAGCTGACCTGTAGCCTGCGCCTCTCCGATGCCCGACTCTCACGACATTGCCGCTCTACGGGATCGCCTCCTCGAAGCCAGGGGGTTCCTTTGACTTGGATCAGAAGACTGCCGAGCTCGAGGAGCTGAGGGAACGTGTCGCCGAGCCGGAGTTCTGGAACGATCCTGAACAGGCGCGCTCGGTCTCCCAGAAGCTGAATCGGTACGAGTCCATCTTCGGGCTTGTCTCGGAGCTGGAGCAGTCCCTGGAGGACGCCGAACTCCTCATCGAGTTCGCCGACGAAGATTCGATCGCCGAGGCCTCCCAGGGCCTCGCCAGGGTGGCGAGCGAACTCGGTCGGCTCGAACTCGAATCGCTCTACTTCGGCGAGCACGACGAGCACCCGGCGATCCTCACCGTCTACGCCGGAGCCGGCGGGGTCGATGCCCAGGACTGGGCCGAGATGCTGTTCCGCATGTACGAGCGATACCTCACCGACAAGGGTTACTCGGTGACCCGCAACGACTACACCGAAGGCGAAGAGGCGGGCATCAAATCGGCGACGATGACCGTTCGGGGCGATCGCGCCTACGGCAACCTCGAAGGCGAACGCGGCACACATCGTCTCGTGCGTATCAGCCCGTTCGACTCCCAGGCGAGAAGGCACACGGCCTTCGCCGGCGTTGACGTTGTCCCTGACTTCGGCGACGAGGACATCCAGATCGAGATCGGCCCCGACGACCTCCGCATCGACACGTTCCGCTCCCAGGGAGCCGGGGGCCAGCACGTGAACACGACCGATTCGGCGGTGCGGATCACACATCTGCCGACGGGCCTGGTCGCATCCTGTCAGAACGAACGCTCCCAGTTGCAGAACCGGGAGCGGGCGATGCAGATGTTGAAGGCGAAACTCCTGGTCCTCGCCCAGCAGGAACAGGCCGCCCAGCTCGACGAGATCAGGGGCGAGAACGTCGAGGCCGGGTGGGGTCGTCAGATTCGCTCCTATGTGCTCCAGCCCTATCAGATGGTCAAGGACCTGCGGAGCGAAGTGGAACTCGGCAACGTCGACGCGATCCTCGACGGGGACCTCGATGCGTTCGTCGAGGGCTACCTCCGGTGGCGACGCGCCCAACACGAGAAGCGAACCTCCACCGCCGGCTGACGGTGGCCGCGAGCCCCCCTCGTCCCCAGTTTCTTCCCCCGGGAGGGGGAAGGTGGCGGGACGCGAAGCGGACGGCCGGATGGGGGCGCCGCTGACGGCGCTGACCCCAAGATCGGGAAATCTCGGCACCGCTGGTAGCCTTCCAGGACAGGTTTCCCCCATCCGATAGTGCGTATTCGGCGCGCGAAGGACTGCCCCGTGATTCGACTGCAGAACGTCACCAAGGTCTATGAAGGTGGCACAGTCGCCGCCCACGATGTCGATCTCGACATCCAGCGCGGCGAATTCGTCTTCCTCGTCGGACCGTCCGGCTCCGGAAAGTCCACGCTGATCCGTTTGATGCTGCGCCAGGAGCCGGTGACCCGGGGCACGATCTGGGTGGCGGGCAAGGACATCACCACCCTTCCCCGTTGGAAGGTGCCGTTCCTGCGTCGTTCGATCGGCACCGTGTTCCAGGACTTCAAGCTGCTGCCCAACAAGACGGTCGCCGAGAACGTCGCGTTCACTCTCGAGGTGCTCGGCCGTCCCCGTTCGGTGATCCGGCCCCAGGTGGACCAAGTGCTCGACCTGGTCGGGCTGGCCGACAAGACCGATCGCTATCCGAAGCAGCTGTCCGGTGGCGAACAGCAGCGAGTGTCCGTTGCACGGGCGTTTGTCAACCGGCCACCGATCCTGCTCGCCGACGAGCCCACCGGCAACCTCGACCCGGCCACATCGGTTGGGATCATGAAGCTGCTGGACAGGATCAACCGCACCGGCACCACGATCGTGATGGCCACTCATGACCATGCGATCGTCGACGCCATGCAGCGGCGGGTGGTGGCGATCGAAGGGGGCAGGGTCATCCGCGACGATCGTTCGGGACGGTACGAGTCGGCGATGCGTGCCACCACCGAGATGCCGGTGGTGGAGGGTCTCGATGCCCAAGCCGAGTACGAAGAGCTGGCGGCGGCGGTGGAGGCCCGCGAACTGGCCGAGGCGCCCCAGGTTCTGGTGGAGGACACCGAAGAATGAGCCGGATTGCGTTCCTCGCCCGCGAAGCCTTCGTGAACCTGAGGCGCAATGCGCTCGTCGTCACAGGCGCCGTACTGGCCGTGTTCATCTCCCTCTCCCTCGCTTTCGGGGCGCTCGTGCTGAACGAACTTCTCCGAATCAACACGCTTGCCTGGCAGGAGGGGACACACGTCGTGGCCTTCCTGAGCGATCCCGATCAGGGCGGCCTCGACCCGGCGGGCCAGCGTGCTCTGATGACCGAGATCGAGCAATGGGAGCAGGTCGAGACGATTCGCTACGTCGACAAGGCGGGGGCGTTCGTGGAGTTCCAAACGCTGTTCTCGGATCGACCCGATTTCGTCGAGTCGATCGACCCGTCGATCTTGCCGGCGTCGTATCGGATCGAACTGACTGACATCGACCTCTACCGCGATGTCGTCTTCAACCTCCGTACCCTTCCCGCGGTGCGTGAGGTGCGCTCGTTCGGTGAACAGATCGACCAACTGTCGAGTCTCAGCAACGTCCTGAATGTTCTGGGTCTGGGCCTGGCGCTCGTGTTGGGCGGGTCGGCGGTGATCCTCATCGCCAACACCATCCGCATGGCGATCTACGCCCGACGCGACGAGGTGTCGATCATGAAGCTGGTCGGTGCCTCCAACTGGTTCATCCGCGTCCCGTTCGTGCTCGAAGGCCTCATCGAAGGCATTCTCGGAGCGGGGCTGGCGGTTCTCACGGTCTGGATCGCCTCACAGAACCTCGCTGGGGTCGGTGACTCGATCCAACTGCTGCGTTTCAACATCGAGGATGCGTTCTTCCTGCGCTGGGGGATCCTCCTCGTCCTGTTCGGGGCCGCCGCCGGGGTACTTGGTTCCCTCGTCGGACTGAGCAAGTACCTGCGGGAAGCGGAGACGAAGCCCGCCTCCACATGACCCGCCGCTTCACAGTCGGTCTCGTCGCGCTCCTGGCGCTGTCCCTCGTGGTGCCCGCCGGTGCCCAGACGTCCACCCAGGATCTCGACGAGGTCCAGAGTGAGATCGAGAGCCTCACCGCCCAGATCAACACTTCCCGGGCCGAGAGCCGGCGGGTGGGCGAGGACCTCGCCGCCGCCCAGGGCCGCCTGCAGGAGATTCAGAACACCCTTGGCGTCGCGGAGGCGAACGTGGCGACGAAGCAGGCCGAGATCGCCGCCCAGGAGGGTCGGGTCCTGGAGCTGCAGGACCAGTTGCGCACGATCGAACTCCAACTGCTCGAGACCACCCAGGCGATCGAAGCCACGTCTCAAACTTTGGCCGTGCAAGCCGTCGAGATGTACATGAACGCCGCGATGCCGGTGGGAACCATGGTCCTCGGGTTCGAATCAATGAGTGATCTGGCGGTTGGATGGACGTATGCCGATGGGGTGGCAGGCAGGAATGAGGACCTCCTCGACAACTTCGAGTTCCTCCGCATCGAAGAGGACCGCCAACGAGACCAGATCGCCGAGAGCCGATCCGAAGCCGAGATGATCCTGTTCGAACTCGATGCGGAGCGTGCCGTGCTCGAAGCCGAACTGGCCGCCGTCGAATCTCTCCGCGCCGAGGCCGAAAACGAACTGGGCCGGGTGCAGGGCCTCCTGTCGAGGATCCGCAACGACATCGCCGCCGCTGAACAGCACAAGGAGGGGCTCGAAGAAGAGGCCGCCAGGATCGAAGCGGAGATCGCGGCCGCCCAGCAGAGCGGCGGCACGGCGCCGGGTGTGTTGCGGACTCCGGTCAGCGGGTGGATCAGCTCGTATTACGGCTGGCGGGTTCACCCCATCTTCGGTACCAGGCGCATGCACACGGGAATCGACCTCGCCGCCATCGCCGGCACGCCGATCTACGCCGCCGAGGCCGGTCGAGTGATCATCGCCGGTTTGCGCGGGGGATACGGGAACACCGTCGTCATCGACCACGGCGGCAGTCTGTCCACGCTTTATGCGCACCAATCCCGTATCACCGTGTCGGTGGGGGAGAACGTGGCGGCGGGCGAAAGGATCGGGTTCGTCGGCTGCACAGGCTATTGCACCGGGGATCATCTCCACTTCGAGGTTCACATCAACGGCAAGCACACCGACCCCCTCCCGTATCTCCGTGGCTGACAAGAAGAAGCCCGGAGGCCTGAAGGTGGTGGCGACGAATCGCAAGGCGCGCCACAACTACGAGATCCTGGACACGTTCGAAGCCGGGATGGTCTTGCATGGTTCGGAGGTCAAGAGCCTGCGTGACGGCAAGGCCACCATCAAGGACTCGTTTGCCCACATCAAAGACGGTGAAGTCTTCCTCGTCGGTCTGTACATCGGCCCCCACGGGTTTTCCCGCGACGGTGGCCACGCCCCCGAGCGGACGCGGAAGCTGTTGCTGAACCGGCGGGAGATCGACCGCATCGGCGGCAAGCTGGCCGAGCGCGGCCTGACGCTGGTGCCGCTCCAGATCTACTTCAAGAACGGCATGGCCAAGCTCGAGCTTGGCCTCGGTCGGGGGAAGACGACGGTCGACAAGCGCCACACACTGCGCGACAAGGAACAGAAGCGGGAGATGGACCGGGCGGTTCGTCGACGCCGGGAATAGGAAGAGGCGGGCCAGCCGGCCCGCCTCTTCGAAGCAGATGTGTCGGTCAGGTCAGTCGTCGGTGTTCTTGGGGCCACCCGGCGTTCCCGCCCAGGCAGGCTTGCCGCCACCATTGCCGTTATTGGGTCCGCCGGGCTTGCCTGCCCAGGCTGGACGGTTCCCGTTCCCGTCGCCGTCGACCTCGTCGTCACCGCGCTTGCCATTGAAGGCGCAATGGGTCTCGGCCTGGATGAGGACGTCGTCGCTCGTGATGTCGAAGCCTTCCTTGCCCCAGTCGGACTGGGCGACGAAGCGAAGGATGCAGCCCTTGCCGGTTCCCTCGTATCCCTTGGCGAACGCCGAGACGAAGGATCCGTGGTTGAACTCGCCATTCCCGTTGGGCTCGACTGCGATCTCGGTCCAGCCGTCGAAGGCGTCAGGATCGAAATCTTCGTCGAGCACGCCGTCACAGGCGTCGTCCGCATCGGTATTGAGACTGCAGACGTGATAACGGATGTAGAGCGTCTCGGACTCGAGATCTACGGCTTCGGTGTCGATGCTCGTGTCGCTCACCGTGGCGACGAATCCCGTGTTGGCATCGGGCGGCGTCTCGTCGGTCTGGGCGAGGGCCGAGGTTCCCCCAAACATCACTGCGAGGC
The DNA here is from genome assembly GCA_035544575.1 of Acidimicrobiia bacterium. Classification (GTDB taxonomy): domain Bacteria; phylum Actinomycetota; class Acidimicrobiia; order Spongiisociales; family ZC4RG35; genus DATHWB01. Next base: position 47,871 of record DATKEC010000099.1, read on the forward strand.
CCACAGCCAGCAGCAGAATTCTTGTCCTCATGTCGCTCCTTGTTCACTCTGTGTGAGGTCTGTCCACTCAGAGTGGTCATCGTTACAGGTTCTTTGAGCTTTTCGGTAGGCCAGTCTTTGCCGGTACACTGGTGTTACCCATTGGGGGTGTACTGGTTTCGACGTTGAGTGTCGAAGCAACGGAAGCGAGCCGGGGACGGTCGGAGCCTCGTCATCAATCCGCCAACCAACCAACAAGTGCCGAAGACAACTTCGCACTGGCTGCCTGATTAACACTCAGTAGTAGCCCGTCTGACCGGAGGGCGCCCGCCCCGCCGGACCCAGGCGCCGTAATGCGGGACGCCGTCGCTGGGGGCCGGGACCAGCGGCGAAAGACAATTCCGGCTTTGGTGATCGGGTACGAGCCATCGGCGTCCGACTCACCGAGAACCAACAGATGGCTGCGCTCGGAGATGCTGTTGTGGAAGACTTGGCGGACCGGGGTTCAACTCCCCGCACCTCCACTGAGGGGTCTCGGCAGAAATACCGAGATCTTCCGGCAGAAATGGCGAGAGCCCCGTACGGGTGTGCGGGGCTCCCGTTCGTGTTGGTGGGATACGGTCGGTCATGGATACGACCGTCCGGGATGGGCGGCCAGCGCAAGCACTTCCCTTCACTTCGTGGCTTTGGTTCCGGATCCTCTGCTCTGGCTTGTCGTCCGGCGACGATCTCGAGTTGGTGAGGCATGCTGTCCCCCGTATGGGTGTGTTGGAACGTGGTACTCGGTAGTGATGGAGGATGAGCAGCCGATCGAGGTGGCGGCACCTGTTGACGGCCGGCAGGAAGGCGCTCTTTCTTTCGAGGGCTTTTTCCGTCGGGAGTATCGGCAGGTGTTGGGGTTGGCGTTCGTCCTGTCGGGGAGTCGATCGGCTGCGGAGGAGTTGACCATGGAGGCGTTCGAGGCGGCATTGGCGGACTGGCCGCGGGTGTCCCTGTTCGATTCACCGGGGGCGTGGGTGCGGAAGGTGGTGTCGAATGCATCGGTGTCCCGGTTTCGGCGGCAAGCGGCTGAACGGCGAGCACAGACACGCATGACAGGCGACGCCCGGCTCTGGCAGTTGGACGGTCTCGGTGATCCGGGCGTGTGGGAGGCGGTGCGTGATCTCCCTCGTAGGCAGGCACAGGTGGTGGCGCTGTTCTACGTCGATGGGTATCAGCGTCAAGAGATCGCCCATGTGCTCGGCATCTCCGAAGAGTCGGTGAAGACGCATCTGGAACGCGGACGCAGCCGACTGAGAGAAGTATTGGGGGACGACGATGAAGGTTGATAAACGCCTACGCACCGCGGCGTCGGATCTCCAGCGGCTTCTCGACTCGGTGGACGTGCCTGCATCACCCACGACGCCTACCAGGCAGGCTCGTGGCTGGCCGAGAGCCCTGATTGCAGCTGCACTGGTGGTGGCTGTGTTCGTGTTCTTGGCTCCACCGGCCGGTGACATCGATGGCCAGCGCGATGATGTGGTCGGCCCGCCGGAAGCCTCCCCATCGACCGTGACAACGATCGCTCCCACCATGGTTCCAACCACGACCTCACCGTCGACGACGGTGACATCCCTGGCCCCGGTCCTGCCCTCCGAGGGGCCGCTGTTCGGGGTCGAGACCGGTGTGGTGCTGTTGCTCGACGACGGGATCGACGGTGTGCTCGCCATCGACCCGGACAAGCGTCTGGCCGCACGCAGCGTGGTCGAGGGGCAGCGGGCGGGCGACGAGCCCTACTCGATGGTCCGGGTGGGGGACTCGTTGGTGGTGGGCTGGTCGGAGATCTTCGCAGTGGACATTGCGACCCGCGAACCCACCTCGCTGGGACTCGCCACCATCTTCGTTCCTGCCGCCGAACCGGACCGGGTGTGGCTGATCGACTGGCCCGGTGGTGCCATCGGGGCCGGAACGCCTGAGGTCTGGCAGGTGACCGTCACCGGAGAACGAATCACCGAGCCGGCGACCCTCGACGTGGGCGGTTTTCCCTCCTTCGGAATCCCCGGTGGTCTGGCCATCCAACACGACGAAGGTCTCACCCTGTGGAACGCAGAGAACGGAGAGACATCGGTACTCGAGGGAGCCGGGTATGGCAGCGTGGTCGATGTCACAGCCAACGAGATCCTCTGGTGCGGCGGCGACTGCACCGAACTGCAACTCACAAACCTCGCCACTCTCGAAACGCA
>DATKEC010000100.1:0-4124 GCA_035544575.1 Acidimicrobiia bacterium
CACCTTCGACCGCTCGGTCACCCCTCCAATCACGCGTCCAACCGACGCGTGGCGGAGGGGGAGGGATTCGAACCCTCGAAGAGCGTGAGCCCTTACGGCATTTCGAGTGCCGCGCACTAGACCGGACTATGCGACCCCTCCGGGGTCGCAGCAGCGTACCGCCTCGTTTCCGGGTCATCAGACCCGAGGGCGGCCACGACATCGCTGCCGCGTTGGCGGAGGGGGAGGGATTTGAACCCTCGAAGAGCGTGAACCCTTACAGCATTTCCAATGCTGCGCACTAGACCAGACTATGCGACCCCTCCGGGGATCGATCAGGATACCGACGGCCCGAGACACCGAGCCAACAGGAGCGACATGGACGATGCTTGGACCGATGCGATGCAACGAGCCCTCGCTGAGGCGGCGAGAGCGCCCGAACACGGTGACGTGCCGGTCGGTGCAGTGCTGATCGATCCAGAAGGAAGAATAGTCGCCGAAGACCACAACCGCCGTGAGGCGTCGGCGGATCCGACCGCCCACGCCGAGGTGCTGGTGCTGCGGGCGGCCGCGACCGACGGCTGGCGCCTCGACGGCCACACCCTCGTCGTCACCCTCGAACCGTGTGCGATGTGCGCGGGTGCAGCGGTCCTCGCCCGATTGGAACGGATCGTCTACGGCGCGTCCGACCTGCGGGCCGGAGCGTGCTGGAGCCTCTACAACATCCCCCAGGACGAACGTTTGAACCACACCATGGAACTCGTCGAAGGCGTGCTGGCGACCGAGTGCCAGGACCTCATCGACGCCTTCTTCGCGGCTCGTCGCCTTGAGAACCCGACCGACTAGCGTCGTGCCCGGCCGCTCCTGGAGGGTGGGCGTTCGTCGGGTGCGGGACCCGCACAGCGAGACACGGTGAATCTGGTCAGGTCCGGAAGGAAGCAGCCATAAGCCGGCGGATCGGGTGTTGCGGGGGTGCCTGGCCCAGACGGCGTCCACCCTCGAGGAACGGCAGCGCCGAGAAGGCGGTCAGCGCAGGAAGTCCGCCGCCGTCTGGGCGTCGGACGAGTCGCTGCCAGCGAGCCCGCGGACAGCCAACTCGATCGTCTGCAGCGCCGTGAGATCCACACCTCTCCCCCACTCGACGAGATTTCGGATCGCCTGGTCGGAGGCGTCGTCCCAGTCGGTGGCGATGACCGCCCCCTCGGCGGACACGACGATCAAGCTCCCGGTGAGCACCCGGCCGCCTGGGGTCCGATCGACGAGCGGATAGACGACAGCCACGACACGGTCCGCGCCGTCGAGCAGTCGCTCGACCCCGCCGGCCGAGAGCGGGTCCCGGACGAACTCGAATGGCTCGGGCCGCGGCGTGGACGGGTAGATCGCAACGATCTCGGCGCTGAGCCCCGGCAGCAGAACATCGAGACGATCCTCGTCACCCGTGCCGGCGGGCCGATCCCGTCCTCCGATTTCGAGTTCGTCGGCGGGTACGTCGACCAGGAACGTGGCGGCGGCGATTCCGGCCTCGGCCGCGATTCCCCCACCGCCGCAGGCGCCCAGGACCAGTCCGGCCGCGAGGAGACGTCTCACGATTTCTCCAAGACCACTCCATGCACGAACCCGAGGGGACCCATCCGCCAGGATTCGACCACCGTCATCCCCGGCGCGACATACAGCAGTTCCGGCGGGCCCAGCTTGTCGAGGGATCGGTGCAGGTACCAATAGTCGGCCGGAGCGCGGACCAGGAGACCCGCCAGCGGAAGGAAGACCGCAGAGCCGAGCCGATGGAGCATCGCCGCCAGCCGACCACGCGGCCGACCGAGGTCGACGATGGCGACTCTCCCTCCCGGTCGGAGAACACGGGCTATCTCACCGAGTGTGTCCTGGACCGACGTGAGGTTGCGAAACACATACGCGCTGAAAACGGCGTCGATCGACTCGTCGGCGAAGGGGAGGGACTCGCCGACCGCCACCACCCGCTCGCTGATCGGTGCGAGGGAGAGCATTTCATGAACGGGGTCGAGGGCGAGCACACGCCGGTCGCCGAAGATCGGGGCGGCAGCACCCGTCCCGCTTCCCAGATCGAGCGCGATGCCCTCTGGGAGGAACCGGACTGCCCGGCGGCGCCAGTTCTGGTCCTGACCGAAGGACAGGATGCGGTTGATGAGGTCGTAGCGACGCGCAATCCGGGTAAAGATCGGATCGGACTCGGCACTCACGGCGCTTCGATGAACTCGAAGCCGGTGTATGGACGCAGCGCCTCGGGAATCACGACCGACCCATCCTCGCGCTGGTGGTTTTCGATGATCGCGAGGATCGACCGACCGACCGCAACAGCGGTGCCGTTCAGCGTGTGAAGCAGTTCGTTGCTCTTGTCTCCCCGATATCGGATCTTGAGCCTGCGGGACTGGAAGTCGGTCGTGTTGGAACACGATGTCAGCTCGCGGTAGGTCTCCTGGGTCGGGAACCACGCTTCGATGTCGTACTTCTTCGCCGCCGAAGAGCCGAGATCTCCCGCGGCCACATTCACGATGCGATACGGCACGTCGTAGGCAGTGACGATCTCCTCTTCGATACCGAGCAGCCGCTCGTGCTCATCGGGGGACGTCTGGGGCAGGACGAAGGCGAACATCTCCACCTTGTCGAACTGGTGGACCCGGAAAATCCCCGCGGTGTCCTTGCCGTAGGTGCCTGCCTCACGACGGAAACACGTCGAGAAGCCGGCATAGCGGATGGGAAGAGAGTCCGGTTCGATGATTTCGTCGGTGTGATACGCCGCCATCGGAACCTCTGAAGTGCCCACCAGGAAGAGGTCGTCCGCCGGAATCTCGTAGACCTGTTCGCGGTCCCCCGGGAAGAAACCTGTCCCGAACAGCGCCTGTTCGCGGACGAGAACCGGCGGCACCATGGGTGTGAACCCTGCAGCCAGCAGCTTGTCCATCGCAAACCGGACGAGTGCCAACTCCAGCAACACAGCCTTGCCCTTCAGATAGCCGAAGCGGCTGCCGGAAACCTTCGCTCCGCGATCGGTGTCGATGATGTCAAGTGTCTCGCCGAGCGTGGCGTGATCCCGCGGAACGAAGTCGAAGACGGACACCTCACCCCGGCGGGAGATCTCGACGTTGTCGGCATCGGTGAACCCGTCGGCAGCGGACGGATCCACCAAGTTCGGCATCATCACCCACCGGGCGTCGAATTCCGCCTGAAGCGCGTCAGCGCTGGCCGCGAGATCCTTGAATTCCTCGGACACCCGGCCCATCTCGGCGATTGCCGCTTCTTTGTCCTCCCCGGAGAGTTGGGCGATGCGCTTGCCCGCGTCGCGCTGGGCGGCCCGCAGGGTCTCGGATTGGTGGCGGACCCGACGGACTTCTGCGTCGAGCTTCACCAGTTCGTCCACGTCGACTTCGATACCGCGTCTGGCGAGGGAACGCTCGAGGGCTTCCGGGTCGGTTCGCAGAACGGTGATGTCGATCATGGCCGGAGCGATGGTACCGACACCGCAGCAGGACTCGTCAGCCGCCCTCGGTGGTGGTGGGCGCTGGGACTGTTCCTTCGTTCACCCGGAACTGCAGGGTCCGACTGTTGTCCGCAGTCTCGCTCTCACCGGGAGATAGGGCCAGACGGACGACGAGTGAGTACGACCGCCCCGGTGTGACGACCAGCGGATCGAACGTGACCGTCGTCTTGGCCCCAGCGTCCAGCGCCGGCACTTCGACCAGGCCCGACTGAGCCGAACCGTCCCCACCCACGACCTCGACGGTGAGGCCGACGGGATCCGACGCCGCATTTCCGGCATTGGTGACGACGACACGAACGACCAGCTCCTCGCTGGCGTCCAGCACCAGTGTGCCTTCGGTGTCGAGAACCCACTCGGGAACCGTCGTGACCTGTTCGACGGCCAGCGCCGAGTCGAGCGACAAAGGCGAGCCATCCACCCGTGCCTGGGCCAAGAGGGTCTGGGCCCCCGGCGTCAGCGGAAATCCCTCCGGCAGGAAACGGATGACTGGCATCGCCGACACCGGCTGGGTGACATCGGCCGCCGCCAGCGCCTCGACGGCTTCGAGATACAGCCGGTCACCGGCGCGCAGCTCGAGGAGATCGTCGACGAGGAGGTCGCTCAAGCCGAGCGAGATGTCGCCATCGGCGGC
>DATKEC010000101.1:0-31712 GCA_035544575.1 Acidimicrobiia bacterium
GCATTCTTGGTGTTGTTGAAGTTGCCGTTGCAGTTGAACCACATGGTGTCGAGGTAAACGACCCGGAACCCGAGGATTGGCTGCCAATGGTTTCCCGATCCCCACGTCGTCGAGTGGAACTGGGGAACGAACATGAAGCGGGGGCTTTCCCAGATGGTGTCCTCGAAGAGGTGGGGGAGGTCCGGGTCCAGCGCCTTGGCAGTTTCCCACGTCGTCAGGCAGAGGTTCATCGCCGCAATGCGGTCGGGCGCACCGGTGATGGCCGTCTTGCCGCAGACGGGCACAAGTCCCGGTGGGAGAGCACCGTTGGAGCGGAGATGCTCCCAGAGTGGCGTATTGTCGAGTGGGTTTTCGTAGGTGGTGCCGCTGATCTTCTCACGCAGTGGTCTGGTACTGAAGACGCCACTTCCGGATACCTGCTGGAGAAGCGGTTCGGGCGCCGACACGACGTTCTGCCATGTCCATCCCGCATCGCTCACGAGCCCGGCCTTTGTCGCCTGGAACTGGTTGAAGCCAGTGTCGGCGCGCAGGGCGGTCGTTGGTCCTACCGCAGGCGTGTCGTCCGACGAGGTGACGGTGCCATCGGCTAGGACTTCGCAGTCGTCCAAGCGGACCAGATCAGCGGGGAAGGAGTCCCCGGCATCGAAACTCGGGGGCGTCACGTACCACGGTTCCACCAGACCAATGAGATGATCCGTGCCCAGCGCAACGTTCACTGCCAGCTCGTCGTTGCCGGGCAAACCGCAGTCGGTTGTGGTGCCCAGCTCGTCGTTTCCCCACTGCTGGCTGTTCAGCGTGCCGAAGTTGCCCGAGTCCGGCCCGTCACAGGGGGGGAAGCTCCCGGAGCGGGTTGTCAGGCAGAGTGACCCTGTGGACGCCCCGGCGAGCACGGCGAATGGACGGGCGCCGCCATCGATGGTGAACTTGACCTTCGCATGGGCGAGGGCGGACGTCGAGATCTCATTGGCTCCGAGAACGCCGCCGAATGTCGTTCCCACCAGTTGATCGGGGAGCTTCACCCGGATTTCGTCCGTGGACGCCGAAATGCATTGCATCGCATTGCCGGTAAAGCCTGTCCAGCCGTTGCCCTGCATGGACGCAGACAATGGCCACGGGTTGAAGCCGGGCGGCCGAGTGTCGGTGCACCCGCGCCACAGGGCGATCCACTGGGTGTCGTCGGGGAGTGCGGTGTTCCCGTACTCCGCCCGGAGATTCTCGCGGGTGATGTTGAGGATCTGGTACAGCGTGTCTTCAGTGTCGACGTTCACGAATTCGATGGCGCCCGCGAGGACCCCGAGGTCCGCCGCGGTCTGGCCTTGGCGCCGTTCGTTGAATCCGGCCGAGAGATCTATGGCCACGGCGGCAAAACCAACCAGGAGCAGCAAAGAACTGGCCACCAAGAGTGCGGTGGCGCCACGTTCCCGGTTCAGCATACGTCCAGGTCCGACAAGTCCGACCACGTCGCAGGCTGCTCGAGACGGAAGGTGGCGGTGTTCTCCAATTCGTCGGGGATGAACATGCTGATGATGGGGGCACCGCTGAGGGCGGCGGTATCGAGCGTGACCTGAAGGGTTCCCACGTCCCCGATTGCAGTTCCGGTGCGGCTGAGGACGATGTCCACAGTGGGCGCGCCGAGGCCCAGAGAGTCACAGATCTTCTTGACGACATCGTCTTCATCCACGGTGCCATCGCCGTTGAGGTCGGGCTCGCTCACTGCGGCGTAGCGCGCCCCTTCGCGAACGGCATGGCGCAGCTCGTTGTACTCCCCGAACAAGAACCCGAATTCGACGATCCCGAGAAGCAGTAACAGTAGGAAAGGCGCCACCATCGCCATCTCGACGGCGGATGCGCCACGCTCACGGCGTTTGTTGATACTCATGTTCCCCTCGGCCTCAGTGCTGTGCCGTGGGGGTTATCGGCAGGAGCCGTCAGGACTTAAGAGGTTTGCCGGGTCGATCAGCGAGTGAGAGCGAGCCGAACGAACTCGGCGGGATCGTTCGGTAGCTTCGCTCCGGCCGGGAGCATGTCCGGGTTGATCATGAACGAGGTCACCGCGTGTAGGGCGGTGTTGTGAGTCCCCGGCACGCCGCAGGTTGTGTCTAGCGGCTCGCTGCCGGGTGGAGTCGCAGTTGGAACAGTAGAGCAAGAGCCTGGCCCCGTTTCGCCGGGGCTGTGGATGATATCGCATTGACCCGCCACACCTCCCCCGCCTCCGGAATTGCATCCCCAGTAGCTGGTCTGCAAGTACAGGGGAATGATCTCTTCGATGAGGTAGTTGCTGGCGGAGGAGAAGTTGTCATGGAGTTTCGGGGCAAACGCGTATCGCTTGGCGTCTCGAATCGTCTCGAGGAAGATGACGCCGTCAGATGTATTCCAGCTTACGAGGCAGGCTCTCACCGAGGTCGTGTCGTTGACGGTGAGTGATGACTGATGCGGACACGGTGCCGACGTTCCCCCCGAGTACGTCGTGAACCAGGTCCAGATTGGAACATCGTCGATGAGGGTGGCCGGGTTCGATCCTCCGGAGTTTCGGATCGTCAACCCGCCGCTCACTGGCCAGAGCCTTCCCCGTTCGGCGGCGCCATGTCCGAACGTCATACCGGTCTCGAAGACGCTCTGGACGTTGCCGGTGGCGCTGTCGAGTTCATTGGCGTTGGAGCCGAAAATCGGACAGACGTGAATCCGGGAGGTCGTGTTCGGTCCACTCCCGTCGTTCAGCGCTGGTTGTCCTGGGCTGGCGACCCCATTCGGATGGACGCCCAGAGGGTGGTCGACGCCTTTGACAACGTTCGATATGAGGACCGCGTTGGTCGTCGTACAGTTGGTCGAGGCCGTCGTGCCCATCGAGGGATTGCCGTACGTGGGAACGTTCATGTAGCCGAAGTTCCCGTTGGTGGAGTTGTCGACGCACACGCCCCAGTCGGGATTTGGACCGCTCTTGAGGCAGTCGTACGAGGAGGCCGCATTGGCGGGGATGCCAAATGGGATGACTCGGTAGATATCGATGAGATCAGACAGCGCTTCGGCATTGGCGGCAGTTCTGATCGAGGTTGCACCAAGCACACGTCCGAAGGTGGTCGGGATCTCGAGATCCGGAATCACAACGCGCGCGCCCTGAGTGGAGGAGGTGTAGCGGATGCACGGGACGTTGGAGAGAACGCCCGGGGAAAGCTCTACTCGCGCGACGTCAGGAAAGAGCGCGGCGCGGGCGGGTTCCGGATCGGTACAGGTGGCCCAGTCGAGCGTTCGACCTGGCAAGTTCGCCTGAGCGACCGCCATCGCCTCCACGGCTCCCCGACACTGTGCCCGGGCGAGCGTGTCGGATGCGTTGTGGGCATCGCATTCGGCTGGGACGGAGTCAACGTTCGAGAACGCAACGGCTGCGAGTACCGCAAAGTCTGCAGCACTTTGCGCCTGGCGCCTCTCGTTGAATCCAGCTCCGATGTCGGTCGCTATTGCAGCCATTCCGAGCAGGAGCACAAGCGACCCAGCGATGAATACTGCGGTCGCGCCACGTTCGTTTGCCCGGGCACTCATGCGCAGTCTCCGGGGCCGGGCACCCAACCGGGTGTCTGCTCCAATCTGAACTCGACGCTCGACGTGAGTTCATCCGGAAGGAACGCCTCGATGAGACCCAGTCCACTCAGCGAGCCAACGATGGCGGTGACCTGGACTGTCCCGGTGTCACCTGGACCGGGACCGTCGCCGTTCGTATCGACATAACCGATCACGATGTCGATGCTCTCCATCCCGGCGTCGAGGCCGTCCATGGCGCTGCAGATGCGAGCGAAAACGTCGTCTTCGTTGAACGGAGCGTTTGCGACGGCTGCAAACCTGCCGCCCTCGCGTGCGCCGTGGCGGACGTCGTTGAATTGACCGAAGAGCCAGCCGAATTCGACGATACCAAGGACCAGGAGGATCAGTAACGGCGCCAGCACGGCGAACTCGACGAGCGCGGCACCGTCCTCGGGACGGCGGCGTCGCGTTCGTCGAACAGCTTGAGTCTTGTGAGTCACCGTTTCTCCCCATGCCCCGAGAGCGGTCCGTCTCATCCGTGATCCGCTCGTCCCCTCGTCGCGGCACAGCGTACCCTCTCGCCGGCATTCACCAAGCACGGAACGAGCCATCATCCCGGCACCGGCCTCACCGATCGCGCGATGAGGCCGTGTAGCACACTCAGGCGTGGTCCGTCCGACCGCCAATCCAAAGCACACCTTCATGACTCGTACCTCGCGGTTGCCTGGCTTGCGAAGTCGACCTGGAGCTTGAAGAACATGAAGTCGAGGTCGTAGTCCTCGAACAGGACGTCCACCACGATCTGATCGCGGGGCGCCGCTGTCACTCTGTCGGTTCCGTCGATGGTGCAGCCGTCGTCTCCAGCTTCTATGAGTTCTGTGCATCGCACCGTGACTGTCGTCGGGTAGATGGCTGAGGCGCCCAACTCCGATTCGATCACCGCCAGCACGGCATCCGGAGAGTCGGCGTCCCAGGGATCGACGCTCGCACCGAACCTGGCGCCTTCTCGGACGGCGTCATCCATCGTGTTCTTCACGTCGAACGCCCGGGCCACGGACCACACACCGAAGATGAGGAGAAGCAGGATTGGCACGAGGAGCGCAATCTCGACGAGCGAGGCGGCGCCACGATCACGCTCTGTGGTGTGAGTGTCCGAACCCATATGCCTCCCACTGCCCAACGTACGATGTTCGATCATCCGGAGATGGTGAGGTGCGAGGCCGGAAATGCCCCGGTCGGTGACGCGTCGAGTTTCCTCTGGCGTTGCGACCTTAGCTCCGAACATTGCCCCGACTCCCTACCCCGTGTGTGCCCTGCCGCTCACCTTGCCCACGGTGAGTGGTCGTCCAGCAGTGTCACTGTCCTGCTCCGGCGCACCATGGGGCTCAAGACCCAACTGACTCGCCTGCTCAGAAGACTCGCCGGGTCCACCGGGGTGGACTGGCAGAGGAGTCAGCCTCGCTGGCTGACCGTGCGGCGGTTGCGGAACTTCGCTTTCACGTAGTCGCGGTTCATCATGGCGATGAAGTCGATCGAAATGGACTTCGGACAGGCTCGCTCGCATTCGCCGTGATTGGTGCAAGAACCGAAGAACTCTTCCATCGTGTCGACCATCCGGGTCACTCGCTCCCACCGTTCGGCCTGGCCCTGCGGCAGCAGGTTGAGGTGGGACACCTTGGCGGCGGTGAACAGGTTGGCCGCGCTGTTCGGACAGGCGGCCACGCATGCTCCGCAACCGATGCAGGCGGCGGCGTTGAAGGCGGTGTCGGAGACCTCTTTCGGAATCGGGATCTCGTTGGCATCGGGGGCAGAACCCGTCGGGATCGAGATGAAACCGCCGGCGACGATGATGGCGTCCATCGCCTCGCGGTCCACCATCAGGTCTCGCATCACCGGAAAGGCAGTCGCCCGGAACGGTTCGACCACGAGCGTGTCGCCGTCAGAGAACTTACGCATGTGGAGTTGACAGGTGGCGGTGCCCAGCTCCGGCCCGTGCGCCTGGCCGTTGATCATCAGTGAGCATGTCCCGCAGATGCCTTCCCGGCAGTCCGAGTCGAAGACGATCGGCTCTTCGGACTGGAGCGTGAGCCGCTCGTTGAGCACGTCGAGCATCTCGAGGAACGACATGTCTGCTTCGATGTCGTCGACCATGTATGTGTGGAACTTGCCCTTGGTGTCAGGCCCAGCCTGGCGCCAGATCTGGAGGACGAGGTTCACTTGTAGCTCCTGGTGGTCAACTCCACGTTCTCGAACTCGAGATCTTCTTTGTGCAACACCGGGTCGGCTCCTTGACCCTTCCACTCCCAAGCCGACACGAAGGCGAACTCGTCGTCGCGTCGCAGGGCTTCGCCTTCCTCGGTCTGATACTCCTCGCGGAAGTGACCCCCGCATGACTCTTCGCGATCCAGTGCGTCCTGGGCCATCAGCGTCGCAAGTTGGAAGAAGTCGTCGACTCGCCCCACCTTCTCGAGCATCTGATTCACCGAATCGCTCGTACCTAGGATCTTCACATCGGTCTGGAACTCCTCGTAGAGGGCGGGGATCTCCGACAGCCCCTTCTGCAAGCCCGTGGCATCCCGGCTCATCCCGACGTAGTCCCACACGATGCGGCCCAGTTGACGGTGGAAGTCGTCGACGGTTCTGGTGCCACGTCTGGCGAGGTATCCCGACACCCGTTCCTCGGTCTGCTGGGCGACTTCGGCGAAGGCGGGGTCGTCGGTGGGGACGAGGGGCTCGTTCAGGAAGTCCGCGAGGTAGCCGCCGATGGTTGCCGGAAGCACGAAGTAGCCGTCGCCGAGACCCTGCATCAGAGCAGAGGCGCCGAGGCGGTTGGCCCCGTGGTCCGAGAAGTTCGCCTCGCCGATCGCGAACAGCCCGGGGATGGTGGTCATCAGGTTGTAGTCGACCCAGAGGCCACCCATGGTGTAGTGGACCGCCGGGTAGATCCGCATGGGCTGGCGATACGGGTTCTCGTCGGTGATTCGCTCGTACATCTCGAAGAGGTTCCCGTAGCGTTCTTCAATGGCCTCGACTCCCAGCCGGTCGATGGCCGACTGGAAATCGAGGTAGACCCCGTTCTCGAGCGGACCGACTCCCTTGCCGGCGTCCACCTGGGTCTTGGCATTGCGGCTGGCCACGTCGCGAGGGACGAGGTTGCCGAACGCCGGATAGATGCGTTCGAGGTAGTAGTCGCGGTCCGAGTCGGGGATCTCGTGGGCCGGACGTCTGTCATCGGGGTCCTTCGGAACCCAAATGCGTCCGTCGTTGCGCAGCGACTCGGACATCAGGGTGAGCTTGGATTGGAACTCGTCGGAGACCGGGATGCATGTTGGATGGATCTGGGTGAAGCACGGGTTGGCGAACAGAGCACCTTTGCGGTGTGCCCGCCAGATCGCGGTCACGTTGCAGTTCATGGCGTTCGTGGAGAGGTAGTAGACGTTCGAGTACCCGCCCGTGGCGAGCACGACTGCGTGGCCGGACCACGATTGGATCTCGCCGGTGCCTAGGTGGCGGGTGGTGATGCCGACGGCGCGGCCGTCCTTGACCACGAGATCGAGCATCTCCATCTTGGTGTGCAGCCTCACTCGTCCGGATGCGACTTCCTTCATCAGAGCCGAGTACGCCCCGAGCAGCAGTTGCTGGCCGGTCTGTCCGCGGGCATAAAAGGTTCGTGAGACCTGGGCGCCGCCGAAGGAGCGGTTGTCGAGCATGCCGCCGTACTCGCGGGCGAACGGAACGCCCTGGGCGGTCGCCTGGTCGATGATCGCCTCGGAGACCTCGGCCAACCGGTACACATTGGCCTCACGGCTGCGGTAGTCCCCGCCTTTGATGGTGTCGTAGAACAGGCGGAAGACCGAGTCGCCGTCGTTGCGGTAGTTCTTCGAGGCGTTGATGCCCCCCTGAGCGGCGATCGAGTGCGCCCGGCGAGCGCTGTCGTGGAAGGTGAAGACCTCGACGCTGTAGCCGAGCTCTGAGAGCGTGGCGGCTGCCGAGGCGCCGGCGAGTCCGGTGCCGACGACGAGCACCTTGTACTTCCGCTTGTTGGCCGGGTTGACGAGCTTGGTTTGGAACTTGTGCGTAGTCCACTTGTCTGCGAGTGGACCAACCGGGATCTTCGAGTCGAGTGGTATCGGCATGCGCTCAACTCACGATTCCACTGAGCACCGCGATCGGGAAGCTCACGTTGGGGATGACGATGATCGCGGTGAACGCCATCGCGAAATAGCGTCGCCACGGGTTGAATCGCGGGTTGTTGATGCCGAGGCTCTGGAAGAGCGACCACACCCCGTGATAGAGGTGCAGCCCGAGGGCGAGGTTGGCGACGATGTACAGGATCGACACCGGCACCCGGCTGAACGTGGCGATGAAATTCGCATAGACCGCGCCGTGTTCCCACGAGTCGGGGGCGAACGGCGCGATCCCCCAGGTGAAGTCGGCGAGATGCCAGAAGATGAAGACCAGCACCAGCACCCCGCTCCAGCGCATCGTGCGGCTGGCGTAGTTGGCGACCAGGTATTCCCGCGGCCCTTGATATCCGATCTGACGGGCGCGGCGGTTCATCACGGTCAGGCTGTAGGCGGCGTGCACGTGGAACACGAGGGCGACGATCAGGCCGAGTCGCAGGACCCACAGCACCACGTGAGAAGGAAAGATCGGAAAGAGCAACTCACGGAGCGCAACGCCGTACAGGTCGATCTCATAGGCGTCGAAGTCCGCCAGAAACCCGATGTAGATCTTGAGGTTTCCGATCATGTGGGCGAGCAGGTAGCCCATCCAGATGATGCCGGTCACGGCCATCACCCACTTCTTGCCGACCGCCGAGCGATAGAACTCGACAGGCCAGGGGACCCGGCGCTTCTTCGACCCTGTGGTCACTGCCACTGCTGACTCTCTGTTCGACGACGCTCGGCGATTATGCCATCTGTGGGCGGTGGGCCATTCGCCCTGTGTTCACAGGCTCCTCTTGACGGCGCGCGCACCGTGTGTCATGCTCACACTGGTGTAATTACAACGATGTGAGGGGGACCCCCGCATGCAGAGCAAACTCATCGAAGCACTGGCGGTGGTCGAGCTCTCCTGGCAGGACTACGCGAACTGTCGCGGCGCCGATGCCGATCTGTTCTTCCCCGAGCGCGGAGCATCCACGCGTCGCGCCAAAGGTATTTGCGGGGCGTGCGAGGTGCGTATCGACTGTCTCGAATACGCCATCGTCAACGGCGAGAAGTTCGGGATCTGGGGCGGCATGTCCGAGCGGGAACGTCGCCGTGTCCGTCGTGAGCGGATGGTGGCCGCCCGGCGGGCATCCTGACCGATCCGTCGCCCCCCTATCCGCGCATCCTCGAGCCTCTAGGCTGGATACCGTCGATTAGGGAGAACGTCGTTGGAACTGGGTCTGCCCCTCATCCTGGTTGCAGGTGCATTGTTCGTCGTCGGGTTGCTGCTGCGGCGGGTCCGGCCTGACAAGAAGGCCATCCTCACGGGCGAAGACGCACCGCAGAAACCCTCGGTGTTCGGTGGCCGGGCCGCCAAGAAGATGATCGAGACCGAGGAGACCTTCGCCCCGCCTCGCCCGCCGGTGGAGGCATTCGAAGTCGAGGACGGCATCGCCAAGGTGACCTTTGGCGTGCCGGTTTCCGGAGATATCGATGACGTGTTGCGCGACGTGCTCATGTCCGAGGCGATCGAAGTGGTCCGGGAACGACGGCATGCGTCAGCGTTGGCGCCCTTCACCGAGATCGCGGTCTACGCCGGACGGCCGACGCCACGCCAGATCACCATGCGATCCTTCCCAGACGGCGTGCTGCCCGAAGCGACCGGTCCGTCGATGCTGAACCTGAGCGCAATCGCCATGGACCCCCTCGAAGTTCTCGTCAACGAAGGACCGTCCAAGCTGGACCTCCCGAGCCGCTCGAGCGGGGACAAGCTCGGTCTCGTCGGTCCTGAGATCCGGCTCCCCAAAGCAGTCGACACCGGACTGCGGACCCAGGGGATCGATCCGTCGACGATGACCGCCGCCCAACTGGTCACGGGGATTCTGTCGCTGGTCGGTTACCGCATCACCCCCGGGATCGCTGACAACACGTGGTTTGCGGACAAGTCGGGCGAACGCACATTCATCCGCGAGGATCCCCTCACGCCGGATGGCTACCCGGAAGTCGAGGACAGCGCGATTCAGCGGTTCCTCTTCGAGTTCCAGACCGCCGGGACGAATCGCGGGCTGTTCGTTTCGGACAAGTACGCCCCATTCGGCATCTACGAGAAGGAAGCACGCGAGCCGCGCATCCGCTTCCTCACCCGCGAGCGTCTCCAGAAATTCGTGGACGGAGTGTCGCTCTAGGGACCATTCCGTCCCGTGGGAACCGGTCTCACGCCCCGTACGTCAAACCGCGGTTGTCGGGGTATTGGAGCATGCCGGTATGATGGTGCCCGAAGGAGACCACTGTGCCCAGAGGCCAAGAACTCATTGTCATCCTCGTGGTACTCGTCCTGCTGTTCGGTGCCCGCAAACTCCCGGAACTCGCACGCTCCCTCGGAGCGTCCGCGAAGGAGTTCCGCAAGGGAGTCCAAGAGGGCAACGAGGAGTCGAGCGAGGACAAGATCACCTAGGAACTCTCGTTCCTTCCTCGACGTTGTCACCGCCGAGGGCGCCATGAACGATCCCTCCATCCCGACCTGGGAGGACGTGGCGCGTACCCATGGGCGGAAGATCTACAACTACGCGTATCGGCTCACGGGCAACCCCCACGATGCCAAGGACCTCGTCCAGGAGGTGCTTCTGCGTGTCCGCCGCGGACTCGACAGCTACACGCCCGGCTCCTTCGACGGATGGCTGTGGCGTATCACGCGCAACGCCTTCCTCGACGACGTCCGCCGACGCAATCGACGTCCCACCTCGCCGTTGCCCGACGATGTCGACCGGATGCCAAACGCCTCTTCTCCTGCCGCGGACGACGTCCTCGCCTCGATCCGCCTCGGTGACGACATCCAGAAAGCGCTGCTCGACCTTCCCGACGACTTCCGCGAGGCGATCGTGATGTGCGACATCGTCGGGATGAGTTACGACGAGATCGCCCAGGCGATAGATGCTCCCATCGGGACGGTGCGCAGTCGGATCCATCGGGGCCGGAAGCTTCTCAAGGAGCGGCTGGGATGAGTCACCGCCCGGTACTCCTTTCTGCGATGTTGGACGGCGAACTGTCCGAAGCCGAGTCGGCATGGGTGGCCGCCCACCTCGAGGGTTGCGGCGAATGCCGTTCCGAACTCGAGGACCTGGCAGCCGCTCGCGCCGCCGTCCGCAGCCTGCCGCTCCTCGACGTGCCCGACGGTATCGTCCCCGCCGACGGCGTGGTGACCTCCCTATGGCCGAGGCGCGTGGCGGTCGCGGTCGTGTCCGTGGCAGCCGCCGCCGCCGTCGGCATCGGCGCTCTCGGAGTCCTGGGCATGGCCTCGGACGCCGTCACGACCATCGACGTGGGCGAGGCCGAAGCCATACTCGCTGCGACCGGCTCGATGGGGGTTGTCTCCGATGGATCGGCGGCCGCCGAGTACCTGGAGGACAACGTGACGGCGCGCTACCGCGCCCGCCAGACCATGGCGTGTCGAGACGAGACCACGTTCGTGGACAACACCGTCGACGTCACCCGGCTCGGGAATGTCACGGTCATGTCCGACCCTCTCGCCCACTGGACCGTCCTCGCCGGCGGTTCGGTCTCGACCGGGCCGAGCGAAGGTCCTATCGAGACGGTGACGGTCACGGGACCGGCACCACGGATGGGCGCGTACTCGGTCACCGGTGAGACCCGGGACGAGTTCCGGGGGCGCGCCACGGACATTGTCACTCTCGGGCGCGACGGTGTCGACCGGGCGAATCTGTGGATCGACGTCGAGACCAGCGCGATCGTTCATCGTGAGCTGCTCACCGCCGAGGGCACGGTGGCATGCGTCGCCGAACTGGTGGAGTTCGAGCCCATCGAAGACCGCATCCAGGCATCGATGCCGTTCGACATCCGGGCCGTGGTCACCGAATCGGTGTATTCGCCTGTGGCCACCGACCTTCCGAACACGCTGGCCGGTCTCGAGCTGGTGGCGGCATACCCGATCGACGGCGGCGAAGTCGGCGTCTTTGGCGACGGTCTGTTCGCGTTTGCTGTCGTGCGGGTCGACGGGGCCCATCCCCAGGCCGGGCTGTCCGAGACCTCGCCCGCAGTGGTGTGGGAATCCGCCGGCGAATCCTGGGCGGTGGTCGGCCAGCTGCCCCAGGATCTGCTGGAGTGGGTCATCGGTGATCTCCCGCCGGCCGAGCAGCCGAGTCCTTTCGTCGACGGGTGGCGGATCCTCTTCGGCTGAGATCAGAGCGCGGCCAGTGCCTCGGTATAGGACGAGATCTCTCGGGCGGTGCCGAACGACTCGGCTCGAATGACCTCTCGGACGATGCCATCGGCCTCGAGCACGTAGGTCGCTCGATCGGCGACGCCCAGACCCTCGTTGAAGCACCCGTACGCCGTGGCGACTGCCCCGTGGGGCCAGAAGTCGCTGAGCACGGGAAAGGACACTCCCTCGGCGGCAGCCCATGCCCGGTTGGAACCGTAGGAATCGCAGGTGATGGCGACCACGTTGGTGTCGGCCTCCTCGAGGGCGGCGAGGTTGTCCCGGAGCGAGCAGAGTTCGGACGTACAGACGCGTGTGAACGGGAACGGGATGAACACAATGAGTGTCTTCTTGCCCCTGAGGTCCGATAGTGACACCGCGGTCCTGTCGTGGTTCAAGAGTGTGAAGTCAGGGGCAGGCGCACCGATCTCGGCAGCCATCACTCGGCCTTTCGGGTGAGGCGGGGAACGCTATCAGTCGAGATCGTCGAGCAGAACCCGTGCCGCCCACGCCACCGGGTCGAGGATCTCGGCGGCGGTTGGGAATCGCCCTTCCCGCGTGAAGATCGACGCCAGCTGGTCCTCACCGAAGCGACGTTCCACGTCGATGCAGAACTCTCGTCCCTTCTCGATGTCGTCGGCTGACACGAACGCGGCGGCGATCGGTGAGCCCTGCAGCTGATCACCGAGATCCCGCTCGAGATCACGAGCCCCCGCCATCTGGGCGAGTTCGGGCAGCAGTTCGGCGGCGGCTCGGCTCACGATCAGCCGCCGATAGCCGGCGACGAGGCCGAGCAGAGCGGATAGCTCGCCTGCTGCCGCCCTCGTTTCGGGGGTGTCGAAGAGTCCGGCCAGGCGTTCGGGGTCGATTCCGTCCGAGCCCATCGACGTGATGTCGAGCCCGCCCATCAGATCTGCCAGCCGATCCGGGCTGACCCGCATCGTCTCAGCGAGCGCCCCGAGCCGGGCGACCGCGGCATCGACGGTGAACGGAACGCGGTATATCGCGCGGTGCGTCACTTCTTCGAGCGCCACCCACAAGCGCACGTTCGGCCCTTCGAACCCGTGATCGGCGATGAATCGATCGATTGTCGGCACGATGAACGAGATGGTGTCGTCGCCTCGGAGGGGAAGACCGCTGTCGTATCCGGCCATCGCCCAGCCTGCGAGTGAACCGACGAGTGTGCCGAGTTGCATACCCGCGAGCGCAGGTCCGAGCGGCTTGAGCATCTCCGCCGCCGGTCCGGCGCTCGACGTGTCGACCATCTGGCCGAACGGCTCGACGAGGTAGCCGAAGCTCTCGATGTTGCGGTCTGCCCAATCGCGGCCGTCGATGGGCAGCACATCGGTGGCGGGGGCGACGGCGAAGGGCGCCACTGCCTCGACCCGGAACTCGGCGAGCCGCGTCAGTTCGCGAAACTCCTCGGCGGCCCATGGGTCGATGGGTTCGCGTTCTCCGGTCAGATGCCGCGCCACCTCGCCCGCCAGACGGAGATTGACCGGGCCCGGTTGGTTGAACATCTCGAAAATCTGCGAGAAGAGGTCGTCGCTCATCACCCTTCAGCGTACGGCAGCGCCCGCGATGTGTGACCTCGACCCGCGTGGCGGTGGCCTACCGTTCAGTCCATGGAACCGACGATCCGAGTCGCCCTTCGCGCCGAGCCCCTGGACCCGGCAGCGCTGATCGCAGAGGTGAGCAGACGTGACTCGGGAGCGACCGCCCTGTTCCTGGGAACGGCCCGGGACCACTCCGACGGAAAGGTGGGTGTGACTCATCTCGAGTACGAGGCGTACGCCGAGCACGTGGAGGCGAAGCTTCTCGAAATTGCCGGCGAGGCGGTCACTCGTTGGCCGGTGCAGGCGCTCGTCGTCGAGCATCGCACTGGCAACGTCGTGGTGGGCGAGGCTTCAGTTGCGGTGGCGGTGGCAACCGCGCATCGTGGGGATGCCTTCGAGGTTGCCCGCTACGTCATCGACGAGTTGAAGATGCGCGCCCCGATCTGGAAGCGCGAGCATTGGCCCGGTGGCGCGGAATGGGTCGAGGGAGGCTGACCGTGCGGCACAAGAGTCGCGGAACTTTCGGGCGGCCCGATTCGGGTGATTGCGTGCTTTTTACCGGCCTTCTGTCGCGGGCGGGGGTGCGATCCCTCTATATTCCCCTCCCGTCCGGTGTGGAGGAGGATCTCGGATGACGACGACACTCGGCCCATCAGGTGCGGCACCGGCCGTTACGGGATTCTCGACCGTTGCGGCGATGGTGAGGGATCGGGCGACCCAGATGCCCCATGCTGTCGCCATGCGCGAAAAGAACTTCGGGATCTGGCAGGAGATCACGTGGGGGGAGTTCTGGGATCTCGTCGAGACAGCTGCCCACGGACTCCTCGCCCTCGGTCTCGAGGTCGGTGACCGCGTCTCGATTCACTCCGAAGACCGTCCCGAGTGGGTGATCCTCGACATCGCCACGGTCGCCGCCCGAGGTATCACCGTTGGCCTCTACCCCACCAACCCCGCGGCAGAGGTCGAGTATCTGCTGTCGGACTCGGGGTCCAAGATCCATCTCGCCGAGGACCAGGAGCAGGCCGACAAGGTCCTCGAAGTCATCGACTCTCTCGACGACTTGCAGAAGATCATCCATGTCGAGCCGCGCGGTTTCCGGCAGTTGCGGGACGACGATCGTTTCATCTTCTGGGACGACTTCCTCGAACTCGGTCGTGCGCATCGGACGTCCAATCCGACCGCGGTGTCCGAGCGGATGGCCGACGCCCAGCCAGACGACATCATGACTCTGGTCTACACCTCGGGGACCACCGGCCCTCCGAAGGGAGCGATGCTCTCCAACGCCAACTTCGCCTACTGCCGCGAAGTGCTGATCAACGCCCCTGACCGGATGCCTTCCAACATCCACCCCACCCCCGAGGACCAGATCCTCACTTACCTCCCCCTCTGTCATGTGGCGGAGCGAATCTTTTCGACGTGGACGAGCGTCGGGTTCGGCACTGTGTTGAACTTCGCCGAGTCGATCGAGACGGTCCAGGAGAACCTGCGCGAGGTCCAGCCCACCTTATTCTTCGCGGTGCCCCGGATCTGGGAGAAGATCCATGCCGGAATCCTGATCAAGGGCCGTGACGGGACGCTGTTCAAGCGACTCTGGTTCGGGCTGGGCATCAAGATGGCCCAGTTCGTGGGACGCCAGCGGATCGAGAACGGCGGAACTCACACCCTGGCGTCGCGCATCGTCTATGCGATCGGCTATCCCCTGGTCTTCCGGGCGTTGCGCGAACGGATCGGCCTGCGCCGGGCCCGGTGGGCGGGCACCGGGGCGGCCGCCATCGCTCCGGAAGTCATCGAGTTCTTCCATGGGCTCGGGGTCGATGTCTACGAGCTCTACGGGATGACCGAGAACTCCGCGGTCGCCACCTACAACCCGGTGGGCAACATGAAGCTCGGGACTGTGGGGATTCCCTATCCCGGCATTGGGTTACGCATCGACGAGGAGACCGGCGAGATCCAGACCAGGCACGACGCGGTGTTCAAGGGGTACTGGAACAAGCCGGACAAGACCGCCGAGTCCTTCACCGATGACGGCTGGCTGAAGACCGGTGACGTCGGCGAGTGGGTCGACGGCACCCACGTCAAGATCGTCGACCGGATGAAGGACATCATCATCACCTCCGGCGGCAAGAACATCTCACCCTCCGAGATCGAGAACAGCCTCAAGACCTCGCCGTACGTCAAAGAGGCGATGGTCGTCGGCGAGGGACGCAAGTTCCTGGCCGCCCTTATCGGAATCGAGCTGGACACGGTGGGTGACTGGGCGACCCGACGCAACATCCCGTACACGACCTATCGGGACCTGAGCGAGAAGCCCGAGGTCCTCGAACTCATCCAGCGCATCGTGGACGAGACCAACAACAAGTTCGCCAGGGTGGAGAACATCCGCAAGTTCAGGATGATCCCCAAGGAACTGGATCACGAGGACGGCGAACTCACGGCCACCCAGAAGCTGAAGCGCTCTTCGATGGCGAAAATGTTCCATGACCTGATCGAAGAGATGTACTCGTCTTGACAGACCTCATCCTGATCTTCGCCCAGGCCACGACCAGGGAGAGCCATCTCGCCGCGGCCATTTCCGAAGGTCTCTCCCTCGGTGCGATCTACGCGTTGTTGGCGATGGGTTTCGTCATCATCTTCAAGGCCACCCAGGTCCTGAACTTCGCCCACGGCGCGCTCGCGGCCCTCGGGGCTTTCTTGGTGGCGTCCTTCGCAACCTTGATCAACTTCCCCGGACGTTTCCTCCCAGAAACCATTCCACATTGGCTCCGCTGGAGTCTCTCGGCGCTGTGTGCGTTGATCGCCGCCGCCCTGGTCGGCATGCTGTTGGAGCGGATCTTCATCCGGCCGATGGTGGGCGAGGAACTCTTCGCCGTCGCCATCGTCACCCTGGGAATCGACATCGCGCTCCGCAACATCACCAACGACTTCATCGGCACCGACCCCCGGCCCCTCGGCGACCCGTGGGGCACCAAGATCCTCGACCTCGGCTGGGTGACTTTCGCCCACACCGAGGTGGCACAGATCCTGGTGTCGATCGTCCTGGTTTCGGCTGTCGCCCTCTTCTTCCGCAGCCGCACCGGGATCGCCATGCGCGCCACCGCCTTCGATCAGGAAGCCGCGCGGGCCCAGGGCATCAACGTCGGCCGGATCTTTTCGATCTCCTGGGCGATCGGCGCGGTCCTCGCTGCCGTTGCCGGCATCTTCGTCTCGGTCTTTCCGCGACGCTCCGCCGGGGTCGACACGGCCACCGCATTCTTCGCCTTCAAGGCGCTCCCCGCCATCATCCTGGGCGGTCTGGATTCGGTGGTCGGAGCGGTCGTGGGCGGCTTCGGGATCGGTCTCGCCGAAGCATTCGTCGGTGAGTACGTCAGCTTCTCCTTCCTCGGATCCGGCTTTGCCGGGATCGTGCCGTACCTGGTGATGCTCCTCGTCCTGATCGTCAAGCCCTACGGGCTGTTCGGTACCGAGGAGATCAGACGCGTATGAGAGGCCGCCCGCTCCTCTATACCTCGTATGAGTCCGACCAGTCGATGCTCAACACGACCACCAAGAAGGTGGTGCTCGGCGCGTTCCTCGCCTTCCTCGTCCTGCTGCCCTTCACCGGCGGGGCGGCTTCGAGCGGCGACCGCCTCTTCGACTTCTCGATTCCTTTCGTCGGGTTTCTCAGCTCCAATGACTACCTCCAATTGCTGGCGACGGTCTGCGTCTTCGCCATCGGCGCGCTGGGGCTGAACCTGCTCACGGGCGTGGCGGGTCAGGTCTCGCTCGGGCACTCGTTCTTCATGGGGGTGGGGGCGTATACCGCCGTGTGGCTCGGCGCACCGGAGGGTCCGCTGCTGGGGATGGGACTGCCGATCTGGATCTGGCTGCCGGCCGCCGGAATCGTTCCGGCCGTGATCGGCCTGATCGTGGGGCCGACCGCGGTTCGGGTCCGCGGCCTCTACCTGGCGATCGTCACCCTGGGCCTGGTCTTCATCGGCGAGTACGTGTTTCGCAACTGGAGGTCACTGACCGGCGGGTCCCAGGCGGGCAGATCGTTCCAGGAACTCGACATTCGCCTGTGGAAGGAGGAGGTCCCGCTCATCGAGATCTCCCAGGACGGGCCGTGGTTGTCGACGAACGGCAAAGCCTTCCTGATGATGTTGGTGGTCCTGGCCATCTTCACGGTGCTGGCCAAGAATCTGCAGAGATCGAGGGCGGGTCGGGCATTCCAGGCGATTCGCGATCGCGACGTGGCCGCCGAAGTCATGGGTGTCAACGAGTTCCGATACAAGCTGCTGGCTTTCGGGATCAGCTCGTTCTACGCCGGCATCGCCGGTGCTCTGCTCACTGCGTTCCTCGGCCGCACCATTCCAGAGCGGTGGGATCTGATTCTGGCGGTGCAGTTCATCGCCATCATCCTGATCGGCGGGGCTGGTACCGTTTCAGGGACGCTGATGGGAGCAGCGTTCGTGATCATGCTTCCCCGAGTGGTCCAGAACTTCACCGAATGGTTGAAGGGGGCGATCGACGAAGGCGGGTTCATCTCTGTCATTGCAGACCCGATCGTGGCGACGAGTGCCAACGACACCGGAATCATCAATACGCTGCCCGGGGTCGGGCCCGGTCTGAGCGTGCTGCAGGCAAACCAGGTTCTCTATGGCCTTCTCATCATCGGATTCTTGATCTTCGAGCCGCTCGGCCTGTACGGGATCTGGCTCCGCATACGGAACTATTGGAAGGGCTGGCCGTTCACATACTGAGATTTCGGTCCGGATCTCGATCCGGACCGGAGAAGGCCGGGTATCGCCCGGCCCCTAGAGGAGGAAAGGGAAACCAAATATGAGAGCAAAGAGCAGGTGGCTCGCGCTGCTACTCGTGCTCGGTCTCGTCCTTGTCGCCTGCGGAGGCGACTCGGGGACCACCGACACGACGGCTGCGACCACGACCACGGAGGCTCCGGGCGACACGACCGCGACCACCGAGGCTCCGGACGACGACGACGAAGAGGCTCCGATGGAGATCGCCACCGACTTCGGTGTCGACCTCGATGCCGGGGTGATTCGGGTGGGCATGTTGTCGGACCTGACCGGTCCGTTCGGGCCGCTGGTCTCGGCGATCGTCGCAGGCGCCCAGGCGTACTGGGATGATGTCAACGCCAACGGCGGCATCGAGGGTCTCCAGGTGGAACTGGTGGTCCGTGACACGGTCTACGTCGTCGACAACCACATCCAGTTCTACAACGAGATCAAGGACGACGTCGTCGCTCTCGGTCACTCGACCGGATCGCCGCACACCGTCGCCCTCAACGCCGACCTGATCGCCGACGGGATGCTCGCCATCCCGCTGACGTGGTACTCGGGTTGGTCGGACTCGTCGATGAACTCGAACCTGCTGTCGCATGGCACCCCGTATTGCATCGAGGCCATGAACACGATCGGCTACCTCACCACCGAGCACCTCGATGGTGCGTCGACGATCGCCATCGCGTCCCTGCCCGGTGACTACGGACAGGACTCCGCGGCCGGCGCCAAGCTGGCCGCTGAGGCCGCTGGTCTCGAGATCGTCTACGACGGTGAGGGTGCGATCATCCCGACCGACGAGAGCGCGATCACCTCGGTTGCCAATGGCATCGCCGACTCGGGCGCCGACATCGCATGGGTGGCCACCACCCCCGGCACGTTCTCGGCCATCTTCGGCCAGGCTCTGGCCGCGGGTTATCAGGGCACGTGGTCCGGACCGTCTCCGTCGTACAGCCCGGCGTATGTCGCGCCGGACTCGCCGATCAAAGACGCCATCGCGGCGAGCTTCGTCGGCGGCACCTACACGGCGAGCTGGGTCGATTCCCCGCAGTGGCACGATCTCATCCTGGATGCTGGGCTTCCGGTGAGTGACTACTACTTCGAGGGGATCATCGAGGCCAAGATCCTCGAAGCCGCACTCCGCCAGGCGTACGCCAACGGCGACATGACGCGCCAGGGCGTGCTCGACGCCGCCAAGTCGCTCGAGAGCGTGACCTTCGACGGTCTCGGTCCCGACGAGTCCTACGTGGGCGCCGACAACGATCGGCTCCAGCGTCAGGGCTACATCTACGTTCCCGACCCCGAAGGCCTGGCCGCGGGCACCAGCGGTGGCCGGGTCGATGTGGCGTCGTTGTACACGTCGGATCTGGCCGCGAACTACGAGTTCACGGGAGCTTGCTACACGCTGGCAGGCTGATCGAACGGTGAGACAGTTGGGACGGTCCTCGGACCGTCCCAACCCCTGACCGGTCGATGGAGTCCAATCAGGTGAACGCACGGTGCTGACTGTTGAGAATCTCGAAGTCGTCTACAACGACGTCGTCCTCGTCTTGCGGGGCCTGTCACTCGAAGTGGGCGACGGACAGATCGTTGCCCTGCTGGGGGCGAACGGAGCGGGCAAGACCACGACGATGCGTGCGATCTCGGGCCTGCTCGAAGTCCACGACGGAGACATCACCAAAGGATCGATCCACTTCCAGGACACCGACATCACCCACCTCGACCCCTCGGTGCGGGTGAAAATGGGGATCAGCCAGGTGATGGAAGGCCGTCGCATCTTCGCCGAACTCACCGTTGACGAGAACCTCTCCGCAGGCGCATACACCAATTCCGACACCAAGAGCGTCAAGGAGTCCTACGACCGGGTGATGACGCTGTTCCCCCGCCTGGCCGATCGTCGGAAGTCGGTAGCGGGCTACATGTCTGGGGGCGAACAGCAGATGCTCGCCATCGGCCGGGCGCTCATGCAAGACCCGAAGTTGCTGATCCTCGACGAACCCTCCCTCGGCCTGGCTCCGAAGTTGGTCCAGCAGATGAAGCAGATCATCGTCGAGATCAATCAGCAGGGGACCGCGGTGCTGCTGATCGAACAGAACGCCAACATGGCGCTCTCCATCGCCCACCACGGCTACGTCATGGAAACCGGCAAGCTCGTCATGGACGGCGACCCCAAGCAGCTGCTCAAGGACGAGGACGTCAAGGAGTTCTATCTGGGCCTGCGAGGCGAAGGCGGTCGCAAGAGCTTCCGCGAGGTCAAGCACTACAAGCGCCGGAAGCGGTGGTTGTCATGACCGGGGCCACAACCACGATGCGCTCGGGCGAGGCGGCGGCGGCCGGTGGTGGCGGCGTGCTGCTCGAGTTCGACGACGTGCGGCTCTCCTTCAAAGGCGTCAAGGCGATCGACGGCGTCTCGTTCGAGGTCAGGTCAGGCGAGCTGTACTCGATCATCGGACCCAACGGGGCGGGCAAGACCTCGATCTTCAATTGCATCAACCAGGTCTATCGGCCCCAGGAAGGCGACATCCGCTGGAAGGGCGAGTCGGTGATGGGGGTCAAGCCCAACAAGACCGCCGAGCTCGGGATCGCCCGCACCTTTCAGAACATCGCCCTCTTCGCTCACATGACGGTGCTCGACAACATCCTCACCGGTCGCCACGTGCGCATGAAGCACGGCTGGCTCGCTGGCGCGTTCTGGATCGGGAAGGCGAAGAAGGAAGAGATCGCCAACCGACTGCGCGTCGAAGACATCATCGACTTCCTCGAGATCGAGCAGTGGCGCAAGTATCCTGTCGGCCTGTTGCCGTACGGCGTCCAGAAGCGCGTCGAACTGGGCCGTGCCCTGGCGATGGACCCTGAGTTGCTGCTGCTCGACGAGCCGGTCGCAGGCATGAACCTCGAAGAGACCGAAGACATGGCTCGATTCATCCTCGACATCCAGGACGAGCTGGGGATCACGATGATCCTCGTCGAGCACGACATGGGTCTCGTGATGGACATCGCCGATCGTGTCATGGTGGTCGACTTCGGTCGCAAGATCGCCGAAGGCACGCCCCTCGAGGTTCAGCGCAACCCCGACGTCATCAAGGCATACCTCGGCGAGGATTTCGAGGATTCGTCCATCGCGGACGCGATGGACGACTGACCTTCAAGCGCCCTTCAGCTTCCAGGCGAGTGGGAGCGTGAGTCCGGCGGCCACCGCCTTGAGCAGGTCACCGAAGACGAACGGGGTGACGCCCTGGGCGATGGCGGTTGTCACGTCCATGCCGGCCGTGATCATCAGGCCGACGGCGCCACACAGGTAGATCACCGCCGACCCGGCGAGGAAGGCGGTGATGGCGGTGTTGACCTTCCGGTCCTGACCGCGCTCGGCCAGCCGTCCGACCAGGGCTGCGGCGAGAACGAACCCGATCAGATATCCCGCGGTCGCCCCGGTGAAGTACTCGAACCCGGACCCACCGCCCGTGAACACCGGAAAGCCCACGAGTCCCGCGGCGAGATAGAGGAGTTGACTGCCGGCTCCCAGTCGGGCTCCGAGGGCCGCTCCGGCCAGCAGCACGGCGAAGGTCGATCCGGTGACGGGCACCGGCGTGAACCCCAGGGGAATGCGGACCTGGGCCATGAGGGCCGTGAGCCCGGCGAAGGCGACCATCGCGGTGACGGCGGCGACACGGTGCGAGGCCACCACCCGTCCGGTGATGACCCTGCCTGCGGTGACACCCTGCATGTGATCCTCCGGAGTGACGGGAGCGTTCGTGCTGGGATCGTAGACGCAACGTCGTACCCGCCTGCGGCCGATACGCTTCCCGCCGTGAATCATCCGACCACCGTTCCGCGCTGGCTCGTCGCGATGGCGATCGGCTTGTTCGTCACCGCCGGCGCCTCGGTGGCCGCATGGGCGGTCGACCTTCCGTACGTCGGATGGTCGCCCGGACCGATCACCGGTGCCGTGGACGCCGTCATCATCGAGGAAGGGATCGACTCCTACCCGCCCCGCGGCGAACTGCTGGTCCTCACCGTGGTCTCCCAGCCCCTCAATGTCTACGAATTGCTGGTTGCCCTCTTCGATCCGACGATCGACGTGTACGACCGAGCGGTCGTGAGGATCGAAGGTGAGACCGACGAGGAGTACCGAACCCGTCAGCTGGGGTTGATGGACAGCGCCGTCCAACGGGCGTTGGCCGTCGCCTTCGACCGGCTGGGAATCGACGTCGGCGACGTGCGCTTCCGGATCGAAGCGGTCTTCGGCGATTATCCAGCAGCCGCATTGCTCGAACCGGGAGACTTCGTGCTCGAGGTCGAAGGTGTGGAGATGGACTCGATCGATGTGATTCGGTCCGAGGTCAGCGGACGGGCGCCGGGTGAGGTGGTGTCGCTGCTGATCGACCGTGGCGGAAGCATCAGCGACATCGACGTCGAGCTGGGCGAGACGACCGACGAGGACACGGGTGAGACACGCACCATCATCGGCATCACCATCGGTCCTTTCGTCGACCCTCCCGCCGACATCAACACGAATAACGTGGGCGGGCCCTCGGCGGGAATGATGTACACCCTCGCCCTCATCGACCTTCTCAGCGAAGGCGATCTGACGAAGGGCCACGTGATCGCCGGGACGGGCACTATCGAGGCCGACGCTTCGATCGGCGGGATCGGAGGGATTCGCCAGAAGGTGGTTGCGGCCGAGGCAGCGGGCGCCTCCTACATGCTCGTTCCCGAGAGCAACTACGACGATGCTCTGACCGCTGACCGGGGAGACATGGAACTGGTGGCGGTTGCATCGATCGACGATGCCTTGGCGTTCCTGGAGACGCTCGAGCCGGCTTGACCGCCGTCATGGAGATCCGCGAGGTTCCGCGCACCCGTCAGTAGCCTTTGAGGATGGTCGAATTCAGCCCCGACGCCCTCGCGCACCGGTCGTTCCGGACGACGCTGCGCGGATTCGACCAGACGGAGGTGCGTGACTTCCTGGCAGAACTCGGCGCGATGCTCGCCGGGCTGATCGCCGAACGCGACCAACTGGCAGCGACCCTGCAGGCGGGTGACGTGGTCGACCTCAAACGCGAGATCGAGGTCGTTTCCGGCGAGGTTCACTCGGTGCTCGAAGCGGCGCGGAGCGCAGCCGAGACCATGCGGGAACGGGCGGCAGCCGAGACTGCCACGTGGCGTGCGGAGGCGATCGCCGACGCAGAATCGGCCCGCCGGGATGCCCACGCCGACGCCGAACACCTTCGGACCGACGCCTGGACAACCTCTGAGACCCTGCTGTCCCAGGCCCAGCGGGAGGCGGCCGGCCTGCGGGCAGAGGCCGAGAAGGAGGCAATGCGTTTGGTCGGCGAATCCGAACGCGACGCACACCGTCACATCGGTGCCGGCCGTCGCGAAGCCGAGGAGACCGTCCGCACAGCACGGATGGAGGCGGAGCGGATTGTGCTCGAAGCCAGGGCAAGCCACGACGAGATCATCGAAACCGCCACCCGCAAAGCCGAGATCGCCCAGGAGCGGACCCGGGCACTGGAGGAGCGCAAGGATGAATTGCGCCGCGAGCTCGACTCGTTGAGGGCGGCGATCGCATCCGTGGAATCCGAGCTCGACGAACGGCGAGAGGCGCTGAGTCTGTCCGAGGTGGCCGCCGAACCCCCGGCGCGGGAGGTCCGGGGCGAATGGGTTCCCGGCGAGACGGTGCGCGTGGTGCGTCCGGGGCCCCACGAGACGCGGACCGACGACCTGCCCGTCATCTCAGAGCCGCGCCCCTTGCCGGATCCGACTCCCGAGCTGCGTGTGCTCACGCCCCAAGAGTTGCGTTCGCGTCAAGATCCTGAACGTTCGACAACCCCGGTCCCCACCGAGGTTTCCGCCGACGACGCGTCGATCGCATCCGTGGAGGTCGAAGAGGATCAGTCCATCGACGGTGAGGTGTCCCAGCCCGCCGCCGACGAGCCTTCGGCCAAGGAGCCTGAGGAACCCGAGCCGGCCGCCCCGGCCCTCCAAGAGGTGGAGGGTCTTTTTGCTCGGCTCCGGGAGCCGATCAGCACCGAGACCGCAGCTCCGGCGTCCACTCCGGCAGCTTCCGGAGCAGCGTCGTCGCCATCGGTATCCGTTTCGACCCTCGATGTCGACCCGTTCGAGATGCGCGACGAACTGCTGCTCCCGATCGCCAACCGCGCGCTGCGCAACGTGAAGCGCCAACTCACCGAGGAACAGAACGCCGCACTCGAAGCGATCCGGATCGACGCCTCCGCCTGGTCTCCGGACACAGATGCCCTGGAGGCGAGTCTGCGTCCGGATCTCGTCGTTCTCTCCGCCGAGAGCTTTGCCGCAGGTCATGCCGCCGCCGAGCGGTTGACGGCGACCAAGCTGGGCCGCCCGGCGACGCCGTCGGACTCGCCGAGTCCTGGGTTCGCGGCGAGTCTGGCATCGGATCTCGATCGCGCGATGGCCGATGGACGCGCCCACGAGTATGGCGCCAGGCAATTGGCCTCGGATGTCTCGAGGGTGTTCCGCGCCTGGAGGACCGACGAGTCCGAGCGACGCATGCGTCACCTTTCCCTCATGGCGTTCAACCGCGGGCTGGTCGAGTCACTCGAAGCCGCCGGCTCCGCCGGGGTGCGGTGGATCGTGGCGGGACGGGGCTGTGCGATCTGTCGGGACCTGGCCGGCCGGGACCCGGTGGAGGACCCGCCTCCCGCCCACGAGGGCTGCACCTGCACCGTCGTTCCCGTCTGAGAGCTCTCACCGCGTTCGATCTGGGACTATTCGACACCGCTCCGTAGACTCGCCAAATGTTCGTCCGCTCCTCAGAGTCGTATACCCATGCGCCGCGGCGTCGGGGGATGACATTCGTCGCGGTGGCGATTGCCCTGGTGTACCTGTTCCTGACGGGGCTATCGACGGTCTGGACCGACTTCCTCTGGTTCGACTCGGTCGGCTTCGACTCGGTGTGGCGCACCAACCTGGTCACCTCCGTCGGGCTCGCTGTCGCCGGAGTGATCGTGGTCTTCGGTGTGGTCTGGGGAAACCTGTGGCTCACCGACCGCATCTCGCCGCGCATCGAGCTGTTGGATCTGGGCGAGGACGAGGAGCTCATCGAACGCTTTCGTGACTGGGTCGAGCCTCGCCTGCGTTTCGTTCGGCTAGGTGTGGCGGCGGCTTTCGCCCTGCTGTTGGGTGCCGGTCTCGCCGCCTGGCGGGACGAGGTGCTGCTCTTCCTCAATCCGGTGACGTTCGGACAGGCTGACCCGCAGTTCGGCGCCGACCTCGGCTTCTACATGTTCCGGATGCCGTTCTGGGAGTTGTTGACGTCGTGGTTCTTCAACCTCGGTGTGCTCACATTCATCCTCGTCGCCACGGTCCATTATCTGAATGGCGGGATTCGCCTTCGCCAGGGGACCCGGTTGACGATGCGACCTGGAGCGAAGGCGCACCTGTCGGCGTTGGCGGCGGCGCTGGCTGCGATCCGGGCGATCGGCTACTGGATCGACTCGCGGGAGCTGTTGTATTCGGGCCAGTCATCGTTCTTCGGGGCGGGATACACCGACATCAACGCTCGCCTCCCCGCGCTCCAACTGCTGGCGATCGTGTCGGTGCTCGCCGCCGTGCTGTTCTTGTGGAACATCCGCCGCCCGGACTGGACTCTTGCGATCGTCTCGGTGGGCGCCTGGGCGTTCGTGTCGGTGGCGGCCGGCCTCATCTACCCGGCGATCGTCCAGCGCTTCACCGTGCAGCCCAACGAGCTGGCCCGCGAGTCCGAGTTCATATCGCTGAACGTTGCAGCCACCCGGAACGCATTCGGGCTGGACGACGTCGAGGTGCGGCCGTTCGAGGCCGACCGCAGTCTCACGCGCGCAGACATCGAGGCGAACCGCCTCACCGTCGACAACCTCCGGCTGTGGGATCCGGGGGTCCTCACCCGCACGTATCAGAACCTCCAGGAAATCAGGGCGTACTACCGGGTGGATTCTGTGGACACCGACCGGTACATCATCGACGGCGTCCCCACTCAAGTGCTCGTGTCGGCGCGGGAACTCGACGAGAGCTCGCAGTCGATACCCACCGACTGGCAGAACCAGGTCCTGAGCTACACCCACGGGTTCGGCGCAGTACTCAGCCCGGCCAACGCGGTGGAGTCCGACGGGCAGCCGTCGCTCTTCGTGCGTGACGTACCTCCCATCTCGGACTTCCCCGAACTCGAACTCGAGCAGTCCCGGATCTATTTCGGCGAGTCCTACAACCCGGACAAGCCGGTCATCGTCCGCACCGGCGAATTCCCTCAGGAGGTGGACCTTCCGGTCGGCCAGGTCAACAACTTCAACGAGTACGACGGGGATGCAGGCGTCGAAATCGGCGGGTTTCTTCGACGTCTGGCCTATGCACTGCGGTACCGCGACCTGAACATCTTGATCTCGTCCCAGCTCCGCGACGACAGCCGGATCCTCCAAACTCGAAACATCGAAGCCATGGTCGAGCGCGTCGCCCCGTTCCTCCACACCGACGCCGACCCCTACCCGGTGCTCATGGACGGCCGCGTGATGTGGTTGCTGGACCTCTACACGATCTCGGACAAGTACCCCTACAGCCAGCCGGTGACGATCAACGACACCCTGCGGCTCTCTCAGAGTTCTGGCCTGCCCCGCGCCGGCTTCAACTACATCCGCAACTCGGTCAAGGCTTCGATCGATGCCTTCGACGGCACGATCAAGCTCTATGTCGTCGATCCGACCGATCCGGTGGTCACGGCCTGGCGAGGCGTGTACCCGGACCTGTTCACTGACGACCCAGTTCCGCAGACCCTCGAGGATCACTTCCGGTACCCCCAGGACCTTTTCAAGATCCAGTCCGAGAAGTACCTCGACTACCACGTCATCGAAACCGGCGACTTCTTCCGACGCTCGGACTCATGGTCGATCCCGAGGGATCCGTCCACTATCGACCGGGACAGCGGGACACTGTTGTGGGGTGACGGATTGACCGCAGACGGGAGAACGGCCCTTCTGGACCGGTTCCTTCCCAACTACCTTCTGGTGAACCTGCCGGGGGAAGATGATCTCTCGTATGTGATCATCCAGCCGTTCACACCGCAGAACAAACTCAACATGTCCTCGTTCCTGGTGGGCGATTCCACGCCCGGGCGCTATGGCCGTCTGGTCGACTTCCGGCTCCCGAGCGGAACCCTGGTCGAGGGGACAGGCCAGGTCGGCGACCGGATCAACCAGAACTCGGACATCGCCCAACAGCTCACGCTGTGGGACCAGGAGGGGTCCAATGTCCTCTTTGGCGACATGCTGGTGGTTCCGATCGAAGAATCCATCCTCTACGTGATGCCCGTGTACCTGGCGGCGGAGGCAGGTGGCGGACTCCCCGAGTTCCGACGGGTCATCACTGTGTTCGGCGACACCATTCGGTGGGATTCCACGCTGGAGGGCGCCCTCGATCAGGTTTTCGGCGCAGGTGCCGCTCCCGACCCGGACGAGCCGCCGGATACCGACGAACCGCCGCAGACCGACGATGGCACCATCGAAGAGCTGTTGGCCGAGGCGTCGGATCGTTTCGATCGGGCGCGGCTGGCCCTGCGGGCGGGCGATCTCGCCGAGTATCAGCGTCTGTTCGAAGAAGCCGAAGACCTGGTGAACAGGGCGCTGGCGCTGGTCGACCCGTCGCTCGACGCCGGGATGCGGGGGCTGTTCGCCGGGTGACGGGTTCGGTGGGGAGGTTCTGAGGATGCTGGGGGCACGCCGATGAAGCCGCTGTGGGTTCCGTCGCTCGAACGGGCCGCCGCATCGCAGATCGGCCAGTTCCGGCGGTCTGTGGCCGCTGCCCGAGGCATCGACCTCCCAGGCACCGATGCCCTCCACCAATGGTCGATCTCGGACCCTGGCGCCTTCTGGTCCGACGTCTGGGATCAGGTGGGTGTCATCGGGGACAAAGGCGAGGTGGCGTTGCGGCGCGGCTCGACCATGGCGGACGCCGAGTTCTTCCCCGACGCCCGCCTTTCGGTGGTCGAGAACCTGCTCGACGGCCGCGGGGCGGACGCGTCGCATCCGGCCATCGAGTACCGGCGCGAGGACGGGTTGGCCCGCACCATCACCTGGGCCGAGCTCCGTACCGAGGCTGCCGCATTCGGTGCCGCGCTGACCGCGTGCGGCGTGTCCGCCGGCGACCGGGTGGCGGCCTGGATGCCTCACATGGCCGAGACGGTCATAGCCATGCTGGGTGCCGCATCGATCGGGGCCGTGTTCACGTCGACCTCGGCAGACTTTGGCCCAGCGGGTGTCGTCGACCGCTTCGGCCAGGTCGAGCCGAAAGTGCTGGTGGCGGCGGACGGGTATCTCTACGGCGGCGAGCAGTTCGCCAGGATGGACCAGCTCGTCGAGATCCTGGCGGAGCTGCCTTCGGTCACCACGACCGTCGTCGTTCCGAATCTCGGCTTGCCCGACGTCGCGCCGATCCCGGGCGGGGTCCGCTGGGATGACTTCGTCGCCGCTCATCGCGACCAGCCTCTGAGCCTGGAGCGGTTCGCCTTCGACCACCCGCACTACATCCTGTATTCGTCGGGAACCACGGGCAAGCCCAAGTGCATGGTGCACAAGACCGGCGGGGTGTTGATCAAGCACCTGCAGGAGCAGCGTCATCACCTCGACATCCGCCCCGGCGACCGCCTGTTCTACTTCACCACCTGCGGCTGGATGATGTGGAACTGGCTCGTGTCGGGACTCGGCACGGGAGCGACGATCGTGCTGTTCGACGGCAACCCGTTCCACCCCGGCCCCGAGGCGCTGTTCGACCTGGTCGACGAACTCGACATCACCTTGCTGGGAGTGTCGGCCAAATACATCGACGCCGTCCTCAAATCGGGTCTGCGGCCGGCCGAAACCCATCGGCTGGCGGGCTTGCGGACGATCGCCTCCACCGGGTCTCCGCTGTCGCCGGAGGGCTTCGCGTTCGTCTACGACGGAATCAAGCCAGACGTCCATCTCGCCTCGATTTCGGGCGGGACGGATCTGTGTGGATGTTTCGTGGGGGGCGATCCGACCAAGGCGGTGTATCCGGGCGAGATCCAGGCCAAGGCGTTGGGTATGGCGGTGGAGATCTTCGACGACGATGGCAAGGCGCTCGGGCCCGGCGCCCAAGGCGAACTCGTCTGCACGGAGCCGTTTCCGTCGATGCCGATCACCTTCTGGGGGGAGGGTGGAGACGAGCGGTACCGCCAGGCGTACTTCGATCGCTTCCCTGGCGTGTGGACCCACGGCGACTACGCGATGTGGACGGAACGGGGCGGGATGGTCATCCTCGGTCGGTCAGACGCCACGCTCAACTCCGGTGGGGTGCGCATCGGCACCGCCGAGATCTACCGGGTGGTCGAACAATTTCCCGAAGTGTCCGAGGCCGTGGCCGTGGCACAACGGCAGGGAAGCGACACCAGGGTCGTCCTGTTCGTACGCATGGCCGAAGGCTGTGGGCTGACGCCGGAGCTGGAAGCCGAGATGCGGCGCCGTCTACGCGTCGAGGAGTCGCCCCGGCACGTCCCGGCGGTGATCACCACGGTCGATGATCTGCCTCGTACCCGCAGCGGCAAGATCTCCGAGCTGGCGGTCACCGCGGTGATCAACGGTGATCCCGTCAAGAACACCGAGGCCTTGGCCAATCCCGAGGCGCTGGAGATGTATCGGGATCGTCCGGAGTTGGTCGGCTGAGGTCGTCACAAAGTGGTGGCCGGGCGGCGAGACTGACCGTGCGAAAGGAGCAGAGATGAACTGCGGGCGCCCGCGTTCTTCCCTGTTCGGCGGGCTCGAGAACGCCACGTCGGAGGATCGGCTGCCTGAGAGAGTCTTCGCCTCGATGCCACGGTGCTCTTCGGTGGTCGAGGTGAAGCACTGACGGTTCCGCTTTGCGGAGGCTCGGGGGTCTTCCTACCATTGGTCGTCACAACGACGCGGGGTGGAGCAGTCTGGTAGCTCGTCGGGCTCATAACCCGAAGGTCGCGGGTTCAAATCCCGCCCCCGCTACTAAGAACCCCCAGGTCTACGTCCTGGGGGTTTTGTTGTCGGAAGACCCTTGCACCGCAAGGGTCTTTCCCTTGTCAGGACCTCTCCTCCATCGGGCCTCTGAGGCCTCCATCGCGCGGGACGGCGAGCACGGCGTACTAGAGGGGATGTCCAATCGTTGTCTCGATGGGCTAGAGCGTGACCCCCTCCCAGCAGAGAGGGGGTATCCGGTTCGAGTCCGGACTTGTCTCGTCTCTTTCTGAGGTCCTAACCGCCTCCACGATTCGCTCGAGCAGCGATGCCACAAGCCACCCAACGACGCGCTCGCAGTTAGGTCGACGGGTGGAAGCTGTACGGTCCTTCCCAGTGCCAGTCAACGTCGCCCGTGTAGGTGACGGTGAGCGTTGCCTGGAAGTGGGTGAACTTCCCAGTTCCGCCGTTGAACGTGCACACCCCGTCCAACGTCTCTTCATCGAGTTCGCAACGACCGAACGCCTTGCTGTTCCCAGGCCCCGGCGGGTCAAGGATCACATCGCTGGCAAGATCCGCCGGCTGGAGATAGAAGACCTTCGAGCCAGCCGGGGCCACCCTGAGGTTCGAGGACGTGAACGTGCAGAACGAACCCGACCCGCCTGTGTACCCGGAGCACTCCTTGTCCACCATGAGAGTTCCGCTTCGATCTGAGGCGGAGCTCGCGTCGGGGAACAATCCGACCGCGACGACGGCCAGGAACAGTCCAAAGATTGCCCTAATGTTGCTCATGACTTCCTCCTTTGGTTCTCGACTGCGGCGGATGACACCGCCATCTGCACGAGCGGCCGGAGCGTTCTCGCTTCGTCGCATGTGCCGGTGACTGCGCTGGCCGCCTCGTGCGCCCGCGCCGGATCGAACGCCCAGCCCTCGAGCACGAGCCCCGCCGTCTCGTCGTCACGAACGAGCGAGACACTGGTCACGCCGAGGCGAGCGAGCGCATCGAGTGTCGCCGGCGTCAGAGCCGGGACCTCGTTCGAGACCGGGAACAGCACTACCGCCATCGCCACATCCGCTCCTTTCTCGGCGGGACCAGTGGCGATCAGGCTAAGTCTGGGCGGACCTCCGGATCATCGGGCGTTTCCCGCATTCTTGGCCCCGAGATCCCGCACCCGTGCGGCGAGCTCAGCGCGGTTGCGGGCTCCGAGCTTCCTGAGGGCGTTGGAGATGTGGCGTTCGACCGTTTTCGGCGAGAGGAAGAGTGTCTGCGCGATCTCGCGGTTGGTCGCACCGGAGGCCACTAGCCGCGCCACCTCTCTCTCGCGTGCTGTCAGCGGAGCCCCGGTCGCGCCACGGCGCCACGTGCGCACGCCGAGCGCCCGGAGCGCGTGCTCGGCGAACTCCTGCACCGTCCCGGCGCCTCGCTCGCTGGCGGCTGACGCGACGCCTTCGAGAACACCGACCGCCTCCTCGTCGCCCGCCTCGGCGAGCGCACGCCCGAGATCGAGCCGAATCCAGATCGCCTCGAGACCGTAGGGCGATCGCTT
>DATKEC010000102.1:0-15838 GCA_035544575.1 Acidimicrobiia bacterium
TTGATGGGCGAGTATCGGAAGCGTCATCCGGTCCCCTTCGGCGAGTACGTCCCTGCCCGGCCCCTGTTCGGCTGGATCCCCGATCTGAGCCGGGTGCCCCGTGACATGATCCGTGGCGATGGCCCCGTGCTCTTCGATCTCGATGGCGTCTCATTCGGGTCCGTCATCTCTTTTGAGTCCTCGTTCGCCCGCTACAGCCGAGAACACGTGAGCGCCGGAGCGGACCTGCTCGTGGTGGCGACCAGCCAGGCGAGCTATCCGTTCTCCCACGCCAGCGATCAACTGATCGGAATGACGCGAATGCGCTCGGCAGAGCTGGGAGTCGACGTGATCCATGGTTCGGTGACCGGTCGATCGGTCTTCATCATCGATGGCGGCATCCTGGGCGAACCGACGGGCCTGGCCGAGATCACGTCGCTGCGGGGTGTGGTCCAGGCCCGGTCCGACGGCCTCACCTTGTACGCCCGGCTCGGCGACTGGGTCCAGTTGGTGGGTATGGCGTGGCTGATGGATCGCTGGGTGCGGGCCCGCCTCAGGCGAAGCGGTCGTACCGGACCAGCTGGTCCAGCGGCTTTCGTCCGGTGAGCGGGTTCCTCCGGCGAGCTTCGCGCTCGGCGTCGTCGTCCGGGTAGCCCATCGCCATCACCCATTGGCAGCCGTGGTCCGCGGGAACGCCCAGAACTGCTCGGGCGTCGTCGTGGCGATGCAGTGTGATCGGACACGATCCAACCCCAACGGCCGCCGCCGCCAGCATCATGTTCTGGCTGACCCTGCCCATGTCCCAGTCGTAACCGTCGGGGAGGCGGACAGGAGCAATGACGAGATCGGCCGAGTGCACCGGGCCGGTGAAGTCGCCGCAACCTGCCAGCCGGTCGAGCTGGGTTCGGTCACGGACAACGACGAAGACCCAGCGCTGGCGGTTCTTCGAGCTCCCCGTCCATCGGCCCGCTTCGAGGATGGCTTCGAGATGGTCGGCACTGATCTGGCGGTCCTGGAACTTGCGGACGACGCGAAGGTCTTTGACCGCGGCGTACACCTCGGGTGATGTGGTCAGCATGAGAAGCCTCCTCGGGGTCGTGGCGCCACTGTACGTGGCGGCTGTCAGGAGGCGAGCCGGCGGCTCAACACCATGATGCAGTCGCCGTCGATGACGTCCATGCCGGCATCGCGGGCCCGGGACACCAGATCGGCATCCGACGCGCCCGGTTGGAACCAGACCGAGGCGCCTCCGAGTTGGGCCCATTCGGCCACGACCGACCGGCCGGCGGTGGGTGGAACGACCAGGTTGACGATGTCGGGCCGTTCTGGCAGCGAGGTGAGGTCCGGGTAGCTGGGGTCCCCGGCCACGTTCGATCGGCGAGGGTTCACGGCCACGACACGATGGCCCCGCCCCCGCAGATCGCGGTAGATGATGCCGCCGTACTTCCCGGGTGAATCCGTGGCACCCACCACCGCGATGAGGTTCCTGCGATCTGCCAGGAGGTCGTACTGGTCCATGTGCCTGCCTGTCTTCAGGTGCGAGATTCCGCGGCGACCAGATCGGCAACCGCTCGGGCGTATTCGGGCTCGTCTGCCAGCCAGTATCCCCCATGGATGCGAGAGTTGCGGTCGGGGACCCGGCGATCGTCGGTCCCGCGGACCGCGCCGCCGACCGGGTCTGTGGGTCGCCACAGGTTGATCCACGGCCGCCGGCCGATCCGGGGCACGATCTCGGGAGGGAACGACACCGGAAAGAACCGCATGAACAGCGGAGCGAGCGGCGACCCGTGTGTGAGGAGACGCAGGTTGTCACCTGGCACACCATCGAGGGCCGAGACGGCCAGGATGGAACCTTGACTGTGGGCTGACACGACCACCGGTTCACCGCTGGCGCGGAGCTGGGTGAGCACCATCTTGAGGTCTCGTTCGACCACGTCGCGGTAGGTCGGGGGGGCGAAAGGGTGGAAGCGTCTCGAGAAGAACGAGCCGACGTCCCACGGTATGGCGAGCATGCGTCTGCGCTCGACGCTTCCGAACCCACCTGCGATGCGGGCCGCCACTGCGATGGCGGGGAGGATGAGCGTGAAGCCGACGGCACTCGCCCGCAGCGACACGAGTCCTGTGACGACCATGGCACCGGCGAGGCCGGCGGCGACGACGATCACGACCGCCGAGCGGGAGAACCCGAGCCGGTAGGCAACCGCTGCCATCGCGAGGAAGGCGACGGGGTAGGCACCGGCGGCAATCCACGGATACGCGTCGCCGAGACGTCCGATCGCCACCGCACCGATCGCCAAGGTCACGACCGGTACCGCCAACAGCAGCGGGCGGATGTCGTCGCGCACCGACACCAGCGTCAGCATGAGCCGTTCGCGAGGAGTGGCGCCAGGTTCCAGGTGGGTCCACGCATGGAAGGAGGTGATCGCCACGAGGCAGAGTGATCCCACCAGGAATCCCTCCGCCAGGATTCCCAGTCCCGTCGCTGTGGCTACTCCGAACGCAGCGCCCGTCACGACCACCGCCCCGGCCCCCACCGCCGCTCCGCTGGCTCCCGCGAGAGCGAGGAGCGATCCGACCGCGGGTCCGGCATCCGGGTGGGTCGGTGACCACGCGAGTGCGGTGGCGACGAACGCAATCGCGGCGTAGGCCAGCACCGCCCCCCGAGCCGGGCCGCCGATCGACGTGAGAGTGGCGGGGAGGTCGGCGATCGTGTCGAGGGGCCGGACGACGACGGACACGAGCAGGACCAGACTGGCGCCGACCGCCACCCGCCCCAGCAGCCGGGTGAGGTCCTCGAGGTCCCGCCACAGGGACGCCGCCGCGATCAGTAGTGCCAGCGCGGCGGGGAGCAGCCACATCGTGCCGATCGGGTTGGCGTTTCCGGACGCCTCCGCCGCCGCTGTCACCGCGGTCGCCCAGATCCCCCAGAGCGCCACCGCGATGTGAGGGGCGCGCAGGTAGGGGCGGTCGTTGCGAGCCTCGTCCGCCCGGGTCGTTGCGAACCAGAGAACCACCATCACCATCGCCGAGACTGCCACACCGAGAGTGAGCGCCATCCGCCACGACGTGGCGTCGCGCACGACCTGGTAGGCGCCCACGCCGATCACGCCGTTGGCGGTGATCAGGGCGAAGACCAGCGTGAGGAACAGTCCGGAGATGCGGATGGCGGCCACGGACAGCCGATGCCGCTGATCGGTCGCCGGGGGAAGCGCCCAGCCGGCCAGGTTCAGCAGCATGTAGGGGACGAGGAGCAGCCACATCGAACTGCCGGCTGTGCCGGACGTCTGTGATGCCCAGCGGTACGCGAGCACGGTGTCGTCCCCGTCGAGACGCCGCAGGACGGTGGCGGGTTCGGCGGCGAAGCGCTCGTCGCTCCCGGATGCAGCACCGAGGACGCGGTCAGCGGGAGTCCCCGACACACCGTG
Organism: Acidimicrobiia bacterium; assembly: GCA_035544575.1. Taxonomy (GTDB): domain Bacteria; phylum Actinomycetota; class Acidimicrobiia; order Spongiisociales; family ZC4RG35; genus DATHWB01. The sequence continues at coordinate 3,405 of DATKEC010000102.1, forward strand.
AATACGAAGCTCGACTGCCATGTGTTGATTCGACCACAGGTCGGCTCAGAATCCGCGCCAATCCGGCCACCAGGGAGCGAATGGGCGGCATTGGCAATACAGTCGGATGGTCGACCGATGAAAGGCCACCTGTGAGCGAGACACTCGAAGACCTGCTGCGAGAAGACCGGACCTTCCACCCGTCCGCCGCTTTCTCTGCCTCAGCCAACGCCCAACCCGGCGTCTACGAAGCCGCGGACGCCGACCATCAGGCGTTCTGGATGGCCCAGGCCCGCCAGCGGGTCTCCTGGTTCCGTGAGCCCACCGTGGGCCTCGACGACTCCAACCCTCCGTTCTTCAAGTGGTTCGCGGACGGCACGCTCAACCTGAGCTACAACTGTCTGGACCGCCATCTGGAGGATTCCGGCGAGAAGGTCGCGTATCACTGGGTGGGTGAGCCTGGAGATTCGCGCACGCTGACCTATCGCGAGTTGCACGCGGAGGTCTGCCGCTTCGCCAACGCGTTGAAGTCCCTCGGAGTGCAACGCGGCGATCGGGTTGCGATCTACATGGGGATGATCCCGGAACTGCCGATCGCCATGCTGGCTTGCGCCCGGATCGGGGCGGTCCACTCCGTGGTGTTCGGCGGGTTCAGCTCCGACGCGTTGGCCGACCGCATCCTCGATGCCGACGCCCGCCTCGTGATCACCCAGGACGGGGCGTGGCGGGGCGGAAACGTGGTCCCGTTGAAGGCCAACACCGACGTCTCCCTCGCCCGGACGCCGGATGTCCGTCATTGCGTCGTCGTGAAGCGGACGGACAGCGATGTCACGATGATGGACGACCGCGACATCTGGTGGCACGACATCGTCGCCGAGCAGCCTGCCGAGTGCGAGCCGGTCGAGTTGGGTGCCGAAGATCCGCTCTACATCCTGTACACGTCGGGGACCACGGGTCGTCCGAAGGGCATCGTCCACACCCAGGGTGGATACCTCACATCTGTCGTCGCCACTCATTCTTGGGTCTTCGACCTCAAGCCGGACACCGATGTCTACTGGTGTGCGGCCGACATCGGCTGGGTGACCGGCCACAGCTACATCGTCTACGGCCCGCTCGCGAATCGCACGACCGGTGTGATCTACGAGGGAGCACCCAATCACCCGGATCTGGACCGGTTGTGGTCGATCATCGCCGAGTACGGGGTGACGATCCTGTATACCGCGCCAACTGCGATTCGGTCGTTCATGAAGTGGGGGGACGAGTACCCGGCGCGCCACGATCTCTCGAGCTTGCGCTTGCTGGGGTCCGTCGGCGAGCCGATCAATCCCGAGGCGTGGATCTGGTACCACCACAACATCGGCGGGGGCAGGTGTCCGATCGTCGACACGTGGTGGCAGACCGAAACCGGGGCGATCATGATCACCCCCCTCCCGGGGATCACCGCCACCAAGCCCGGCTCGGCCACGAATCCGTTCCCTGGGGTCGTGGCGGACATCGTCGACGACGCGGGCGATTCCGTTGGTGTGCCCGGAGGGGGCTATCTCGTCATCCGCAGACCGTGGCCGTCGATCGCTCGCACCATATGGGGCGACGACGAGCGGTTCGTCGACACCTATTGGTCCCGCTTCCCTGGTCTCTACGTCCCCGGCGACGGCGCCAAGCGTGACGCCGACGGCTACTTCTGGCTGCTGGGCCGGGTCGACGACATCATGCTGGTGGCTGGGCACAACATCTCGACGACCGAGGTGGAGAGTGCCCTCGTTTCCCACCCTGCCGTTGCCGAAGCGGCGGTCGTCGGACGGAAGGACGATCTCACCGGTCAGGCCATCGCCGCATTCGTGACGTTGCGCGGCACCAGGGAAGGCGACGAGACGCTCCTCCAGGAGTTGAGAAATCACGTTGCCACGACGCTCGGTCCGATCGCCAAGCCGAAGTCGATCGTCTTCACACCGGACCTGCCGAAGACCCGCTCGGGAAAGATCATGCGTCGCCTCCTCAAGGACATCTCCGAGCAACGCCAGTTGGGCGACGTGACGACCCTGGCCAACGAGGCAGTGGTCAACGAGATCGCCCAGAAGGCCGCCACGGTCACCGAGGAGTGACAACCGGTCGCAGCGAGCCCTTTCGCATCGGGCTCGTGGCCGCCTCACGCATCGCGGCTGGCGCGATCGTCGAACCGGCGCGGAGCATCGACGGTGTGGAGGTTTCGGCGGTGGCGGCGCGTGATCTCGGCCGGGCCGAAGAAGCGGCCGAACGCTGGGGCATCCCGAATGCATTCGGCTCGTATGGCGAGATGCTGTCGTCCGGAAGCGTCGATGCCGTGTACGTGGGAACACCGGCCGCGTTCCACCGTCCATGCGTGCTGGATGCCCTCGATGCCGGGCTCCATGTGCTGTGCGAGAAGCCGTTCGCGGCCAACGCCGAGGACGCCCGCACGATGGCGGCGGCGGCTGCACAATCTGACCGGGTGGTCATGGAGGCCTTTCACTGGCGCTATCACCCCCTCGTCACGCAGATGCGGGCGATCATCGACCGGATCGGTCCGCCCCGCCGGGCCGACGCCGCCTTCGTCATCCCCGACGGGCGTATCCCACGCACCGACATCCGGTGGAACCTGCGGCTCGGTGGTGGTTCGACGATGGACCTGGGTTGCTATGCGATCGCTCTCGTGCGGTGGGCGGTCGGGTCCGAACCCAGCGTGACCTCGGCGGTGGCAGCGGCGAACGAGGACGGAATCGACCTGTGGCTGCGGGCTGAGCTCTCCTGGGGTGGGGGGGCGAGCGGCTCGGTCTACAGTTCGATGGTCGGCGCCGACGAGCCCGCCGGCACCTACCTCGTCGTGACAAGCAGCAACGGGACGATGCGCGTAGACAATCCTGTTGCCCCGCAGCACGGCTCGTCGATCACGGTCGTGACCGACGACGGCGCCGAACGCTTCGAGGTCGAGGCTTCGAGCACCTACCACCATCAGCTGGTGGCCTTCCGCGCGGCGGTTGTCGACGATCAGCCGATTCCAACAGGTCCGGATGACGCAGTTGCCAACATGGAAGTCATCGACGCCTGCTACCGGGCGGCCGGTCTTGACCCGCGGCCGACGCTGGCTGACTGATCAACGCTCCGCCGGCCGGGTCGAGGGCGCGCTGAAACCCAGGATCCGCCAACCCCTGTCCGGGAAACCAGCCGCCTCCGCCGTGCGAGCAGATGCCTCGTTGTCGGGGGAGTGGAGATAGGTGGGGATGGCTCCGTCGACGAGCACGCGATGCGCCGCCTGTGCGATCAGATCCGCCGCCCAGCCCCGGCCACGGTGGTCCGGCTCAGTCACCACAGCCAGTTCGTGGCCCCATTCGTCGTGCAACTTCCTTCCCACCCCGGCCGCCACTTCGCCGTCCTCGAAGCCGACGAGTACGTCGCCGTTGAACGGATGCAGCCACGGCAACACCCGCGGGTCCTCCCTCGGCAGCCAGACTCCTCGTCCCTGATCGGGAGCGGGCGAGTCGCTCCACCGGAACGAGCCTGCAAACAGTCGGCCACCCGGTCGCTGCAACGCCTCGCCGAGTGCGTCGGGGGACTCGGCGAGCGTCTCAGCGAGCTCTGTCACGGCGGCCACCGCCGCCGGGGGGACGGAGACGATTGTCCCTTCGGGGGTCGATACGCCGGCGAGGATCCGCACCGCCCCGTCCCAGCCCGGCATCGTCCGACGGGGGGACCCGACGACGGTCACACCCGACGACGGAGGCGGCCACGCACCGAGCCAGGAGGCGAGGTGCCGGACGAGTCTCTCTGGCGTGTGCATCCCGCCAGGTTCGCACAGGCCGCCCGAAGAGCGCGATCACGCCCCGGTTCCTATCCTGGTTCCCGGCCCAGGAGGTCCCTTTGAGCGTCCCGCATCGCCAACTCTTCATCGACGGACGTGCCGTATCCGCTTCTTCCGGCGAGACGTTCGAAACGGTCAATCCCGCCACCGGTGAGGTGCTCGCCGTAATCGACCACGCATCCGAAGCCGACGTCGACCGAGCGGTGCGATCTGCCAGACGCGCCTTCGACGGCTGGTCGGCGATGACCGGCTCCCAACGCGGCCGCATCCTCAACCGGGCCGCTTCACTCCTGCGCGAGCGCAACGACGAACTCGCCCGCATCGAGGTGGCCGACACCGGCAAGCCGATCGCCGAGGCCTCGACCGTCGACGTCATATCGGGAGCCGAATGCATCGAGTACTACGCCGGAGTCGCAGGTTCGCTCCACGGTCATCACTACGACTTCGGTGGGGACTTTGCCTATACGCGACGGGAGCCACTCGGCGTGGTGGGCGGGATCGGTGCGTGGAACTACCCGATCCAGATCGCCTGTTGGAAGTCTGGTCCCGCCCTGGCCTGCGGAAACACGATGGTCTTCAAGCCGGCGGAACTCACACCGCTCACCGCGTTGGCCCTGGCCGAGATCTACACCGAGGCGGGGGTCCCCGACGGTGTGTTCAACGTGGTGCAGGGCGACGCCCGCACCGGTCGGGCGATGACTGCTCATCCGGGGATCGCCAAGGTGTCGCTCACTGGTGAGGTCGGCACCGGAAAGGCGGTCATGGCGGCCGCCGCCTCGACGCTGAAACACGTCACGCTGGAGTTGGGAGGCAAATCGCCGTTGATCGTCTTCGACGACGCCGATGTCGACGACGCCGTCTCGGGGGCGCTGCTCGCCAATTTCTACACCCAGGGCGAGGTCTGCTCCAACGGGACCAGGGTGTTCGTCCACGAGTCCCTCCACGACGACTTTGTCGGACGGCTCGCCTCCCGGGCTCAGAAGATGCGGATCGGTGATCCGATGGACCCTGCCACCGATGTGGGCTCGCTCATCTCGCGCGAACACATGGAGAAGGTTCTCTCCTACATCGCGATCGCCAAGGAGTCCGGTGCCCGTCTCGTGTGCGGGGGAGGGCGCCCGCCGGGTCTCGAAGCCGGCTATTTCGTCGAACCGACCGTTTTCGACCAATGCACCGACGACATGCAGTTCGTCCGCGAAGAGATCTTCGGGCCGGTCATGGCCGTGCTCCCGTTCGATTCGGAGGACGAGGTGGTGGCGCGGGCCAATGACACCGTCTATGGCCTGGCGGCAGGTGTGTTCACCAGCGATCTCAGCCGGGCGCACCGAGTGGCTGCGGCTCTGGAAGCCGGCACCGTCTGGATCAACACCTACAACCTCACACCGATCGAGATGCCCTTCGGCGGCTACAAGCAGAGCGGGATCGGCCGGGAGAACTCCCTCGCCGCGATCGAGCATTACACGCAACTGAAGTCGGTCTATGTCGCCTCCGGCCATGTGCAGGCGCCCTACTGATGGCGATGTATGACTTCGTGGTCGTCGGCGGCGGCTCGGCCGGATCGGTGATCGCCAACCGCCTCTCCGCCGACCCCGCCCATCGGGTGCTCGTTCTCGAAGCCGGCCGGCCGGACTACCGCTGGGACGTGTTCATCCACATGCCCGCCGCCCTGGCGTTCCCGATCGGGAGTCGGTTCTACGACTGGAAGTACGAGTCCGAACCCGAGCCCCACATGAACGGCCGTCGGATCTATCACGCCAGGGGAAAGGTGCTCGGCGGATCGTCGTCGATCAACGGGATGATCTTCCAGCGCGGCAACCCGATGGACTACGAGCGCTGGGCGGCAGACCCAGGGATGGAGACGTGGGACTATGCCCACTGTCTTCCGTACTTCAAGCGGATGGAGAACTGTCTGGCGGGTCCAGACGAGTTCCGGGGAGGCGATGGGCCGCTGGTGCTCGAACGGGGTCCGGCCAAGAACCCGCTCTTCGAGGCCTTCTTCGCTGCCGTGCAAGAGGCGGGCCACGAGCTCACCGATGATGTCAACGGTCGCAAGCAGGAGGGTTTCGCCCGCTTCGATCGGAACGTCCACCGAGGTCGACGGCTCAGCGCGGCCCGCGCCTATCTCCACCCGGTGAGGGATCGACCCAATCTCGAAGTCGTCACCCGGGCGATGGTGAACCGAGTGAACTTCGACGGGACGCGGGCCACGGGCGTGGAGTACACCGTCCGGGGTCGAACGGAAACGGTCACCGCCGGAGAGGTGGTGTTGTGCGGTGGGGCGTTCAACACACCGCAGCTGATGCAGCTGTCCGGGGTGGGAAACGCCGACGAGTTGACACCGCTCGGGGTCGAGATGGTCCACCACCTGCCCGGGGTCGGCGAGAACATGCAGGATCACCTCGAGGTCTACATCCAGCACTCGTCCAAGCTGCCAGTTTCCATCCAGCCCTGGATGGCGATGTGGCGGCGGCCGCTGGTGGGTCTCATGTGGCTCTTCCGGAAGGGTCCGGGAGCGACGAACCACTTCGAAGCCGGAGGCTTCCTGCGCAGCAACGAGGACGTGCTCTGGCCGAATCTCATGTTCCACTTCCTTCCGATCGCCATCCGCTACGACGGATCGTCGCCGGCAGGCGGGCACGGGTACCAGATCCACATCGGTCCGATGTACTCGAACTCGACGGGGTCGGTGAAGATCCGCTCCACGAACCCGCGGGACAAGCCCGCCCTCCGGTTCAACTACCTGTCCACCGATCAGGACCGCCGGGAATGGGTGGAGGCGATCCGAACCACGCGCGAGATCTTCGCCCAGCCGGCATTCGGGCCGTTCGACGGTGGCGAACTCTCACCCGGTCCGACCGTCGAGACCGACGAGGAAATCCTCGAGTGGGTGCGCAACGACGGCGAGACGGCGCTTCACCCGTCGTGCACGGCTCGGATGGGAATCGACGAAGGCTCGGTCACCGACCCGCGAACGATGAAGGTGCACGGCCTCGAAGGCATCCGTGTCGTCGATGCCAGTGCCATGCGATACGTCACCAACGGCAACATCTATGCGCCTGTGATGATGGTGGCGGAGAAGGCCGCTGATCTGATCCTGGAGAACACCCCGCTCGCCCCCGAATACGTCGACTGGTACCGCCACCGCGCCTGAAGCCCCGAGAGGGAGGGACTGTCGGGTCCCTCCCCCTCGACATCGGTGCCGGTGCTCTGCTCAGGGCAGCCAGGTGCTCCAGACGCTCTCGTTGTCCGAGACCCAGGTGGCAGCCACCGCGGCAGGATCGAGACCGTCGATCTCGACCGGTGGGAGCATTCCCAGCTGATCCTCGGTCGTGAGGGTGAAGGCCTGCAGGAAGGCGAAGACATCCGGAGCCTTCTCCTCGAGCTGCGCCGAAGCCGCCTTGAAGAGCACGTCCTCGGGGTAGTCGCAGTCGACACCGCCGTCACCGGCGGCGGCGCTGGCTCCGCACTCGTCGTTGTAGTCAGGCAGCAGCACGTTCACGAGGTCGTACTTGGCGACAGCCGCGGTCGGAGTCCACCAGTACATGAGGATGGGTTCGTTGGCGGCGAAGCGGGCGTCGAGCTCTGCGACCGTGGCAGGCTCCGAACCCGAGAACACCACCTGGAAGGGCAACCCCAGATTCTCGATGATCTGCTCGTCGTACTGCGAGTACGAGGGGTCGGTCCCCAGGAAGCGTCCGGAGCTCCCCGTCTCCGCCGTTGAGAACAACTCGGCCACGGCGGGATCCATGAGTCCCTCCCACGTGGCCAACGCCGGGTTCTCATCGACGACGTAGCTCGGGAGGAACCAGCCGATCTTGCCGATCGTGCCCAGCTCGCCGATGTCCACGACGCTTCCCTCATCGAAGTACGCCCGCTCGGCGTCGGTGACTCCGGATGGCCAGATCTCCAGAACGGCATCGAGCGTGCCGTCGGCCATCCCCGTGAACATCGCGTCGTTCTCGTTCACTTCGGTGATGTCGACGGGATATCCGAGCTCGTTCTCGATGATGTTCTTCGCCACCTCGGCATTGAGTCGCGAGGCCGTCCACGGGTTGACGATCAGGGTGATCGTGGGGTTGTCCGCATCCGGACCGTCGCCGTCGCCGTCGCCGTCGTCTCCGGTGTCCGCCCCTCCGCATGCCGTGATGACCAGGGCTATGGACAGTGTCAAAGCGAGTCTTCGCTTCATATGGGTTTCCCTCCTGTCTCCCCGGCCGCGCCGGGGAGGCGATGGCTACATTATCGGTCGATGTCTATCGACGCCTCTGTGCCGGCCTGCCTCGAAATCCGGGGCCTGTGGAAGGTCTTCGGGACACGCCCCGACCAGGCGATCGAGATGGCTCGGGACGGCAGATCCCGTCAGGAGATTCTGGCTGAGACGGGATGCACGGTGGCGGTGCGCGACGTCTCCTTTGCCGTCGACAGAGGCGAGACCTTCGTCGTCATGGGACTTTCCGGTTCGGGCAAATCCACCCTGATCCGGTGCGTGTCCCGGCTCACCGAGGCCACTCGCGGGCAGGTCATGCTCGACGACGTCGACCTCACGGCGCTCTCCGACGTCGAGTTGCGCGAGGTGCGACGCCGCAAGCTGTCGATGGTCTTCCAGCACTTCGGCCTGTTCCCGCACAGGCGGGTCATCGACAACGCGGCATACGGCCTCGAAATCCAAGGGCTCAGTCGCAGCGAACGCCATGCCCGCGCTCGGGAGGTCCTCGAGACGGTCGGGTTGAAGGGATGGGAGAGTCACTTTCCCCAGCAGCTCTCCGGCGGCATGCAGCAACGGGTGGGACTCGCCCGAGCGCTGTGTGTCGGTCCCGAGGTGCTGTTCTTCGACGAGCCGTTCTCCGCGCTCGATCCGCTCATTCGCCGGGACATGCAGGACGAGCTGATCCGTCTGCAGGCGGAGATGCGGGGCACCCTCGTCTTCATCACCCATGATTTCGCCGAGGCGATCAAGCTCGGGGACCGGATCGCCATCATGAAGGACGGCGAGTTCGACCAGATCGGAACGGCCGCAGAGTTGATCACCCGACCGGCGACTCCCTATGTCGCGGAGTTCACGAGGGACATCCCCAAGGCCAAGGTGCTGACCGCCGCCGATGTGATGCGAGCCGGGGATCCGGTCCACGGGGACACCCGCACGGTCTCGGTCACCGACACCGTGGAACACCTCGTACCCGCGCTCCTCGATGGTGTCACGGCGCTGAGTGTCGTCGACGCCGGTGGGCGCCCAGTCGGTGTGGTCGACCGATCCACGGTGGCGGAGCTGTTGGCGGCGGACTGATGACGGCCACCTCCCCCCCGGTGTCGTTGACGGTCGGCACCGACGCCGTACGGCGGGTCCTTCCGTGGCTCGGGTTCGTCGGAGTCGTGGCGGTTCTCCAATTGGCCGTGACCGGCTCGTTCCCCGCCGTCCTCGACACGTTCTTCTCCGATGCCTTCGACGACCTGGGTACGTGGATCCGCCAGAACCGGCGATCCCATGTGCTCTTCACAGCCTTCTTCATGCCGCTCACGTCGTTCCTGGGATGGGTGATCGAGGGATTCGAGTCGCTGCTGCTGTGGCTCCCGTGGTATTTCCTTCCGGCTCTCGTCCTGCTGGCGCTCGCACGTGTGCACATGTGGAAGCAGGGGGTGGCTGCCGCTCTCGCCCTTCTCTACGCCGGAGGGGTCGGTCTGTGGCAGCCCACGATGGAGACGCTGGCGTTGATGGGGACCGCGGTCCTGTTCGCAGTCCTCATCGGGGTGCCAGTCGGTGTGCTCGCCGCCCGGCGCAAGCGGGTGGAGGCTGCGATTCGGCCGGTGCTCGACGCCATGCAGACCGTGCCCGCGTTCGTCTATTTCCTGCCGCTGCTCGGCTTCTTCGGAGTGGGAGCGGTGAACGCGGCGGTGGCGACGGTCATCTACGCCCTCCCCCCGGTCGTTCGTTTGACGACCCTCGGGATCCGTCAGGTGCCCAGGGCTGCGGTGGAAGCAGGCGAGATGTTCGGTTCGACCCAGCGTCAGACACTGCTCAAGGTGCAGCTCCCGATGGCGCTCCCGACGATCCTGACCGGTCTCAGCCAGACGATCATGATGGCACTGGGCATCGCCGTGCTCGCCGCCCTCATCGGCGCCGGAGGCTTGGGAGCGGCGGTGCTGCAGACGCTCTCCCAGCGGCGCACCGGACGGGGGATCGCAGCCGGTCTCGCCATCGTGGCGGTAGCCGTGGTGCTGGACCGCATGTGGAGGGGGCTCGCCCAGATCGACCGGACCAGGCGCGTGTCGAAGCGGGTGACGCTGGTCGGCGGCCTCGCTCTCGTCGTGGGCCTCGTCGTCGGGGTGATGGCCGGATGGTCACGATTCCCGGCGGTCACCACGATCAACGCCTTCGACCCGATCGACCAGGTCGTGGTGTGGGCCCGCGACAACCTGTCCTGGGCCACCCGGCCGTTCAACGACTTCATCATCGCTGGTGTGATCATTCCTGTTCGCGAGTTCCTCACGTTCACCGTGGCGTGGCCGGTGTTGGTCTTCGTCACCGCCTGGGCCTGCTGGAAGGTGGGCGGCTGGGGCCTGGCGGTGTTCTCGGCGCTGGCACTGTGGACGATGGGCGCGATCGGACTGTGGGCGATCTCCATCGACACGCTGGTACAGGTGATGGTCGGGGTGCTGGTGTCAGTGGCGATCGCCGTGCCGATCGGGGTGTGGGCGGGTCGCCGCCCGAGGGTCGAGGCCGCCCTCGGGCCGATCCTCGACGGACTGCAGACCATTCCGGCCCTCGTCTACATCATCCCCGCCGTCATCCTGTTCACGGTGGGCGCGGTTCCCGGGATCATCGCCTCGGTGCTGTACGCCGTCGTGCCCGGGATCCGTATCACGGCACTGGGCATCCGAGAGGTGCCCGAGGAGAGCGTCGAGGCGTCACGGACGTTCGGGGCGACGCCGCGCCAGACGATGTTCGGCGTGCGGTTGCCGCTGGCCGCGCCCACGATCATGGCCGGCGTGAACCAGGTGATCATGATGGTGCTGGCGATGGTCATCATCGCCGGTCTGGTCGGTGGAGGCGCACTGGGATTCGAGACGGTGCGCGCGCTGACGCGCAACCTGTACGGCCTCGGATTCGAGGTCGGCCTGGCCATCGTGCTGATGGCGATGATCCTCGACCGCTTCACCCAAGCCTGGGCGGCCCGCCTCCAACCCCCGGCCAGCTAGCAAGTCCACGCGTCCCCGATCCACGCGTACCCTGGGTTTGTTCGGACGTATACGTCCGAACAAACCCAGGGTAGGAATGGACTTCTCACGCGCAGGCGGGTTCGCCGGGCATCAGGCCGCGGGCGATGAGGGCGTGTTCGGTGCCTTCGTATTCCCACACGGTTGCCGAGTCGGCGGAGGAGAAGATCTCGAGCAGGTCCCGGGCCGGGGGACCTTCGACGACGACGCAGCGCCATCCATGGGCCGTCTCGGCCAGCTCATCGGGAGCGGTCGCCAGCGGCCACGGCCGGGTGGTGCGGAACTCCGCATCCGGCAGGGACATTCCGTCCCCCGTTCGGATCTCGATCCTCGTCGGCTCGTACTCAGTGACATTGTCCAGACCCGCCGCCGCCTGATCCAAAGCGCGAACGAGTTCTGCGGCTGCCATCGCCGTGGCCGACGCATCCGAGGCGATCCCCAGGGCGTAGACGGCCAAGGTGTGCTCTGACGTGCCGTCGAAGTAGGTGATGACGGTCGTCGTGGCGTCCGCCACGTGATTGGCCGCGGTCGTGTCTTCGAGCCGGTCGATGTCGGGGAGCCCGGTTTCGTTCACGAGACGCATGATCTCGGCCAGCGTCGCCTCGTCGGCGGTGCCCACGAAGATCGGCGTCAGCATCGGGCCCGGATAGATCGCCGGCACGAAGCCGGGTGCGTACAGCCGGCCGTCGGCCTGGAGCACGTAGCGCGGGAGGCGTCCGAGCAGCATCTCGACCGGGGCGAATCCGCCCTCATCGATCACCGTCAGTGTCACGTCGTCTGGCTGGGTCGAACTCGGCATCGTTCCTGGTTCGCCATCACCGCAGGCGGAAAACGCGAGCAGCGAGGCGAGAACCGTAGAGGTGATCTTCTTCATGAACCTTCGACGTCAAGTCGGTGGTCAGGGTTCCCGGCTCAGGCCTCCCAATCACCGAGCGCGGCGTCGATCAGGTCGATTGCCCAGTCCACTTCGTCGAGGGTCGTTATCACGGGCGGGATGAAGCGGATGATGTTGCCGCCGGGTCCGCACTCGATGATGACCAGCTCGCGATCGAGGCAGTACGCCTGGAGGTGTTTGAACGCCGTGGCATCGGGTTCCCGGGTCGCCCGATCCGAGACGAGCTCGACGCCGATCATCAGGCCGACGCCGCGGACGTCGCCGATCGTCGGGTGGTTGACCCGCAGCTTGTCGAATCTCTCGAAGGCCCGTGCAGACACGGACCGAGCGTTCCCCAGGAGACCGCCCATCGTGTCCATCACGGCGACCGCGGCCGCGCACGCCACCGGGTTGCCCCCGAACGTGGTGCCGTGTGAACCCACCCTCCAGCCATCGAGTAGGTCGGCAGAGGATCCGTAGGCAGACAGGGGCAGCCCGTTGGCGATGCCCTTGCCCAGGGCGAGGATGTCGGGATCGATCGGATAGTGATCGGTT
>DATKEC010000103.1:0-9791 GCA_035544575.1 Acidimicrobiia bacterium
CCGCCGGGTGGCGACGTCTGCATGGGTGAGGTCGGATCCGCCGAGCCACACCGAACCCGACTCCACCGGCCGCAAGCCGCAGATCGCCTCGATCATCTCGGATTGACCGTTGCCCGCCACCCCGGCGAGGCCGACGATCTCACCCGACGCCACGTCGAAGGTGGCGTCGTGAACAACGCTGCGATCGTGTTCGCCGAGGGCGGTCAGGTTGCGCACGCTCAACACGACGGCGCCTGGCGTCCGGGGTGGCACCCGCTGGGCCAGGTCGATGTCACGGCCCACCATGTGACGGGTGATCTCCGCCGGCGTCGTCTCGGAGGTGACCAGTTCGGCCACCGACTTGCCGTTCCGCAGGACCGTGACCCGGTCCGAAACGGCCATCACCTCGCCCAGCTTGTGGGTGATGAAGAGGATCGTCCGGCCGGAGTCCCGCAGCCGGCGGATCACGTCGAAGAGCATGTCGCGCTCCTGGGGGGTGAGCACCGCGGTCGGCTCGTCGAGGATCAGAACCCGGGCATCCCGATAGAGGGCCTTGAGGATCTCGACACGCTGCAGCACACCCACCGGGAGTTGTTCGACCACCGCGGTCGGGTCGACCGCCAGCCCGTACCGCTCGGCGAGTTCTCGGACGATGGCGACGCTGGCCGACCGGTCGATCATCCCCCGTCGGGTCGGTTCGCTGCGGAAGACGACGTTCTCGGCGACCGTCAACGTCGGGAAGAGCTTGAACGCCTGATGGACCATTCCCAGCCCGGCCTCGATCGCGTCGAGCGCCGACGAGAACCGGACCCGTTCCCCCCGGACGAGGATCTCGCCCTCGTCCGGGGGGAACAGCCCGTACAACATCGACATCAGGGTGGTCTTGCCCGCCCCGTTCTCGCCGACGATCGCATGGATCTCCCCGGACCGCACCGTGAGGTTCACGGCGTCGTTGGCGACGACGCCGGGGAACCTCTTGGTGATGCCGCGGAGCTCCAGCTCGGTTGTCATCTCCTGCCGATTCTCAGCCGAACAACGGGTCGGGAACGACGATCGATCCGTCGATGATCCCCTCTGCCGCCGCCTTCACGGCCTCGACCACGTCGGGGTGATCGGCGATCACGCATTGGCTGTCGGCGAGATCGTCGGACAGCGCCATGACCCCGGTGCCGCCTTCGGCGAGACCGAAGGACACCACCGAACCGGCCGTCCCGGCCAGGGTCTGGTCGATGAGCTGTTCGACGAGCACATCGACCAGCTTCATGTTGGAGTCGACGATGCTCCCCGGTGCGTCAGGGCACTGGTTCACGTCCACGCCGTAACTGAAGAACGACGCTTCGACGGCAGCCTCGAAGATGCCTCCGTTGGACCCTGCGCCCACCGCGAAGATGTGGTCGGCACCCTGGGCCGCCACCGCCAAGGCCTGTTCCTTGGCCCTGGCCGGATCCGAGAACGGGTTGTCTCCACCGATCCACACCTGGGTGTCGGTGATCGACGAGTCCACGGACTGGGCCCCGAGGGCGAAGCTGTCGGTGTAACGGTGCAGGAACGGGATGTCGATGGCGCCCACCGAACCGACCTGTTTGGACTCGGACAGCGACCCGGCCATGATCCCCAGCAGGTAGGCGCCTTCGTGCTCACGGAACACACCGCAGTGCAGGTTCGGTGCCGGCTCCTCCGGGCATGTGTCGATGAGGATGAACTCCTGGTCGGGATTGGCCTTGGAGAACTCGTCGGCCAGCTCCACCAGGGTGAACGTCGTGAGGACGATCACGTCGGGAGCGGCGTCGACGGCGGCTTCGATGTTCGCCCGCCGGCTCGAGTCGTCGGTCGACTCGAACGTGCGCCACGACCCGCCCAGCCTCTCGGCGGCGCGCTGGGTGCCCACCTGGCCGAGTTCGAGGAACTTGTTCACACCGATCGGGTTGGGGGTGACATAGATGAAGCTGGGACCTTCCGGCTCGGCGTCGTCGTCGCCGCCCGCGTCGTCGGTGCCACCGCACGCCGCCACCACCATTGCCAGCGCCACCAGCAGCGCGCTTCGTTTCATGTTCCTTCTCATGTGCTTCCTCTCTCCTGTCCGTTCCGATTCGACTGGCCATCTACTGGGCCCAAGGGAACTGTCGCCAGCGTCTCGCCCTTGTCGATCCTGATCACCCGACGGTCCGTCACGATCGCCGTGATCAAATCGGCCGGCGTGACGTCGAACGCCGGATTGACCGCGTCGGTCCCGGCCGGAGCCGTCTCCACTCCGGCGACCGATCCCACCTCGGCCGGGCCGCGATCTTCGATCTCGATGTAGCCACCCGCCGCCGTGGCCATGTCGACCGTCGTCTCCGGGGCGACCACGACGAAAGGGACCCCGGCGCGGGCGGCTCCCAGGGCCAGCGAGTAGGTACCGATCTTGTTGGCCGTGTCCCCGTTGGCGGCGATCCGGTCCGCACCCGTGAGAACGATGTTCGCGGCGCCACGGGAGAGAAGGAACGGACCGGCGGAGTCGACGACGAGCCGGTGGGGTGCACCCATACGGCCCAGCTCCCAGGTGGTCAGGCGGGCACCCTGCAGGAGCGGACGAGTCTCCAGCGCCAACGCCTCGGTCAGCTGTCCCCGCTCATGGAGAGTCTGGATCACCGCCAGGGCGGTGCCACGTTCCACGGTGGCGAGGCCGCCCGTGTTGCAGATGGTCATGGCGACGACGGGAACATCGCCGATGAGGTCCGAGACCAGATCGGCGCCCAAATCGCCCATGGCGACCGAGGCGGCCAGCTCCTCGTCACGAATCTTCATCGCTTCGGCCAGCACACGCTCGAAGCCTTCGGCGGCGAGCGCGGAGGTGCGATCGACCATGCGGGCGAGGTTCACCGCGGTGGGACGGGCGGCGCGCAGAGATGTCACCGCCGACTCGAATGCCTCCCCGGTCGCACCGTGATCCCGGACGGCCAGCGCCACACCGAACGCTCCCGCCACGCCGATCGCAGGAGCACCCCGCACCGACAGGCGCTGGATGGCGGCGACCATCGCCGGGACGTCGTCGATGCGCAGGGTCTCGAAGGATCCCGGGAGACGTGTCTGGTCGACCAGCACCACGGCATCCTCGATCCAATCGAGCGATCGGGCACCAAGACGATCCATCGGCTGACCTTCCGGGTTGTCAGACAAGCGCTCGTCCGAGGCTAGAGCGACGATGGGGAGATCGTCAACAGACCGGTGGGCGGCGCCGCTCACCGGTGCCGCACCAGGCCGAAGGGGAACCGCCCTTCGATGAAGTAGGTGCTGGCAAGGGCGATCGGAACGCCGCGCGCATCGGAGTGGACCTGGACGAGAAGGAGGTAGGAGGCGTCGGCGGGCCGCTCGCCCCAACCGATGTGCGGTCCGTGGGCGGCGTGCAGTTCGGTGACGGCGACGACCGCTCTCACCCCGTGCTGTTCGAGCAAGGCGAACAGCGACCCGGATACGGCACGCGGATCGAAGTCCGCCGGGAAGATCGCTCTCGGCAGGACGTCATAGGAGAAGGCCACGGTCTCGCCGTCGGCGGTGATCGCCCGCTCAGTGGCCAGAACCTCGTTACCGTCAGCCAGGGCCAGCTTGCTGGCTTCCTCCTCGTTGGCAGTTCGCACCGAGATCGACCGGTAGACCATGCCGGGGTGGCGCCCGTGTCGGGCGATCGTCTCGGTCATGGACTCGAGGCGCCGCAGATCGGCCTGGCCGCTGGCCCCGTGGGCGGTCACGAGGGTGCCCAGGCCGTGCCGCGTGACCGTCAGGCCGCGGCTCTCGAGGTCCTGGAGGGCGGTGCGGACCGTGGCCCGGGACACCTCGTAGTGGCCCGCCAGGTCGTGCTCGCCAGGCAGCTTCTCGCCCGGCATCCACTCACCGGCCTCGATACGAAGACGCAGATCCGCCGCCAGACGGGCGGAAAGTGTGGAACCTGGGCTGGTCGACTCGACGGTCATGTGTCCTCGATTGACAGCCGTTCGATGCTATCACTAGCTTGTCTGACAACCCGACTGGGAGCCGAGATTTTGGATCGCTTCGTCGCCGACATCCTCCTCACGATGGCCGACGAGCACACCGCCCCCATCCGCCGCGGGGCCGTCGATGTGGATCAGGGTCGAGTCGTGTGGTCGGGTCCGGTCGATACCGCCCCCGAGCGCGACGCTCCGGTCCACCAGGTGGACGGGATCCTCATGCCCGGCATGGTCGACATCCACTGCCACACTCCCATGCTGCTCCTGCGCGGAGCGGGTGAGGGCTTGCCGGTCGACCGCTGGCTGCACGAAGTGATGTGGCCCCGGGAAGCCAGGCTCACCGCCGACGACGTACGAGCCGCCATGCGGGTCGGCGCCGCCGAGTTGCTCGGAAACGGCATCACCACCAGCGTCGAAATGTACTTCCACGGTCAGGCGGTCGCCGAGGGCGCCTCCGAAGTGGGAATGCGATCGGTCGTCACCGCCCCCATCATCGAAGACGCCCAACTCTCGGGGTTCGGCCGGTGGGAGGATCAGGTCGACGAGATGCTGGCGATGGCCGAGCGATGGGCGACCAATGAGCTGATCGAGGTGGGTCTCGGTCCCCACGCCGCCTGGTCGGTGAGCGACGCCTGCCTGCGCCGGCTCTCCGAGATCTCGGCCGAGATGGAGATGCTCGTCCACATCCACGTCGCCGAACAGGAATGGGAGGACGCTGCCGTGCGCGAGAAAACGGGTCTGGCCGCCCCCGCCTACCTCGATTCTCTCGGTCTCCTCGACGGGCGAATCCTGGCCGCGCACGGCGTCTGGCTCACCGACGAGGACATCTCCCTCCTCGGCCGCAAACACGCATCCGTCGCCCATTGCCCGTGCTCCAACACCAAGCATGCCTCCGGCGTGGCCCGGGTGGCGGACATGACCGCGGCGGGCATCAAAGTCGGGATCGCCACCGACGGCCCGGCGTCACATCACCGTCTGGACCTGTTCGAGGAGATGCGCACCGCCATTCGCCTCGCCCGGGTCCGCAGCGGCGACGCCCAACAGTTCGACACAGACACTGCGCTGTGGATGACCACCGCCGGGGCCGCCGACGCCATCGGACGTTTCGATCTGGGGCGTCTCACGCCCGGAGCCCGAGCAGACATGGTTGCCCTGTCCGGGTCCTCGGCACTGCACCCGGTCATCGAAGAAGAAGACGATCCGGTCGCCCGGGTCGTCTGGTCGGGTTCGCCCAGCGCGGTGACGTCCGTGTGGGTGGGAGGCAACCAAGTCGTCGAATCGGGTGCGGTGACCACCATCGACCGGGCGGCGGCGGTGCGGGAACTGGACGAGCGGGCGGAGCGGCTGGCGCGATGACCGCCGACCAAGTGATCGAACTGCTCGGACTCGAACCGATGCCCGCCGAAGGCGGCATGTGGACCCAGACCTGGCGCGACGACCACGGCAGCGGGATCTACTTCCTGCTGAGACCAGGGGATTTCTCCGCCCTCCACCGGCTCGACATCGCCGAGCTGTGGCATCACTACGCCGGCGCCGCCGTCGAGATGCTGCTGCTGGCGGCCGACGGCGGCGTCACCCGGCCGGTGTTGGGTGACGACCTCTCATCCGGGCAGCGACCCTTCGTTGCGGTCGACGCCGGTATGTGGATGGCAGCAGCCACCAACGGTGAATGGTCACTCGTCGGGACCACGATGGCGCCTCCGTTCGACGCCGCCGGATTCGAGCTCGGCGCGGCGGACGACCTGATGGTCCGCTACCCGGAGGCCGCCGCCGACATCCCCCGATTCACCCGAGAGGAACACCGATGAACGACCTGGCGGCCCCCGCCCAACTGTTGGACCTCACCGCCAAGGTGATCGTGGTGACCGGAGCGGGCGGCGGTCTGGGCGGAGGAATCGTGCGGCGGCTGCAGCAGGCAGGAGCCACCGTGGTCGCCGTCACCCGCACATCGGAGGTCGCATCAGACGACGTGACGGTCGTCACCGCCGACCTCACCTCGCCCGAAGGGCCGGCCACGGTGGTCAGCCAGGCCCTCGACGCCCACGGCGGCCTTCACGGGCTGGTGAACAACGCCGGCATCCAGCCGGTGGTGCCGTTCGCGGACGTCACAGACACACAATGGTCCGAGATGATCGACACCAACCTGACGGCAGTCCATCGGCTCACCCAGGCCGCGGCGGCGGCGATGAGCGGAGGCGGGTCGATCGTGCACATCGCATCGATCGAAGCCCACCATCCAACGCCGGTCCACGGCCACTACGCCACCTCCAAGGCCGCCCTGGTGATGCACGCCCGGGCGGCGGCGCTCGCCTACGGACCCCGAGGCATCCGGGTGAACTCGGTGTCGCCGGGCCTCATCGCCCGCCCCGGCATCGAAGAACAATGGCCCGAAGGCGTGAACCGGTGGAAAGCCGCCGCCCCCCTCGGACGCCTGGGCACACCCGATGACATCGGCGACGCCTGTGTCTTCCTCTGCTCGGACCTCGCCCGCTGGATCACCGGCATCGACCTCGTCGTCGATGGCGGTGTCCTGACCAACACGACATGGTGATGCCAATGACCCTCACAGATCGCGTGTACATCGTCACCGGAGCCGGTGGTGGCATCGGAGAAGGCATCGCGGTCGCCATCCTCGAACAGGGCGGCCGGGTCGTCCTCGTCGACCTGTCTCGGGACTCCGTGAAGGCAGTGGCGGAACGGGTCGATCCTGGAGGCAGCCGCACCGTCGCCATGCACGGTGACGTCACGTCCGCCGAGGACGCGCAGAACGCGGTGCAGGCCGCAGTGGAGGCCTTCGGACGACTCGACGGGGTCGTCAACAATGCCGGAGTCGTGACCCTGGACGCGGCGTGGGATGCGACGCCGGAAGCGATGGATCGCGAGTTCTCGATCAACGTCACCGGCAGCTTCGTCATGGCCCAGGCGGTGGGGCGTCACCTCCGGGAGAACGGCGGCGGGGCGGTCGTGAACGTCGCCTCCAACTGCGGCAAGGTCGGGTACAAGAACATGGCCGGATACAACGCCTCCAAGGCGGCGGTCATCAACCTGACCAGGTCCCTCGCCCTCGAGTGGGCCCCGGACGGGATCAACGTCAACGCCGTCTGCCCCGGCGGCGTCGACACGCCGATGCTGGCCGGGGTCGCCGAATGGCTCTCGCCTCGCCTGGGTGTCGGCGCCGACGAACTGCTCGCCGGGATGGGACCCGCCCAACTCGGCCGCAAGGTGACGCCGGTCGAAGTCGGCCGGGTCGTGGCGTTCCTGCTCTCCGATGCCGCCGTCGTCATTCGGGGCCAGGCGATCAACGTCGATGGCGGCGACACGCCGTACTAGCAGGAGAGACCATGCAAAGCCGCTGGAACGACGCCGACGCCGCCACCTTCGAAGGGCCTCTGGGCGAGTGCGTCTACGGGTCGAGGTTGATCGGATCCGACGCGTCACTGGTCTTGCACGGCGGCGGCAACACCTCGGTCAAGGCACCGTTCACCGACATCACCGGTACGGAGATCGACGCTCTCTACGTGAAGGGCTCCGGCTGGGACCTGGGATCGATCGAGGCGGCCGGCTTCACACCGTTGCGTCTGTCCCGCCTCGCCGAACTGGCGGGGCTACCGGCCCTGTCCGACCCGGACATGATGCGAGAGTTGTCGGCGGCCAGCCTCGACCCGAACGCGCCCGCCCCTTCGGTGGAGAGCCTGCTCCACGCCTTCCTGCCCCATCGGGCGGTCCAGCATTCCCACGCCGACGTGATCGTCACGCTCACCAACCTGGACGACGGCACCGAGCGGGTCCGGGAGGTGTACGGCAACTCGGTGGTGGTGATCCCCTATGTGATGCCGGGGTTCGACCTGGCCAGAGCCGTCGCCGACATGTGGCCCCACGCGGTGACCGACTCCACGATCGGCATGGTGCTGATGAACCACGGTCTGTTCACGTTCGGGGACACCACGAAGGTGGCGTACGAGCGTCACGTCGACCTGATCAGCCGGGCCGAGCGCTGGCTGGACGAGCACGCTCCCCGTCCGGCGGTGACAGGACAGGGCCTGGCGCCGGTCGAGACGGAACGGCTGGCGGAGCTGCGCCTCCGCATCTCGCGGGCGGCCGACCGACCGATGGTGATGACGCGGCACTCCGACGCAGAAGTCGCCCGGTTCGTGCAACGCGGCGACCTGGGTTCGCTCGCCACCCGCGGCCCGCTCACCCCCGACCACGTCATCCGCACCAAACGCCATCCGCTCGTCGGTGGCGACGTCGCCGGCTACGTCGCCGAGTACCAGCGCTACTTCGCCGAACACGAACATCGGGGACGCACCAATCTGACGATGCTCGATCCCGCTCCCCGGGTGGTGGTCGACTCCGAACTCGGCCTGCTCACGATCGGGGAAAGCGCCAAGGCTTCCGACATCGCCGCCGACATCTACCGGCACACGATCCCGGTGCTGGAACGGTCCGAGGATCATCTCGGTGGCTACCAGGCGCTGGGAGCCGGCGACCTCTTCGACTGCGAGTACTGGGACCTGGAACAGGCGAAACTGCGCCGGTCGGGACCGCTGCCCGAGTTCACCGGGATGGTCGCCGTCGTCACCGGAGCCGCCTCGGGCATCGGGAAGGCCTGCGCGGCGGCAATCCTGGCGAAAGGCTGCGCTGTCGCCGGTCTCGATCTCAACCCGGGCGTCGCCGATGTGTTTACCGGGGCCGCCTGGCTCGGCCTCACCGTCGACGTCACCGACCCGTCGGCGCAGGCCGCCGCCGTCGCCCGTGTCGTCGAACGCTTCGGCGGCGTGGACATCGTCGTGTCGGCGGCAGGAGTGTTCGGCACTTCCAGCGCGATCGCCGACCTGGAACCGGCGGGCTGGCGACGGGTCCAGGAGATCAACGTCGACGCGGTGGCATCGCTCTTCACCACCGTCCATCCCCTCCTCGCCCTCTCCCCGGTGGGCGGACGGGTGGTCATCGTCGGCTCGAAGAACGTCCCCGCCCCCGGCAAGGGCGCCGCCGCCTACTCGGCATCGAAGGCCGCCGTCACCCAACTGGCCAGGGTCGCCGCGCTCGAATGGGCCGCCGACGCGATCCGGGTCAACGTCGTCCACCCCGACGGCGTTTTCGATACCGGGCTCTGGACCGAAGCGCTGCTGGCCGAACGGGCAGACAAGTACGGACTCACCGTCGAGCAGTACAAGACCCGCAACCTGTTGGCGACCGAAGTCACCTCCGCCACCGTTGGTGAGATGGTGGCCGCCATGTGCGGGACGACCTTTGCCGCCACCACCGGCGCACAGGTCCCGATCGACGGTGGCAACGAAAGGGTGCTGTGATGGCCGATCCAACCCCGGTACTGCGAGTCACGCCCGGCGAGATTCCCGAACGCGCCCTCGTCGTGGGTGATCCCGAACGGGCCGAACGAGTCGCCGCCCGCCTCGACGATGCTCGCGAGCTTGGACGATTTCGTGAGTACGTGACGTTCGCCGGACGTCACCGGGGAACGGAAGTGGCCGTCGCTTCTCACGGCGTCGGCGCACCCGGTGCGGCACTGTGCTTCGAAGAGCTGCACCAGGCCGGCGTCACCCGCATCATCCGCGCCGGCACCTGCGGCGGACTGCAGCACGACGTGGCCGACGGCGACCTCGTCATCGCCACCGGCGCGATACGCGAGGACGGGCTCACGTCCGGTCTCGTTCCCGCCACGTTCCCGGCCCTCGCCACCGTCGACGTGGTCACCGCGCTGAGGGCAGCCGCCTCGGCCTCGGGCCAGCCCGTGCACGAGGGTGTCGTTCTGACCGGCGCCGTCTTCTACTCCCACGATGTTCTCGGTTCGCCGCTCGCCCTGTGGGCAAAAACGGGCGCGGTCGC
>DATKEC010000104.1:0-8567 GCA_035544575.1 Acidimicrobiia bacterium
GTTGTCGGTGGCGACGTTTACGCGGCGGCCATCATCTTCGACGGTTTCCGCGCCCAGCTGTTCCGCTACTCCGGATCGTGGGCTGGTGTCGGGGAGCCTCGACCGGGCGCGATCGGCTGGATCGCCGACATCGACGGCGAACTCGTCGCCGACGCCCAGTTCAGTGCTTCGCCGCCGCAGTTGTGGCGGCACGACACCGGCGGACGATGGTCGGCTGTGCGGATGGCCCTGCCCGCGGCGCCGGAGCAGTCCAGGCCCGCCCGGTTCATGGCCGCCGACGGAGGGACGGTGGTGGGCATGATGTTCGGCCAGCCGGCGCTGTGGCGTTCGGGAGCGCGCGGGGGAACCGTCCTGGCGACTCCCGCCGAAGCCGATCGGCTGTGGGAACGGGTTGCCACCCTTCCCGCCGACGGCCCATTCGTGGCGTTTGCGGGTGATGAGATCATCGTGGTCGCCTCCCGGTTGCAGTCGCCAACGACACCGAGCTTGCTGGTCAGCCGGGATGGCCTCGAGTGGGAGGAACGCCAACTTCCGACCGGGCTGAACGTCACCGCCATCCGAGAAGTGGGCGACCACAACGTCGTCGTCGGCGTTCGGGCGGCCTCGAACGTGGTGGTCGGACGATTCGACGACGACGAGTTCGGGGTAGTGGCGGAGTTCAAGGGCGCTCTGATTGACCTCGACAGCTCCGAGCATTCGATCATCCTGTATATCCGCCACGCGACCGTGACCACCCGGTACGAGATCCCGATCGAACCCGAGGGTCCTATCACCGAGACACCGGTGGACGGAAGACCCGTGACCATCTGGCCTTTGGGCGAGGGAGTCGTGGCGCGTGGCGAGTCCGCGACCTTCGGGTGGCCTCCGAATGGGATGAGCGTGTCGCTGGACGGCGGCATCGACTGGGCGCCCGTCGACGTCGAGCCTTTGCGAGTCTTCCAGGTTGGGAACGAGATCGTCGTCTTCACCGTGGACACTCCAGCCCGGACGTTCCGGCTTGAGGTCGACCCGATCGAACTTGAGGAGATCAGCCTTCCTCCCCGGTTCGCGACGGCCGCCACCGCCGGTTCCATGTTCGAATGGGCTGACGGCCTGGTCATACGTGAGCCAAACAGTTTCGAGTACCTGACGGCGATCGACGCCGACCCCGTGATGCTCGAACTGTCGCCAAGAACCGGCTTCAACGGGGCTTTCGCGGCCCCCGCCACCGGCGGTCACGTCGTGACACGGGAAGGCGAGTACTGGGTGCTCTACCGCTGGACGGGACTCGCCCCGTGAGCGGGCCGCCAGCATTCCAGACTCAGTCGCCGTGACGAATCCGTTCGGTCGGGACGCCAAAGCACGACGACCGTCGCGGGTTCTGCGCATCCCCGAGGTCTCGAACAGCGAGCACCATGCACTCTGTCCGCTCGGCGACGGGGTCGTCCCATTCGCCAGGTCTGCAAGCCGCGGCGAAACCTCGGCACCGCGCGCCTCGTCGCCGCGGACCGGCGGCAATCGGATCACGCGTCTCGGCGAGGGCGCGGCCCCTCAGGCGCCGCAGACCGGCGAGCCACAGTCGTCGAAGCCGACGGCGAACCTCTACCGCCTCCGCTCCGCCCACATCTCGCAGTCCATGAGGAAGTAGGTCAGGCACTCCCCATTGGTCATCTCCCGAGTCTGAGACCGATCCGGAGAACAGTGACAGGAGGCCACAGAAGCGGCTCTCAACCGAGCTCTGCGGGGTCGACGCCGAGCTGTGTGATCACCCAGTCGATGCCTTCGTCCGGTTCGAAGGTGGCTCCTTCGGCGCGGGCACGATTCCAGACCTCGCCCTCGAAGTCCTCCCCGGCGATGTCGGCGATCATCCAGTCACGGTTCTCGTAGGGGGCGGTGACCATCGACAGCCGCTTGCGGATCGCGTCGGTGACGCCGTAGGCGCGTGCCGCCGGCTCGATTCTGCCCTCGGCGGCGAGGACGCTCGAAGCGCCGTGCAGCGCATGGCAGATACAGGCGTAGTTCTTGACTTTTCGGAACGTGGCGAGTGCTTCGGCAGCGTTGCGTCGTGTCTCGTCGGTGACGGTCCCTCGAGTGGCGTCGAGCTGGGCGACGCCATCGGCGCCGTGGGCGATCATCGCGGGGACCTTGGTTGCGAGAGTCGCCTCACGGGCCCACGTCAGCCTCTCGGCGGCCACCTCGATGTCCCTCCCCATCTCGCAGAAGCCGAGCATAAGGTTCCCCATCAAGACGCCGAACCTGTCCTCGGCCTCGGAGTGGAGAGCCACCGACTGCTCGAAGATCTCCAGGGCCTCGATCGGGGACGAGTCGACTCCGACGCTGCCTAACGCCCGGTAGAAGGTGGCCCAGCCGAGGTTGCGGGTGTCGCCCTCGGCCTGGAAGATCCTCGCCGCCTCATCGAGGCGCTCCAGGGCCTCGTCGAATCGCCCGATCCGGCTGCAGAGGAGGCCGCCGATCGCCAGTTGGAGCCTGGCCCGGAGCTTGGCGGGGAGGTCTTCTCCGGCGGCGTCGAGCATCGTGGTGCCCCACTCGTAGCCTTCCCGGAGGTACGACGTCGAGTCGCTCATCGCAGTCGAATCGCTCTCGGTCGCATACATCCAGTAGAAACGGCTGATGGCGGCGACGATGGTCGCACCCGCCACCGGGTCGTGTTCGCGTGCCCATCCGAGCGCGCTGCGGATGTTGTCGATCTCGGTGCGGAAGCGGCGCAGCCAGGCCACCTGGTTGCGTCCTTCCAGCTCGCGGCCGCCCTCTCTGACGAGGGCGAGGATCCACTCGAGATGGGCGCGCCGGGTGTCCTGTTCCTCACCCTCCGCCCGGAGGCGCTCGGCCCCGTACTCGCGAATCGTTTCCAGCATGGCGTAGCGGGTGGGGTCGCCACGCTCGACGGTCAACAGCGACTGGGAGACCAGCTGGTCGAGACCGTCGAGGACGTCGACGCCGGATCCGACCACGGCTTCGGCGGCGGCGAGATCGAATCCCCCGGCGAACACCGAGAGCCTCCGGTACAGCTCGCGAATCTCGGGTCCGAGGAGATCGTGGGACCAGGCGACGGACTCTCTCAATGTCTGATGGTGCGCCAGTCCACCCCGGCTGCCGCCCCGGAGGAGCTGGAACCGATTCTCGAGTCGCCGGTCGATCTCGGCGGGGCTCATCGTCCTGACCCGGGCAGCCGCCAGCTCGATGGCGAGAGGGAGCCCATCGAGTCGGCGGCAGATCTCCGCTACCGCCGGGGCGTCGTCGTCGGTGAGCTGGAAGCCGTCGTCTGCGGCCGCGGCCCGATCGAGAAACAGCCGCCCGGCGTCCGAAGCCTCTACTGCGGACCGTTCGGGGGTCGCCGGCAGGCTCATCGTCGGGATCCTCCAGACTCGCTCGCCGGCGATGTCGAGCCTCTCACGGGAGGTGGCGAGAACCTTGACGCCGGGCGCCGCCCGCAACACTTCAGCGACGATGGCGGCGACATCGTCGATCAGGTGTTCGCAGTTGTCGAAGATCAGGAGCGCCTGCTGGGAGGCCAGGCTCGACGTGACCGCTTCGATCAGGTCGGCGTCGGCGGGTGCGGGCCGGCGCATCACCCCGAGCATCTCCGCGGGGATGAGCCTTCCGTCGGAGATCGGTGCCAGCTCGAACAGCCACACCCCGGCCGGATGTGCGTCGATCATCCGTCGTGCCGACTCGATCGCCAAGGTGGTCTTCCCGGCGCCTCCCGGCCCCGTGACCGTGACCATGCGGTGGACGGCGATCGTCTCCGACAGATCCTCGATCTCCGCCGACCTTCCGACGAAAGACTTCACCTGACCGGGCAGGTTCGTCGGCGTGGACTCGGTCCGGAGCGGAGGGAACCCCATCCCACCGCGGGTCACCTGATAGATGCGCTCGGGCCGGCTCAACCCACGCAGATGATGCTGGCCCAAGTCCTCGAACGCTATCGGTGCGAGCCGATCACCGATCAGCTCTCGTGTCGCTGACGACAGCAGGATTTGACCGCCATGCCCGGCCGCCTCGATTCGCGCCGCCCGGTTGACGGACGGCCCGAGGTAGTCGCCGTCCTTGGCGTCGCCGGGGCCTGTGTGGATGCCCATGCGGACCCGGATCGTCCCAACGGACGGATCCCAATCCACCTCGTCGAACGCTTCCTGGATGGCGACGGCGGCTCCCACGGCAGCGGATGGATCGGCGAACGCAGCCATGATGCCGTCCCCCATCTTCTTGACGACATGCCCGCCCCGTTCCGTGATCGCTCCGACGGCGATCTGATCGTGGAGCGAGACCGCCGATTCCATGGCCGCCCCGCCTTCGTCCCATCTCGTCGACGAGCCCTCAATGTCGGTGAACATGAAGCTCACGATTCCTGATGGCAGTTCCGCGATTCGCCTCCCGATGTCTGGTCTGAAAGTACCCGACCAGGGTCGCCGGTGCAGTGGAATCAACGCCTCCCGGCCGACCCCAACCGCAAGATGACAGCACGTGCGGGCGGTGCGCCGTTCATCGTCCGCGCTCAAGCGGTGCCTTCGGCGTCTCCAGCTCGTCGTTCTGATCTGCGAGGGCCGCGAGCTCGGCCTGTAGGGAGTCGAGAGCCGGTAGCCAGCGCCGGCTGTTGCGGCGACCTCGACTATCGCAAGGAGGGTGAGGGCTTGGAAATTAGCGTGCTCGAGGTTCGCATCGTGACGGCCCTCCTGTGGCCTCCGACGATCATCGCATCTCGGCTGGTCGGGATTGTGTGTCTCGGAGGGTCCCGGACAGTTGGTTCTGTTGACATCAGAACCCGCGCAGCGGGGAACAAGGTCGGACGTCGAAAACCCGGCCGTTCCATCCAGCGGCGGAGCGCATTCCAGAACGGCCCGAATCATGGGTCTGGTTTCACGCGCAATCGCCTGCTGGAATCGAACTTCTCAGCCGTCCCACCGGGACTGCGAGAAAACCCTCAGCAGAATGCTCAGGATAAGTCCTGAGTCCGCGTCGAAGGGATCCCGGGGCCACCGGAACCATTCTGAAGGTGGCCAGGGCCGATATCTCGTCAATGGGATTGGCCTCGGAAGGGTCCTTCCTGCTGGCTCGTTCGAGTCGTGATCGTGCTGGCGGCCGATCTTGTGCGGCCTGAGAAAGCGGTGGGCATCTCCTCACGCGTTCGGGTGGCCGTAAGGGGGCACAATGAGCCGGACACTTACGTACTGAAATGGAGCCCGAGGGATTGGATCGTCGGCAGGACTCATTTGATGCCTTCTTTGAGTCGCACTACGACTCGGTGTACCGCTACTGCCTGCGGCGCCTTGGAGCTGCCGACGCCGAGGATGCCGCCGCCGAGGTCTTTGCGGTCGCATGGCGCCGGATCGACAAGATGCCGGCCCCGCAGGTCGAGCGCGCCTGGCTGTTGGGAGTCGCATACCGGGTGATCGGAAATCACTTCAGGGGGCGTATGCGCTGGGCTCGCCTCGTCGGTCGTCTCGAGTTCGCCACATCCCGAGCGGACCCGGGCGATTCGGCGGTGGACGGCGACTTTCGGCTCCTTCATCTCGCCCTCCAGGGTCTTCGCCCGGCGGATCGCGAGCTACTGCGGTTGGCCTCCTGGGATGGACTGACGCGGCGTGAGATCGCCGAGGTGATGGGCATCAACGTGAACGCCGTCGACCAGCGGCTGTTTCGGGCGCGTGCCCGGATGAAGGATCGTTTCGAACGGCTCCGGGAGGACGAGCTTCGTGTGGGCACAAAGGAGGCCTCAGCATGATCGAGCCGCTCGAACGGATCGATCCCGCCGCCGGTGTGGTGATCGACAAGGCGAGCCTGCGGGCGAGGGTCGAGGAGAGAGTTCATGGTACGTCTCCGACGCCGTCACGGGTCGGGCGTCGCCGGCTGGTGGCCGCGCTCGCCTCGACGGCGGTAGTGGCCGCCGGCCTGCTCGTGCTGCAGCCGAGCCCTCCCGTAGATGCCTTGCCCTTGTTGACCCCCGGTTTCGGAGGTTTGGGCGA
Organism: Acidimicrobiia bacterium; assembly: GCA_035544575.1. Classification (GTDB taxonomy): domain Bacteria; phylum Actinomycetota; class Acidimicrobiia; order Spongiisociales; family ZC4RG35; genus DATHWB01. Next base: position 5,964 of record DATKEC010000104.1, read on the forward strand.
CCTTCCCGGAATCGACACGGTGGTGACGCTGGAGATGGGAGGAGTGAAGACGATGGCCGTCGACGCCGACACCATCTGGGTTATGGAGGCGCGCCAACGAAGGCTCCACCGAGTGGATGCCGAGCTTGGTGAGATCGAGACCACCTACCGGATCGACGCATACGTAGAAGGCGTCGTGGTCGGCGGTGACTACCTGTGGCTGTTGAGCTACGACAGTGGTGGTGAGGTGCTCCGCTTCGAACCGTCCTCGGGTCGCGTCGACAAGCGGATCCCGCTTGGGGGCGAACCCCGACATGGAGCTGCCTGGTTCGGAGACAACTTGTGGGTCAGCAACGACCAGGGACAGCTGATGCAGATCTCGTCCTCTGGCGAGATCGTGGGGACGGTCACCGGGGAGTTGAAGGGTGAGGGTTTCGGCTACCTCTGGGCGAACGATCCCGCGACCGGCATCATCTCGAGCCTCTCGGCAGACGGGACCAGGGGGGAGTTCGAGATCCCTACCGTGACCAGAGGGGAGACCGCCGACGGCTGGGGAGTCCGCAGCGTGGCGGAGGGAGGCCCTTCCCTGTTCCTCATGGACGGCTACTACCCCTTTGGAACCAACCTGAGCACCTTCGACCCTGCCACCGGCGAGTTCCGTTCCTTCGTCAGCCTCACGTTCGGTCTGCTGGACATGGTCTCGTACGACGGAGCGCTCTGGGTGACGTCGCATACCGACCATGTGCTCATGCGGGTCGACCCGACCACCGGCCAGGTGCGTCGCTACCCCATGCCGGGGAAGCCAGGCGGGCTGGTGGTGGCGGACGGTTCTCTTTGGGTGAGCCTCTACCACCCAGGCGCACTAGTTCGTGTGGATCCGGCTGCCGGGATGTTGGAGATGGGACCCATCGTCGCCGACGATTGGAACCGCTACCCCCACCGCTTGGTCTGCACCGGCCCCGAGGGCACTACAGGCCCGACGGTCATCCTCGAGCCGTACGACTGGATCGACTATGGCTCGTGGTCTGTCGTCCAGGCCCGACTCACCGAGGAGGGGTACTTGGTGTGCGTCAACGGGTATGTGGAGGGAGAGGCATCCCCCCAAGTCCGCGCGGCCGATTTGGAGGATGCCCTCACCGCATACGGGATACCCATGCCGTACGTCCTCGTTGCTTCCGGGGACGGCGTTCATCCTCTGCGGCTCTTCGCCGAGGACCGAAGCGATTTGGCAGGGGTGGTCCTGGTGGACCCCATGCCGGTCGGCTTCGGTAGCTTCCTCGACGCTACCCTTGGTGAGGGTGGGCACCCGGTGTGGGCGGACATCTCCCCAGACGTATCGAACTCCCTCGACGGCCTGGGCAACCTGCCGTTGACGGTGATCGGACAGGACCCGCAGGCCGTGTTCCTCAGCGAGCGCGCGCTCGAGGGCCTCGGAGAGGAGAAGGCCCAGGCGATCAACGCCTACTGGCAGGAAGGGCTCGCCGTGTACTCCCACCTTTCCATCGACGCCACCTCTGTGATCGCCGAAGGGACCGGTATGCACATGGTGATCTGGGACCGCCCGGACCTGGTGGTGCGCTCCGTGCTCGAAGTGATCGCCCGGGGTTGAGAGTCTGCCGGGATTTCCGGAGGTGGACTTCGTGGGATGTCGGTCTGATTGGTCGCGTATCGACCAGTAGGAATGCGCTTTCTGGCAGTTCCAAGAGACCCGGGACTGCGAGAAATCTCTCAGCAGAACTCTCAGGATAAGTCCTGGGGGAGCGGCGAGTTCGGGACAATCACCGCTTCCGGACTGCGTAGGTCAGGTGGGTCACGCGCTGCGTCGGCTCCGCGCGGACCGGCTCCAGGGCCACGCGGCCCGCGTCCACGCCTTCGAACAGGCGGATTCCGGAGCCGAACAGCACGGGTGAAAGCGCGATCGTGAACTCGTCGATCAGGCCGGCGTTCACGTACTCCAGGATCGTTGTGCCGCCACCTGCGATGCGCACGTCCCGGGCGCCGGCGGCCGCGCGGGCCTGGTCGAGCGCGGGCCCGATATCGTCGTTGACGAAGTGGAAGGTGGTTCCGCCCGGCCGCTGCCAGGGGTCACGCTTCTCGTGCGTCACGACGAATACCGGCGTGTGGAACGGCGCCTCCTCCGGCCACGCCTGCTCGCCGGCGTCGAACATGCGCTTGCCCATCACGCTCGCGCCGGTGCGCTCGAACGTCTCCCGTGAGATGTCGTTGTCGCGCCCTTCCTCGCCGCCCTCACCGAGCTTCAGGTTCTCCCGGAAGAACCGCAGCGGAAACAGCCACTGCTGCAGTTCCATCCATTGCTGGCCCATCAAGTCCTCGGGGGAGTCGGGCGCGATGAACCCGTCCAGCGACATCGTCACGCTGAAGAACACCTTCCCGGCCATCAGCCCCCCTCAACTCCGTTCCGAACGATCTCGGTGACATAGGCAGCCAGGTTGCTCAGGGTCTGCTGGCCGCCTTCGATCGCGTGGTACTTCTCGACCGCCTCGTCGCGCAGCTCCTTGGTGGGGAACACTGTGCGCATCTCGATCCGGGTCGCGACGCCGTCGGGCGCGAACGTGAGGACCGTTTCGAAGGCGTTCGGGTCGCTGCGGGACTCACCGTGGAGCA
>DATKEC010000105.1:0-5342 GCA_035544575.1 Acidimicrobiia bacterium
CATCGCCTCTCTTGGCTGGCGCCGCTCGTGCAGCGAGACGGCGAGGAACGCCGCCAGCAGGGATGCCGGTGCCACCAGACCGTACCCGGCCGACAGCAACGCCCGCAGGAGCACCTGCAGCGCGAGCAGCGACCCGGCGAGTATCGCGAGCAGCGACCCCGACGAGGTGAGCCAGTCGAGAGCCCGGTCGAACAGGGTCGACGCGGAATCGGTAGTGGCCGCGGTCAGTTTGCGACTGGCGGCCAGGGTGTCAAACGTGCGCCGGCCATCGAGGCCACGGCCCGCGCCGGCCGTCACCTCGTCGTCGTCTGACTTTTCAACAGGCTCGGCCGCCTCTACGAGCGACCGCGGGTCTGCCCTGTCGTCTTCGCGTGCGGCTGCCTCCCGGTCGTCCGAGGCCACCTGTGTTTGGCGGGTGTCTGGAGGTGACCTGGTCGGTTCCGGCTCGGCGGGCGGCGGAGGTTCCGGGTCGGGCTCGGGTTCGGGATCGATTGGCTCTTCACCTGTGCCGTTCACATCGTCCACCACCCGGCCCACCTCGTCGACGGTCGTGTCCACGGTGTCGTCGATGATGCCGATGCCGGTGTCGAGGTCCCCGGTCGTATCCGCCAGATCCTCCACCAGCCCATCCGCCTCCTCCACCAGGTCGTCCGCCAAGTCCTCCACCAGGCCTATCTGACCCCAGGCAGGCGCGGCGATGGACAGGACCACTGCCAGCCCGAATACAGCGAGAAGCCTCACCCCGCCAATATCGGCCGGCGGGCTCCCACACTTGAACGTCAAGCCGTCCCTAAATCCGGCCGATACCCCAATCGATGCGGCTTCCTTCGCTCGTCCGCCACAACGCAATGCGGTCGACCGCGGCACTGCTGGTGCTCTTGGTGCTGGCCGCCGCCGTGTCCTTCGCTCGCGCCGACCAGACCGACCGCGTGGCCCGAGAAGCCCTCATGCTGCGGGAGACCGAGTACGTCATTGGCCAGACCGCCACCCTACGGGCCAGTTTGGCGATCGCGCTGGTCGCTTCGGCCTCGTACTCAACCGACGCCACCGAGGTGGTCCGGCGGGCAGCGCTCACGGCGCGCCAGAGCGTCGAGGACATGACTAACGCCGAGCGAGCACTCAGGCCCGAGGACCGCCAAACACTCGACGTGGTTGGCCAGGCGGTGGACCAATTCGAGGCCCTCTTACTCGGGGGTGAGATCGATACCGCCGACGAACTTCTCACGACCTCGTTGCTCCCTCCGGTGCGCGAGATGGTCGATGGGCTCTCCGCATCGTCGGCCGAGATCGCCGCCCGGATCGAACTGGAACAGGCCGAAGCCGGCCGGATTGCCCGCCTCTCCTCGTTCACGGTCGCGCTGGTAGCTCCGGCGCTTGCCGTTCTGCTGTTCCGACGAGCTGCCCGCCGCCGACTGGAAGAACAACGGCTGGCAGCAGAACTGCGCTCGGAACGGGAACTGGCCGAGGCGCGGGACGATCTGATCGCTGGTCTGTCCCACGAGCTGCGAACACCTCTCACGGGCATTCAGGGCTTTGCGGCTGCAGTGCTCGAGGCCAGCCGCCGGGGCGGGGCACCGGCCGAACTGGTGGAAGAGGGCATGTCCACGATCCTGGGGGAGACCGGCGAGCTGTCCCGCATGATTGATGACCTGTTGGTCGCAGCCCGCGCCGACACCCAACTCCTCGCCTTCCGGGTGGAGCCCACCCCGGTGGCCGAAGTCATCGAGGATGTCATTCTCGCCATGCGGGAAACAGGCACGACGGTCGCATCAGATTGCGCCGAGGCGATGGTGGCCGCCGACCCCGGACGGCTACGACACATCGTCAGGAACCTGCTGGCCAACGCCACCACCCACGGCGGGCCCAACGTTGCGGTCTTGGGCATCGTCGAGCACGACCACTACCTACTCACGGTGATCGATGACGGCCAGGGGGTGCCGCCCGAGATGGTCACGCGGCTGTTCCAGTCTTTCGCCCACCCCGGGAAGACGGCGACGGTCAAAGGCAGCCTGGGACTGGGGCTGGCGGTCGTCGCTACCCTGGCACGCCACATGGGTGCCGACGTGGGATACGCCCGAGAGGGAGGCTCGAGCCGCTTCACCGTCATCCTCCCGCTGGCGGCTACACGCCAGTCCGCCACCGCGATCGCGGCGGGTCAGGCCTGACAGCACCGCCCGCGGCAAGCCCACTCCTGGCACACCAGCCTCAGAGTCAGGGGCCGGGCGAGCCCAACCCCTACCGCACAACGTCCAGCCAGATCATGGTCGCATTGGGCACGGTCGTGGTGCGTCGCCTCACGAGTCGGATGTTGGTGCCGCCGGGCGACTCGAACAGGCGAACCCCGTCACCGAGCAGGACCGGAACGATGAACACCAGGATCTCGTCGAGCAAGCCCGCCTCGAGGCACTGCCGAGCGATGTCCGCGCCAAGCACGTTGACGTACTTCTCCCCTGCCGCCGACGCCGCCGCTGTCACGCCGCGGGCGAGATCGTCCAAAGAGGTCACACCCGGAACCGGGTCAGACGGCGGATGATGGGTGACGACGAACTGGGGACCGTCCCATCCCCCACCGAACGGCTCGCCCTCGTGGTCGGTGCCCTTGTGGGGATCGTCGCCGCGGAACGTCCGGTTTCCGAGGAGGAGTGCACCGATGTCAGTGATCAGCTCATCGACGACCGGATTGGGTCCCAGAAACTCGGTCAACCACGACATGTCGCCACCCGGACCGGCGATGAACCCATCCGCCGACATCGTCACCGAATACAGCAGTTTCGCCGACGTCCACCTCGGCTCTTCGATGGGTCAGTATCGCGGCCGTGCGAGGAACTCACGAGCCGATGGGCTGCGAGCGCTCCTTGCGAAAGGCGTCCTTGAGGGAGATGCGGTCGCCGTCGAACTGGAAAAGGTCGACACCGCGGTACGACATCGTGGGACCGCCGGGCGTCGAGGCGGTGAAGGTCCACTGGGCAACACCGCGGCTGTCGTAGACGGCGAGGTCGATGTCGGTGTAAAGGCCGTCGGGATAGCGCCGAAAGAAGGCGTCGAACCCGCTCCGGACCGCATCGACACCCCGAAACACGGTGCCGTCGTCATCGGGACCGACCGAGGCGAGATAGACCCCGTCGGGTGTGAAGAAGCCGGCGATCAGGTCGACGTCGTGGAGATTGCAGGCATCGAAGAAGGCCTCGAGGCGGGCGGTGGTGAACTCGGCGGTGGGCGGCTCGGCGATCACGTGGTTTCCTTTTCGGCTCAGTATGACCGCTGGCGGAATCACCCGGGAATAGGCTCAACTGATGGCTCTCCTCATCGACCTGTCCCACCCGATCGAGGCCGGCATGACGACCTACCCCGGCCTGCCTGGTCCGACGCTCCGAACCCATCTGAGCAGGGAGGAGTCGAGGAACCGCTACGACCCTGGAACCGAGTTCCACATCGGGACGATCGAGATGGTGGCGAACACCGGCACCTATCTCGACACGCCCTTCCACCGCTTCCCGGAGGGATACGACATCGCAGGTTTGAGCCTGGAGTCGTGTGCGGATCTGGAGGGCCTGTGCGTGCGGACCGACCAACCGCGGATCGGGCCCGACCTACTGGCCGATCTGGACGTGGAGGGCCGCGCCGTGCTCTTCCACACGGGATGGGATGTGCATTGGCGGACCGAGCGTTACGGAGCAGCTGAGCACCCGCATCTCTCCGCCGAGGCAGCCGATCTCCTCGTGGAGAGGGCCGCCGCCCTCGTGGGCATCGACTCGGTGAACATCGATGACACGAGGCCATCCATCCGACCAGCCCACTCGACGCTGCTCGCCGCCGGGATTCCGATCGTCGAGCACCTCACGGGACTCGACGCAGTGCCCGAATCGTTCCGGTTCTTCGCCGTCCCGGCTCCCGTGCGCCTGATCGGCACGTTCCCCGTACGAGCATTCGCTCTCGTGGGGTGACTTCCTGCAGGGCGGTCGGTCGGCGCGGTAAGTTCCCTGGCCATGGGAACGCGGTATCACTTCGTAACCACGCTCGACTTGGCCTCGCAACCAGCCGCGGTCGACACCACGCTCCGGGACATCGTCAACTGGCCGGCATGGTGGAAGTGGGCCAGGCGGATCGAGCCTCTCAGCGATGCCCCCTCGGGTACGGTCGGCGCCCGCCACCGAAACACCATCGCCACTCCGCTCTTTTACCGATTCACCTACGACACCGAGATCGTCGAGACCGGCGAGGGAATGATCCTCGTCGAGTCGAGCGGCGACCTCACCGGGTTCGGGCTCTTCGTCTACAGACCGTCGGATGATGGCGTCCACCTCTCCTTCACCTGGCTGGTCGAGACTCCCAGGTGGTGGATGAACCTGATCGGTCCGATGGCCCGTCCGATCTTCGTGTGGAACCACGATCACCTGATGACGAACTTCGGAGAGGGGCTGGCCCGAGCGTCCGGCGGGGAACTCATCGCAGTAAGCCATGCGACTCTCCGCCCCACGGACCCAGGGTTCTTCGAGTTCTCGCCGTCAGTGTGAGCCTCGTCAACTCGAATGCCACTGGTTCCAATGTTCGCGATGCGACCCGAGGTATGCACCGGGCTGGAAGTGGGCGTCGTAGTACTCGGTGTCGATGTGGACCACCTGCACGTATCCGGTGAGAACCATCGTCGTGAATGTCGCGGGGAATCGGCCGTGCGTGTCGTAGATGTACTGGGCGACCTCGCCCAGACAGGTCCTGAACTCATCGCTGTACGGATCGACTCCGCTCTTGATCTCGGCGGCCCGCTTCCACGGCCCGGGGGTCGACGGGTCGTAGGTCCCGCCCGGACCGAACTTGCGTCTTACGTAAACCTCTGCAGCGGTCCGCATGTCGGGCTGGTACGGCGGGCACAGTGCTTCGTAGACACCGTCGAGGCCGACCGGGTTGGGCGGTGACCCACTTCCGTCGTCGACGAACCGGAAGCCGAGTCCGTCGATCCCGTCGCCGGCGAAGGCGCCCAGCACGCTCCATCGGTTGACCCCGTTGAAGAACAAGCCGCCCAGTCCCATCGCCTGCATGGTCAGCACCATGTTGTGTGCCATGAAGCTGAGTTCGGCGGTGTTCGCTTCGTAGGCCATCTGGTGGAGGACGGATAGCGGCGTTCGTTTGGTTTCGTCGAGCAGTCCACTGCGAACGAACTGGTCCAGCGTGCCAGCGAGGCGCCCGGCTCGATCATCGACGATCACGTTGCCGTTGGCGATGGCCATCGCCAGGAGTCCCAGCACCTGCTCGCTGGCATCTCCCATCGGCATGAAGAGGGTCGAACCGGGCGCGTTCGCCATCCACGAGTTCGGTGGAAGCACATGCGGCGGCTGCGCCGGCAG
>DATKEC010000106.1:0-14383 GCA_035544575.1 Acidimicrobiia bacterium
AAAGCCGAGGCTCTCGCCGAACACGGTGCCGTCGTCGTCGACCGGCCGGCCGACCTCGCCGAACTCGAGGTGGTCTTCACGATGGTCGCCGGACCCGAGGATGTCCTCGAAGTGACGTTCGGCGAAGGCGGAGTTCTCAGCCGCACCGACGCCCGGCCGGCGGTGCTGGTGGACTCGTCCACGATCGACCCCGCCACCTCCCGCGAACTCAGCCGTCTGGCCCGGGAACACGGCACCGCCGTGATCGCCGCCCCGGTCAGCGGAAACCCCAAGGTCGTGAAGTCGGGCAAACTCACCGTCGTCACCTCCGGACCGTCCGACGCCTACGAGACTGCCCGGCGCTTCATCGAGATGTTCGGCGCCAAAGTCACCTACGTGGGTGCCGGCGACGAAGCTCGGCTCGTGAAGATCTGTCACAACCTGATGCTGGGTGTGGTGACCCAATGCCTGGCGGAGATCACTGTGCTGGCGGAGTCCGCCGGAGTCTCCCGGGCGGACTTCCTCGAATTCTTCAACGACTCGGTGATGGGATCGGTGTTCACGCGCTACAAGACGCCGGCGTTCGTCAACCTCGACTACACGCCGACCTTCACCTGGCACCTGCTGCGCAAAGACCTCGAACTCGGCCTGTCGACCGCGATCGCCAACGACATCCCGCTGCCCACCTCGGCGCTGGTCCACTCGATCGTCGTCGAAGGTATCGGCCTCGGATACGGCGACGAGGACTTCGCGTCGCTCCTCACGAAGCAGGCCCGTGCCTCGGGTCGTAGCATCGAACCCGAAAACCGCGACGTCTCCGACGGACTCTCCTCATGACCGTGCTCGAAGAACTCACAGCCTCCGGAAAGACCGGTCTCCTCATCGGCGGCGACTGGCAACCCTCCTCCGACGGTGAAACGATCGAGGTGCTGGATCCGTCGACTGCCGAGCCGATCGCCTCCGTCGCCAGCGGTTCGGTCGACGACGCCACCGCCGCCATCGACGCGGCCGCCGATGCCCTCGGCGGCTGGTCCGCGAGTTCGCCGCGGGAGCGGAGCGAGGTGCTCCGGCGGGCGTTCGAGATCATGATCTCTCGAGCGGACGAACTCGCCGAGCTGATCGTCCTCGAGATGGGCAAGGCGCGCGGGGAGGCCAAGGCCGAAGTCACCTACGCCGCCGAGTTCTTCCGCTGGTACTCGGGCGAGGCGGTGCGCAACGCCGGCTCTCTGCTCACGGCCCCCGGTGGCGACAAGCGCATCATCGCCATCCACCAGCCGGTCGGCGTGGCGATCCTCATCACGCCCTGGAACTTCCCCGCCGCAATGGCCACCCGCAAGATCGGACCGGCGATCGCGGCAGGGACGACGATGGTGCTGAAGCCCGCCTCCGACACGCCCCTCACCGCGCTGGCGATCGGCGACATCCTCGCCGAGGCCGGCCTGCCGGCCGGAGTCCTGAATGTCGTTCCGTCGTCGCGTTCGTCCAAGGTGGTCGGAGCCATGCTCGCCGACGACCGCGTGCGCAAGCTGTCGTTCACGGGCTCGACGGAAGTGGGCCGGGTGCTCCTCGAGCAGGCGGCGGCACGGATCGTCAAGTGCTCGATGGAATTGGGAGGAAACGCTCCCTTCCTCGTCTTTGGCGACGCCGACATCGATGCCGCGGTCGAGGGGGCGATGATCGCCAAGATGCGCAACGGTGGTCAGTCCTGTATCGCCGCCAACCGGTTCTATGTTCACAGTTCGGTGGCCAAGGAGTTCTCCGACAAGCTCTCGAAGGCGATGGCAGCAACTCGTGTCGGACCGGGACTGGAGCCCGGGGTGGATCTCGGTCCGCTGATCAACCGTTCCGCCCAGGAAGACATGGTCGGCGTCGTCGAGACCTCGACCGGATCCGGCGCCACGGTTCTCACCGGCGGCAACGCACCCGACCGAGCGGGCTTCTTCTTCGAACCCACCGTGCTGGGCGACGTCGCCGCCGACTCCCCGGTGCTGAGCCAGGAGATCTTCGGACCGATCGCGCCCGTGGTCGCCTTCGACAGCGAAGACGACGCGGTCCGTCTCGCCAACGACACCATCCACGGCCTGGCTTCGTACCTCTACACCGGCAACCTGTCGCGGGCATTGCGGGTGGCCGAGGCGATCGAAGCCGGGATGGTCGGAGTGAACCGTGGACTCATCTCGGATCCGGCCGCACCGTTCGGCGGCGTCAAGCAGAGCGGCCTCGGCCGCGAGGGCGGACACGAAGGGATGGCCGAGTTCCTCGAGACCAAGTACATCGCAGCCGACTGGTGATCAGACCGGACCGGAGGAGCCCCGCACACTGAGCGTCGGGGCGAGTTCGACGGAGGCGACAGCATCGCTTCCGGGTCCCGATGTGATGATCGTCAGCAGCATGCGTGCGGCTTCGACCCCCATTTGCCGGTATGGCACCCGCACCGAGGTCATCGGAGGCTGCATGAGGTCGAGCAGCGGGATGTCGTTGTAGCCGGTGACGGAGACATCGACGCCGACCTCACCGCCCCTCTCGCGCACCGCGCGATAGGTGCCGAGGGCGATGAGGTCGTTGGCCGCCACGACCGCGGTGAGGTCGGGCCGACGCGATAGCAGGCGCGCCGCCGCCTCGTAGCCGGGCATCACCTGGTACCAGTCCGCCACCTCGACATCTTCGGTGCCGACGACCAGGTCGAGGCGGTTCATCCACGCCAGAAACGCCTCGTGTCGACCCACGCCGGTCGACAGGTGCTGGGGTCCGGCGACATGTCCGATCCGACGGTGACCCAGATCGGCGAGGTGGCGGACTGCCAGGCCGATGCCGGCATGGTCGTCACCGACGATGCATGGCACCCGGTCCTCGGTGGAACGGTTGACCAGCACGATGTGGACACCTTCGTCCCGCAGCGCCCTGACCGCTCGATCCGAACGCGATGCGGTGGCGATGATCATCCCGTCGACCCGTCGCTCGTTCAGGGCCTGCAGCACCGGCCACGTCTTTTCGTCGCTCCCCTCGGCGTTGGCGATCAGGAGCGAATACCCGTGTCCACCGAGCACAGACTCGGCCCCGGCCACGATCGGACCGAAGAGCGGGTTCTCGATGTCGGGAATGACCATCCCGACCGACATCGTCTGGTTCGTGCGCAGACCGCGCGCCAGCGGGTGGGGCCGGTAGCCGAGTCGCTCGGCCGCGACGAGCACGCGTGCGACCGTCTCGTCGTTCACCACGGACCGGGTTTCGGGATTGAGGGCTCGCGAGGCCGTCGAGGCGTGAACGCCGGCTTCGTGGGCGACATCGCGGAGGGTTACTCGATTACTCATCGTGCCTGCGTAGATGGGTCTGGATCGGTCGGGTGCGGCGAGCCTACCCGGAGGCCGGGGAGCGGTCGGGGTCGGATGCGCGTGTGGGACACTGCGGCGATGACCGATCGCCGGCTCCGTTCGATCGGGCGGCGACTCGTTGTCGATGTCACCCCGCTCCGCCAGTCCCCCGCGTACCGGCTCCTGTACCTGGGATCTCTGACCGCCCACCTGGGCCGCCAGCTCACGGTCGTGGCCGTGCCATTCCAGATCTACGCGATCACCGGATCGACCCTGGCCGTTGGTCTGCTCGGTATCGCCCAATTCGTCCCGTTGCTGGCAGCCTCGCTCGTGGGCGGTGCCGTGGCCGATGCGGTCGACCGGCGCAAGCTGCTGGCGGTCAGCCAGATCGTGCTGGCTGCCACCGCGGCCGGACTGGCCTGGAACGCGGCGGTCGACGACCCCCGGGTGTGGCCGTTGTACGTCTTGAGCGGGCTCAACGCGGCAGTCTCCGCGGTCGACTCCCCGACTCGGTCGGCAGTGCTCCCCGCCCTGGTGGGACGCAGCCTTCTCCCGTCGGCTCTGGCCCTGAACCAGACATTGGCGAACGTCGCCCGGGCGGTCGGCCCGGCAGTCGGCGGCGTCCTCATCGCGACGATGGGTCTGACATCGACCTTTGCCATCGAGTGTGGCCTCTTCATCATCAGCGGCGTCGTGCTCACGCGCATGCCGGCACTCGTGCCCGAAGGCGGAGGCACCAAGTTCGGGTGGCGGTCCATCGCCGAAGGGCTCACGTTCGTCAAGCAGCGACGTCTTCTCCAGGCGAGCTTTCTCATCGACATCAACGCGATGGTCTTCGGCATGCCCCAGGCGCTCTTCCCGGCGATCGGATCCGAGATGTTCGGTGGGAACGCATCCACCGTTGGCCTGCTCTATGCCGCTCCCGGGGTGGGTGCGATGCTGGCGGCGGCCACGTCCGGCTGGGTCGGCATGGTTCGACGACACGGCCGGGCGGTGATCGTCTCAGTGATCGTCTGGGGCGTCTCGATCGCGACGTTCGGATTGGTCGGGTCGCTTCCACTCGCACTCGGCCTCCTGGCGCTCGCTGGTGCCGCCGATGTCGTCTCGGCCGTGTTCCGGAACACGATCCTGCAGATGGCGGTGCCGGATTCCTTGCGCGGCCGACTCTCGTCGATTCATCTGGCAGTCGTGGCCGGAGGACCGCGACTGGGCGATGTGGAATCCGGCTTGGTGGCGGCGCTGGCCTCCGTTCGCTTCTCGGTGGTATCCGGAGGGGTGGCGTGTGTGATCGGAGCCCTGGCGATCGCGCGGTGGATGCCGGAACTTCGGAACTACTCGACGGACGAGTCCGGCGCCGAGGTCAACCCGTGACCGCCACGATGGCCGAACCGGACACGATCGCGGTGACCGCCACGATCAGCACTGGTGTGACCCGCTCCATCTCGCCGCCGACGATCAGTGGAGCTGCCACGATCACGACCGGAGCGGCGAGCTGCATGAGGGCGTATCCGACCCCGATCGGGGCGAGGTCGAATGCAGTCCACTGCGCGGCGATGGCGACGGCGACCACGCCACCGGCGATGACGATCCACTTCCTGACCAACCCATTCGCGAGTCCGGTCGGGTCTTCGGTGAGCTGTCGGCGAACGGCGAAGAAGAGCGCGTAGGCAGCGGCGGCGCCCACGAGGCCGACGGTGACTCCCACGAGTGGAGCGCCGAGGCCCTCCAAGCCCTTCCGGATGAACAGGGGGCTGGTGGCCCAGCTGGCGGCGGCGGCGAGGGCGAACCACGGCACCGTCCGAGCCACGCCGGGAACCCCGCCGCGCAACGACAGCAAGGCGACACCGGCTGTCACCAGGAGGACTCCGAGCCACGTGATCGCCCCCAGCGCCTCGTCGAGGACGACCGCCGCCAGCACGCTGGCTATCAGGGGAGTAGAGGCCAGTACGGCTCCGGTGCGGGCGGCGCCGATGCGTTGCTGGCTGAGGGCCAGCAGCGTCCATCCCACGAAGAAGTGGACGACGCCGGCGGCGGCGAAATACAGGTACGAGGCGAGCGGGGCGGAGCGGGCGGCAGCGAGATCCTGGCTGACGAGAGCGACGACACCGACACCGACAGCCCCGACGACGACCACACCGAAGGTCGTGCGGAAGGCGTCGATAGCCTGGTTGGCCCGTCGGTTCACCGCCTGGAAGAGCCCGAATGAAATCCCGGCGACGATCGCCCATGCGATCCCGTTCACCGGCCGGTTACTCCGGATGACCTCCACAGGCGACGGGGCGTTCGTCCGGATCTCACGGCGGACGATGGTAGCCCAGCTGGGCCTACAATCGTTTGCGCGATGCGGGGACAAATCACAGGCTGGGACCGATCGTGTGTCCCGATGGCGCCGCCACGGCCATAATCAAGCGACGATCGACGTCAGGGGAAGGCAAGGTGGCAACAGGTGATGGTGGCTGATGAGTGAGTTCGACCCGCGGCTGGTGGATTACTCCACGCGGCCCGCACGGGTGCCGACCATGGCCGACGAGACGGCCAACGACGCGATCGTTGTCCCGTCGGAGACCCGCCTCGAGATGTACCGGATGCTTCAAGAGCTTCGTCAGGTCGAAAAGCGCGCCTACGACCTCTTCATGCAGAACCTGGTCAAGGGGACCAGCCACCTCTCCCTGGGCATGGAGGCCATCGCCACCGGGTTCGGGATGGCGATGCGCCCCGACGACTACACCTTCGCCACCTACCGGGGACACGCCCACACGCTGGCACGCGGGGTTCCCATGGGCGGCGTCCTCGCAGAGCTGCTCGGCAGGGAGAACGGAATCCTGAAGGGCAAGGGCGGCTCGATGCACTTGACCTCGGTGGAACACGGGATGATGGGCTCCTACGCGATCATCGGCGCGCATCTGTGCATCGCCAACGGGGCAGCATGGTCGGCCCAGATGCGCGGCACCGATCAGGTGGCCGTCTGCTTCTTCGGTGACGGGACCACCAACATCGGCGCGTTCCACGAAGCCCTCAACTTCGCAGTGATCTGGAAGCTCCCGATCGTGTTCGTGTGCGAGAACAATCTCTACATGGAGTACACGCCGATCGACCTCATCACTGCGGTCGAACACCCCGCGGCAGATCGCGCGGCCGCCTACGGCCTCGAGCCGATCCTGGTCGACGGTAACGACGCCGACGCGGTCTTCGAGGTGGCGTCGACTGCCCTCGCTCGGGCGCGCAACGGCGACGGGCCGGCGCTGGTCGAAGCCGTCACCTACCGCCATGGCGGACATTCCCGGGCCGACCCCGGCAAGTACCGCCCGGCCGAGGAGGTTGCGGCGTGGCTCGAACACGATCCGATCCCGCTCTACCACCGTCGAATGTTGCGTCTCGGCGTGCCAGAGGCCGACCTGTCACGCATCTCCCAAGCGGTCGCCCATCAGGTCGACCAGGCAACGGAGTTCGCCAAGTCCGGTCGACCGCCAGGACCCGAACTGCTCATGACTGATGTGTGGGCGGACGGGGGTGCTGCATGGCGGAACTGAGCTATCGGGACGCAGTCGCTCACGGGATCGCCCAGGAGATGCGGCGCGACCCGAATCTCGTGATGCTGGGCGAGGACATCGCCGCCGCCGGCGGGGTCTTCAAGACGACGGTTGGACTGCTCGACGAATTCGGTCCCCAACGTATCCGCGACACTCCGATCTCCGAACAGGCGATCCTCGGAGCGGCGATGGGAGCGGCGATGACCGGGATCCCGGTGATCGCCGAGATCATGTTCTCGGACTTCCTCGCAGTCTGCTGGGACATCCTGGCGAACGAAGCGGCGAAGAGCCGGTACATGACGGGTGGTCAGATGACGGTCCCCATGGTGGTGCGCACCCACAACGGCGGCGGATCCCGTTTCGGCGCCCAGCACTCACAGAGCGTCGAGAACTGGGCGATGATGATTCCCGGGCTCAAGGTGGTGGCGCCGTCCACCCCCCGCGATGTGGTCGGCTTGATGGCGGCGGCGGTGCGGGATCCCGACCCGGTCGTCTTCTTCGAGCACAAGTCCCTGCTCGCCACGAAGGGCGAGGTTCCCGAAGGCGAGATCGTCGACGAACTCGGCACCGCCACGATCCTCCGGGAGGGGTCCGACTGCACGATCGTGACGCTCGCCTACATGACCCAGCGGGCCCTGGCTGCCGCAGACCTGCTCGCGGCTGACGGGGTTTCGGCAGAGGTGATCGATGTCCGCTCATTGGTCCCCCTCGACACCCGAGCGATCCTGGGCTCGGTGCAGAAGACCAGCCGGCTTTTCACGGTCGAGGAGAACCCACGGCTGTGCGGGTGGGGAGCCGAAGTCTCCTCGATCGTCACCGAAGAGGCGTTCTGGGATCTCGACGGACCGGTGGTACGTATCACGACGCCTCACATTCCGCTGCCGGCGGCCGAGGCGCTCGAGGACATGGCGATCCCGTCGGTCGAAAGGGTCCACGACACGGTGCTCCATTCGCTCGGCTGAGACGCCGCCGAGTCTCAGCCGGTCAAGATCACGTGCACAGACCGGGGTCCGTGAACACCGACGTTGATGTGCTGTTCGATGTCGGCGGTGCGCGACGGTCCCTCGCCGAACAACCAAGTGCGACTGCGTCGGAAGTCCTTGCCAGATGACGCTCTGTGCTCGGGGACCCCGCCCCCTCCTTGAGCAACACACCACTAGGTTCACCGGCCCCATGGATCCCGGCCTCGAACACCACACCGCCATTGACCGGCTCGTCGCCTCCGACCCGCGACTGGGGGCGGTGGTCGAGCGCCATGGCCGCCCGATCGTCTTCCGTCGCCCGGCGTCGTTCGCCACACTGGTGCTCCTGATCCTCGAACAGCAGGTCTCTCTCAGCTCTGCTGCGGCGGCATACGGCCGGCTGGCAGAGACGGTCCCGGTGGAACCAGCGCCCGTACTGGGTCTCGACGATGCCACGCTGCGAGCGATCGGCTTCAGCCGACAGAAGTCTCGTTACGTGCGTGCCCTTGCCACCGCCCAGGTTTCAGGAGGCATCGACATCGACGGACTCGCGGACCTGGCCGATGACGAGGTACGCGCCTCGCTGCTGGCACTTCCGGGAATCGGACCGTGGACCACCGACGTGTTCCTGCTGTCGTGTCTCGGTCGGCCCGACATCTGGCCGACGGGAGATCGGGCACTCCAGGTTGGGACCGCCGAGGTCTTGGGCCTCTCCGCACCTCCCGCAGCGGCGGAATTGAAAGCCCTCGGTGAACCGTGGCGCCCCCTGCGCTCGACGGCAGCCCAACTCATCTGGCACGAATACCTCGCCCGGCGAGGCCGAGCCACATGAGTCGCGATCTGACGTGGGACGAAGGGTCCCAAGCCCGTATGCTGCACTGCTGTTGTGCCCCATGATCAAAACCACTCTCCCGGCCTGACCGTCACGTGCCACGGTTGTCGTGGCTCCGTCCCCGTCAGCGGACCCAAATTCCACCGTTACGGCGGCGGAACGACCTGTCTCGAGATCGAACTCTCCGCCGAGCATCGATTGCTGCTCGACGCCGGCACCGGCGCCTTGGCGATCCACGACACGCTTCCCATCGGCAAACCGCTCCACTTCTCGATCCTGGTCACCCACCTCCACTGGGACCACACGTTTGCGCTTCCCTTCTTCAAGCCGTTCTACGACCCGGCCAACCGGTTCGATTTCTACGGTCATCACGTGGCGGGGATGCGGATGGATGACGCCCTCGACATCGTCATGCGTCCCCCCTGGTTCCCCGTCAACTTCCGCTCCACCCCCGCCCAGAAGCGCTTCCATCACGTCGAGGACCAGCCCTTCGAAATCGAAGACCTCCTCATCACGCCCGCCCGTCTCCACCACCCCGACGGTGTCACCGCCTATCGGATCGAACGCAACGGGATCTCCCTCGCCCTGGCGACCGATGTCGAACACGGCGAAGCAGACTCTGATCGGAAGCTGCGCGCCATCGCCGAGGGTGCAAATGTCCTGATCTATGACGCCCAGTACCTCCCCGACGAGTACGAGACCGGGAAGGTCGGATGGGGACATTCGACCTGGGCCGAAGCGGTCGCCCTCGCCAAGGAATGCCAGGTGGGTCGACTGATCCTCACCAGCCACGATCCCTCACGGAGCGACGACGAGATCGACAAGATCGTGGCGATGGCCCGAGCCGAGTTCCCGAACACCGATGCGTTCTACGAGGGCATGGTCATCGAGGTCAGGTGAGAGCGCGGGGCTCGCTCGAGCGGTTCGTTCCCAGGGTGGCAGCTGAGTGGGACATGGATGGCAGCGACACGAGCTTCCGTCAGATCGAAGGCACCCTGTGCTTCGTCGACATCTCCGGTTTCACCATGCTGTCCGAGAAGCTGGCGCGCCGGGGCCGAATCGGAGCCGAAGAACTCACCGAGGTCCTCGATCGCGTCTTCGGAGAGATGCTCCGGCTCGCCTATGACCGGGGCGGAAGTCTGCTCAAGTTCGGCGGCGATGCGCTGCTCCTCATGTTCGAAGGCACCGACCATCCCGTGCAGGGCGTGTCGGCGGCCGTCGAGATGCGAGCCGCGCTCCGACAGGCGACGCAGATCCCCACGTCGGTCGGCAAGATCCCTCTCAGAATGTCCGTCGGGCTCCATACGGGTCCGATCGACCTTTACCTGGTCGGAGAGTCGCACCGAGAACTCGTGATCACCGGCGAGACAGCCACGAGAACCACTGAGATGGAGGCCGCCGCAGACGCCGGCGAGATCCTCATCAGCCCTGAGCTCGGGGCCAAGCTGGCGAGCTCGGCGGTGGGCGACAGCAAGGGGCCCGGACACCTGCTGCGCTGGCGTCGAGCCAACTCCGAGCCGGCCGGGGTACTTCTTCGCAGAGCGGTGGAGCCCGACGTACTGGCGGCCGGCGTGCCTCTTGGGCTCCGGGATCACCTGGTTCACGGCCAAGCCGAACCCGAGCACCGAGTTGCGACGGTCGGATTCGTGAAGTTCAAGGGCATCGGCGCGGCGATGGCCGCAGGATCCCACGCGTTGGTCGCCGGCCACCTCGAAGAGCTGATCACCGCGGTCCAAGAGTGCGTGGATCCCGAGGAGATCACGTTTCTGGCAACGGACATCGATGCGGACGGGGGCAAAATCATCCTCACCGGGGGCGCCCCCATGAAACGCGTCGACGATGAAGGACGAATGTTGCGCGCCGTCCGTGCGATCGCCGACCGGCGAACGGCTCTCTCCCTGCGAATCGGCGTGAATCGGGGCCATGTGTTCGCCGGCGAGATCGGAACGACCTTCCGCAGCACGTACACGGTGATGGGCGACACCGTGAACCTGGCTGCACGGCTCATGGCCGCCGCACCACCCGGGGAGGTCTTCGCCAGCCCCAATGTGCTCGACCGGTCCCGGACGCTCTTTGCGACCACCGCCCTCGAACCGTTTTTCGTGAAGGGAAAGTCGAAGCCGGTCCAGGCATATGCGGTCGGCGCGGAGGAGGGAACGCGCGCCGAGGGATCTCATGCCTACCTGCCGTACAGGGGACGAGAGCGCGAAGTCGACGCCATCAGAGACGCCATCTCCGACGTGGCCGCAGGCAACGAGGTCCGCCTCGTCGTGATCGGCGAGACCGGGATGGGCAAGACGCGTCTCGTGGAGGAAGCCCTGAAGGTCGCGGACGTCACGGAGTTCCGAATCCAGGGAGAAGCCAACGGAAGCGACAACCCGTACTGGGCACTGCGCGACCCGCTCCGCCGCCTCCTCGGAATCGAACGGACGAACCAAACCGAGATGGCCGCGAGGCTGAGAACCGAAGTAGTCCGTCTCGCCCCTGACCTGGTGTCGATGCTCCCGCTGCTCGGCGATGTCGCCCATATCGAAATACCCGAGACGGAATTCACCCAGGCGATCGAGCCCCGGTTTCGGCCGGATCGCACCGCCAGGGCACTCTCGGACCTCCTGGCGGCGGCGTGCCCTGGCACGTTCGTGCTCGTCGCCGAGGACCGCCACTGGATCGATGCCGCCACCGCCACCCTTCTCGGAAAGCTCGGCGGCCGCCCGATGCTGATACTCGTCACCAGCCGACCGCCAACCGACGAGGCCGCCAACGTCCGTATCGAGCTGGACGGCCTCGACCTCGAGTCAACACGGACCATCGCGCTGGAGGCCACCGAGGCGACGCCCCTCCGCCACCACGAGTTGAACGCCGTCGTCGCCCGGTCTGGCGGCAATCCGCTCTTTCTCGAAGAGATCCTGAGGCTGATACGCGAGACGGGAAGCGCAGAGTCGCTCCCCGATTCACTCGACGCCGTCGTCGGTGCCGAGATCGACACCGTCGTGCCGCTGGCTCGCCGGGTTCTGCGCTATTCGTCGGTCCTCGGACGAAGCTTTCGCCGGGTGGTCCTCGATCAGTTGCTAGAGCCCGAGAACGTCGAACTCGACGCAGCCACCCGCGAAGCCCTTTCTCGCTTCGTGACGTCAGACGGGCCGGACCGGTGGCGCTTCCGCCACGCGGTGATGCACGACGTGGCCTACGAGGGCCTGTCGTACCGCAAGCGAAGAGAGCTCCACGCCCGAGCCGGAGAAGTCATCGAGCGGCTGGCCGGGACCGACACGTCGGCGGTCGCAGAGTTCCTGGCCCAGCACTACGCGCAGGCGGGAAACCACGAGAAGGCATGGCGGTTCGGCCTCGTCGCGGCCGAAAAGGCAAAGGCGGCGTTCGCCAATGTCGAAGCGGCGCGGCATTACGAACGGGCCCTCGAGTCTGCCCGGCGGATTGGGACCCAGGCGTCGATGGAAACGCTGGAAGCTTGGCGGTCGCTGGCTGCGGTGCGTGAACAGGCAGGCTTGTTCGCGGATTCGCTGAGGGCACTGCGGGCGGCCAGGACCCTCGCCAGGAACGACCCGGTGCTTCTCGCCGATGTCCATCTCGACGCCGCACGTGCCCGCCTGCGGATTGGTCAGTACGTCGCCGCGCTCCGCGAGACCGCCTTGGGGCTCCGGTTGGTGGACTCGGTCCCGGGCAACGACGCCGCCATGGCACGTTCCCGCCTGCTGTCGATCCGTGCCTGGGCGCGTTTGCAGCAGGGACGACCGCGTGATGCGCTGGCCCTCGCCACCCGTGCCTCGATCGAGGCCGAAGAGAGCGGCGAGACCGATGCCCTTGCCCGCGCCTACACGGTCCTGGACAACTCCTATGAGCTCCTGGGTCAGCCGAACCAAGCCATCTACGAGCCGAAGGCGCTTTCGATCTACGAAGCCGCCAACGACCTGCTCGGAGTGGCAACCGTGGCCAACAACCTCGGAGTGCGGGCGTACGCCGCCGGCCGATGGGCCGACGCGGTCACCACCTACGCACGATCACGCGATGCCTTTCGCATGGTCGGCAACGAGCCTCAGGCTGCCCTCGCCGGCGCCAACCTGGGTGAAGTCCTCGTCAGCCTCGATCGGCTCGACGAGGCGGTCGAAGTCCTGAGCGACGCCCGACGGGTGCTCCGGGCCCACGACCTCGGCGACTTCGCCATCTTCGCCGATGCCCAATTGGCAAGGGTCACGACCAAGCGGGGAGACCCGGCGGCGGCCGCCGCCGCGCTGGCGGCGCTCACCAACGAGGCATTCGAGATAGGGCACACCGGAATCGCCCTGGACGCCACCGTGCATCTGGCAGAAGCGCTGGTGGCCGACGGTCAGGTGGATGAAGCCATTCGGGCGATCGAGGACGGGGAACGTCTCGGCGGCGGCGACGCCGCCTACTTCGAGGTGCCTCTCGCACGCCTCAAGGCGGCAGCGTACACCGGGCGAGGCGACATCGGGCGGGCCTCGGTGCTCGCCGATCAGGCGCTCACTGCCGCACGCGAACAGGAACTCCCCTACGAGGAGGCGCTGGTGCTGCTGCTGAAGGCCGACATCGCCAATTTGAGCGGAGCAGAGAATGGGCCCGAGGGTGTGGAGGAGGCCGAACGCCTCCTCCACTCCCTTCGAACTGCTACTTGAAGGTCCTGAACCCGTCGCCCTCGTTGTACAGGTAGTACACGGCCACGACCTGCGACGAACCATCGACACTCACGGTCGTCAGGAAGTCGGCGTTGATGATGCAGGTGGACTCGCGCTCGCCAAACTCGTCCAACGGCAGCACCAGGCCGGCCTCGGCGCCTGCCGAGTCGTAGCGGGAGTCGAGAACGTACCCAAGGTCCGTGCCGGGGGCGGCAACGCGTGGATCGAGCAGACAGAACTGGGCGAGAGTCGCGACGGGGTCGTCCTGATTCAACAGCTCGTCGTCGTAGTACAGACTCTGGCTGATCTGGTTGCTGCCGTCGAACGGCATGAACTCGAGCCTCTCCAGGAACACCACCTTGGTGCCGGAGGCGACGAGTTGCACGAACTGCTCGTCTGCATCCACGCCTCGCAGACCTGCCGTGTAGGTGAAGTCCTTGAAGCAGTCAGCGTCGCCGTTCTTCGCCAGGACCGTAAGAGTGGGCTCGCCGGGGCCACTGAAGGTGCGTTCGGTGCCACAGTTGAGCCGGTCCGGAGCGAGGTAGAAGAGCGTCGTGTTGGCTGCCCCGGTGTCAGAGCCGCCTTCGAGCGACACCGTGCCGACGGTCACCGTCAGTGCGATCGAGGTGAAGTCGTGTCCCGGTTCGACCGTCCAGATGCAGTTGTCGTTGGCATGGCTGTTGGGTCCGGAGCTGGCACCCACGGCGCAGGCGTCGGTCAGATCGGGATCGTCGTCCGGGTTCGTGAACACCAAGTACGGAGTCGTCTCGTCGAAGTCGATCTCTTCTTTCTGGGCCTGTTCGATGTTCGTCCCGGTCTGGAGGTAGAAAATCGACGAATTCTGGCCACCGTCGGACAGCGTCAGCTTCACGACGGCGTTGCCGGTCACTTCGAGGTCGAGACGCGCTTTCGAGAACGACGCCCCCGCCAACTTCAGCCCCGGCGTTATCGTCAACGTCTCGCTCGAGTCGACCTGCGAGCACGGTGTGCCGTTGGCGTTGCGTCCGTTCGCCCGAATGCCGATCGAGTTGCCGGCGAGACCGGGGACACCGCCGTCGTGCGTGAGATTCAAGATGTTGTCTGCCGTCGCATCATCATCGCCATCATCCGGGTTGACGATCGC
>DATKEC010000107.1:0-12627 GCA_035544575.1 Acidimicrobiia bacterium
CCGCCTCGACCTCGGTCGTGCCATCGGGGACGGCGACAGAGTCTCCCCGGGTGACACTCACCACGATCGTCGAAGGCGGCAGACCCAGCTTGGTGACCGAAGTGGGTGAAAAGCCGTCGGGAACGATGATCTCTGCAGTCACGAGATCACCACGATCCGGCAACGAGCGGGTGACGTGGTCAGAGAGTTCCAGGCTGCGCTCGATCATGTCGGTCATCTCGTCGGTCACATTGACCGTGGGGACACCCAACGCCCGGAACGCGGTTCGATTCCGAGGGTCGTTCATCCGGGCAAGCACACGGCGCACGCCGAACGCGGCTGTCGCCAACTGGCACGCGACGAGGTTGTCCTCGTCGATACCTGTCACCGCCACGAAGACGTCTGTGGATCGCAGGTCGATGCTCTCGAGGCGGCGCATGTCGGTGCCGTCCCCGGTGAGCACCAGGGCGCGTGTGAGGTCGGAGAGCCGTCGTGCCCTCTCCTCGTTTTGCTCGATGAGGATCACCGCGGAACCTCTGTCGAGAAGTCTCGCCGCCAATTCAGCTCCGAGCTTGCCGCCGCCCACGATCACAACTCTCACGAGTCGTCCTTCACGAAGAATTCGATCCGCCTCCGGACCCCTTCCCGGGCCGCGGCCACCACGAGGTCGCCTTCTTCGAGAACGAAGCGGGTACCGGGGATGAACACCTCCCGGCCGCGTCGGATCGCCGCGATTCGAAGTCGGTCCTTCACCTCGAAGCGGCCCACCGTTCGGCCCGCCGCCTCGTGATTGATCACGAATTCCACCATCTCGACGTCGCTTCCCATTTCGAAGGTGAGGTGGTGCTGGAACTCGACGTCGACGATGTCCTGATACACGAGGTTGGCGATCAGCGTGGTCCCGGCCACGAACTCGATACCGAGGGCGCTGTAGGCCGCCTCCCGGGCGGGATCGGAGAGTCGGGCGATCGACCGTTCCACACCGAACGTCGCCTTGACCACCTCGACCGCCACGAGGTTGGCGTTGTCCGAGTTCGTCACCGCCAAGAACACGTCGGCTTTGGCCGTTCCCGCCTTCGTGAGGGTGGCGACGTCGAAGGCTTCACCGAGTTGGGTTCCCCCGTTGAACCCCCGACCGAGCGCGGCGAGAGCGTCGTCGTCGTGATCGATGACGACGACGTCGATGCCGTCGGCGCTGAAACGCTGGGCAAGCGCGGTGCCGACCCTTCCGGCCCCTGCGATCACGATGTGCATCAGGTCGAGATTATCCGTTTCCGCCGGCGGCGCTCATCGCCGCCACAGGTCTCGCGTGAACAGGAGCAGGACGGGGAATATCTCGAGGCGTCCAACGATCATGAGACCGGACAGCAGCCATTTCCCCGTGCCTGGGAGCCCGGCGTAGTGGGCGGTGGGACCGACCTCGCCGAGACCGGGACCGATGTTGCCCAGCGAAGCTGCCACGGCACTGGCAGTCGTGATCAGGTCCAGTCGTTCGCTGGCGTTCGCGTCCAGGAACGAAAGAAGGAACGTGCCGGTCATGAAGAGGAACATGTAGAACAAGAAGAACGACTGGACGCTCTCGACGATCTCGTCGCGGACGCGGTCCTTGCCGAACCGCGTGATGAAGACTCCCCGCGGGTGGACCAGACGTCGTAGGTCGGCCGCGGCTGCCTTCGACAGGATGCCGACGCGGAAAGTCTTGACGCCACCGGCAGTGGATCCGGCCATTCCGCCGAGGAACATGAGACCGACCACGAAGATCTGGAGTGCCGGTCGCCACGAACCAAAGTCGGCGGTGGCGTATCCGGTCGTTGTGATGATGCTCACCGCGGTGAAGGTGGCATCCCTGATCGCGGATCCGACTTCGACTCCCGGGCCGAGGAGACCGCCGGCGATGATCACGATCGCCACCAGAACGATGATCGAATAGAGCCCGAACTCGACGCTCTTGAGATACACGCCCGGCTGGCGGAGAGCGCGGTAGTGAAGCGCAAAGCTGGCACCGGCGAGGAACATGAATCCGATGATCACCCATTGGGTGTAGGCACTGAACCCGGTGATGGAAGTGTGTTCGGTTCCGAATCCGCCTGTGGACAGGGTCGTGAAGGCGTGATTGACGGCCTGGAACAGCGTCATGTCGCCCGCCCACAGCAAGAGCGCCTGTATCGCAGTGAGGCCGACGTAGACGAACCAGAGCCGCTTGGCCGTTTCCTGGAACCGGGGAGTGAGACGGTCAGGGACCGGGCCGGGGGATTCGGCGCGGGCGAGTTGGACGCCGCCGACGCCGAGGAGCGGCAAGACCGCGATCGAGAGAATGATGATCCCCATGCCGCCGACCCACTGGGTGGTGGACCTCCAGAACAGGATCCCGTGCGGGAGCACGCCGGGTTCGGGCAGGATCGACGCACCCGTCGTCGTGAAACCGGACGCCGTTTCGAAGAACGCATCCGTGATCCCCGGAATGGCGCCGGAGAGGAGATAGGGGAGCGTTCCGAACGCCGACATCACGAACCAGGCCAGGCCCACCGCACCGAAGCCTTCCTTGGTCGTCAGCACCCCCTGGGTTCCGATCAGGCGCCAACCGAGGGTTCCGGCGATGATGGTTATCACCCCGGCTGCTGCGATTGCGAGCGCCGTCGAGGCTTCTCCATAGATGACGGAGACGAAGGCAGCGGGGAGCATCGCGATCCCGGAGCCGGCGACCACGCGGCCCCCGATGAACGACAGCCGACGGACCATCGCCGACGCGCTGGTGTCGCGCTGACGCCGGTTCGATCGTGTCGCCGTCATTCTCTGCCGAAGAGGTGTTCGACCTCGTCGATGCACTTCGGCATGGAGAAGACGATCACCCGGTCTCCGCTCTCGATGGTCGTCGTCCCGGTCGGGACGAAACTCTCGCCGGCTCGGAGTACCCCTCCGACCACCGCCCCTCGAGGCAGACGCAGCTCCTGAAGGGTGCGTCCACGTGCCGCCGAGGTGGTAGCCACCTCCAACTCGATGGCCTCTGCATCGGTGTCGTTGAACGTGACCACCGAGTGGACTCTGCCCCTCCGGACGAAACGCAGGATCGCCCCGGCGGCGATCAGACGGCTCGACACCGCGGCGTCGATTCCGGTTCCGGCGAGCAGGTTGACGTAGTCGATCCGGTTGAAACGGGCGACTGCGGTGGCGGCACCCAGCGCTTTGGCGACGAGACAGCCGAGGACGTTCACGTGGTCCCAGCCTGTCAGCGCGAGCACCGTGTCACGATCGTCGAGATTGAGGGAGCCGAGCGTGTCGGGGTCGGTCGGGTCGTCGTTGATGACGAGTGCTTTGGCAAGGCGTTCGGCGATCTTTCGGCAGCGACCGTGGTCTTCGTCGATGAGGATCACCTCGTAGCCGTCCTCGAGCATGATTCGCGCGGTCAACTCAGCCACTCGGGTCGAGCCGAGGATCACCACCCGCCGCACCGGTCGATGGCGCACGCCCAGTAGCTCGGTTGCTCGCTCGACGTCGTCGGCCCCCACCATCACCAGCACATGGTCCTCGGCCTCGATGACCGTGTCACCGTGGGCGACGATCGTCTCACCGTGGCGCACGACCGCAGCCACCACCCAGTCCCAGTCGTCGCGATTCGCCCTCAGTTCGGCGAGCGGCCATCCGATGAGACGGGAGGTGCGAGGGATGGTGGCTCCGACCAGAACGAGGGTGCCCCCACCGAACTCCACGACTTCGGACACGCCCGACTGATGGACCAGGGCGAGCAGTTCCTTGGCGGCCGCCTCCCCGGGATCGATGACGAAGTCGACTTCGAGTCCGACCAGTGCCTCGCGCATATCGGGGTCTTCCACCCGGGCGACGGTCCGCTTCACACCGAGTTCGGCGGCGACGTGGCAGGCGAGGACGTTGGCGCCGTCGGAGTTGGAGACCGCGATCAGCAGATCGGACCGTTCGACGCCCGCCTCCTGCAGTGTCGCCGGACTGGCTCCGTTGCCGGTGATGACGAGCGCATCGATGCGGTCCTGGAGTTCGGCGGCTCGGTCCTCGTCGTCTTCGATGACAACGACGTCCTGGCCTTCGCTCGAGAGCCGTTCGGCCAGGTACGACCCGACCGCTCCTGCGCCGACGATGACGATTCGCATTGCTGGGGAACGCTAGTCCTTTTGTCCCGGCCCGCTGGACGTGGGTGGGGAGTGTGGGCATCTGATCGCTAGCCTGCGGTGCTTCATGGACTCCGCGCTTTCATCCCCTCAGGCTGTCGCCGACGCCCTCCGCTCCGTCGACTACCTACCCGACGACCGCATCGCCCAGGTCGCCTATCTCGCGGCCACACTCGGCAAGCCCGTACTGGTGGAGGGCCCGGCCGGTGTCGGCAAGACCGAACTCGCCAAGGCCCTCGCCAAGGTCACGGGGCGGCGTCTGATCCGTCTCCAGTGTTACGAGGGCCTCGACGAGTCACGCGCCCTCTACGAATGGAACTACAAGAAGCAGCTCCTCCGCATCCAAGCCGATCAGGACCACGACTGGACCGAGATCGAAGGCGACATCTTTTCAGAGGATTTCCTCCTGGCCCGACCCCTGCTCGAGGCAATCCGCTCCCAGGAGCCGGTCGTGCTGTTGATCGACGAGATCGACCGCGTCGAGATGGAGACCGAGGCGCTCCTCTTGGAAGTGTTGTCGGACTTTCAGGTCTCGATTCCGGAGCTGGGCACCGTTTCGGCCTCGACGCGGCCGATGGTCATTCTCACCTCGAACAACACCCGCGAGCTCTCCGAGGCTCTCAAGCGCCGATGCTTGTTCCTCCATGTCGCGTATCCGTCGCCCGAACGAGAGGCAGAGATCTTGCGGGCGCGGGTGCCGGGCCTCGCCGAACACCTCGCTGATGAGATCGCACGTGTCGCGCGATCCATCCGGCAGATGGATCTCAAGAAGGCCCCGTCAGTCTCGGAAACGATCGACTGGGCGATGACATTGCTGGCGTTGGGCATCGACCACATCGACCGCGACGTCATCGGAGACACGGTCCACGTGCTGCTCAAGTACCAAAACGACATCGAACGGGCGATGAAGGAGCTGTCCGACTAGATGCTCGGACTGCTCTCCGCCTTCGTGGAGGAACTGCGCCAGGTCGGGGTGCCGGTTTCGATGGTCGAGTCGATCGACGCGATGAACGCGGTTCGCCACATCGACCTGGGCGACCGGACCTCACTCAAGGAGACGTTGCGCGCCACTCTCGTCAAGAACGCCCGTCACGAGCCGGCCTTCGACACCGCGTTCGAAGTGTTCTTCGCCGCTCGACGGCGCAATCTCGAGACGACCGACCAGTCCGAACCCGAATCGCCTGGTCGCAGTGTCGACGGCGGTCGTCAGGGGGGAGGGGGCGGGATGGATCTCGACGAACTGATCGAGGCGCTGTACGAGGCGATGCGCAACCAGGATTTCTCGGCGCTTCGCTCTGCCGCCCAGCAGGCCGTCGACGACCTCGCCGGGATCGAGCCAGGGCGGCCCGTCGGAGGCACCTACTACCTGTATCGCACGCTGCGCCAGCTCGACGTCGACGCCCTCACCGACCGGCTGATCGAGGCGATGCTCGCCCAGGAGGGAGAGATCGACGAGCTGACCCGTCGCCTCGTGACCGAGGAGGCCGGTTTGCGGATCGAGCGGTTGCGTGAGGAGATCAAGGAGGAGATCCGGCGGCGTCTGGTCGAGGACCGGGGCCATGAAGCCGTGGCACGCACTCTTCGCCAGCCGCTGGTGGAAGAGATCGACCTGATGCACGCCACCCGGACCGATCTGCGGAATCTGGAACAGGTGATCGAGCCGCTCACTCGCAAGCTGGCCGCCCGGCTTGCTCAGCGCCGACGTCTCGCCGCGCGGGGCCGGCTCGACTTCCGCAAGACGATGCGCGCGTCTCTCGCCTCCGGCGGGGTGCCGATCGAGCCGAAGTTCCGTCATGTTCGGCCCCACCGCCCCGAGTTGTTCTTGCTGTGCGACATCTCGGGATCGATGGCCACCTTCGCCCGGTTCACACTCCAGTTCACCTACGCCATGGGGACGCAGTTCTCGAAGCTGCGTGCCT
Source organism: Acidimicrobiia bacterium (assembly GCA_035544575.1). GTDB lineage: Bacteria > Actinomycetota > Acidimicrobiia > Spongiisociales > ZC4RG35 > DATHWB01. The sequence goes on from DATKEC010000107.1 coordinate 6,038, forward strand.
TCGTCTTCGTCGATGCCGTCGACGAAGTGACCGATCACCTCAAACCGGGCATCGATTTCAAAGACGCCCTCGTCCGGATCACGACCGAAGCTGACGTCGTATGGCTGGATGGACACTCCGACTACGGCCACGCCCTCGAGCAGTTCTCGGCCAAGTACGGCCGCGAGATCACGCCGCGTTCAACGGTGATCATCGCCGGCGACGCGAGGAACAATTACCGCGATGCCCGCCAGCGCTACCTGGCCGAGATCGCGGACAATTGCCAGGCTTTGTATTGGCTCAATCCCGAGCCGAAGGCCTATTGGGACTCGGGGGATTCGGTCATGTCTCGATACGCGACGTTCTGCGACGAGGTCTTCGAAGTGCGCAACCTCCGCCAGTTGGAGACCTTCGTCGAGCGCGTGGCGACTCAGCCACGCAAGGTTGGACGGCAGAGGAGATATTCCTCAACCGACCTCGGATCGGTGCCGATGTTCACGCCGTAGCCGGTCATCCGGCAGTTCTGCGGTCATCGTGACCGCAGCAGGACTTAGGACGAGAGGAACAGTCAGTGGGTCAGCGAATCCTGGTCATCGAAGACTCAGCCGTCATTCGCCGCCTCATCGAGGTGTGTCTGCGGGCTGCTGATCTCGACATCCACATGAGCGAAGACGGACCGAGCGGTCTCGAAGCCGTCCGCAGCGAATCACCCGATCTGCTCGTTCTGGACATCGGACTGCCCGGCATGGACGGATGGCAGGTCCTCGATCACATCCGCAACGACCCTGCCACCAGGTCCCTGCCCGTCGTGGTGCTCACGGCGCATGCCGAAGAAGAGTCCCGGCGTCGGGCGGACGAGGGCGGAGCAGACGCGTTCGTCACCAAGCCCTTCCAGCCGAACGACTTCAGACAGACGGTCCTCGACCTGCTGGCCTGACGAGCTTCATCTCCGTCACCGCGGCATCCGAAGCCAGCGGCTGGCGGTCCCCAGTGTCCTCGAACCCCAGCGAACGGTAGAGACCCACGGCCGGCACGTTCGTCTCGTTGGCCCACAGTTCGCTCTCGTCGGCTCCTGCCGTCTCTGCCCAGGCGATCACTGTCTCCACCAGTCGGCGGGCCAGGCCTTGCCGGCGGAACATCGGCTCGACCCACACCCCGAAGATCTGCCGCGACTCATCTCGGTCCTCCGCCTGGAATGCTCCCGCCATGCCCACCACGCCGTCGGGGCCATGCGCGAGGAAGATCGCCGAATCACCACCCACCGACGCCGCCTCGGCGCGGGCCTTCCAATGGTCGGCCGGCCGTTGGATCGAGTCGATGTAGGTTCCGCCGAAGGCGTAGGGAGCGTCGAGCAGCGAGAGAAGCCGCACCTGCATCAGGAGCGGCCCTTCGTCGGCGCGTATGCGCCGGATCTCGACTCGCATGGGTTCGCTCAGGCGGGGAGCAATTCAGCGAGCCGGTCGATCAGATCGACCACCCGGTTCGAATAGCCCCATTCGTTGTCGTACCAGCTCAACACCTTGACGAGGTTCCCTCCGAGCACCTGTGTGGAGGGAGCGTCGAAGATCGACGAGTGGGGGTTTCCGATGATGTCGGTGGACACCAGCGGGTCCTCGGAGTACTGGACGATCCCGGCGAGGGGACCGTCGGCGGCGGCTTTCATGGCGGCATTGACCTCTTCCACCGTCACGTCGCGGGACAACTCGACCACGAGGTCGACGGTTGAACCGTCCGGCACCGGAACGCGCATCGCCATGCCATCGAGCTTGCCGTTCAACCGAGGGAGCACCTTGCCGACCGCCTTGGCGGCACCTGTGGTGGTCGGGATGATGTTCTCGGTGGCGGCACGGCTGCGACGGAGGTCCTCGTGGGGCACGTCAGCCAGTCGCTGGTCGTTGGTGTATGCGTGCACCGTGGTCATGATTCCGCGCTCGATCCCGAAGGCGTCGTCGAGGACCTTGGCGATCGGTGCGAGACAGTTGGTGGTGCACGATGCGTTCGACACGATGATGTCGTTCGCATCCAGGACCTCGTCATTGACCCCGAGCACGACCATCTCGTCGATCTCGTCCTTGGAGGGGACGGTGAGAATGACCCGCTTGGCCCCGGCGTCGATGTGCCACTGGAGCTTCTCCCGGCTGCGGAAGATCCCGGTCGCTTCGACGACGACATCGACGTCGAGTTCCGCCCATGGGAGATCCGGCGGATTGCCCTCCATGAGCATCTTCACCGAATGCCGACCAACCCGCATCACACCATCTTCGACCTCGACGTCCTGGCCGAGGGGTCCCATCACCGAGTCGTATTCGAGGAGATAGGCGAGGATGTCGTCGTCGGCGAGGTCGTTGATCGCCACGACTTCGACGTTCGGGTCGTCACGTTGGAGGATGATCCGAAACACGTTGCGCCCGATGCGCCCGAACCCGTTGATCGCGACTTTCACTGTCATGCCGGCACCCCCAACGCGTGGTCCGCCATCTTCTCGGCGGCTTCGACGATCCGGGCGGTGTATCCCCACCCGTTGTTGTACCAGGTGATGGTCTTGACCATCGTCCCGTCCATGACCATCGCCGAGAGACTGTCGTAGATCCCTGAATGCGTGGATTGGCGCACGTCGGAGGACACGATCGGGTCTGCAGAGTATTCGAGGACCTTCGAGTACTTCGACTCGACCGCGGTGCGCATGGCGGCGTTCAGGGTGGTGACGTCGGTGGCATCGCGCAGGACTGTCACCAGATCGACGGTCGACCCGTCCGCGACGGGCACGTTGAGTGCAGCTCCCGACAGCTTGCCCCGCATGTCAGGCATCACCGTCATGAGGATTTCAGGCGAGTTCGTTTCCTGGGGAATGATGTTCTCTCCGGCGGCCCGGCTCTGGCGGAAGCCTGCCGAGGGGACATCGGCCAGCCGTTGAGAGTTCGTCATGGCGTGTACCGAGGTGAAGAAAGCTCGTTCCAGTCCGAAGGCGTCATCCAGGATGCGGAGGATGGGGGCGAGGGCGTTGGAGGTGTTCGAACCCATGGCCACCATGTCGGTGTGGTCGGTGAGGACTTCGTCGTTGACACCCGTGATGAGCGTCGGGATCTCGTCGGCCAGGTCCTGCGGGGTCGAGGCGAGGATCACTTTTCTGGCTCCGGCTTCGAGATGCTTGCGGCACCAAGCGGCCGTGCGGTAGCTGCCCGTTGCCTGGACCACGATGTCGACTCCGAGATCGGACCAGTCGGCGTCACCTGGTTCGCGTGCCGCGAGGTAAGGGATCACGCGGCCATCCATGACCAGGCCAGACGACGTCTCCTCGAGTCGTTTGGGAAACCGACCGTGGATCGAGTCGTACTTGAGCAGGTAGGTCAGGCCGGCAGGATCGGCGATGTCGGCGATCGCCGCCACCTCGAGGATGGGGTGGTCTGCGATCATCCGGAACATGTTGCGGCCGATGCGGCCGAACCCCATCAGGCCGATTCTTGCTGTGGTCATCGCCAACGGTCTCCTCGCACTGTGCGACAGACAGAAACTAGTCGATCACTGCAAGCGTTTTCACTTCGGGACAGGACGGGCATTCGCCTGGTCCCTTCACTGCCGGGCATCGGGGTCGTACGGTGGCTCCGGCGGCGGGAGAAGGGATATCACACGATGCTGGCAATCATCGCGACCTGTCTGATCACCCTGCCGGGGCCGATCACGGCGCCGTTCGCCCCCGAAGGCCGGTTTGGGGGCCACTGGGGCGTCGATGTCGCCCTGCCGTTCGGTTCTTCGGTCAATGCGCCGCTCGACGGCATCATCTCCCATGCGGGGTCGGTGGCCGGCGTACGCAGCGTCACCATCCGGCAGGGGGCATATCTGGTCAGTGTCTCGTACCTGGCTTCGGTCGAGACCACCGTCGGTGTCGGAGTCCGGCGCGGCGATCCGATCGGCCGTGCCGGAAACCATGGTGGCGGCCCCGGATTTCACGTCGGCGTGCGCGTATTCGGGGCCTACGTCGACCCCGAGCCACATGCGTGTCCCGATCGGACACGGGCCACTTTGCGACTGCTGGCACCTATTCTCCCGACACTCGTCACGAAGGACTGATTCTGCGGCGCGCACTGTTCGGAGGAACGTTCGACCCTCCCCACGTCGGCCACCTCGCGGTCGCCCAGGCCGCCTGGGAACAACTCTCGGTTGACATCGTGACGTTTCTCCCCGCCGGTGACCCTTGGCAGAAGTCCGACGACCGCCCCGTCACTCCCGCATCCATCCGCTGTGCGATGCTGGCGGCGGCGATCCGCGACGTCCCCTATTTCGAGGTCGACACCCGCGAAGCCGACCGGGACGGCCCGACCTTCACCTGGGACACCGTCGGATCCTTCGGTGACCAGGGCGTGGTCCTGGTTCTCGGAGCGGACGCGGCGGCAGGACTCCGGTCGTGGCATCGCGGCGCCGACCTGGTCGATCGGGTCGAGATCGCCGTCGTCGGCCGTCCGGGCACCTCCCGGCGAGCGGTCGACGATGCCGTGCCGCAAGCGCGGTGGCTGGAGATGCCGGGCCTGGACATCTCCAGCACCCAACTTCGATCCTGGCTCGGTCGGGGTTACTCGGGGCGCTTCCTGATCCCCGACGGGGTCGCCGATGTGGTGGTCGTCCGTGGCCTCTATTCAGATGAGCCAAAGTCGACTGGCTTGTAGACTGGTACGAGCACTGGAACGAGGAGGTTGTCCCGTCGAGGAAACACTGGAGATGGCCCGGGTCGCAGCCGACGCCCTGGCCGATAAGAAGGGCATCGACATCACGATGCTCGAGGTCGGCGATCTGTTGTCCATCACCGAGTATTTCCTCATCGCAACGGGTACGTCCCGCCCGCATGTCCAGGCGTTGGTCGGCGCCGTCGAGGAGAGGCTCCGTGACCATGGCCGCAAGGCGTTGCGGCGAGAGGGCATGGCCGAAGCCGAATGGGTTCTCCTGGATTTCGGCGATTTCGTGCTCCATGTCTTCCAGGAGACACCACGCAACTACTACGGGTTGGAGAGGTTGTGGGGCGACGCACCCCGGATCGAACTCGAAGTGGGCGCTGCCCAGGGGTGACCGCGAGGTCCGCTGCCTGAGTTCATCACTGGAGTTTCTCGGTCAGACGGTGGTTGATACACTCGCTGTTCCTCGTTTGGGGCTGTAGCTCAGCCTGGCAGAGCACTTGCATGGCATGCAAGGGGTCAGGGGTTCAAATCCCCTCAGCTCCACATCACGAAATCCCCTGTTCTTGCAGGGGATTTCGCTGTTTCAGAGATTGAGTGAGGGTCCTTCGGATCGGTTCCGAGTCCGCGGAGAGTCCGCGAGAGATCGGGCCCGGGCGGCTTCGAGGGCATCGGCGGCCTGTCGGTCTCGGCCTTCGAAGAGGTGTCCGTAGATGTCGTAGGTGGTGCGGATGGAGGCGTGCCCGAGTCGTTGGGAGATGATGTACGGGTCTTCGCCGGCGGCAATGAGGAGCGCGACGTGGGTGTGGCGGAGGTCGTGAGGACGCATCGGTTCGCCGACCGATTCCCGCACCGCGGGGTACCAGAAGCGGCGACGGAAGACGCGCAGGTCGAGGTGTCCGCCTTCTGGCGCAGTGAAGATGAGGTTCTTCTCGCCTGGGTACGTCTTGAGATGTGTAGTGAGTTCCTCGGCGAGAAATGGGGAGAAGCTCACGGTGCGGCGTGCCGCGGGGGTCTTGATCGGTTCCTCCACTCGAAGCTGGCGGCGGGGGAGGTTGAGCCGATCGGTGCGCAGCGCTGCCATTTCGCCGGGACGGAGGCCGCTGTAGGCGCCGGTGAGGACGAACACCCGGTAGCGGGGTGTGATGGTGTCGGCGAGATGTTCGACTTCGTCCATGCCCAGGAAGCGCTTCTCGGATTGCTCGATGCGGGGCAGGGCGATTCGGCGGCAGGGTGATCGGGCGAGTCGGCCGTCGTCGACGGCCATCTCGAGGGTGAGCTGGAGGAGGGTGTAGGCGCGGCGGATGGTCGAGGGGGAGTAGCCGGCGGCTACGAGGTCGGCGACCCAGGTGCGAATGTGGCCGGGTTCGATGGTGGACAGGGCGGCGTGGCCGAGGGTGGGGATGATCAGGCTGCGGATGACCGACCGGTCGTTCTCCCGAGTGGAGGCGGCCAGGTTGACCCGACTCTGCTGAACCTGGGTGTTCCACTCGCCGAACGTTATACGGGCGCGGCGGGGGTCGGTCCACTCGCCTCGCAGCTTGTCGGCCTCGATAGTGGCAAGGAAGGCTTCGGCCTCGAATTTCCGGCGGAAGTTGCGCGCTCGTTCTCGACCGTCGGGCGCTCGGTACCGGGCTTGCCAGGTACCGGTGTCGGTCTTGCGAACGTGCGCCAAGCGAGGATCCTCTGAAGTCGGTTCTCACGAGCAGGTTGCGGCTCGTGGGCACGTCCACCCTCCGGTGTCACCCTTTCATCAGAGTGTCCGTAGCCCTGTCAGGAACCCTCCAACTCACGATCTGACACTCCGGTGTTCTAACCGGGGAGATGGCTTACGGATCGTTCCGGACACATGTCGGACGTTCCGGAGACATGTCTGACACCGCCTGAGTGAGACCGCATCCTTGTCCTCTGAGCCCTGTGCGAGGAGGCAGATGTGGCCTTGAAGGT
>DATKEC010000108.1:0-7062 GCA_035544575.1 Acidimicrobiia bacterium
CCAGTTGGGCGAGACGGTGACGGAGGGGACGATCCTGCGTTGGGCGAAGCAGGTGGGTGACTCGGTGGCTGTCGACGAGGTGTTGGTGGAGATTTCGACGGACAAGGTGGACACCGAGGTTCCGTCTCCTGCGGGCGGGACGATCCTCGAGATTCTGGTTGCCGAGGGTGACACGGTCGAGGTGGGGACGCCGATGGTGGTGATCGGGGAGGCCGGGGAAGGTTCCGGCGACGCCGCTGCTGCCGAGCCGCAGCCGGAAGCGGAGACCCAGCCGGAAGCGGAGGCCGAGTCCGAGCAAGAGACCGAAGCGGCGAGCGCGGTCGAGCCGGCAGCGGAGTCGGAGACACCCGACCTGTCGGATCGGCTGCTCTCGCCAGTGGTCCGCAAGCTCGTACGTGAACACGACCTCGACATCGAACGGATCTCTGGGTCCGGTCAGGGTGGTCGAATCACCCGCAAGGACGTGGAAGCCTTCATCGAGTCGGGTGCCGCTCAGGCGCCTGCTGCTCCCGCGGAGCCCGCCGCCGAAGAACCCCAACCCGCCGCCGAACCGGCGCCGGCTCCCGCTACTGCCGAACCTGCGCCCGCTCCTGCTCCGGCCGCGGCCCCGGCTGCGCCGAAGCCCGCTGCCCCACCCGCCCCGGCTGCGCGGTCGGGCGAGTCAGAAGTGGTGGAGCTCGACCGTCTCCGGGTGCGGATCGGCCAGAACCTGATCAAGTCCAAGCAGACGGCCGCCCACGTGTGGACGTCGATGGAGGTCGATTACGAACGTGTCGAGCGGGTTCGTTCCCGGCACAAGGAGGCGTTCAAGGCCGCCGAGGGGTTCTCGCTCACGTATCTGCCCTTCATCGCAAGGGCCACCATCGATGCTCTCGGTGAGTTCGGCGTCGTCAACTCGGAGTTCCACCTCGAGGAGCGCCAGGCCGTGTTCCACCGGTTCGTCAACCTCGGCATCGCCATCGACCTGGATCAGAAGGGCCTCGTGGTGGCATCGATCCGCAACGCAGATGGATTGCGTCTGGTGGGCCTGGCCCGCCAGATCAAGGCTCTCGCCGACAAGGCGCGGGCAGGCAAGCTCGAACCCAACGACGTGACCGGCTCGACCTTCACCATCACCAACCCCGGACCGTTCGGCTCCTTCATGTCGGCTCCGGTGATCAACCTCCCCAACACGGGGATCCTCTCGACGGACACCGTGGCCAAGCGCCCGGCGGTGATCACGTCCGCGGATGGCGAGGACGTCCTGGCGATCCGGCACATCGGCTACCTCGGGCTCACCTGGGATCACCGGGCATTCGACGGCTCGACCGCGGTGCTCTTCCTGAAGCGGATCAAGGACAACCTCGAGAACTGGGACTGGGAACAGGAACTGGCGTGAGTCGGTTCTCCGAGTTTCAGGATCGATGAGCGAAAGACCCACACTCCGGACCCGATGGCTGGGCAGGCTTCCCTACACGGAGGCCTGGGATCTCCAGCGCGCCATCCACGAAGGAAAACATCTCGGGCGGACCGCCGACGACTACCTGCTGTTGCTCGAACATCCGCACACGTACACGGTGGGACGGAACGGCGACGGGTCCAACCTGCTGGTGGACCCCGCTTCGCTGTCCGAGTGGGACGCCGAGCTGCACCATGTCGACCGGGGCGGGGACATCACGTATCACGGTCCCGGCCAGCTGGTGGGCTACCCCCTCCTGACGTTGGAGGACCCGATGCGGGTCGTTCCCTTCGTTCGGGATCTGGAACAGGTTCTGATCGATGCGCTCGCAGACCTCGGAGTCGCGGCGCGGCGAGAAGCCGGACTCACCGGGGTGTGGACTGACTCGGGGAAGGTGGCGGCGATCGGTGTGCGGGTCGCCCGCCGGGTTTCGATGCACGGCTTCGCCCTCAATCTCACTGCCGACATGAGCTATTTCGGCCGGATGAATCCGTGCGGAATCACCGACCGGGCCGTGACCAATGTGTCGGAGATCCTGGGCCGCACCGTCTCGATCGAAGAAGCCGTCGAAGTGGTCGCGCCGCACTTTGCGAGGGTCTTGGGTTACGTCGACCACGAGATCCAGCTGGGGGCCTTCACACGCAAGCAGGGACGGGAGCGCTCATTCGAAGTGGACCGCCTGCTCGAGTCTGGGACCTTCTCCCCGGAGAAGCGGGCGGAGGAACCGGTGCTCTTCAACGGCCGCCTGCCCGGCGAGCCGCCACGCCCCGAGTGGATGAGGGTGACCGCTCGGATGGACGGCGATTACACCGAGTTGAAGAAGATGATGCGCGGTCTCGACCTCCACACCGTGTGTGAAGAGGCGCGTTGTCCCAACATCTTCGAGTGCTGGGGGATGGGGACGGCGACGCTGATGATCCTCGGCGACAAGTGCACCAGGGCCTGCAGCTTCTGCAACGTGATGACGGGCAAGCCCACCGAGTTCGATGTGCTCGAGCCGTTCCGGGCGGCGGACGCCATCGCCCAGATGGACCTGTCCCATGCGGTGATCACGTCGGTCAACCGTGACGATCTCTCCGACGGGGGGAGCGGAATCTTCGCCGAGACCATCCGCCAGGCGCGCTCCCGTTCGCCGCACACCGACATCGAGGTCCTGATCCCCGATTTCAAGGGTGTGCGCGCCGACCTCGAGACGGTGCTCTCGGCCGACCCCGAGGTGCTCAATCACAACACCGAGACGGTGCTCCGGTTGCAGCGTGAGATTCGCACGTCCGCCAACTACGGCCGGTCGCTGGCGCTGCTGGCGCGTGCCAAGTGGATCAACCCTCGGAGCGTCACCAAGTCGGGGCTGATCGTAGGAATGGGCGAGACGAAGGAAGAGGTGTTGGGGGCTCTCGCAGACTTGCGGGCGGTGGGCGTGGACATCATCACGATCGGCCAGTACCTGCGGCCGACGGCTCGTCACCGTCCGATCCACCGTTACGTGCATCCTGAGGAGTTCGCCGAATACAAGTCCTACGGCGAGCGACTCGGAATACCTCACGTCGAATCGGGCCCTCTCGTCCGCTCGAGCTACCACGCCAAGGACGCGTCGGAGACGGTCTTCGCCCTCATCGGCCGCGACCGCCACCCGAGGCCCTCCGCCCCCCAACCCGTCGCCTTCACCCGCCGCTGACTGCAAACCCTGGGTTCCACACCACCTCTGTGGCGGGTTTCTCGCACCAGTTTGACGACGTGCTGGGAGGCTTCTCCCGATCCGTCTCGACGCCAGTGCAAACTAGGACGCCGAACCCGCCATATAGGTGGTCCTGAACCCAGGGTTGCTTCTTGTCTGGCGGCGTCAGGGGTGGACGGTCAGGTTGAGGACTGTCGACTGGACCAGGCTGCCGTTCCAGAACCAGCGGCCAATGACCTGGTGGCCGCCGGGGCTCAGCGCGATGGTGCCTTCGTACCGTTTCTCGATCGAAGTGCCGGATTCGACCGTCACGACGTCGAGAGGTCGCGCGGCGCCGTTGACGGTGATCTCGAATCGGCTCGATTCGAACTGGAGTTGCTCGTCGCCGACGAAGGGCAGCACCTGATAGAAGCCCTCCGAGACGGCGTAGGCGGGACGGTTCGGAACCACGAACGCCCCGGTGCACGTCAGCCCGTCCTTCGTGCAATTGAGCGGCAGACCCTGTGCCATCCCCAGGAGCACATAGACGGGCTCGAGGTCGAGGGCACGGGCGAGGAACGATGCCATCTCATCACGCCGAACCGGATCGGCCGGGCAATACCGGTCGGCGGCGCATCCCAGCGTGATCCCCTCGGCGGCAATCGCGCCGATGTTTGGTTCATGGGTGTTGCCGGCGGTGTCGCTGAACGTACTCGGCGACGCCGCCAGCGCGAATGCTCTCGCCAGGAACGAGGCCATCTCGTCTCGACGGACCGACGCCGCCGGGCAGTAGCGGTCGGTGTCGCATCCCAGGGTGATTCCTGCCGCCGCGATCGCGTTGATGGCGCCGGCGTGGATGTTGCCGCCCACGTCAGAGAAGGGACCGCTCGACTGGACGGGGAGGTCGAGGGCGCGGGTGAGGAAGGAGGCCATTTCGTCGCGACGCACGATCCCGCCAGGGCAGTAGGCGGCAGGCGCGCATCCGAGGGTGATGCCTTCGGCGGCGATGGCCTGGATGTTCGGCTCGTGGACGTTTCCGTCGTCGTCGCTGAAGGTTCCGGACAGAGGTGTTGCCAACGAGGGCGTGCCCACCAGGATCATCGACAGGACGACACCGAGAACGACGAGACGCTTCATGTGATCTGGATCCGGCCGAGTACGTCGTTGATCGCCGGGATGAGGTCCGCCCGATCGACGTAGGAACCGACCACGACATACAGACAGAACGGACGTCCCGATTCCTGGAAGAAGACCTGACAGCCTCCCTGGCCCTCGATACGGCGCTGGAGCGTGTCACGTCCGAAGTCGCTGGCCCTGACCGAGCGGGGAATGCCGTGCCTCGAGAAGAGCGGCTCGGTCCTCGAGCCCGGCCCGAACTCGAGCAGGACCATGAAGGCGTCTGTCCACCCCATCCGCTCGACGGCCCCGGCCCCGTAGTCGCCGCGCTGTTCGGGCAGTGGGAAGCTGGCCAGGTGCGTGACCGAGTTCCGAACGGCGCCATCTTCGAGGACGGCACGCTCGGCGATCCCGCCGTCCCATCCCGCCGGGAGCTCGACGCTGATCCCGGCGGCTCGGAGCACGCTCATCGTCTCATACCCCCCACCAGAACGCCGTCGCCCCGATGAGCGCGGCGCCGACCGCGGCGCTCAGGTGCGCCGGCCGTGCCAGTGACGCCAACGCGGAGCTGAACGAGCCGAGGCGTGAAGGGCGGTCGATCCATCCCGCGGCGAGCGGTGCCACCGTTCGGCCCGCTCCGAAGACTGCGCCGATGATCGCCCCGGAGACGGGGGATCCCGACAGCAGTTCGGCGATCAGCACGACCCACACGGTCCACGTCACCACGAAGGTCGTGACACCGGCCCCCAGTTGAGCGCCGAAGCCGAAGCCGTAGACCGTTCCTCGCAGGGTGCCGATCCAACGCTCGTTGACCTGACGGGTCGGGCCCGGCGCACGGACACCGATGAGGTCGAGACCACCGGCGATGATCGCTGACAAGCCGACGATCGCCAGCGCGAGTTCTTCGCGGAAGGCCAACGGCGAGCCAACCCAACCCAGGACGGTGCCGATCGCGCCGCCCCCGGCCATCGAGCCGAATGTGAAGGCACTTGCCGTGACGGCCCATCGGTTGCCACGTGCCCGCTCGCCGAGCGGGTGGATGCTGGACAGCATCGATTCGCCTCATGGCGACCAGTTCGAACGGATGGCGGCGAGGATCGCCAGCAGGGATGCGAAGAGCGTCATACACCGTCCGGCTTCCGGTAAAGCACCTCGTCGCCGGGGACGATGCCCGCCCGGCGCAGCTCCTCATCGGAGTCGACCAGGCGCTCGGCGGTCGTCCGCTGGAGGGATGATTCGGCGCTCTCGTCGCCGATGGATCGACGGATCATGTCGAGCAAACGGGACCAGCTGGCAGCAGAACCCTCGCCCAGCACCGAGCCGTCGCCGGCGTCGATCAGCTGGAAGTAGGGGGTGCCCGGTACCCGGAAGGCGTCCCAGGTCTCCGACGACAGGACCACAGGCACATCGCGGGGTGCGAGAGTCGCGAGGTCTGACGCGCTCTCTTCGGAGGCGTCCTTGGTGACGATCACTGTCCGAATGTCGGGATGGGGGAGATCGAGTTCCCGGTCGAAGGAAGACCAGAACGGCTGGCACGTCGAACACCCGCTGGAGAGGAAGGCGACGAGGACGAAGCCGCGCGTCCCTGTGAGGGCGATGCTCCGGGTCTGGCCGTCGAGGGTCACACCCGTGATCGAATCGGTGCTCACTTTCTCCTGGGAACGCCTGGTCGGCCCCAGGCCGAAACCGCCGCCTCGTCCGGTGGTCTGAGAGTCCTCGCCTGCCCCGAGCCGGTCGAGTGTGCGCAGGATCTCGGCATGGGAGCGCAGCAGTCCCGCCACCAGCACGGTCAGCAGGACGATGACGATGCCTTCGACGATGACGAGGGTGAGCATCAGCGCCGCCTCCACACGACCGGCCGGTCCCCGTGCGAACCGAACGTGAACTGGATGTCGGCGGTACCTCCGCCCAGTGAGTTGCTGAGCATCCAGTTGCCATTGTCGAAACGCCCGGGCGTGTCGACACCGTTGCCGGACCAATCGCCCACGATCGGGATTCCCCCTGGACCGAAGTCGAACTGATGGTCCGGTGGACCGGGAGTGGCAGTGTCGCGCAGCAGCCAGGTGCTGCCACGGACGACGCCGATGCCATCTCGGCCGCTGCCTGTCCAGTCGCCGACGACAGGGATGTCGCCGGGTTCGCCGAAGGTGAAGGTGATGTCGGCTGGGCCCGCCGAGTTGCGATTGCGGAGCAGCCACTGATTGCCCCGCACGACGCCGGCGGTGTGGGTTCCGTTCCCCACCCAGTCCCCCGCGACGGGGATGTCGCCCGGCTGGCCGTACTCGAAGACCAGGTCGGGCAGGCCCGGTCCTTCGATGTGGCGGATGTGCCACGTGAGGGTGCTCCGACCGATCGTTCCCTGGCGGGCGCCGCGTACGACGGCGGCGGTGGCGACTCCGGCGCCGAGCCAATCGGCCATCAACGGTGTGTCGCCCGCCGCCCCGAGAGTGAACTGTTGGTTCGGCCCTCCCGCATCGAGGGTGTTGCGGAGCATCCAGGTGTTGGTGCGAACCACGCCGGGCCGGGCGCGGTACGGGCCCAGCGGCGGGTGGAGGCAGGCTCCGTCGTGGCCTCTCGTCGCGTCGTCGCGGGCATCGGTGGTGGTGCAGGTCGAATCCCACTCCCACGGCGGGACGCAGGTGACGACCCGGCATGTGATCGGTCCGATGCACTGCAGATGCTGGTTGCACTGTCCGTAGCGGAAGCGTGTGCAGCAGGTCTTCCACAGGTTGCAGTTGTCGAGTTCGCAGTGGCAGGCACAGTTGACGCATTCATTGCCGCATGTGCCGGAAGCACCGCATCCGCATCCGCCGCACGACGCGGTGTGGCAGTCCATGTAATAACGCGAGGTGCC
>DATKEC010000109.1:0-33065 GCA_035544575.1 Acidimicrobiia bacterium
GATCACGAGGAACCTCGGCGAGGTGGTCACCGAGGAGATACCGGCCTCCGTCGATGCGGTCAGAGAGTCGCTTCCCGGTCTCGTCGACACCGCCCGGGTCATCGACACCACCATGCGCGGCCTGGCGTTCTTCGGTGTGGCTTACGACCCGGATTTTCCCCTGCATGAGTCGATCGAGGTGATCGACGAACGGCTGGAGCGCATCCCCACGCTGCTGCGGACCCAGCAGGAAACGCTCGACTCCGTCGCCGCCGACCTGGGGACTTTTGCTTCGTCGACGGTCGAGATCGCGGATGACCTCGCTTCGATTCGAGCCCGACTGGCGGAGGCCGCGGTGGTCCTCGACGGCTACGGGTCGATCGTCGTCGAGAGTTCCCACCTGCTCGACTCGTTGCAGACCCGTGTCGACTCCGGCGCCTGGCTGGCGAGACTCAGCCTCGTGCTCTTCGGGGCCGGCGTGGCCCTCACCCAGACGATGCCGGTCGTGATCGGCCTGGCGGTACTCCGCTCCCAGTCGTCCCCCGCCTGAACCGGATACGCTCGGGACGATGGGTCGATCGACGTCGTGGCGGTTCGCACTGGTGGCGCTACTCACGGCTGCTCTCGGACTTCCGGTTGCGGCGGCGACGCAGCCGGGTGGGTCGTTCCTCGACGACGACGGATCGGTCCACGAACCTGCCATCGAAGCCATCCGGGCGGCCGGAATCACCGCTGGCTGTGACCCAGTAGGAGACCGCTTCTGTCCTGAGGCTTCGGTGACGAGGGCGGAAATGGCTGCATTCCTGATCCGCGCCCTCGGCCAGGATGAACTGACCGGAGTCGAAGCGTCGTTCAGCGACGTCGGCACCGGACGGTGGTACTTCGGCTCAGTGGAACGGCTGGCGGCACTGGGCATCTCGGTGGGCTACCCCGATGGCACGTTTCGTCCCGATGCAGCGGTGTCTCGAGGGGAGATGGCGGTCTTCCTCGTGCGGGCGTTGGGGGTCGAACCGGTGGCGCCGCTGACCGGCGTGTTCGCTGACATCGACCCCGGCGCCTTCCATGCCGGGGCCGTGGAGCGGATCTTCGAGCTGGGCGTGACGCTGGGCTGTTCGACGGCTCCGCTCCGGTACTGTCCCGCCGGTGCGGTGAGCCGCGCCGAGATGGCTTCCTTCCTCGCCCGGGCCTTCGACCTCGCACAGACACCCGTTCAGGCCCGGCCGTCCATCGACGGGTTGGTGTTGGAGCCGGTGGCGGTCGCCAGCGGGCTGAGCCAGCCGGTGTTCGTGACCGCCCCGCCCGGAGACGACCGACTTTTCATCGTGGAGAAGGGCGGACGGATCAGGATCCTTGCGAATGGTTCGGTCCGCGCCGCCCCCTTCCTCGACCTCTCCGCGCTGGTGTCCACCGAAGGCGAGCGCGGGCTCTTGGGCCTGGCCTTCCATCCTTCATACGCCGACAGCGGGCGGCTGTTCGTCCACTACACCGACCGCGTCGGGGCGAACCAGGTCGTCGAGTATGCCGTGTCGACCGACCGTGATCGGGTAGACGGCTCGACGGCTCGACCGCTGCTGACTGTTCCCCAGCCTGCCTCGAACCACAACGGCGGGATGATCGAGTTCGGACCGGACGGCCGGCTCTACGTGGCGATCGGTGACGGCGGCGGGTCAGGCGACCAGTTCGGCAACGGTCAGAACCCGGCGACGCGGCTCGGCGCCATCACGGCCCTCGACGTGAACAGCGGAGCGACGTCACTCTTCGCCTTCGGGCTGCGCAATCCGTGGCGCTTTGGATGGGACGGCCTGCGGATGTACATCGGCGACGTCGGACAGGATCGGCGCGAGGAGATCGACGTGATCTCGACCTACGAAACCGGAGCGAACCTCGGTTGGCCGCTGATGGAGGGGTCGCTCTGCTTCGTGGCGGGTTGCTCCCCTCACGGGCTCGTGTTGCCGCTGGTCGAGTACTCACATGCCGAGGGCTGCTCGGTGGTGGGTGGGCACGTCTACCGCGGCAGCGCCATCCCAGCCCTCGCCGGGCACTATTTCTACGGTGACTTCTGCTCGGGCTTCGTTCGGTCGTTTCGGTACACCGGGCTGGCTTCGGACCGTCGGACCTGGGCGGCGTTGTCCACCGGCGGTCTCGTCTCGTTCGGAGTGGACGGCGGCGGCGAGCTGTATCTGGTGTCGATCGGAGGGTCGGTGTGGAGAGTCGAGAGTCGCTGACACCGCTCGATCGCTTGCCCTCTGCCGATCGGAGGCCGGCGTGACCCAACGCGAATTCGAGGACTCGAACGGACGTGTCACGTTCTTGCGAACCGGATCGACCACCCACGGCGAACTGCACGAACAGCGCGTCGAGTATGTGCCGGGCTCCCGATTTCCACCGCTCCACTTCCATCCAGATCAGGATGAGCACTTCGTCGTCGAGGAAGGAACGATGTGGTTCGTCGTCGATGGCCAGGAGAGGGTGGTCGACGCCGGCGGGGCGATCGCGATCCCCCGCCGGACTCCACACCAGGCACGGAACGCATCACACAGCGAGCCCGTCGTCGTTCGGTGGGCAACCCGTCCGGCCCTGCGCACCGCCGACTTCTTCCTCACAGCCCACCAGCTGGGCGAGCACGCCGGCCCATTGACGTCCGCACTCCTGGCGTTCGAGTACCGCGACGTGTTCCGGCTGTCCGGGGTGAAGGGAGGGGTCGTCCCGGTACTCGCCGGGTGTGCCCGCCTACTGCGTCGGGAGCTGCCCTCGCCCCGTTAGCCCGGTGGCGGCTGTCCCCGCCGGCAGGCCCCACCACCCTCAGCCACCGAGTCCTAGGCTCCACCCAATGATCCGAGAGTTCACCGCAGACGATCGCTGGCTGTTCAACAACGGCGAGCACGAGCGTCTGTATCTCTACCTCGGAGCCCACGTCGACACGGACCGCACCCAGTTCCGGGTGTGGGCGCCGAACGCCGAGCGTGTGTCGGTTGTCGGCGACTGGAACGCGTGGGACCCGGCCGGCGATCCGATGCTTGCCTCCGAGTCAGGTGTCTGGGAAGTCGAGGTGATGGGCGCTCACGCGGGTGCTCGTTACAAGTACTTCATCGTTCCCCGCAACGGGGGCCGCCCCTTGGAGAAGGCCGATCCGTTCGCGTTCCACGCGGAGACCCGGCCTGACACTGCTTCCATCGTCTGGGACCTCGATCACTTGTGGCACGACGACGACTGGATGGCCACCCGGGCCGCCCGCAACGCTCTCGACGCACCGATGTCGATCTACGAGTGTCACCTGGGTTCGTGGTCGCGTCAGGGCCCACTCGAGTACGTGGCGTTGGCGAAGGGTCTCGCAGACCATCTCGAGAGCACCGGCTTCACCCACGTCGAGTTGATGCCAGTGATGGAGCACCCGTTCGATGGCTCCTGGGGGTACCAGTCGACCGGCTACTTCGCACCCACCAGCCGCTTCGGAACGCCGCAGGGACTGATGGAATTCGTCGACATCATGCACCGCCGCGGTATCGGTGTGATCCTCGATTGGGTCCCATCCCACTTCGCGGTCGACGCCCACGGTCTTGCCCGTTTCGACGGGACCCACCTCTACGAGCACTCCGATCCCCGCCAGGGGTTTCATCCCGACTGGGGCTCGTTCATCTTCAACTACGGACGGAGTGAAGTGCGAGCCTTCCTCCTGTCCTCGGCGCACTATTGGATGGAGCTCTACCACGCCGACGGCCTGCGGGTGGATGGGGTGGCATCGATGCTCTACCTCGACTACTCGCGCAAGGACGGGGAGTGGATCCCCAACATCCACGGTGGGCGTGAGAACCTCGAAGCGGTGTCGTTCATCACCAAGTTGAACGCGTCGCTGTACGGACGCTTCCCCGGGATCCAGACCATCGCCGAGGAATCGACCGCCTGGCCCCTCGTGACCCGACCGACGGACACCGGCGGCCTCGGGTTCGGATACAAGTGGGACATGGGGTGGATGAACGACACGCTCCGCTACTTCGGGATGGACCCGATCTTCCGTGGCTATGAGGACAACCACCGTCTCCTCACCTTCCGTGGCCTGTACGCGTTCACCGAGAACTACGTGCTGGCGATATCCCATGACGAAGTGGTGCACGGAAAGCGTTCGTTGCTCGACAAACAGCCAGGCGACGAATGGCGGCGATTCGCCGGTCTCCGCGCCCTCCTCGGATACCAGTGGGCGCTGCCAGGCAAGAAGTTGCTGTTCATGGGTTCTGAGATCGCTTCGCCCTACGAATGGAATCACGAAGGTGAGATCCCCTTCTACCTCCTGGACTACCAGGTGCACGCGGGAGTCCTCGCGTTCATGGCTGCCCTCAACCGGATGTATCGGAGCACCCCCGCTCTTCATCTCCGTGACCTGCACGAGGACGGCTTCGCCTGGGTGGAAGCCGACGACAGCGCACGGTCCACGATCGTGTTCCTGCGATGCGCCGAGGGCCATCCACCCGTCCTGGTCGTGTGCAATTTCACTCCCGAGGTGTGGGAGGACCACCAGGTCGGCGTTCCCGACGCGGGAACCTGGACCACGCTCCTGTCGAGCGACGCCGAAGAGTTCGGTGGGACCGGTCTGGTGCCTGGCGTCGTGACGGCCGGCACCGACGGCGCCCACGGCCACGCCCACTCCGTCCGCTTCGATGTGCCGCCGTTGTCGGTGACGTTCTTCGCTCCGCGGGCTTGACCGGCCGGCCGATGCGACGCGGCGCTGCCGGGACCATGCTCGCGATCCTGATGGTCTTCCCCGCTGCGGGATTGGCCCACGGCACGTTCGTCGACTCTCGCCCGCTTCCGGGCGTCACAGTCGGTGGCACGGTCGACGAGGTGGCGTTCCTCTTCCCCGAGCCGGTGATCGCGTCGGGCGCCGTGATCTCGCTCATCGGCCCTGACGGGCTCGCCATTTCGACAACGGGGCCGGCCGAGGGACCGGCCGACCCGGTGGTTCGCCAACCGATCCGCGCCCTCGTCGAGCCCGGACGCTATCGCGTGATCCATTCGGTTCCTTCCGCCGACGGGTTTGTGTTCGAAGGAACATTCGACTTCACCTACCAACCGACTGCCGATCCGCTCAGCCCGCTGCCGTACGGGCGCAACACACCGCTCGGTTGGGTGACCCTGGGCGGGATCCTGGTGGTGACGGTGGCCGCGGTGGTGCTCCGGTCCCGGCGTTTTCGGGCCGGGTGGACCGAATGACAACTCGGTAGGGTGCACAGGCATCGAGCAAGGAGAACCTGGTGGCAATTCCGAAAGGCGCCAACCCGCGTCGCGTGCTGTCGATGGTTCTCGCCGGCGGTGAGGGCAAGCGCCTGATGCCCCTCACCCGGGATCGGGCCAAGCCGGGTGTCCCCTTCGGCGGCCACTACCGCCTGATCGATTTCGCTCTCTCCAATCTCGTCAACGGCGGGTTCCGCAAGATCGTCGTGCTCACCCAGTACAAGAGCCACAGCCTGAACGTGCACCTGTCCCGTACCTGGCGTATGTCCACCCTCCTCGGGAACTACGTGACTTCCGTTCCCGCCCAGATGCGCATGGGAAAGCGGTGGTTCCTGGGCTCGGCCGATGCGTTGCTGCAGAACGTGAACATCATCTCCGACGAACAGCCTGAACACATCTTCGTCTTCGGAGCAGATCACATCTATCGGATGGATCCCCGCCAGATGCTCGACGAGCACGTGGAGACCGGCGCCGGAGTCACCGTTGCCGGGATCCGCGTGCCCATCGAGCAGGCCTCGTCCTTCGGAATCATCGAACGCGGCCCCTCCACACTGATCGAACGATTCCGGGAGAAGCCGTCTGATCCCGCGCCGCTTCCCGATGATCCCACGATGGTCCATGCCTCGATGGGCAACTACATCTTTCGCACCGATGTCCTGCTCGACCTGATCCATGAAGACTCCCTCAAGGACGACTCCAAGCACGACGTGGGCGGCGACCTGATCCCGGCCCTCGTCGCCAAGGGCGAGGCCCACGTCTACGACTTCAGCCAGAACGAGGTTCCCGGGGTCACCGAGCGTGAACACGCCTACTGGCGAGATGTCGGAACCCTCGACTCCTACTTCGACGCCCACATGGACCTGGTGTCCGTCGATCCGGTCTTCAACCTCTACAACACCGACTGGCCGATCTTCACGAGTGATGTCACCGCGCCGCCTGCCAAGGTCGTGGCCGTCGCCGAACATGGCGCCGGCCACCTCGCCGACTCCATCCTCTCCAACGGCGTCGTCATCTCGGGCGGCTACGTCCGCAACTCGGTCCTCTCCCCGTGGGTGCGGGTCGATCCGGGTGCGGTCCTGGAGGGCACCGTGCTGCTCGAGGATGTCGTGGTCGGCGAGGGCGCCCAGCTTCGGAACGTCATCGTCGACAAGAACGTCCACATCCCCGCGGGGGCCGTCATCGGCCACGACGCCGAGCGCGACCTGGAGCGCGGTTTCGAGATCTCCGACGGTGGCATCGTCGCGGTGGCCAAGAACTCGGTGATCACCGAACCGGTCTGAGACCGGGGGGCTTTCAACCCGGTGGGCGCATCAGCACCACGGCTCCGAGGCCGTCCACCTCCACCGAGCCGGACACAGCTTCAGTGCGTTCCGGATGCGCCGAGTCGACCACCAGGGTCCACTCCTCATGTCCCACCGCAGGGGGAATCCGGAACCCCACCCCGTGAAGGTCGCCGTTGAACAGGAGCAGGACGTCGTGATCGGTGACTGTTCCCTCGGTGCAGTGCACGACCTGGCCCGCCAGGTAGAGAGCGACCGATCGACCGTTCGGATCTCCCCAGTCTTCGACTGTCATTTCCTCGCCCGAAGGTCTGAACCAGCCAACCAGGTCGCGGTCAGCGGCGGCGTGTTCGTGCAGCCACGCGGTGCGGCGGAATGTCGGATGGCGGCGGCGCAACGTCGCCAATCGCCCCACGAAGGAAGCGAGTCCGCAATCGACTGATGACCAATCCAGCCAGGAGATGTCGTTGTCCTGGTTGTAGGCGTTGTTGTTGCCCTGCTGGGTGCGTCCCAGTTCGTCGCCGCCGAGCAGCATCGGAACGCCCTGGGAGAGGAGGAGTGACACGAGCATCGCCCGGGTACGCCTGGCGCGGATCTCGAGAACGACAGGGTCGTCGGTTGGACCCTCCGCACCCGAGTTCCACGACCGGTTGTCCTGGTGCCCGTCGTGATTCGACTCGCCGTTGGCGTCGTTGTGCGTGTGGTCATAGGACACGAGGTCACGGAGCGTGAAGCCGTCGTGGGAGGTGACGAGGTTGACCGACGCAGTCGGATCCCGACCGCTCATCTCATAGAGCGGCGACGAGCCCGTGACGGCATCACCGAATGCACCGACCGTGGCGGGTGTTGCCTTCCAGAAATCCCGGACGGTGTCGCGGTAGGTGTCGTTCCACTCCGACCACCGCGTTGGAAACTGGCCGACCCGGTACCCGTTGGGGCCGACATCCCAGGGTTCGGCGATGAGCTTGGTGTGACCCAGCACCGGATCTTGGGCCACAGCCCCGAAAAATCCCCCGA
Source organism: Acidimicrobiia bacterium (assembly GCA_035544575.1). GTDB lineage: Bacteria > Actinomycetota > Acidimicrobiia > Spongiisociales > ZC4RG35 > DATHWB01. The sequence goes on from DATKEC010000109.1 coordinate 7,503, forward strand.
GGGGGTCGAAGTCGGCGTGAGTACGGCCCAGCGTGGTGGCGAGATCGAACCGAAATCCATCGACGTGCATTTCCTCGACCCAGTAGCGAAGACTGTCCATCACGAGGCGCAAGACGACGTCCGCGCTGAGGTCGACGGTGTTGCCGGTGCCGGTCCAGTTCACGTAGTGGGCGGGGGGGTCGAGGCGGTAGTAGGCCTTGTTGTCGAGGCCCCGGAAGCTGAGCGTCGGTCCGAGGTGGTTCCCCTCCGCGGTGTGGTTGAACACGACGTCGAGAATGACTTCGATCCCCCCGGCGTGGAGCAGACGAACCATCCCCTTGAACTCCGAGATGGGGTCGGCGGTGGCGGCGTATTGGCGGTGGGGGGCGAAGAAGCCGATGGTGTTGTAGCCCCAATAGTTCCGCAGGCCCCGGTCGAGGAGGAACTGGTCGTGGATGAACTGGTGGACCGGGAGCAACTCCACGGCCGTGACGCCGAGGCCCTGGAGGTGCTCGATCACCGTTGGATGAGCGAGACCGGCGTAGGTCCCGCGCAGTTCTTCGGGGACGCCGGGGTGGGCGACCGTCATGCCTTTGACATGGGTCTCGTAGATGATCGAGTCTGCCAGCGGGATGGAAAGCGGGCGATCCTCGCCCCAGTCGAAGGCTCCGTCGACGACCACCGACCGCAACCCCACGGGCGCGCTGTCACGGTGATCGGCGCGATTGAGGCTTCCGGCGGCATGTCCGACGAGGAGCCGCGTGTCGCTGCGGGGAGGGTCGAGCAGCCTGGCGTAGGGGTCCACCAGCAGCTTGGTCGGGTTGCACCGGTGGCCGCGCACGGGATCCCACGGGCCATCGACCCGAAATCCGTACCGAATCCCGGCACCGATCCCCTCGACGTGACCGTGGAACACGTTGCCCGTTCGCGCCGGGAGCTCCACGATGTGCTCGGCGTCGCCGTCGAAGAGGCAGAGGTGGACCGCCGTGGCGACGCTCGACCACACGCCGAAGTTCACCCCCGCATCTTCGGGGGTGGCGCCCAGAGTGTCGTGGCCGCGGGTCACGCGCATCGGTCCATGTTGGCATCAACCCGGCAGCTCCCTGCTCAGTGCACCGGTCGGTCCCGTAGCGTTCGACGATGACCGAAGTAGTCCTGCGTGACGTATCGAAACGCTACGCCGGTCGCCAGATCCTCTCCGGGGTTCAGCTTGTGATCCCGGCGGGCACCCTGCTTGCCCTGGTGGGGCCGTCGGGGTCTGGCAAGACATCGTTGCTGCGGATGATCTGCGGACTCGAACGCCCCGACACGGGAGCCGTGACCGTTGGTGGTCGCATGGTGGGCGCGGATCAGGGTGCTCTGCCGGGTGTGGCGATGGTCTTCCAGGGCGACGCTCTCTATGACCATCTCGACGTCGGAGCCAATCTGCGCTTCCCGCTTCAGGTCAGCGGGGCGACCCCTGCCCACGTCGAGGAGGTGTCCCGGTCCGCGGCGCGGCGGACCGGCATCTCCGGGCTGTGGACGCGCCGCCCGCGCACGCTCTCCGGTGGGGAACGGGGCATGGTGGCGGCGGGCCGCGCGATCTCCCGAGACGGGTTGGAGGTTCTCCTCCTCGACGAGCCGATGGCCGGTGCGGACCGGCATGCCCGTAGACGCTTCCGCCGCGAACTTCGACGCCTGCATGACACCGAGGGCGTCACCACCATCATCGCCACGAACGACCAGGAGGAAGCCCTAGCCGTGGCCGATCTGGTGGCGGTTCTCATCGATGGCGCCATCGCCCAGGTCGGATCACCCCGGTCCGTGTTCGAATCCCCGGAAACGACGGCGGTGGCGTCCTTCGTCGGCGTCAATCCGATGAATCTGTTTCCCGGGGCCGTCGGTGTGTCCGAGTCCGGATACTTCGTCGCCATCGGTGGCGAGCGCGGTCGGATCGACGACGGCATCGGACTCGATGTCGGCACCCGCGTCGTCGTGGGTCTTCATGCCCACGAGCTCGTGGTTGCGCCACCAGGGACGCCATTTGGGAGAACGATCCACGGGACGGTCAGTCGTCTCGAAGAGCTCGGTTCCAGCGTGAACGTGCTGTTCGGTTTGGGGACCAGTCCCATCGGCACCTTTCTGATGACGAAGAATCGCCCGGTCGCATTGCGACCGGGCGACCGGCTGGAACTGACGTGGGCTCCCGGCCGCCTGCGACTCTTTCGAGCCGACGACGGCCGGGCCATCCCCATGTAGAACGGGTTCGGCCGCGGGAACGTCTCACCCGCTCTCGCCCAAGGACAGTTCCTGGCACGTCTCGAGGTGCGCCGCCTGGAGTGCGCGGGCGAGGGCCCGTTGGAAGGTCTCGAGGCGACGAGCGGCTCCCGCTGGTTCCGCCGAGGCTCCGGCAGCGTCTCGTTCGAAGCGGCGTAGCGTCGCCGCCACTCCGTCGATGAGTGCCCTCGACTGCTCGTCGATCACGGTTGCCTGTGACATGTCCTCTGACCCCCTGTCTGACGGTGCGGTCACCACGATGCCGTAGGTCTGTTTCACCCTCGTTTCGAGTTGCGAACGGTGTCGTGACGAACGTCAGCGCTCAGAGCCGGCTGGCACAGGACCACGGTCGCCACGGGTTACCGGTGCGGTCGCGGTAGTACTCGGCCAACCACGAGGCGGCGATGATGTTCGCTTCGGGGTCGAAGACGGAGCTGCCACCCACGCCGGCTTGGACGCTGGCGACCGCCCAGGTGCCGGGTATGAACTGGAACAGTCCAGAAGCTCCCGAGTACGGGTTCACGGCATCGGGGTTGCCGAGGCTTTCGCATTGGATGATGACGAGGGCGTCGAGGACGAGATCGGCGGCGAAGTGGCGTTCGACGAGGGGACGCAGCGCCATCACCCGATCGTTGATCGGAATCGGCGGCCAGTCGGCGGCCGGTGCGGTCGTCGAGGTGGTCGTGGTTGGGTCCGAACCGGTCGTGGTCGGCGAACCCGAACTGGTGGTGGTTGGAGACGAATCTGTTGGGGGGGCGGTCGTGGTCGTCGTCGCATCGTCGGCGCGGCGGGCGGCTTCGGTCTCGGCGAGCGCCCGATCGACTCCATCGAGGGCGGCTCGGAACGCGGCGTCGGCCTCCGCCGCGATGGCGAAAGCCGCAGCCACTTCCGCGTTCGCGGCCACGAACAGCTCTTGGAGTGCGTCGGTGTGGGCGGCCAACTGTTGCTCGAGGGACTCGACCTGGACCACCTCGACGGCGTGTTCGGCGCGGATTCGCTCGAGCTCGCTGCGTTGGGAGATGAGGTCGCTCAACGTCGTCAGGGCGTTGGCCTGGGACTCGCGCACGACCTGACCCACGAAAATCGCCTCCTCGACCGATTCGGTGTCGAAGACGATGCTCGCCGTGCTGGTCACGGCTTGCATGTAGGCGGCGACCGTGTGGCTCTCGAGCCGTTGTGCTGCGTTGATCGCTTCGGCGTCGGCGAACACCAGTGCGTCACTGATCCGTTGCAGGCGAATCCCCGCCGCGGCCAAGTCGGTCGCCGCCATCTGGTACTCGTCGAGAGCCGTGAAGAGTGCGGCCTCCACGGCGCTGGCGTCGGCCTGGGCGGACGAGACCACGGCATACGCCCGCTCGACCTGCTCGCCGGCGTCGCGGGCGCGCTGTTCGGCCTCGTCGACCTGGGCGGAGACGGGGGCGACACTGGCGAGCAGCATCGAGGCGACGGTGAGGGCGGCGAGCCCACGTCGGAGAGCCATCGGTGAGGCAAGCGTATTCGTCGGACCCGACGCACGAAAGCCGAGACGCATCGAAACAATCACGGAACTGAGCCCACTAGGGCCGTCGGGGGGCGACAATGGTCCCATGTTCGGGCGATCCAAGAACTCAGATCCGATGGTCTCTGCCGGCGATGCGCTGGCGGGACGCGAGACGGCGGTCGGCCGCCTCCAGGCCCACTTCGTGAACGGCAATCCGCTCACTCCTCCGTTCCCGGATGGTCACGAGCTCATCTCCTTTGCGATGGGTTGTTTCTGGGGCACCGAGAAGTACTTCTGGAAGCTGGATGGCGTGTGGACGACGGCGGCCGGTTACCAGGGTGGCCACACGCCGAATCCGACCTACGAGGAAGTGTGCACCGGCCGGACGGGACATGCCGAGGCGGTGATGGTCGTCTACGACCCCGAGGAGGTGTCGCTCGAGGCGATGTTCAAGGAGTTCTGGGAGAACCACGACCCCACCACGCCCAATCGGCAGGGCAACGACATCGGCACCCAGTACCGCTCGGCCATCTACACCACCACCGATCGTCAACAGGAGGCGGCGGTCCGCTCCCGCGACCTCTATCAGCGCCAGCTCTCCGAGGGCGGCTTCGGGATGATCTCAACCGAGATCCGACCCGCCGGCCCGTTCTTCTACGCGGAGGACTATCACCAGCAGTACCTGGCCAAGAACCCCCGCGGCTACTGCAACCACGGCTTCTGCCAAGTCCCCTACCCCGCCGTCGACCCGGCTTTTTAGCGGGGCAGCGCGTCATTACTGACGCGTTTGGCATGAGAGAAGCAGGTACGGCTAGCCGACCACCAGCGGGATGATCTCCGCCGGCGTGAGCGAGGCGTCGAGGTCCAGGCTGACATCGGGGATGATGCCTCCGTCGAAATCGACGCCCTCCGGTGTGATCCAACGGGCGATCGTGAGCCGCATGGCGCCGCCGTTGGAGAGAGCGAAACGTTGCTGGACGGTGTTCTTGCCGAACGTGGTCTCACCGACGATCAGTGCCCGGCCGCGCTCCTGCAACGCCCCGGCCAGCACCTCCGAGGCGCTGGCCGAGCCCCGATTCACCAGCACGATGACCTCGATCCCGGGATCGGTCGCGACACCGTCTTCTCGCACCGGATAGCTGCGCTCCTCGTCGGGTCCCACAGTGCGGACGATGAGACCGTCGTCGAGGAACTCACTGGTCACTTCGAGGGCGGCGTCGAGGGTGCCGCCCGGGTTGTCCCTGAGGTCCAGCACGATCGTCCGAGCCCCGGCGTCCAACAACGACCTGAGGTCGGCCTCCACCTGCGTTCCGGCGTTGCCGGCGAAGAGGTTGAGACGGAGATAACCGACCTGGCCGAACGATTCGACCTCCGTGACCGGGATCTCGATGGCGGCGCGGGTGATGGTGACCTCGACGACTTCGCCACCACGATCGAAGGTGATGACGACATCGGTCCCGGCTTCACCCCTGACGAGTCCCGTGACCTCGTCGACAGACAGCCCAACGACCGCAATGCCGTCCACAGCCACGAACACGTCACCTGGCTGTACCCCGGCTGCGCCGGCCGGACTGGACGGCAACGTGGAGACGATGATCAGCGGACAGGTCTCGGTGATGATGCTGCACGTCGTGTTGGGAGGATCGTCGCTCGCCCGGTCCTCGGTGGTGACCAGGGCGCCGATTCCCTCGACGCTCCCATCCTGCTCGTCCTGGATCAGGGCGAGGGCCTCGGGTGTTATGTAGGTGCTGTTGGCATCGAGACCGAACTCGGCCATGCCGTAGAGGATGGGTTCCAGGGCATCGATGCCGACATCGAGGGCTTCCAACTCCTCGCACAGGCGCAGGAACGCGTCGGCGGGGACCGGGCAGGTGAGCGGGCCGGGTGTCGTCCCGGCGAGGGCGAGGGCCTGGACGCCCAGCAGGGCGGCGTCGGCCAACTCGTCGTCGTCGACCGGGTCGACGTAGTTGGCGATGATGAGGTCGTATGCCTCGCACAGCGGCGCGAAACCCGTCTCGGGGCTGGGACACGACGTCGTGGTGAGCTCGTCGCCTGCAATCGACGTGCTGGTGGGGGCGGCGGTCGTCGACGTAGTGGATCCGGCCGACGGTGCCCCCTGTTCGGCGGCGCTCGTCTCGGGCGCGGATGTCAGGAGGGAGCAGCCTGACACGAAGGCGAGCAGGGCGACCGCGGCGGCGTGACGCATGCCTGTATTCAACTCGGGCCGGCCCCCTACTCTGCGGAGGTCCGGACCCTACGCTGACCCGATGCGGGTGATCGTCACGGATCTGAGCGGCTCCACCGTCGAGCGCGGAACCGAGGGTGGCTGCTGGGCCGACCCGTCCGGAGACGAGGTGCTCGACCTGTCCCACCTCGTGGCCCTGCCCGGACTCGCCGACGGCCACGCCCACCTCGCACACGACGACATGGCCAATCTCGTTCCGGGTGAGCCGGAGGGGATCGCCCGCCGGGCGTTTGCTGCCGTCGAGTCCGGCGTCTTTCTCGTCTTCGACAAGGGTTCATGCGACACGTCGGTGTTGACGCTCGCCAACGTCCCGCCGACCGAACGGCCCCATTTCGAAGCAGCGGGCCGCATGATCGCGGCCGAGGCGGGCTATTTTCCTGGCTTCGCCGTCGAGGTCGACGAGGCCGGTCTGATGGAGGCAGTCCGTTCGGCTTCCGCAGACTCGGCGGGTTGGGTGAAGATCGTCGGCGACTGGCCCCGCAAGGGCCTCGGGCCGGTTCTCAACTTCGGAGAGGACGTGTTGGCTGCGGCGGTCGGCGTGGCGCACGCCGCCGGCGTTCGTGTCGCCATCCACACCATGGCGCCGGACATGGCCTCGGCCGCGGTCCGGGCCGGCGTCGACTCGATCGAACATGGGCTCTTCCTCGACGACGATGACGTGCGCGCGTTGGGAGCGAGGTCGGGGATGTGGGTGCCGACGGTTCTGCGAATGGAGGCCGTCGTCGCCCAGTTCGGACCCGAACGCACGGCAGGTCGGATCGTCGCCGAGGGACTGGATCGTGTCCGTTCGCTTCTCCCCGGGGCTCAGGAGGCCGGCGTCAATGTTCTCGCAGGGACGGACCTCTGCGTCCCGTCGGCGCGCGTAGCGGCTGAAGCGATCCGACTCGTCGACTACGGCTTGACGGCGGATCAGGCGGTCCGCGCCATCTCGTCCGACGCCTGGGCGGTGGCGCGGCTACCGACAGACTTCAGGTTCGGTGCGGCGGCTGATCTCGTGGCTTTCGCACGTGATCCCCGCGAAGACATCCACGCGCTCGATGCGCCGGTGGCCGTCATCCGGTCGGGGCGACTTCTCAGGGACCCGCGATGAAGGAGTCACGTCGGGCGGGCATTCCCCCGTTCTATGTCATGGAGGTCTTCAAGAAGGCCCATGCTCGGGATCAGCTCTCCGGCGATGTGTTGCATCTCGAGGTCGGCCAGCCGTCCACGCCGGCACCGGAGCTGGTGCGCGCCGAGGCCGCCCGCCTCCTGGCGTCGGATCGGCTGGGGTACACCGACGCCCTCGGACTCCCGTCGTTGCGGAGGCGTATCGGTCGGTATTACGCGGACCGCCACGGAGTGGCGATCGGCCCTGATCGGATCGCGGTCACGGTGGGAGCCTCGGGTGGAATGGTGCTCGCGCTCCTTGCCGCCTTCGACGCCGGGGCTCGCGTCGGGATCACCGAACCGGGCTACGCCGCATACCGCAACATCGTCTCCGCCCTTGGCCTGGACCTGGTCGGCGTCCGTGTTGGACCCGAGACGCGTTTTGTCCCCACGCCGGACCTGCTCGACGCGGCGGGGCCGATCGACGGGCTGATCCTCGCTTCGCCGTCGAACCCCACCGGAACCCAGCTCACCGATCCCGAGCTGGCGGCGGTCGTCGGATGGTGCGAACGCCATGACGTGACACTGCTGATGGACGAGATCTACCACGGCATCTCTCATGTCGGCGATGCCCCGTCGGTCGTGTCGCACTCGGATCAGGCGATCGTCTTGCAGTCCTTCTCCAAGTACTTCTCCATGACCGGATGGCGGATCGGCTGGCTCGTTCTTCCTGAGCCGCTGGTTTTCGGCGTCGAGCGCCTCGCCCAGAACCTCTTCATCTGTCCGCCGGCGCTGGCGCAGCATGCGGCCATCGTCGGCTTCGATGCCTCCGACGAACTCGACGCCAACGTGGAGCGGTATCGCGCGTCCCGTCGACTGCTCATCGATGCGCTCGACTCGTGGCAGTTGCCTTACGCGCCTCCGGACGGAGCGTTCTACTTCTGGGTCGACGTGAGTGGGTTGGGCGACAGCTTGGCGGTCGCCGACGAGTGGCTGCAGCATGTCGGCGTGGCGGTGACGCCCGGCATCGACTTCGATCCTGCCGAGGGCCACCGATTCGTGCGTCTTTCCTACTCCGAATCGCCCGAGCAGATCGCAACGGCGATCGAACGCCTCGACACCGTCATCCGCGGGCGGATCGGATTCTGACGACGGCAAAGTAGGTTGCAGCCGATGTCTGATCCGATCGACTTCGACTCATGGCTCGGCCTCGTCTTCGACGACGTCTCTGGCGACCGGGTGACGGCTCACCTCGAACTCGCTCCCCAGCACATGCAGCCGTACGGGCTCCTGCACGGCGGCGTCTACTGCTCGATCGTCGAGACGCTGGCGAGTGTCGGCGCCGCGACGTGGGCCATGGATCAAGGGATGGTGGGGGTGGTCGGCGTCCACAACGCCACCGACTTCCTGCGCTCGGCTCGTGAGGGCACGATCGCGGGTGAGGCGACACCGATCCATCGCGGGAGAACCCAGCAGCTGTGGCAGGTTTCCATCGTGGTGGCCGGCGCCGACCGGGTGCTCGCCCGCGGTCAGGTGCGGCTGCAGAACTTGGCTGACAGCGATGCGATCGGCGGAATCACGAGAGCTGTGCCGCTCGGGGTCTGAGCCCGACGGTCGCCCACACCCGCAGCAGGATGAGTCCTGCACCAACCGCGCCGACGCCACCGAAGATGACGACGGGAGTGTCGCCGAGCAGCGCCCCGTAGACCATCCACAAGCCGGCTTCGATGCCGATCAGCCCCCAGGTCCCTGCTGAGATACCGGTCGGATCCGGCGTGCGGTACGCGGCCCACACTGCCGGCGCCAGCTGCGGGACGTAGGCCCAACCGAGTATCAGCCCGAGGATCGGCCACGACCCGGCCGCGTAGGCGACCGCCAGGACCAGGATCGACACCACACCGCGCACGGCGACTGGGCCGAGTGACACTCCCGCCGAGCGGAGCGCTCGGAGGACGGCGATGTAGAAGAAGACCATGACCGCGGTCGATGGCACGGCGGCCCACAGCTGCTGGGAGAGCAGGTAGGCGGTCCACCCGGCGTTGGAAACCAGTCCGATCGCCGGCCAGCTCGAAGACACACCGGAGGGGTCTGCGGTGCGCAACAGCTTGCGGATCTGGGGGATGAGCGACCACCAGGCCAGGATCGTGGCGAGGATGACCGACAGGTTGGCGAGCGTCACCGGCCCAGGGTATCCGGAGCCTCAGACCTGCAGTCTGGATGGCGAGAAGGGTGCAGGGTCGATGCCTGACCTCGGTGGGGCTCCTGTCACGAGGTCGGCGGCCAGACTGGCTGCCGCCGGCGAGGTCTGGATCCCGGTCCCGCCCTGTCCTGCCAGCCAGAAGAAGTTCTCGATGTGGCCGTCGAACCCGATCACCATTCCGCCGTCGGCGACGAAACTCCGCAGCCCCGCCCAGCTCGATCGGATCGAGCGGATCCCCAGCGTCGTCATCTCGTTGATGCGTTCGATGGCGAGGGCGATGTCGAGTTCGTCGGGGCGGGCGTCGCCCGGTTCGGCGGGCGTCTCGTCCGCCGGGGAGCAGAGCAGCTGCGGACCGTCGGGCTTGAAGTAGAAGGTGTGGGCGGCGTCGACGGTGAGCGGCCACTCCTCGGAACGAGCCGGTCCGGTGACCATGAACACCGTGCGGCGTTTGGGAACGAGTCCGATCCGTCGTGCCCCGGCCAGCGCTGCCACGAGATCACACCACGCTCCGGCCGCGTTGACCACGACGCGGCCGGTGTAGGGGGTCCCGTCTCCGGTGGTTGCCGTCCATTGCGCTCCGCGCTCCAGGCCGGTGACACGCGCCGAGGTCACGATCTTGCCGCCGTATCGACGGAACGTCCGAAGGTAGGACTGATGGATGGCGGCCACATCCATGTCGGCGGCGTCGGCTTCGTAGGACGCAGCCGCCACCATCTCGGCTCGCAGCGCCGGGACCAGGCCGCAGGCTTCCTCGGCGCTCAGTTCGAGCACCTCGGTGCCGTGCCTCCGCCCTTCCTCGATCTGTTCGCGCAACGTTTCGACCTGATCCGGCGGCGCCACCACCATCGCCCCCCGGGGCGAGAGGATCGGCGAGTCGACGGTGCCTGCGGGCGGGTTCTCGAAGTACGCCCTGCTCGCCCGGCTCAACGCCCGGACGGTGGGGTGTCCGTAGTTCTCGAAGTACAACGCCGCCGAGCGACCCGTGGTGTGATATGCCAGTTGGCCTTCGGCTTCGAGCAGGGTGACGTCGGCTCCGGATGCCGCGATCTCCGCGGCCGCCGAGATCCCGGCGATCCCTCCTCCGATGACGATGACGTCGGACACGGCGCGGAGTGTTCATCGTCGGTGGGGACGACGCAAACCTTCACTCCGGGAAGATCACCGAACTCATCGTGCCGACGATCCCGTCGACGAAAGCCTCGGGTGTGTGGTCCTCGTAGAACCGCGGCAGGCGGTCGGACTCCCACAGGTGGGCGATGCCGTGGACGGTGCCCCAGAGGATCGATGCGAAGTACCGGGCGCGGTGTTCTGGGATGATCCCGTCCTGGACGATCTGGCCGACCAGCAGAGCCAGCGGCATGAACGCCGTCTCGGCGGCCTGGTTGATGGGCGCCAGTGGATCCTCACAATCGTCCATCATCCGCATCATCATCTCGTAGTGGGCGGGCTGACCCATCGCGAAATGGAGGTACGCCCTGCCCATGGCCTCGAGACGCAGGCGATGGGTCTGGGCCTCGGTCTCGAGGAAGGTGGTTCGAAGCCGCTCTGAGAGCATCTCCCAGCCTTGGATGCCGAAGGCCTCCATCAGTCCGTCTTTGTCGCCGAAATGGTGCGAGGGCGCCGAATGTGACACCCCCGCCCGACGGGCTGCCTCGCGTAGGGTGACTCCCGATGCGCCGCGCTCGGTCACGATCTCGCCCACCGCCTCCAGGAGGGCGTTGGCGAGATCACCGTGGTGGTAGCTGTCGCTCATGGTGGGATCCGATCTGCCAGAAACATCTTGACAGCGTCCACATCTTCGGACATGATCTGTCCAGCGTCAAGTTTTCATTGTCAAGTTAGCACGACGCAGCACGAGTCCCGATAGGAGCGAGCGGTGAAGCGCATCAGCGAATGGATGAACCGGCGGCCGGGCGTGGTCGTTGGTGCGGCGATCGGATTGACGGCATTGCTCGTCGTCCCCTTTCTCTCGATGGCCCCCACGGAGAGTGCCTCCACCGAGCCGGACGGTCCCGTCTTCGAGGCGCGCGATCTCGTCGACGAGCGGTTCGCGTCGAGTGTCGTCCCCACGTTCTTCCTCGTGATCGATCCCGAAGGCGATCTGCTCCGGGCCGAACCGCTGCGACAACTACTGGCCGCCGAAGATCGCCTGCGTGATGACACCGAGATCGGACCGAATCTGTTCGAGTACTTCGATCCGGCCACCCAGACCGACATCGCCGGCGTCGCCACCATCGCCGACTTCGTGGACCGCTTGCTCCCCGCCGGCCTCGACTCGGCGACCGACGCAGAGGTCAAGGCGGTCGGATCGGCCCTGATCGACCAACTCGGCGACGACTCGGCGGCCCTGAACCTGTCGACTCGTTCGACGCGAGATGCGGACGGGCAATGGACGGTTCCCGCGATCACCGCGCTCGTGCTCTCCGACAGCGAAGTGCTCGGGTTCGGCGCGGCCGCCGTCAATCTCGGAGGGGACACCGAGGCCGAGGAGTACGCCCGGTCGATCCAATCGGTGCTGCGGACCGCAGACGGCTTCGACATCTACGGCGTGGCGATCGATGTGAACCTGACAAGTCAGGAACAGGGTCAGGTGGCGGGTCCATTCATCGGGTTCACCGTGTTGGCCGTGCTGGCAATCGTGGGCCTCTCCTTTCGCAGCTACTGGGTGCTCGCCGTCGTGGGGGCGGCACTCGGTGCTCTGATGATCTGGCTGAAAGGGATCTCCAACCTCATCGGACTGCAGGACGACCTCGTGCTCTCTCTGATCGTCCCGATCGCCATGATCTCCTTCGGTGTCGACTTCGCGTTCCATGCAGTGGGTCGATACCGCGAGGAGAGAGCCGCCGGGCTCGAGGCCCGAGTCGCGTTCGTGACCGGCTTGACCGCCGTATCGGGGGCGCTGCTGCTGGCCCTCACCTCCGATGCGGTCGCCTTCCTGGCCAATGTGACTTCCGGGATCGAGTCGATCATCCAGTTCGGAGTGGGTGCAGCCATCGCCCTGGTGTCTGCCTATCTCCTGCTCGGAATCGTCACCCCGCTGGTGATCGCCGTCATCGAATCCCGCGTTCCCGTCCGCCCGGGCACCCGTCGAGCGACGATCCTCGGGATGGCAGCCAGCGCGCTCGCCGCGACGCTCTACATGGCCGCCGTCCTTCTCATGGTCTTCGTCCTGCCGTGGGCCGGAGTTGTGGCGCTTGTCGTGGCCGTGCTGGGCACCGTCGTGGTCCCCTATCTCGTCAACCGCAGACGGCCGGGCGGTACCGCCCCGGCCGCCGAAGCGACGGATCGGCTGGCCCGCCCGGTCGGCGCGGCGATCGCCGCGATCGCCGAGCGCCGCGCCATCGTCGTCCCGGTGGCCTTGGTCGTGAGCCTGGCGGCCGCGTTCTTCGCCGTGAACGTCAAGGCCGAGTTCGACGTCGAGGACTTCTTTGCCTCCGACATCGATTTCGTCGTCGCCTTGGATCTGCTCGATGTCCACGTCGGTGATCGTGGGGGTGAGCCGGCAGTCATCTATGTGGAGGGTCCGTTGGGAGATCCCACCGAGCTGGCTCGCCTCGACGCCCGCCTCGACGAGATCCGAGCACTGGAGACCGAGGTCTTCGCACGTGGACCCGAGGGTGTGAGGATCGAGGGCGGAGTGTTCTCCGTGTTCCGTGAAGTGCTCGGTTCCCCGGCCGCGCTCGAACTCATCGCCGCCACGACCGGGGTGGAGGTCACCGACGTCGACGGCGACGGCATCCCCGACTCTGCCGCACAGGTGGCCGCGGTCTATCAGGTGACGTCGGAGTTCGGCGTGCCGTTCGACGCGGACAGGCTGATCCTCACGCCCGACACCGTTCGCACCAGGGTCGTCGAAGATGCGCGGGGTCAGGCCACCCGATTCGAGATCGGACTCGTGAACTCCCGCCAGCAGGAGGCCGTGGTCGAGGCGCGCGATGTCCTCGCTCCGATTGCTGCGTCCATCTCGGAGGATTTCGGAGGAGCCTTCGTCCAGACCACCGGCGGGCCGTTCGTGCGGCAGGAGTCCCTCGACGCCACCAACCGGGCGCTGCAGGTATCGCTGCCCATCGCCGCCGTTCTCTGCGTTGTCATCGCCGCGCTGTTTCTCCGCTCGATCCGGTTCGGAGTGGTGAGCGTCATTCCGATCCTCATGACCGTGGCGTGGCTCTACGCGTTCATGGAGCGCGCCGGCTACAGCATCAACATTGTCACCGCCACGATCGCTGCCGTCTCGATCGGCATCGGTATCGATTTCGCTATCCATTACATCGTCCGCTTCAGGGAAGAACTCGGCCTGGTGGGGGACCGCATGCTCGCCGTTCGGCGGGCGGGCGAAGGAACGGGTTCGGCACTCGTCGCGTCGGCAGTCTCTTCGGCGGTGGGTTTCGGAATCCTGGCGCTGGCGCCGATGCCGTTGTTCGCGGCGTACGGGTTTCTCACCGCGGTCATGATCGGGATGGCCTTGGTCGCCACGCTCGTGGTGCTCCCCGGCATCCTGGTGATGATCACGCGAGATGTGGCGGTCTCCCCTCCCGCCGACGGAGGGTTGGCTGTCGCCAAACCGGTCTGAGCGGGGACCGCGCGACCGAGCATGTTTGACAGTTGCCGGTCGAGGGTTTTCAATAGGTGAATCAGGTCTCATGTTTGTCCACCCGGGACCTGACACTTAGGAGGAGACCGATGACTCACAGGTTCCGTGCCCACTTCGCCCTCGTGGCGATCCTGGCGCTCGTGCTGGCGGCGTGCAGCAACGGCGGCGAAGAGCCGGCCGAGACAACCACCACCGCCGATGCGACCACGACCACAGAAGCCGCCGAAGAAACGACCACCACCGAAGCGTCGACCGAGGAGCCGTCCGGCGATCCGATCCAGGTCGGCATCATCACCTCGACGTCGGGTGCCCTGCAGGGATACGGCAACCAGTACCTCGAAGGCCTCGAAGCCGGGCTCGACCACGCCACCGGGGGAACCGGAGCGGTCAATGGCCAGCCGATCGAGCTCGTCATCCTCGACGACGGCGGTGATCCGGCGAACGCCATCACCCATGCCACCGAACTGGTCGGCAACGGCGTCACGATCCTCGCTGGGACGGTCGTCTCCGGCGTCGCGATCCAAATGGCGACCTTCGCCGAGGAGAACGACATTCTCTACATCTCCGGTCCGGCGGCCACCGACGCCCTCACCGGAATCAACCGCAACACCTTCCGCTCCGGCCGGCAGAGCTATCAGGACGTCGCGACCGCGGCCTCGCTCATCGAGGGAGACAGCGGAACGGTCCTCGTCTTCGCCCAAGACACGGAGTTCGGTGCCGCCAACGTTGCGGCGGTCAACGCCGTTCTCGGGGCTCGCGGCTTCACCGTCGAAGGCCTGCTCGTGCCGGCCACCGAGACCGAGTTCACCGGGTTCGCCGACCAGATCAACCAGGCGGCACCCGATCTCGTCTTCGTGGCGTGGGCGGGAGAGACGTCTGCCGCGATGTGGCAGGCACTCGGTCAGCAGAACGTGTTCGACGCCGCTCCGGTGGCCACCGGTCTCGCTGACATCGTCACGTGGCCGTTCTATGGAGAGGCAGCCACTGGCATCAGCTTCCTCAGCCACTACTTCGCCGGCGGTCCGTCGAACGCGGTGAACGATGCGATGGTGGCCTCGGTCGCTGTCGCCGACCTGTTCACACCCGACGGCTTCGTGGCGGCGCAGATGATCGTCCAGGCTTTGTCCAACGCCGCGGCCGACGACGTGGCGGGCATGATCGCCGCCCTCGAGGGTTGGACCTTCGATGCCCCGAAGGGGACTCAGACCGTGCGGGCATCGGATCATGCGATGCTGCAGCCGATGTTCACCGCCCGACTGATCGACAACGGAGGCACGCTGGAAGCCGAACTCATCGGACGTCTCGAGGCCGACGACACTGCTCCGCCCGAAGCCGGCTGAGCCTCACGACGCCGAAGCAGCAGAACCGATGAACGACGACCCCCAGACGTCCTACGCCGGAGTTCCGCCCGCGGTGCGGGTCTCCGGACTCCAGTGGGGCGTCGGGGGTCTCGTCATCATCGACGACGTGACACTCGATGTCGCGGCGGGGGAGTTTTTGTCGGTGATCGGTCCCAATGGGGCCGGAAAGACCAGTCTGATCAACCTGATCTCGGGAGTGCACCGGCCCACGGCCGGGACCGTGGCGGTACTCGGCGAAGACGTCACGGGTCTCCGACCCGCCGAACGAGTCGGTCTCGGCCTCGGCCGCACGTTCCAGGCCTCGAGCCTCTTCCCCAAGCTGACCGTTCACGAGAACGTGCGAATCGCCGCTCAGGCGTCGCTCGGGGGGAGCCTCAACCTCCTCAGGCGACCCCGCGCGGGCGACGATGCGCACCGGATCACGGCCGACGCGTTGGAGCGAGTCGGCTTGGTGGACCGGGCTGACATCCGTGCCGGGTCGCTCAGCCATGGCGACAAGCGGAAGGTGGAACTCGCCATGGTCCTCGCCGGTGAACCGGCGGTCCTCCTGCTCGACGAGCCGACCGCAGGCGTGTCCGTGGAGGAGACCGAGCCGCTCGTCGACCTCATCCGCCAGGTCCATCTCTCCGGCAAGGCAGTGCTGATGGTCGAACACCGCATGGAGTTCGTGGTCGACGTGTCCGATCGCATCGCGGTGATGCATCGCGGCCAGATCCTCACGGTCGGGACCCCGACAGACGTGATGGCCGATCCGGCCGTGCGATCCGCATACCTGGGGGACGCCAGCTGATGCGCGGCGAGTCACTCCAGGTCTCCGATCTCGACGTGTGGCGGGGCGAAGCCCACATTCTCCATGGTGTCGACTTCGACATCGCGCCCGGACGGGTCACCGCCCTGCTCGGTCGCAACGGTGTCGGCAAGACGACCACGCTGCTCGCGGTGATGGGCCTGCTCAGGGCGGAGGGCTCGATCCGTTTCGGCGAGACCGAGCTGATCGGCATGCCGACGCATCTCGTGGCCCGTCGCGGCATCGCCTATGTGCCCGAAGACCGGGAGGTCTTCACCATGCTCACCGTCGCCGAGAACCTGCGACTGGCGGAGCGGCCAGGCGGGGACCATCGATATGACCTCGTCTACGAGCTCTTTCCCGATCTGGCGATTCGCAAAGAGCAGACCGCCGGCACGCTGTCAGGCGGCCAGCAGCAGATGCTCGCCATCGGACGGGCCCTCTTGGACGAGACCTCGCTCCTCCTCGTCGACGAACCCACCAAGGGTCTGGCTCCGATCGTCATCGACGATGTGGTCGCCGCCCTGCAGACAGCCAGCGGTGACACGACGGTGCTCCTGGTCGAACAGAACCTGGCAGTGGCCCGCCGCCTGGCCTCCGAGGCGATCGTCCTGGACGAGGGCGCAGTCGTCTACGCCGGGGACCTCGAGACGCTGGCGTCGGATGCGGCGTTGACCGGCCGCTACCTGGGAGTCGAGGTCCGATGAGCAGTCTCGTCCTCAACACCGCCACCGGTCTCGGTCTCGCCGGCCTCTACTTCCTGCTGGCGTCGGGGCTGTCGCTGATCTTTGGTCTGATGAGCGTGCTGAACCTCGCGCATGGGGCGTTCTTCGCAGTGGGCGGCTACTCGGCGTGGATCGTCATGGACCGCCTAGACGGAGTCCCGCTCGGATTGCGGTTTGTGATCGCAGTCGCCGTCGCCGCGCTGTCGGGCGCCGTCGTAGGCGTGGTGGTCGAGCGGGGTCTCATCAAGAAGTTGTACGGGCTGCACGTGGAACAGATCCTTCTCACGATCGGGCTCGGAACGGCGATGGTGGCCCTGCTCGGCGGCTGGTTCTCCTACGACCCGCGACTGATGAACCAGCCGGCTTGGTTCGGGCAGACGACGTCGTTCCTCGGGGCGAACATCCCCAACAACCGGCTGCTGGTCCTCGTTGTCGCCGTCGTGGCACTGGTGGTGCTGCTCTCCTTCCTCAAACGCACCCGTCACGGGCTCGTGATCCGCGCCGGGGTGGAGAATCCGGGCATGGTCCGGGCGCTCGGTGTCGACGTCGACCGCAGCTTCACGATCGTGTTCGCGATCGGCGGCATGCTGGCGGGAATGGGAGGAGCCCTCGCCACCGTCTACTTCAACGGAATCAGTCCCGGCCTCGGTACCACCCAGCTGATCTTCGCCTTCATCGTGGTGGTGATCGGAGGGCTGGGATCGGTGTCGGGAACGGCCATCGCCGCGATTCTCGTCGCCCTCACTCAGGTCTATGTCAACCAGTACGTGGGGACGGGGCTCGGGTCGATCTCGGTCGTGGTGCTGCTGGCGGCCGTGCTGCTGATCCGCCCGCAGGGTCTGCTCGGGAGACAGGTGCTGTGATGCGCCGACTGGCTCTCGGTCTCACCCTCGTGGTACTCGGGTGTGCCCCGTTTCTCGGATTCGGCATCCCGTTCGTCTTCTCCTCGGAGGTTTCGTCACCCGGATCGCTGCAGGTGTTGGCCATCGCCCTGGTGTATGCGGGCTTCGCCATCTCCTATGACATCATCTTCGGGTTCACCGGCCTGCTCTCCTTCGGTCACGCCCTCCCGATCGCGCTCGGTGCGTACGGCACCAACTTGTTCATGATCCATCTCGGCGTGGCGTACCCGTTTGCGGTGGTCCTGTCGCTCGTCGCCACGGTCGCGATCTCCACGATCCTCGGCGCGATCGCGCTTCGTACGACGGGTGTGGCGTTCGCCATGGTCACCCTGGCCTTCGCCGAGGCCTTCGCGATCCTCATCCTGTCGGATCCGCTGCGGATCTTCGGTGGCGAAGAGGGGCTGCCGCTCGTGTCCAGCCTGGTGCCCGACTTCTTCCGGGGCGTCGTCAACACGCGGAATCTGTACTGGTTCTCCCTCGTCTTCCTGGCTCTCACCTATGTCGTTGCGCGCAGGGTCGTGAACTCTCGTGCCGGTCGGGTGTGGGAGGCGATACGCGAGAACGAGGCCAGGGTGCACATGGTCGGCCTGGAGCCGTTCCGCTTCAAGCTCGCATCCTTCGTCATTGCTTCGGCCCTCGCCTCCCTCGGAGGGTCGATCTACATCTTGTTGGTACGCGGGGCCAACACGAGCATCGCCTCGGCCACCTTCACCCTGGCGCTGCTGGTGATGGTCGTGCTGGGGGGGCCCGGCCGGTTGTGGGGAGCGGCACTGGGTGGGTTCGTCTACGCCATCCTCAACCTGCGTCTCTCGGCGGTGTCCACCTCCGACATGATCGCCCGTCTGCCGGACTGGATCGAAGGTCCTGTCTCGGAGCCACTGTTCGTCCTCGGTGTGCTGTTCGTGCTGATGATGCTGTTCGCGCCCGGTGGGATCGCCAGCATCACCGATCGCATCCGTCTCCGCCGGCAGCGGTCATCGTGACGAGCTTCGCCGATTCCGGAGGCGTTCGCATCGCCTGGGAGGAGTCCGGGTCGGGAACGCCTGTGCTTCTCACCCATGGCCTCGGCTACGCCCGTTGGGGTTGGGAACCGTTGGCAGCGCCGCTCGCCGAGCATCACCGGGTCATCATGTTCGACAACCGGGGGATCGGTGAGTCCGATGTCCCTGCAGGCCCCTACACGGTGCGACTCATGATGCAGGACGCCGTGGCCGTGCTGGACGCCGTCGGAGTCGATCGCGCTCACGTCGTCGGGACGAGCCTCGGTGGGATGGTGGCCCAGGAACTCGCGGCCGCCCATCCCGAGCGCGTCGGTCGCCTGGTGCTCATGTCCACGACGCCGGGAGGCGGGGATGCGCATCCGATGCCCGCAGTCACGGTCGAACTTCTGGCCCGCGCCGCCACGATGGCACCGGTCGATGCCCTCCGCGCCTTCGTCGAGAATGCCCTCGGCGAGGAACCCGATCAGGCGGTGGTGGATCGCATCCTCGCCCACCGGCTAGCCAACCTCCAGGACCCGGCTGGCTGGCAAGCCCAGGCGGCGGCCGGCACCACCTTTGATCCCGGAGACCTCGAGATTCGGGTACCGACCCTCATTCTGCACGCCTCCGAGGATCGGGTCGTCGACGTCCGCAACGCCGAACTGCTCGGTTCGAAAATCGCCGGTTCGCATGTCGTGACGATGCCTGGCGGACACCTGATGTTCTGGGAGGATCCGGCCAATGTGATCCAGCTGATCACGAACTTCCTGGAGCCGACGTGACGGGCGATCTCACGATCGGGCGATGGATCGACGACCGGGCGGCGCTGACCCCCGACCGCATCGCCATCGACTTTCCGGATCACGTTGTCACCTTTGCCGAGCTCGCCCGCCGGGCAGACGCTCTGGCTGCGGAGTTCACCCACCGCGGCCTCACCCGGGGGGCGCGGGTGGCGGTGCTCTCCGAGAACCGGCCCGAGTATGTAGACGTGGCGTTCGCCTGCGCCAAGACCGGTCTGATCCTGGTGCCACTCAACTGGCGGCTGACCCCCCCGGAACTGGCGTTCCAGCTGGACGACGCCGACGTGGGCCTGTTCGTCGTCGACGAGCCCAACCGCGCACAGGCCGATGCCGCTTTGGCGCTGGCCGCGGTCGCGCCTGCTGTGCGCCCGCTGCGAGAGCCCGCGCGTGACGGCTCCTTCACGCCGGTGACGGTGGCCGACGGCGACCCGCTCTTCCTGATCTACACGTCGGGAACCACCGGCCGTCCCAAGGGCGCATTGATCACCCACGCCAACACGTTCTGGACGAACCTCGCGATCGATCGGATCATGGACGTCACGACCTTCGATGTCGTGCTCCAGGTACTCCCCCAATTCCACATCGGAGGCTGGAACGTCCAGCCGCTCCTCGCCTGGTGGAAGGGTGCGACCGTCGTTCTCGAGCCGGCGTTCGATCCGGACCGTGCGCTGGATCTGATCGCCGCCAAGGGAGTCACAACCATGATGGGGGTGCCGGCCACCTACCTGTTCATGGCCGAGTCGTCCCGCTTCGCCGAAGCCGACCTGTCGTCGTTGCGCACCGCTGTCGTGGGCGGTGCACCGATGCCCGAGCCGCTGATCCAGCGCTGGCACGCCCGCGGAGTCCAACTGATCCAGGGCTACGGGTTGACCGAGGCTTCCCCGAACGTGCTCGGTCTGCCGGCCGAGGACGTGGCTCGGAAGATCGGGTATGCCGGCAAGCCATATCCCCACGTCGAAGTCGGACTGCGGGACACCGAAACCGGGGAGCCGATCGACGGACCCGGTCTGGGTGAGCTCGTGGTGCGGGGGCCGTCGGTCTTCGGCGGCTATTGGCGGAACCCCGATGCCACCGCCGAGACCATCGTTGACGGATGGTTGCGGACCGGTGACATCGCCGAACGTGACGACGAGGGGTTCTACCGTATTCGGGACCGGGTCAAGGACATGTACATCTCGGGAGGCGAGAACGTCTACCCGGCAGAGGTCGAGTCGGTGCTGGCAGAACACCCCGCGGTCCTCGAAGCCGCAGTCGTCGGCGTCGCGCACGACCGGTGGGGCGAGGTGGGTCGTGCCGTCATCGTCCTCCGGGTTGGCCACGAGCTCTCGGCCGGCGACGCCCTCGCCTGGTGTCGGGAGCGCCTGGCGCCCTACAAGGTCCCACGCCATGTCGTCTTCGTCGACGCCCTGCCCCGCTCGGCGATGAACAAGATCCTCAAACGAGAGCTGGCCGGAGATATCACGGGAGCAGATCGGTGAGCGCTGTGATCGAACCGAACCCTTCTCCCACCGCCGTCGACGGTTCCCTGCTGACTGCACGGGGCGCGGCTACCCGTGCTCGTCTGCTGGAGGCGGCCGAGTCCGTCTTTGCCGAGTACGGATGGGAACAGGCGTCGATCGTCAAGATCACCGAGCGGGCGTCCGTCGCCCAGGGCACGTTCTATCGATACTGGGAGTCGAAGCAGTCCATCTTCGACGATCTGGTCGACGATCTGAACCGCCGGGTGCGGCGGGCAATGGCCGAAGGGGCGGCGCGGGGGTCCAACCGCGCCGAGGCGGAGAGGTACGGATTCGAGGGGTTCTTCCGCTTCACCGCCGAGCACCCCGCCCTGTACCGCGTGATCCGCCAGGCCGAGTTCGCGTCCCCGGATGCGTTGCGCCGCCACTACGAGAAGATCGCCGAGGGATACGTCGCCGCTCTCGAGGCTGCGATGGGCAGGGGAGAAGTGGCCCCGGCAAACCCCGAGCTGATCGCGTACGCCCTGATGGGGATCGGCGAGCTGGTCGGGATGCGGTGGATCCTCTGGGCCGGGACGAACGAGGTACCCGATCACCTGATCGACGAGTTGATGGCCTTCATCCAGCGCGGACTGGGGATCACACGTTGAGACCCGTCGGAATCACTGCACTCGCCTCGTATCTGCCGGCGCGGTGGATGGACGCCGCCGAGATCGCCGAACTGTCGGGCATCCCTGCCGACATTCTCGTCGACCGCTTCGGGCTGACCGGCAAGCACGTCGCCGGCGCCGACGAACACATTTCGGACATGTCGGTCACGGCGGCCGATCGACTGTTGGCGGAATCCGGCGTGGACCCGGCGTCGATCGATGCTGTCGTCTACTTCGGCTCGACCTGGAAAGACCATGCCGTGTGGCAAGCCGCACCCTGGATCGCGCACCGGATCGGTGCCGTTCGGGCCTTCGCGCTCGAACTCGACTACGTGTCGTGTGGGTCTCCGGTGGCCGTGCGGGTCGTGCGCGACATGCTCCGCGCCGAGCCAGACGTCCGGCGGGTGTTGGCGGTGGCCGCCTCGAAGGAATCCCAGTTGCTGGATTACTCGAACGAGCGCTCCCGTTTCATGTTCAACTTCGGTGACGGCGCCGTCGCGGCAATGTTCGAAGGCGATGCAGATCGCAACATCGTCCTCGGGTCACACATGATCTCGGATGGTTCATTCTCCCTCGACGTGAAGGTCCCTGCCGGCGGGTCGAGAGAGCCGGCGTCGCTCGTCACCGTCGAAGGCCGACGGCACTTCCTGGATGTCCCCGACCCGGTATCGATGAAGGATCGACTGGATCCAGTGACCCTGCCCCGCTTCGAGGAGGTGGCGACTGCGGCTCTGGGCCGCTCGGGCCTGACCCTCGGCGATGTCGACCTCGTCTGCGGGATCCACATGAAGCGATCCGCTCACCGGGCGATGCTGGCGGCTCTCGGCAGGGCCGAATCGGATGCCGTCTACCTCGAGGACACCGGCCACATGAGTGGCGTCGACCCGCTGCTGGCCCTCGACCGAGCGGCTCGCGGGGGCCGGCTTGCCGAGGGTGATCTCGTCCTGCTCATCGCGGCAGGCACCGGCTATACGTGGGCTGCTTCCTGTCTGCGCTGGGGTGCGGCCGGCTGAGACGTCGCACCGGACCGATGCGGACCGAATCCGCGGGAAACACGCGGGGCGGCGAGTTGGCGATGGCCCCCCGGTACTCGCAGGTCGTGTGCCCGGCGAACGGGCGCGACGGTCCAGAAGGAGTCCGACTCGCTCCGGGCGACCACGCCGAGCAGGTCCTTGACCCGCGCGTCGCTCGTCACCACCGAGGCCACCGAGATCTGCCCGCTCGATCCGAAACCATCCGAGCGTGTGTACGGGAACCCTGATTCGGCAACGGCCCGGATTGCTGCTCCCGTCGGATCGAAGATGTCGACCCGGCTCAGCTGTGGGTTGAGCCGGCCGTCGAGCGTCAGACCGAGAAGGGTGCCGACGGCCACGCCGGCTCCGTAGGACACGACCAGGTGGGGTGAGTCGAATCCCGCCAACAGCTTCGAGAAGACAACGACGAAGAGCATGGCTTCGGTGGCGGCGAGGAGGGAGCTGAGCGCCTTGTTGCCGCGTGCTGTCACCGCCAGTCGCACCGTCCAGATCGTGACGCCTGTGACGGCCAGCCCGGCGGTGCTCAGCATCGCCCAGATCGAATCGAGTTCCATGACATCTTCCCCGGGTCAGAGTGGGTGGTTGATCCAACCGATCATCCCGAAACGCCAGTCAGGGTGAATCGGTGGGTGTTACCCAAGTTGGGGGACGCTCGTGGCCATCACCCGGTCGGTCTGTCCCACGCCGGCGAAGTCGAAGTGCACGGCGCCGACATCGGAGAATCCCCAGCGTTCGTAGACGGCGATGGCGCGGGTGTTGTGCTCCCACACCGTGAGCCACAGGCGGTCGTGAGCGCGGCACGCCGCTTCCGCAAGCACGTGGGTGAACAAGGCTGAACCCGTCCCGGAGCCCTGGGCAGTAGCGTCCACATAGATGCGGCCCAAGGACAGAGGACTGGTTCCGCCGACGCCATGCGGGGCTGGCTCACGCCGAACCAGCGCGTAACCCACAGGTTGACGGATGCGGAGTGCGACGAAGACCGTGGTGTGGGGATCATCGAGTTCGGCGCGCAGCCGGTCGGGTGTGAAAACATCGGCGACGTAGGCCCTCAACTCGGCGTCAGGCACGAGACCGGTGTACGTGTCGAGGAATGTCCGGGCACCGAGGGAGGCCAGCAGGCGGGCATCTCCGAAGCCGGCACGACGGATGACAACGGTGGAGGCGGTCGAAGACATCAGCTGATGTTCGCCGAATCGCGGGTTCGGCCACATCGGTGATGTCTACCCAGTTCAGGTTCAGGGCACCTCGGTCGTCGCATAGAGATCCCAGACGTCGGGGACTCCCCGAAGTCGGTGCTGGCCCAGTTCCGAGAATTCGATCCCGGAGCCGAAGACGAGGTCCCGGACGGTGCGGGTGACCACGAATGCCGCCGAACGGAGCGTGCTTCATCACCCGGCTCACGAGATGCACGGCCAACCCGCGGGCGGCTTCGCCGACGCGTTCGACTTCGCCGGCGTGGATGCCGGCGCGCATCGTCAGTCCGAGCGGTTCCAGGGCTTCGGCGGCGCGGGCAGCAAAGCTCACTGCTCTGGTCGTCCCGTCGAAGACCGCCAGGATCCCGTCCCCGTTGTGGCCGAGTTCCTCGCCCCGGAACCGGGCGAGCAGCCCCCGCACCACCGAGTCGTGTCGGCGGATCAACTCTGCCCAGGCAGCGTCGCCGATCTGGCTCAGGTGGTCTGTGCTCTTGACGAGATCAGTGAGCACCACCGTCGCCAGCTGACGCGCCGGCCGCGATGCCCCCCGGTGGCCGGTGAAGAACTCCTCGATCTCGTCGAGGATCTGCTGGTAGTCATCCGCAACGAAAGGATATGTGTCGGCTCCCCCGAATTCGACGAGCTTGGCCTGAGGCAGGTTGTCTGCCAAGAAGCGCGAGTATTCGATCCGGTGATGACGTCCTTTGGTTCTGCCCATGACCAAGGTGGGAACCTGCCCAGCGGAAGCACGGAACGCACGTCGATCGACGTCACCCACCGGTACATGGTTTGGGCGGGCCCGGGCGGCATGCACAGCCGCTGGAGGAACAGCACATTTTCACCGGTGCCGAACATCTGGAAAGCGACATGCCCGAAAGGAGTACGGGCATAGCGCGTCTCGGGGCGGCGTGGCATCGCCGCACACTATGGCGCCCGCTTTCCGGGCGTGGCGATGCAATCGGAGTCACTTGGCGCGTCGTCGGCCAGCGGCGAGCCGTATCGTGCGAAAATGACGGCGAGCAGCGCTTTTGCGGCTGTCCAGAAGGCACTGGCGGACGCGCTTTCTCTCAACACCGCGGGTATCGGCCGGCCGCACACCATCGTGGCGCTGCCCTCCTTCAATGTGAGCGAGACACTGCTCTCGCATTACGCCGATCGCCTCCCGTCTCTGGAGCATCGCTACCTCTTGGCTCTCTTGATCTTGAGGATCGACGGATGCCGGCTTGTGTTCCTGACCTGTCGCCAACCCCCTCCCGAGGTGGTCGACCTGTACATCTCGCTCCTTCCAGCTGAGGTCCGGCCAACAGCGATGGAGCGATTCCGGGTGGTCGTCGTCGACGACCTCTCCGCTCGGCCCGTGGCCGCCAAGGCGCTCGAGCGACCCGAGATTCTGGCGGCGATCAGACGGGCGGTCGGTGACACGCCCGCGTTCATCGAACCGTGGAGCGTCGGAGGGTACGAGCGGGACCTATCGGTGGCGCTCGGCATACCGATCAACGGCACGGCCCCGGAACTGTGGCCGCTCGGGTTCAAGAGTGCCGGCCGTCATCTGTTCCGGCGTGCCGGCGTCCCGATGCCCGATGGATTCGAGGACTTGCACACTGTGGGTGACGCGGTCGGGGCCATCGAGCGGCTTCGGGCCGCAAAGCCGGGGCTTGGGGCGGTCGTCCTCAAACACGACGACTCGGGAGCGGGAGACGGCAACGCGGTGCTCGACCTCGCCGAACTCGAGCCGGCCGGGACGACGATGGCAGCCCGACGGCTTCGGGCCCGCATCAAGGGTTTGCCGCCGTGGTACCTCAACGAACTGCCGAAAGGCTTCGTGGCCGAGGAGCGT
>DATKEC010000110.1:0-36175 GCA_035544575.1 Acidimicrobiia bacterium
CACCTGGTTGCTCGGGACGAGCGCGGCAGCGTCGGCGGAGGGGGACAGGCTGGTGGTCGGTGGGTACTGGCCGGCGTTCGGGCTGTCGCTGGACCTGCACCGGCCGCGTGTCCTGGTTCTCGACTCGGATCTCGGTGTCATCAGGAGCGTCGACGCTGCCGCCGGTCTCGACCTTCTCTTGTCTACGGTGGAGATGTCCCGTGACGGGACGATGGCGGCGTATCTCGGGCCCGGCCGCCAGGTCGACATCATGGACGTCGAAAGCGGACGGACGTTCACGATCCCTGACTCGGAGAACTGGGCAGCCAGCCTCGCGTTCAGCCCGGACAACCGGTTGATCGCGGGGGGCGGTGTCTCCGCTCGGGGAGAGATGTCCGTTGCTGTGTGGAAGGCAGACACGGGCGAGCACCTTTACCGCCTGGACGGTCACGGGCCTCCAGTGCCGACAAATGATGGAGGCATCACCGCCACGATGGGGACGGTGGTCGTATTCAATCCCGTGTCAGAAGACCTCGTTTCCGGTGGCTTCGACGGGACCGTGCGGAGGTGGGATCTGCAGACCGCACGGAGCACGATCCTTCACACTTTCCCCTTCGAAGTGGCCTCGGTGGCCGTGTCCAACGACGGCTCGCTCATCGCAGCTTCTGACCACACCGGCGAGATCGTCCTACTGGATGCCGGTACCGGCGAAGTGCTGTTGCGTCCGGAGCGGGTCTCGGGCCGGACGTTCTTGACGTTCTCCCTGGACGACAGCCTGCTCGCTGGTGCCGGCCCGGATCCCGTCACCAACGTCTGGGACGTGGCCTCCGGGCGAATCATCCGTCGGCTGCACGGTGCGATCTACCAGGCCAAGAGCGTGGCATTCCTCGAAGGGGGATCGGTGCTGATGGTCGCTTCGGGCGAGAGCGTGCAAAGGCGCTACCTCCTCGACCCGCACCGACTCCTGGAACTCGCTCGAGCCGAGGTCGGCCGAGATATGACCGAGGACGAGTGCCTGCGTTACCTCGATCGGGCCTGCGAATCCTGAGCGGGTTTGCCCATATGCGGCGATCGTCTACTATTCCGGATCCGGTCTCCGGTCGTTCGCGTCTGCAGACATGTCTGTGTGACGCGGTACGTGGGTCCTCTCGGTCCGACTCCAATCACCTTTCGAGGTGACATGTCGTCCCGTATGCCTACCGCCGGGCCACACCAGAGACCGAGAATGACCATGTTGTCGATATGGCGGCGGCCTCTTGCGGCCGAGATGGAGTGTGAGATGAAGGTTCGTCCTTCAACGAAGAAGATGTGCGAGAAGTGTCGCATCATCCGCCGGCGCGGCCGGGTCTGGGTGATTTGTCCGAACCCGCGTCACAAGCAGCGGCAGGGCTGATGGCGCGTATTGCAGGAGTCGACCTCCCCCGCGACAAGCGGCTCGAGATCGGCCTCACGTACATCTTTGGAATCGGTTTGACCCGTGCCCAGCAGATCTGTGAATCGTTGAGCATCGACCCGGGAACCAAGATCCGGGACATGACTGACGACGAGACCGCCAAGATCCGTCGTTACATCGAGCAGAGCTTCACCGTCGAAGGCGACCTGCGCCGCGAGGTGCAGCAGAACATCAAGCGCAAGATCGAGATCGGCAGCTATCAGGGAATCCGCCACCGTCGCGGTCTCCCGGTCAGGGGCCAACGCACGCACACCAATGCGCGTACGCGCAAGGGCAAGCGTTCGGCCATCGCCGGCAAGAAGAAGCTGAAGAAGTAGGAGATCGCGATGGCAAAGCCAGCACCAGGAGCCAAGCGCGTCCGCCGCCGCGAGAGGAAGAACATCTCTCACGGCGTGGCCCACATCAAGGCCAGCTTCAACAACACGATCATCAACATCACCGACCAAGGCGGCAACACCGTGGTGTGGACCTCCGGCGGGTCCGTCGGATACAAAGGGTCCCGCAAGTCCACGCCGTACGCCGCCCAGGTGGCAGCCGAAGAGGCCGCCCGTCGCGCCGGTGAGCACGGCATCCGCAAACTCGACGTGATCGTCAGCGGAACCGGGTCAGGGCGAGACACGGCGGTCCGCACGCTGCAGAACATGGGTCTCGAGGTTTCGTTCATCAAGGACGTGACCCCGATCCCGCACAACGGCTGCCGTCCCAAGAAGCGCCGGAGGGGTTGAACGATGGCTCGTTACACAGGACCCCGTCACAAGGCGTGCCGCCGGGCGCGGACGCCGCTGTGCCAATCGAAGAAGTGCCCCGTCGACCGCCGTCCGTATCCCCCGGGTGACCACGGTCGTGGCCGCATTCGCGAGTCGGACTATCTCGTCCAGCTGCGCGAGAAGCAGAAGCTGCGGACGATGTACGGCGTGCTCGAGAAGCAGTTCCGCATCTACTACCACCTGGCGGCGCGTCAGCCGGGAGTGACCGGCGACAACCTGCTGCGCATTCTCGAGACTCGCCTCGACAACGTCGTGTGGCGTGCCGGTCTCGCTGCCACTCGGCCGCAGGCCCGCCAACTCGTCAACCACGGCCACTTCCAGGTCAACGGCTCGAAGGTGGACGTTCCGTCCTTCCGTGTCCGTCAGGGAGACGTGGTGACGCTCAAGGACACGTCGAAGGAACTGCTGGTCGTCCAGCACAGCGTCGACACCCTTGGTTTCGCCGTTCCCGAATGGCTCGACGTCGATCACACGGGCCGCAAGGTGACCATCCGTGATCTGCCCTCCCGGGCACAGATCGACACCGCGATCAACGAACAGTTGATCGTCGAGCTCTACTCCAAATGACCCTCCGAGAGAGAGGCCTCACAGTGCTGATCGTTCAACGCCCCCAAATCCAGGAGGAGCAGCTCAACGACACCCGCTCTCGGTTCGTGGTCGAGCCGCTCGAGCCGGGTTTCGGTTACACGCTGGGCAACACCCTGCGTCGGACCCTGCTGGCCCGCATCCCGGGCGCTGCCGTCACTTCGATTCAGATCGAAGGTGTGCAGCACGAGTTCTCGACCATCGACGGGGTGGTCGAGGATGTCGTCGACATCATCCTCAACATCAAGCAGATCGTCGTTCGCATGGACGGCATCGACGAACAGACCCTCTACCTGTCGGCCAAGGGCGCCGGCGAGGTGAAGGCGGGTGACCTGAAGGTCCCGGCCGGTGTCGAGGTCGTCAACGGCGATCAGGTGATCGCCACGTTGTCGTCGTCGGGCCGCCTCGAGATGGAAATGACCGTCGCCCCCGGCGTCGGCTATCGCACCGCCGACTCGAACAAGGGTTCCGGCTCGATCGGTCTCATCCCGATCGACTCGATCTTCTCCCCGGTGCGCAAGGTGGCGTATTCGGTCGAGAACACCCAGGTCGGTCAGATGACGAACTTCGACAAGCTCGTCCTCGACATCGAGACCAACGGCGCCATCACGCCTGGCGAAGCGGTGTCCTCGGCTGGCAAGACCCTGCGCGAGCTGCTGAACCTCTTTGCCGACATGGGCGAGGGTGTCGGTCTCGAGCTGGGCGAGGTCCAGACCGAGTCGTCGGGATCGCCCGACCTCGAGTTGCCGATCGAAGCCCTCGACCTGTCCGAACGACCCCGCAACTGTCTGCGGCGGGCGCAGATCAAGACGGTCGGCGAACTGGTCCAACGCACCGGCGACGACCTGCTGAACATCACCAACTTCGGCCAGAAGAGCCTCGAAGAGGTGGCGGCCAAGCTCGACGAGTTGGGCCTGTCGCTGGCCGACGGTGGCGGCTCCTGATGCCACGCCCACGGAAAGGCCCGAGACTGGGGCACTCGCCTCATCACGAGAAGAAGATCCTCGCCAACCTGGCGACGTCGTTGATCTCCGAGGGCAAGGTCGAGACCACGTTGGCGAAGGCCAAGGCAGTGCGCCCTCTCACTGAGAAGATCATCACCAAGGCCCGCAAAGGCGATCTCCACTCCCGCAGGACCGTGCTTCGCACCATCCGGGACAACGAAGTCGTCACCAAGCTCTTCGACGAGGTCGCTCCGCAGTATGCGGATCGTCCCGGTGGCTACACCCGGATCGTCAAACTCGGCCCACGCCGCGGTGACGGTGCGGAAATGGCGATCATCGAACTGGTCTGAGCCGAGCGTACGCCACGTTCCTCGATGAAGGGGCCCCCGGCCAGGGCCCCTTCATCGCGTGCGGGTAGGGTCCAGCCGTGCACATCGTGACCGGGGCGTCGCGGGGGATCGGCCGGGCCGTGGCCGCGGAACTGGCCATTCGGGGCGAGCCGGTCGTGGCAGTCGCCAGGTCAGCTGAACCTCTCGAGGCGCTTGCTGCCGGGCACTCCGGGATCACCCCGGTGCCCGTCGATCTGTCGACCGATGCCGGCCGGCGGATCCTGCTCGCGACGCTCGATGTGGTGCCCGTAGCGAGCCTTGTCCACTGCGCCGCGTCGACAGTGCCAGTTCAGGCTTTCGTGTCGATC
Source organism: Acidimicrobiia bacterium (assembly GCA_035544575.1). GTDB lineage: Bacteria > Actinomycetota > Acidimicrobiia > Spongiisociales > ZC4RG35 > DATHWB01. The sequence goes on from DATKEC010000110.1 coordinate 4,426, forward strand.
GACCCTGATCGGCTGGTCGAGGACTTCCGGATCCATGTCGCGGCGCTCGTGGCGCTGACCGGACTGGTGATCACCGAGCGAGGCCTCGACCGAGTCGCAATCGTCGACTCCTATTCCGCTACGACACCCCGGGTGGGCTGGGCCGGGTACTCGGTCCTCAAGGCCGCCGCCCAGATGGCAGCGGTCGCCCTGCAACGCGAGCACCCGGAGGTCAGGGTGCTTCGTTTGTTTCCCGGCGCTGTCAGGACCGGGCTGCTCGAAGCGGTACTCGACGGACCACCCTCGCCGGCGCGGGAGACGTATCGGGCGCTCGAGACCGACGGTGCCGTGGCCGCACCCGCCGATGTCGCACACTGGATCGCCGACGCGCTGCTCGGACCCGGGTCCTCGGGAGCGATGCATTTCCGCCCGGAGTCATGAAGCGCGCGGCCGTCGTCCCGCGGCCTGACGCGGTATAGCCTGCACGCCGTGGACGGATCCATCTCGCCCTACATCGAGTTCGACCGCGCTTCTTGGGCGGCGCTGCGAGCAACGACGCCGATGACCCTCACCGACGACGAGGTCGAGAAGATCCGGGGAATCAACGTCGAACTGAGCACCGCCGAGGTGGAGTCGATCTATCTGCCCCTGTCGCGTCTGCTCAACCTGTACGTGCGAGCCTCCCAGGCTCTCTTCAGCGTCACGGACACGTTCCTCGGCCGCCCCACAGAGCCTGTCCCATACGTGATCGCCATCGCCGGATCGGTGGCGGTTGGGAAGTCGACGATCGCCCGCATCATGCAGATGTTGCTGTCCCGCTGGCCGGACCATCCGTCGGTCGACCTCGTCACCACGGACGGGTTCCTGTATCCGAACGCGATCCTCGAGGAGCGACGGATCATGCACCGCAAGGGCTTTCCTGAGTCCTACGACCGCCGCCGTCTCCTCCAGTTCGTCACCGACCTCAAAGCCGGGGCGCCCGAGGTGCGGGCCCCCATCTACTCCCATCTCACCTACGACATCCTCCCGGATCAGGAGCGGATCGTCCGGCAGCCGCAGATCGTCATCCTCGAAGGTCTCAACGTCCTCCAGGGTGGAGAGACAGGAACCTACGTGTCTGATTACTTCGACTTTTCGATCTATGTCGACGCCGACGCCAGCCACATCGGCGAGTGGTACCTCGACCGTTTCCTCACCCTGCGGGACACCGCGTTCCGGGACGAGGCGTCGTACTTCCACCGCTATGCGGGTCTCAGCGATGAGGTGGCGCTGGAAGAGGGCATGCGGATCTGGCGGGAGATCAACGAGGTAAACCTCGAGGAGAACATCCTGCCGACCCGCGAGCGGGCGACGTTGATCCTGCACAAGGCTGCCGACCATGCCGTACAGCACGTGATGCTGCGCCGCGGGTGACAATCGGTGAGGATCTCCGCAGGAGACTGAAGGGCTACGGGGCGGTCGACGGTGAGGAGGAGGACGCGGTCGACGCCGTCCTCGCTCTACTCGGATCCGAGTCGCCGTTCTCGGCTGAACGATTCGAACCAGGCCACATCACCGCCTCGGCGTTCGTCCTCCACCCGGACGAACCGGCGCTGGCCCTCATCCTCCACGCGAAAATCGGTCGATGGCTGCAGCCCGGTGGCCATGTCGAAGTGTCCGACTCGTCGATCGTCGCAGCGGCCTTGCGTGAGATCCGTGAGGAGATCGGAGTCGGCCCTGGCGACGAGCCGTGGTTGTGCGACGTCGACGTGCACGTATTCCCTGCCCGTCACGATGTCCCGCGCCATCTCCACCACGACGTGCGCGTTGCTTTCACCGCAGACAGCGAACTCCTCGTGGCCGGTGAGGGTGCAGATGAAGCCCGGTGGTGGCACTTCGACGAGGCGGCAGCTTTGGAACGCTCGGTGGCCCGACCCGCCGCCAAGCTCGCCGAGTGGCGACGGAACCGCAACTAGCCTGAGTTCTTCGCATGCAGAAGATCTTCTCTCGCGCACTGCGCGGCGCAATGTTGGACCGCAAGGCCTTTGCCGAGGTCTTCTGGGACGACGACGCGACCGCCGACGGGGTGATCGTCGTGGCGCTCGTTGCCGCCGCCTCGTTCGTCATCGTCGCTCTCACACGGGCGTCGGTGTCGATCTCGTCGATCCCTGCCCTGCTGCAGACCACCGTCTCGGCGGTGGCGTCGTGGCTGATTCTCGCTGCGGCGACGTGGTTCGCCGCCACCAAGATGTTCAAGACCGGTGGCGGCATCCGGACGATGATGGCGACGCACGGTCTGGCATACCTGCCCACCATCGCCTTCGTCATCCCGTTCGCGATCGCCGCCGTCATCGGACTCGTCTGGTACATCGCCGTCCTGACCCGGGCGACGCAGGAAGCGGTCTCGTCGAACACCAAGACCGCGTTTCTCGCGGTGCTGGTGGGCTTTGCGTTCATGCTGATCATCCAGGCGATCTTCCGGCTCCCGTTCACAGCCGCCTCGGCGCTGTTCGGACTTTTCTGAGTTGCCGCGTTATCGGCTCGACATCTCCTACGACGGCTCGGGTTTCCACGGCTTCGCCCGTCAGGCGCCCGGTACCCGCACCGTGCAGGGGGTGCTCGAGGAGGCTCTCGGGCGGGTGTTCCAGGAAGACGTGATCCTGGTCGTGGCGGGCCGCACAGACACCGGAGTTCACGCCCGCCACCAGGTGGTCAGCTTCGCGGCGGGCCGGGAGATTCCCACCTCCCAGGTGGTTCGAGCGGTGACGTCGATGCTCGGGCCCGAGGTGGTGGCCATCCACTGCAGCGTGGTCCCGGCCGACTTCTCGGCTCGTTTCGACGCCGTGTCGCGGACATATCGCTACTTCCTCGTCGACTCGGAGACCGCTGATCCTCTGCGACGTCACACGACCTGGCACGTGTCCCAGCGGCTGGATGTGGAGTCGATGGATCGGGCGGCTTCCGACTTCGTCGGAGAGCGCGACTTCGCCACCTTCTGTCGTCGCAAGGACGGTCGTCCGACCGTGCGGACCGTGTACGGGGCCGAGGTGCGACGGGAACCCGACGAAACGGTGATCTTCGAGATTCGCGCCAAGGCGTTCTGTCACCAGATGGTGCGCAGCATCACCGGATTCCTGGTCGAGGTGGGCCGCGGGCGGCGCCCGGCCGACGCCGTGCCCGGCCTGCTGGCGGCACACGACCGGGCGGTCGTTCCGAGCCCCGCCCCTCCATCCGGCCTCGTGCTGTGGCGGGTCGAGTACTGAGACCGGGTCCAGCCGCCCGATCCTCCGCTACCCAGGGTTAGATCGGACGTATACGTCCTTTCTAACCCTGGGTAAGAGTGGATCCGGCGATTGGCGCGAGTGGCGGGGGGTGCGTATCCTGATGGCGCTTCCAATCGGGAGCATCTCGTTTCCCACCGAGATCCCAGTCGATCCCCCATGCCCGAAGAGCCGGGCCACCGACGACCGTCTGGACACCGATGAACAACAAGACATTCTCACCAAAGCCGTCCGATCTCACCCGTGAGTGGTGGGTGGTCGACGCCACCGACCTCCCCTTGGGACGCCTCGCGTCCGAGGTGGCACAGCTGATCCGCGGCAAGCACAAGACGACCTTCGCCCCCCACGTCGACGCCGGAGACCACGTGATCGTGGTCAACGCATCCAAGGTGGCGATCACCTCCGGCAAGAGCCAGGAGAAGATCTACTACCGCCACTCCGGGTTTCCCGGTGGGCTCAAGGAGGAGACCTTCGAGGCTCTGCTCGCCCGTCGGCCCACCCAAGTCATCGAGCGGGCCGTCAAGGGCATGCTCCCCAAGAACCGGCTCGGCCGGAAGATGATCTCCAAGCTCAAGGTCTACGCCGGTCCCGACCATCCCCACCAGGCTCAGCAGCCGCAGGTGCGCGAATTCTCCATCCGAAAGGCTGACACCCGATGACGAAGCCACTGGTTCAGGCAACAGGCCGTCGCAAGGCGTCGGTCGCCCGTGTTCGTCTGCGTGACGGCAGCGGATCGGTCACGCTCAACGGCAAGCCGCTCGAGCAGTTCTTCCCGACCATGGCCACGCGTCTTCGAGTCATGGAACCGCTGCAGATCACCAACATGGTCGGTCGCTACGACCTGGACGCCACACTGCACGGCGGCGGGACCACCGGCCAATCAGACGCGCTCCGCCTGGGAATCGCCCGGGCGCTCATCGAGCTCGATCCTGACCTCCGTCCCACTCTGAAGGCGGCCGGGATGCTGCGTCGCGACGACCGCGTCGTGGAGAGCAAGAAGTACGGACTCCGTAAGGCACGTCGGGCACCGCAGTACACCAAGCGCTGATCGTGGCCCTGGGTTCAGGTACCCGTCTCTTCGGGACGGATGGAATCCGGGGCGTGGCCAACGTCGAACTGACCCCGCACCTCGCCCTCGATCTCGGGCGAGCGGCGGGGTCACTTCTGTCTCATGGTCCAGTGGTTGTCGGTCGCGACACCCGCCGCTCCGGCGAGATGCTGTCGATGGCAGTCCAGGCCGGCTTCCAGTCGGTTGGGATCGACACCATCGACATCGGCGTGATGCCCTCGGGGGCGATCTCGCATCTGACCCGCAAGGGGAGTGCCGAGATGGGGGTCATCGTCAGCGCCTCGCACAATCCCGCCGCCGACAACGGGATCAAGTTCCTCGACAAGCTCGGCTCGAAGATGTCCGATGGCGACGAGGATCGCATCGAAGCACGCCTCGCCAAACCGGGAACCGCCACCGTCCCGTACGGCGGCGGTGTCGGCACGAGACTCCGGCTTCACGACGCCCTCGAGCAGTATGTGGGCGACCTGGCGCGCGACGCCTCCTATTCGTTCACGGGCATCAAGATCACGATCGACTGCGCCCATGGTGCTGCCTACCAGGCGGCGCCCGCCCTCTTCACTGCGTTGAAAGCCGAGCTGTCGGTGATCGGGGCCGAACCGACGGGGCTGAACATCAACGACGGATTCGGCGCCACCCATCCGTCCACCGTGGCGAACGCGGCGGCCGGCGGAATCGGCCTGGCGTTCGACGGTGATGCCGACCGTTTGATCGCCAGCGACGAGAAGGGCCGGATCGTCGACGGTGACCGCACCATGGCCGTGATCGCCCGTCACTGGCACAAGGGCGGAAGGCTCAAGCACGGCCTGGTCGTGACCACGGTGATGGCCAATCTCGGTTTCATGCGGGCCATGGAAGAGGCTGGGATCGAGGTCGTCACCACCAAAGTGGGGGACCGCTACGTGCTGGAAGCGATGAATGAGCGCAAGGCGATCCTGGGGGGCGAGCAGTCCGGCCACGTGATCTTCCTCGACCGGGGCAGAACCGGCGACGGGCTCCTGACTGCTATCCGGTTGCTCGAGGTGGTCGCCGGGACCGGTCGGACCTTGGCGGAGTTGAGCGACGAGGCCATGACCGCGTATCCCCAACGCCTCGTGAATGTGACGGTGGAGCACAAGGACCGTCTCGAGGGATCGACCGAGATCTGGGATGCCGTCCGTCAGGCGGAGAGCGACCTGGGGGCAGACGGTCGTGTCCTGGTCCGTGCCTCGGGCACCGAACAGTTGGTGCGCGTCATGGTCGAAGCGTCCCGTGCAGCCGACGCCAACCGCTACGCTGAGTCCCTCGCGGACACCGTTCGTGCGGAACTCGGTTGAGAAGGAGGAGACCACTAGCGATACCATCCAGTCAGGGACAATTCATGTGAGCGCCAGGCCTCCCCTCTGCGGGAGGTGACGAGGTGGAAGGTCATCGAAACATTCGGCGGATGCCTTCCCGGCCGTCCACGGTCGTGACACATGCGGAAAAAACCCGGGAGCGATCCCGGAACAGAGCCGCAGGTGGAGTGGAAACGGGTTCGAGCCCGAGCATGCCGCACGTCGGGCAGTGCTCCTCGCCCGCCGTCCCCGGCTGTCACCCTGTACCCATTGCGCCGTGACGCGCGCACCTCGAAGAGGAGAATTCCATGTGTGGAATCGTTGGATACGTCGGGCCGAAGCCACCGCTCGACATCCTGATGCCCGGACTCGAACGGCTCGAGTATCGGGGGTATGACTCAGCCGGCATCGCCCTGAACGCCGGCGGTGACATCGAGATCGTCAAGCGCGCCGGGCGCATCGCCGAGCTGACCGACGCCCTGGTTGGCTCCGATCACTCCCGTGCCATCTCTGGCATTGGACACACCAGGTGGGCGACTCACGGGGCGCCGACCACGCGCAACGCCCATCCCCATCTCGGGTGTGACGGAGCGGTCACGCTGGTTCACAACGGAATCGTCGAGAACTGGGCAGAACTCAAAGCCGGGCTCGTGGACCGTGGCCACCGATTTGCCTCAGACACCGACACCGAGGTGCTGGCTCACCTCTTGGAGGAGCGTTCAGACATGGCTCTCGGTGACGCGGTGCGCGACGTCATGACCGTCGCCGACGGTGCACTGGCACTCGGCGTGATGCGCGACGACGACGCCGACCTGATCGTTGGTGCCCGACGCGGTTCGCCGCTCATCGTGGGGCTGGGCGACGGCGAGAACTTCCTCGCTTCGGACATCCCCGCATTCCTCGAACACACCCGGCGCATGGTGGTGCTCGACGACGACAACGTGGTCGAACTCCGTCCGGAGTCGGTCCGTGTCACGCACATCGACGGCACGGAGTTCACTCCCAAAGAGCGGGAAGTGGAGTGGGACCTCGAATCCGCCGAGAAGGGCGGATACGAGACCTTCATGCTGAAGGAGATCCATGAACAGTCGACGGCTATCGCCGACACTCTGCGAGGGCGCATCGAGAGCGCCGACCGCATCACGCTGCGCGAGCTCGAGATCGAAGATCGGATCCTGCGCATGATCGACAAGGTCTTCGTGATCGCCTGTGGCACGTCGTTTCACGCGGCGATGATGGCCAAGTACGCCATCGAGCGCTGGACCCGCCTGCCGGTCGAGATCGACATCGCCTCGGAGTTCCGGTACCGCGACCCCGTACTCGATGACCGCAGTCTGGTGATCGGGATCTCACAGTCCGGGGAGACGATCGACACGCTGGCCGCCGTCCGGTACGCCAAAGCGCAGGGAGCGACGCTCATTGGTGTGTCCAACGTCGTCGACTCGGCGCTGGCGAGGGAGGCCGATGCCGTGCTCTACACCAGGGCCGGACCTGAGATCGGAGTGGCGGCTACCAAGACCTTCACCACTCAGCTCGTTGCCATGCAACTGCTCGGGCTGTACCTCGCCCAGGTGCGGGGCTCTATGGATTCGGGTCGGATCGGCACGATGATCGACGAACTGGAGGCTCTACCGGCCAAGATCGAGCGAGCGGTCCAGCTCGAGTCGCACGTCGTGGAGATGGCCGCACAGTGGTCAGAGGTGCGAGACTTCTTCTTCCTGGGCAGGTCCGGTGACTTCCCGGTGGCCATGGAAGGAGCGCTCAAGCTCAAAGAGATCGCCTACGTCCGCGCCGAGGGGTATGCGGCCGGTGAGATGAAACACGGCCCGATTGCGCTCATCGAGCCAGGCGTGGTCGTGGTCGGGGTGGCAACGGACACCCACATCCGGGCGAAGACGCTGTCGAACATGCAGGAGATGAAGGCGAGGGGCGGCACGATCGTCATGGTCGTCGAGGAGGGAGACGAGGCGGAAGTTGCCGATCTGGCAGATCACGTCATCGCCGTTCCGCGAAGCGCCGACCTGATCTGCACGGTGACCGCCGTGGTGCCGCTGCAGCTGCTCGCGTATCACGTCGCAACCGCCAAGGGGTTCGACGTTGACAAGCCGCGCAATCTTGCCAAGACGGTGACGGTGGAGTGACGCCCGTCGCGGGCGGCTCTACCGTGAATTCATGCGGATCATCGGACTGGGCGTCGACCTCGCCGACATCGCCCGCGTGGAGCGGGTGTTCCAGAAGTACCCGCGTTTCATCGATCGCTGCTTCACCGAACACGAGAAGCAGTACGCGCTCCGATTCGCCAACCCGTCTCGTCGGCTCGCCGCCCGGTTTGCAGGCAAGGAGGCAGTCATGAAGTCGATGGGAACGGGATGGCGCCGCATCGGATGGACCGACATCGAGATCACCGGTGGGGGAAAGCCCACGGTGCGCATGTCAGGGCGGGCAGCGGAGCGAGCCGAGCTGCTCGGCATCACGGAGATCCTCGTCACGATCACCCACACCGACCAGACGGCGATGGTGATGGCCGTCTCGGTCGGCGAACACCCCTGACCCCCACTTTCCGCGGGCTGGATCGGACGTATTCGTCCTTTCTAACCCTGGGTTTGATCGGACGTATACGTCCGATCCAGCCCGCGGAAGGCGGGCGGGCGGGGAGGGGGTGGCGGCGGTCGCCGCCACCCCGCATCCGTGCGTTTGCCTCCCGTTCCGCCCATGAACCGGCGTACGACGCGGTGCGAGACACGTGCGTCGGGTGGCATCGAGGGGGATCGAGGCCGGCTCGAGAGTTCCTGTCGGCGCTTCCCCGCTTCGAATAAGGCCCCCGATCGAACAAGGCCCGGGTGATCCGAATCTGGCACCGTCCTCGTTACGTAGGATCCGGGCGTGCTTCCAGTACTGACAGCGGCCGAGTCGGCGCGGGTCGATGCCGCCAGTCCCATCAGCACGTCGGACCTGATGCTGCGGGCCGGCGTTGCTGCCGGCCATGTCGCGGTCACGCGCTTCGGAGTCGGATACGGAAAGCGGGTGGTGGTGCTGGCGGGCCCGGGGAACAACGGCGGTGACGCCTACGTCGTGGCGGACCGCCTGGCCCGGCGGGGCGCAGAGGTCTCGATCGTCGCGTACGGCGAGCCCGGGACCGAGGCGGCTCGTCACCATGCCAGCCGCACCCGTGGACTGAGCCGCCAGATCGAAGGCAAACCGGACTTGGTGATCGACGGCGTGTTCGGCGCGGGGTCTCGGGCCGGGACACCCCCAGACTTGGCACGCTGGAATGACAGCGGCGCTCCGATCCTGTCGCTCGATCTTCCCTCCGGCGTGGAAGCGGACACCGGCACGGCAGGCGACGGAACGCTGTCCGCCGATCTGACCGTCGCCTTTCACACGCTCAAGCCGGGTCACTTGCTGGGGGACGGACCTGAGCATTGCGGCGAGGTCGTCGTGGTCGACATCGGGCTCGTAGGCGGAGAACCCGCCTATCGGCTGGCAGAGGCAGCCGACGCTCCCCGCCCGCCACGACCCCGCACCGCCCACAAGTGGTCGGCCGGATCCGTCCTCGTCGTGGGTGGGGGCGCGGGCATGGTCGGGGCCGCAGTCATGGCAGCGCGGTCCGCCCTCCGTTTCGGGACAGGAGCCGTTGGCATAGCCACCCCGGAACCCGCTCTCGCCCAACAGCTCGCTCCGGAAATTCTGGCGTATCCGATCGACCCCCTGCCGGATCGGTTCGATGTCTGGGTGGTCGGTCCTGGACTCGGCCGCCAACACGGCGATGTCGTCGCGCATGCCCACGATCGGGCGGGCGCGACCGTCATCGACGCCGACGCACTTGGCCCGATGTCGCTGCAGGCCGGCCATCAAGACATCGTGCTCACCCCGCATGCCGGCGAGCTGCGGCGCATGGGCGGTACGAAGACCGCGGCCACCCTGCTCAGGAAGGGCAGTCCGACCATCGTCGAGGCGGATGTGCCCTGGATCATCGACACCGGGGGCCCGGAACTGGCGACAATCGGCAGCGGCGATGTGCTCGCCGGCATGATCGGGGCGCTCTTGGCTCGCGGACTGGCCGGCCCCGAGGCGGCCCGATCAGGGGCCTACTGGCACGGAATCGCGGGGCGGAAACTCCAGCAGCAGCGGGGATATGTCACCGCCGACCTCTTGGTGGACGAGGTCGGTCGGTACGCATGGAGCGATCAGTGAGACCGTCCTGGGCCGAGATCGACCTGCGAGCGGTCGCTCACAACGTCGAGGCGTTCAGGGCCCACCTCGGAGACACCGCCCTATGCGCCGTCGTGAAAGCCGACGCATACGGCCACGGGGATGTGCCGGTCGCCGAGACCGCCCTGGACCACGGTGCGTCATGGCTGGCGGTCGCACTCCTGGAAGAGGGGATCCGGCTGCGTGAGGCCGACATCACGGCTCACATTCTCCTGCTCTCCGAACCAAGGCTCGAGGATGCGGCGCTGACGGCCGAGTGGGATCTGACCCCGACGGTGTTCCGGCCCGTCTTCCTCGAAGCGCTCGCCGAGCATCGAGAGCGGATCCCGCCGGTGCACGTCAAGGTCGACACCGGAATGCACCGAGTGGGTGCGGACCCCCGTACGGCCGCGGCCCTCGTCCATCAGGCACGCGCCCTGGGTGTCCGTGTCGGCGGCGTCTGGACTCACTTCGCCTCATCGGAGTCCGACGCCGACTTCACCGAAATCCAGGCGTCGTTGCTCGAAGGGCTCGTCGGCGAGCTGCGAGACGCGTTGGAGGAGGACGTCATCATCCACCACGCCAACACAGGCGCCGCCATCCTGCGGGGTGGTGGGGGGATGGCGCGGGTCGGCCTGGGCCTCTACGGCCTCTACCCCTCGGAGGCCTGTCGACCGGTCATCGATCTGCAACCGGCGATGCGGATCGTCTCCCATGTCTCCCACGTCCGCCGTCTGCCGGCCGGGGCCCGGCCGTCGTACGGACGGAGGCGTGCCCTGGCTGGCGACGCCACCGTCGCCACCGTGCCGATCGGCTACGCCGATGGCGTACCCAGGCTCCTCAGCAACGCCGGGATGGTGCTGATCGCGGGGGTGCGCCGAGCGCTGGCGGGAACCGTGACGATGGACCAGATCGTCGTCGATTGCGGCGACGATCTGGTCGAAGTCGGCGACGAAGTCGTCCTCCTGGGACGCCAGGGTGGCGCGGAGGTCACAGCCGACGAGTGGGCGGCGCTCACCGCCACCATCAACTACGAGATCGTGTGCGGGGTCGGTCCCAGACTTCCCCGCCGATTCATCGAATAGGCTGGTCGGGTTGTGTCCGCTCTCGCCGATCTGCGCCTCGTTGCTGAGTCGTGCACCGCCTGCACCCTGTCGAAAACCCGGAACAAGGTCGTCTTCGGGGAGGGCGCGAGCGACGCCGACCTCATGTTCGTCGGCGAAGCTCCCGGCAAGAACGAGGATCTCCGCGGCGAGCCGTTCGTCGGTGCGGCGGGCAGGCTTCTCGACCAGCTGCTGGAAGAGGCCGGCATCGCCCGGGAACGTGTCTACATCGCCAACGTCGTCAAGTGTCGGCCGCCCGGCAATCGCGACCCGAGGCCCGAAGAGATCGAGTCGTGCAAGGGGTATCTCCGGTCACAACTGGAACTCGTCGACCCGCACGTCGTCGTCACGCTCGGCAATTTCGCCACCAAGCTCTTGCTGAAGACCGAGACCGGTATCACGCGACTGCGGGGAACTTCCTACCGCTGGTGGCGGGACAAGGTGCTCGTCCCCACGTACCATCCGGCTGCGGCGTTGCGCGGAGGCGACCGCATCACCGATCTCATGCGGGAGGACTTCGACATCATGCGTGCCGCGCTCGAAAGAGCCTCCGACACTGCGCCTTCCGAACACGAGCGCGTGTCGGCAGCCGTCGGTCCCTACCCGCAGGGTGATCCCGAGCAGCTCGGCCTGTTTGGATGATCGTCGTTCATTGTCCCACCGTCATGGAGACGCGGGCCCTGGCTGCCCGTCTGGCGTCGTTGTGCCGGCCGGGCGATGTGATCGTTCTGTCAGGGGGTCTGGGCGTCGGCAAGACGATCTTCGTGGGCGGGCTCGCCGACGGTCTGGGGGTCGAAGAGGACATCACGAGCCCGACATTCGTGCTGATGCGCACCTACACGTCCGGGTTCCTGCCACTCGTCCATGTCGATGTCTACCGAATCGCTTCCACGCTCGAGTTCGACGATCTCGAGGTTTTCGAACTGGGACGGGAAGGGGTGGTCGCCATTGAATGGGGCGACATGGTCGGCGCCACGCTCCCGACCGATCGTCTCCACGTCGACCTGGCGGTCGGCGAGGATGAGGGGCGCTCGATCACGTTGCGAGCATTCGGGGCGTGGAACGCCCGGCCGATCGCAGAGGTCGGCGCCTGATGTCCAGGGTGCTCGCCATCGAGACGGCGACTCCGTCATCCTCGGTTGCTCTCGCCGAGGGCCGAGAGATCGTTGCTTCCGCCACCAGGGTCGACCGCTTCGGCCACTCGTCGTTCCTGGTGCCCGCCATCGATTTCTGCTTCGACCAGGCCGGATGGCGGCCCGAGGACCTCGACGCGGTCGTCGTCGATGTCGGGCCCGGCCTGTACACGGGGATCAGGGTGGGCCTAGCCACGGCCCAGGCCCTGGCCGCCGCTGTCGGCGTGCCTCTTCTGCCTGCCGTGTCCCTCGATGCCATCGCCCTTCGCGCCGCCACCGGACGGCGCCACATCTGGGCGATCGTGGATGTGAGGCGCGGCGAGCTCGCCGTGTCCTCGTATCACCCGGTTCCCGGAGGCGTGATCAAGGACGCGCCGCCGGAGGTGATGACACAGGACCAGTTGCGAGCCGCCCTCGAGTCGGACCCGAAGGACACGCTCTTGGTCGGAGACACGACCGCTGTCGATGAGCACACACTGCGCGGACTGCACCGGGTGAAGAAGGGCGGACCGCGCCATCCTCAGGCCGAGGCGCTGATCGAGGCGACAGCGGCGTCGTTCGAGGCCGACGAGATCCCGCACCCCGACGACGTCCGTCCCTTGTACCTGCGAGAGCCGGACGTACAGATCAACTGGGCGGCGCTGGAGTCGAACCCATGGGGGGATCGATGATGAGCGCTCCGACCGTCGTGCTTCGTCCGATGCACCGCGATGACATCGGCGCCGCTCACGCCCTCGAAGGTCGGGTCTATGCCCAGGCTTGGACTCCTGAGGTGTTCGCTGATGAGCTCGACCAGCCGAGTCGTCGTTATGTGGTCGCCGAAGTCGGTGAAGCGTTCGCCGGGTACGGCGGCGTGATGCTCGTGGGGGACGAAGCCCACATCACCACCGTCGTGGTGGATCCCGAACACAGACAGAGCCGGGTGGGAACACGGCTCATGCTGGTGTTGATCGATCACGCCCTCGCCTCGGGAGCCGAGGCGCTCACGCTGGAGGTCCGGGCCTCCAACGAAGCGGCCCAGGCGCTCTACCGCCGCTTCGGGATGGCACCCGTCGGTGTCCGCAAGCAGTACTACCGGGACGAGGACGCCCTCATCATGTGGGTGCATGACATCGGGGGCGCCGACTACGCCCGGCGTCTCGAGGACATCCGGCAGGCCGTGGCATGAATCCGACGATCCTCGCCTTCGAGACCTCGTGTGACGAGACGGCGGTGGCAGTCGTCCGGGGCCGCGAGTTGCTGTCGAACGTGCTCTCCTCCCAGGTCGGGCTGCATGCCCGGTTCGGGGGCGTGGTGCCGGAGGTGGCGGCGCGGGCACATGTCGAGGCCATCCGATCCCTCACCCACCGGGCACTGACCGACGCTGGGATCCATCCCGACGATCTCGATGCGGTTGCGGCCACAGAGGGGCCCGGTCTCGTCGGGGCGCTGCTGGTGGGACACTCTTTCGCCAAGGCGACCGCATGGGCCAGGCAGCTTCCGTTCGTCGGCGTGGACCACATGGAGGGCCATTTGTTCGCTCCGGTGTTCGAACACCCCGATTACGAGCCGCCCGCCATCGTCCTGCTCGTGTCGGGCGGCCACAGTCAGCTGGTCCACGTCAGGGCATGGGGTGACTACGTCATTCTCGGCGAGACGATCGACGACGCCGCCGGCGAAGCGTTCGACAAGCTCGCTCGGGTCATGGGCCTGGGCTTCCCGGGCGGGCCGGCCATCGATGCCGAGTCCGAGGACGGGGACCCCCATGCGATCGCGTTTCCCCGCGCGCTGGCCGATCGTCGCCACCACTTTTCGTTCTCGGGGCTGAAGACATCGGTCATCACCTACCTCGCCAAGAATGCGAACGCTCTTCCGCCTCGTGCCGATGTGGCAGCGTCGATCCAGGAGGCCATCGTCGATGTGCTCGTCGAAAAGACGCTCAACGCGGTCGAGGACTCCGGGGTTCGACGGGTGGCGGCGGGCGGTGGCGTCGTGGCCAATCGGCGGCTCCGGGCGCGACTCGAAGAGGCCTGCGTCGAGCGGGGCATCGAGATCCATCTGCCCTCGCCTGACCTCGCCACGGACAACGGCGCGATGATCGGCGCAGCCGCGGTCCATTGGCTGGAGCGCGGTGCGATCACATCCTGGGAGTCCACCGTCGACGCCGGCAAGCGCCTCTGAGCCGCCTTGGCACTCTCTCGCTGAGAGTGCTAATTTGGGCTGGCACTCTGGCAGTGGGAGTGCTAGCAGTCGTCATCAACGGCTGCTACCACACACAAGAGTTGTAGGAGGAGCTAGATGAAGCTTCAGCCTCTCGGTGACCGAGTGGTAGTCAAACCAGACGCAGACCAGGACCTTCGCACATCGTCAGGTCTCGTCATCCCCGACACCGCCAAAGAAAAGCCCCAGACGGGCTCCGTCGTGGCCGTAGGACCCGGAGCGTTCGACGATGACGGCGACCGTCTCCCCATGGACGTGAAGGTGGGTGACACCGTCCTCTACTCGAAGTTCGCGGGAACCGAGTTCAAGGTCGATGGCGTCGAGCACCTCGTCCTCAGCCAGCGCGATCTTCTCGCCATCGTCAACTGATCTCAGGAGGAGTGAACAATGGCAGCCAAAGAACTTCGATTCAATGAAGAGGCCCGCAAGGGTCTCCAGGCGGGCGTCGACAAGCTCGCCGACACGGTCAAGGTGACCCTCGGCCCGAAGGGCCGCAACGTCGTACTCGAGAAGAAGTGGGGCGCGCCCACCATCACGAACGACGGCGTGACCATCGCCAAGGAGATCGAGCTCGAAGACCCATGGGAGAACATGGGAGCCAAGCTCGCCTACGAGGTGGCGAACAAGACCGACAACGTCGCCGGTGACGGCACCACGACGGCAACGGTGCTCGCCCAGTCGATGGTGAAGGAAGGTCTGCGTCAGGTCGCCGCCGGAGCCAATCCGATGGAGCTGAAGCGGGGCATCGAGGCCGCAGTCGAAGTCGCCGTCAAGGCGATCGGCGACATGGCCAAGAACATCGAGACGTCCAGTCAGATCACCCAGGTGGCATCGATATCGGCCAACAACGACAACGTCATCGGCAAGACCATCGCCGACGCGTTCGACAAGGTCGGCAAGGATGGCGTCATCACGGTGGAGGAGGGCCAGACCTTCGGTCTCGAACTCGAGTTCACCGAGGGCATGCAGTTCGACAAGGGCTACATCTCGCCGTACTTCATCACCGATGCCGATCGGCAGGAAGCGGTGCTCGAGGATCCCTACATCCTCATCGCCAACCAGAAGATCGGTTCGGTCAACGACCTCCTTCCCGTGCTCGAGCGGGTCATGCAGGCCGGCAAGCCGGTGCTGATCCTGTCCGAAGACGTGGAAGGCGAGGCACTCGCCACGCTCGTCGTGAACAAGATCCGGGGCACGTTCGCCTCGGCGGCCGTCAAGGCCCCTGGCTTCGGCGAGCGTCGCAAGGCGATGCTTCAGGACATCGCCATCCTCACGGGTGGCACGGTCATCTCCGAAGAGGTCGGCCTCAAGCTGGAGAACGTGAGCCTCGACATGCTGGGCCGGGCCCGCAAGGTCGTGATCTCCAAGGATGACACGACGATCGTCGACGGCGACGGCAACCAGAGCGACGTCGCGGCTCGTATCAAGCAGATCGAGCGCGAGATCGAGAACACCGACTCGGACTGGGACCGTGAGAAGCTCCAGGAGCGTCTCGCCAAGCTGTCCGGTGGCGTGGTGGTCATCAAGGTCGGCGCCGCCACCGAGGTGGAGCTGAAGGAGAAGAAGCACCGCATCGAGGACGCCGTTTCGGCTGCCCGTGCCGCCATCGAAGAGGGCGTCGTCCCCGGCGGTGGTGTGGCCCTGCTCCGTGCCCAGTCTGCCATCGACAAGGTGCGTGGCGGATCCGACGACGAGAAGGCGGGCCGTGCGATCGTGCGCCGGTCGATGGAAGAGCCTCTCCGTCAGATCGCCTTCAACGCCGGCTTCGAAGGTGGTGTGGTTGTCGAGCAGGTTCGCGCCGCAGAGGGTGCGATCGGCTTCAACGCCGCCACCGGCGTGTATGAGGATCTGATGACCGCAGGTGTGATCGATCCCGCCAAGGTGACCCGTTCGACGCTGCAGAACGCATCGTCGATCGCAGCCCTGTTGCTGACCACCGAGGCGCTCGTTGCCGAGAAGAAGGAAGACTCCGCCGGCGGCGGTGCCGGCCATGATCATGGCGGCGGCGGCGGCGGAATGGACTTCTGAGCCGAGTCTCCGAGACAACACGAGAAGAGCCCCGGGTTCCCGGGGCTCTTCTGCGTCGCCAGCCGCACCGACGT
Source organism: Acidimicrobiia bacterium (assembly GCA_035544575.1). Classification (GTDB taxonomy): domain Bacteria; phylum Actinomycetota; class Acidimicrobiia; order Spongiisociales; family ZC4RG35; genus DATHWB01. The sequence goes on from DATKEC010000110.1 coordinate 20,778, forward strand.
CGTACCCTGCCCGGCGTGATCGATCACGTCGAGGCCATCCGGCGGGAGTCTGCCCGCTTCTCAGAGTGCATCCGGGGCGGTGGTTCGCGCGCACCCGTTCCGAGCTGTCCGGACTGGGATCTCGCTGACCTCGCCTGGCATCTCGGCGAGGTGCAGGCGTACTGGGCGACGATCGCCGCCGATCTCCTGCTCGATCCGAGTTCGGTGCCAACGCCCACGCGACCGCCAGATCCTGACTTGCCGGCGTTCTTCGACGAGCAGTCCGCACGGTTGATCGACGCGGTGTCGCGCCATCCCTCGCAGGCGCGCTGCTGGACCTGGGACGACGATGGCTGGACGGTCGGTTGGGTTCGCCGGCGGCAGGCTCACGAGGCCCTCATCCACCGCGTGGATGCAGAGTTGGCGATCGGCAATCGGACGGCGGTCGATGAGGAGCTGGCGGCCGACGGGGTCCATGAACTTCTCTTCACCCAGGTAGACGGGGTACCCGACTGGGCAACGTTCATCGCCGACGAGGCGACGGCGACCATTTCGATCGACAACGGACCGTCCTACGGTCTCAGATTCGGACGTATCGTCGGGACGGGCCCGGACTCCGGCAAGGAGTACGACTTCGACTCGTTCCTGGTCGCCGAGCCGAGCGGCCCCTTGATCTCGGGATCGGCGGTGGCGCTGGATCTGTGGTTATGGGGTCGTGCCAGCACCGGAATCCGGTGCGACGACGAGGATCTGCTCAGCCGGATCCGGGCGATCGTCGCCGGAGCCACGCAATGATCACCAGCTGATCAGCCGACCGCCTTCTCGTACCACTCGGCAGTGGGGGCGATCTGATTGAACGTGAACACGTGCAGGCCGACCGCGTTCGTGGTCGGAGCGGCCGCCAACGCTGCCAGTTTGTCGACGAGCTTTGTCGGGTCGTACGGGCCCGGTTTCAAGAGCTTGAAGACCGAGCTCCGGTTCTTGCGCAGATAACGCAGCGACTGGCCGACCCCGATCCGTGCCCCGATCGTCAGCAGCCGAGCGGGGTCGGTGACTCCAGGAATGCCGACGACCAGCGGCAGTGTCACGCCTGCGGCACGTTCCCGGCGCATCCACGAACCGATCTTCTCGGCGTCGAAGCACATCTGTGTCGCCATGTATTGGGCGTGACCCTGCTTCTCGAGGAGCGACGACCGGAGCACGTGTTCGGGGATGGACGGGTGACCCTCGGGATAGGCAGCGACGCCGATCTCGGTGAACGGATGATCGATCGACTCCAGTGCCCGCAACACCGCCATCGCGTCCGCGAACACCTTGCCTTCCTGGACGTCGCCTCCCACGACGAATGCCCTCGTGGCACCGGCATCGCGAACTCGTTCCACCACCGTCGTCAGTTCGTCGAATGACTCGATCAACCGCGCGGAGATGTGGGGAACGACACGGAACCCGTCCGCGGCCAGCGACTCGCACAGCTCCACCGTCGCCATCATTCCCTTGTCCGGCGAGGCGGTCACCGAGACGTTGGCGCCGAGTGGCAGGTCCCGCGCCTTCTCGGCGGTGTTCTTCATCGGGATCACTTCGAAAATCGTGTTCGCAAGGAGAGCGCGACGGGCGATTTTGTCAGGCATCGGTTCCTCTCAGTCGGCCCGGCGCGCCCGCGCCAGGACTTCGTCGATCGGGGTGGTGGCGAGGTCGCCCAACTCTTGGACGTACTCGTATCCAAACCGGCCCTTGACGCACAAGTGGCCGTTCGTGACCGAATGATCGAGAGGCGATGTCACCTTCACGATCCGGTTGTCCTGGACGTGGAGCTCGAGGTTGCATCCGACGCCGCAGTACGAGCACACCGTCGTCGTCACCTCCTGGCGGTGCTCTTCCCACATCTCGGCCTGGCGCAGCTCGTGTTCGGACCGGAACATGAGTGCGCCCGTCGGACACACGCCGATGCAGTTGCCGCAGAAGACGCAGGCCGATTCGGTGAGACCCACATCGAACTCGGTGGAGATTCGCGCATCGAAACCGCGACCTGAGACCGCGATCGCGAAGGTGTTCTGCGCCTCTTCGCCGCACGCCTGGACGCACTTGTAACAGAGGATGCAACGGGAGTAGTCCCGAACGTAGAGGGTGTTGTCGACTTTCACGGGCTCGTGCACGGTCGCGGCCGATGATCCGTCCGGAGCGTGATGGTGCCCGGCGTGGCGCCCATCGCGGTCGGTGGCCGGCTCGGCGGCGGGTCCGAAGCGGTGCGGCTCGCAGCCGTAGGACGCCATCCAGTGCCGTGTGTCGTCGTCGACCAAGTCCAGATCGACCGAACTCGCCAACAACTCGAAGACCACCTTGCGGGAACGCTCGACCCGTGCGCCGGTGGTCCGCACGACCATTCCCTCTTCTGCGCTCCGGGAACAAGAGGGAACGAGGGTCCTGGCTCCTTCGACTTCGACCACACAGACTCGGCAGACGTTCACCGGGCTCAAGGTCTGGATGTAACAGAGGGTTGGCTGGTCGGACCCGATCGTCCTGCAGGCGTCGAGGATCGTGGCGCCGTCGGCGACGGTCACGGTGCGGTCGTCGATCGTGAGTTGGACGGTCATCGCAGAATCCCGAGGTCGATGGCTGAGCGCACGACGGAGGCGGCGGTGTGACCGAGCCCGCAGATCGAAGCGTCCTTCATCGCGACATCGAGGTCATCGATGAGTCCCGCGTCGACGGGTATGCCGCGGCTCGCTCTGGCGACCTCTTCTTCCACGCGGACGGTACCGACCCGACAGGGCACGCATTGACCGCACGACTCGTCGCGGAAGAACTGGGCGATGCGCCGCACGATTCCGACCATGTCCACCGACGTCGAGAACAGCATGATCACGCCTGACCCGAGGGCGACACCCGCAGTGCGACTGTCCTCGAAGGTGAGCGGGAGATCCATGTGATCGGTGCCGATGAGCGAACCAGCTGCGCCCCCGAGCATGATGTGGCCGAGGTCTCCCGCGGCGCCGCCCGCGAGCGCGATCATGTCGCCGAGGGTGGCTCCGAACTCGGCTTCGTAAACGCCCGGGCGGGTGACGTCCCCGCTCAGACACCACAGCCGGGTCCCAGTCGAATCCTTCGTGCCGGTTGCCGCATAGGCATCTCCCCCCTCGAGCATGATCCGGTTCACGTTGACCAGAGTCTCGACGTTGTTGATCACGGTGGGTTTGCCGAACAGGCCGTGGGTGGTGGGAAACGGAGGTTTCTGGCGCGGCTCGCCCCGGAACCCTTCGATCGAGTTGAAGAGGGCGGTCTCCTCGCCGCAGATGTAGGCACCCTGCCCGCGGCGGAGGTCGATGTCGAAGGCGAAGCCCGTGCCGAGAACGTCCGAACCCAGGAGGCCGGCGGTACGCGCCTCGTCGATGGCTTCTCGCAGCCTGCCTGTCGCAACCGGGTACTCGCCGCGGATGTAGAGGAACCCGGTGTGTGCGCCGAGGGTCAAGCCGGCGATCGTGAGCGCCTCGATGATCGCAAAGGGGTCGCCTTCCATGAGGACGCGGTCCTTGAACGTGCCGGGCTCGGACTCGTCGGCGTTGCAGACGACGTACTTCTCGGTGGACGGCTGCTCGCGGACTCCCTGCCACTTGATCCCGGTGGGGAACGCCGCGCCGCCCCTGCCACGCAAGCCGGCCGATGTGATCTCTGCGATCACCTGGTCGGCTCCCATGTCGATGGCCCGGACGAGCGCCTGATAGCCACCGCTGGTCCGGTAGGAATCCAGAGATGTCGGGTCGGTGGTCCCGACCCGGGAGAGAAGCGGTCCCCGGTGGACGTGCGGATCGGTCAGGACCGCATCAGCACCGCCGAGGGCGGCGTCGACCGAGTCGTGGTCGGCAGGGGCAAAGACCTGATCGGTGTGGCCCGCCCGCTGGGCGAAAATCGCCGGACGCCGGTCGCATTGGCCGAGACAGGGGCTGGCAGTGACGTCGTCCCGGCCGGCGAAGGCGGCCAGGAGTTCGGTGGCCCCCGCCGCCCGGCAGGCGGTGTCGTCGCAGACGTGGACAACCGTGTCAGGCCGAGCTTCTGTGGCGAGGAGGGCATAGAACGATGCGACCGAAAAGATCTCGGCCGGCGGGATGTCGAGCCGGACGGCGATGGCGTCGACCGCCCCGCGGCTGATGTGGCCGATTTCGGACTGCACGGCGTCGAGCGTCGGGAGGAGAAGATGGCGCAACGAGTCGCGGGAGGAACGAACGACCCGGCCCTCGGTCTCTTCGACCACGGCAGGCGGCGCCACCGATGCCACCACGGCCAACTCCTGGGGTGTGGGCATCGCCCCGATGAGCTTCAGATCCACGAAGCGATCACACCCTCACCAGTTTCTCGACGCGCACCGCAGTTGCCTTGAACTCCGAAGTACCCGACTTGGGATCCCAGGCCAGAATCGTCAGTTCGTTCACGTCGATTTCGTCGGGATAGTGCACCGCCATGAACGTGAGTCCGGGCCGCAGCCCCGCATCGATCCGAACCGGGGCCTCGATCCGTCCACGGCGGGACGAGATCGCTACGACCTCGCCGACCTCGAGAGCGAGACGGTCGGCGTCCTCGGGAGAAACGTCGATCGTGGCGCCCATCCGCAGGGGAGAGTCGAAGCCGCCGGACTGCACGCCGGTGTTGTAGCCGTCGAGATGGCGACCGGTCGTCATGCGGAGGGGGAAGTCGTCGGTGAGACGATCCACCTGGGGTGAGAACTCGACCGGGATGAACGGTGCCGGAGTTCCGACCTCGTCGGACCAAAGGCGGCCGTGGAGGAACTGCGAGCCGGGATGTTCTTCGTCGGGGCATGGCCACTGCAGGCCGCCGAGATCGTCCAGACGCCGATAGCTCATGCCGGCGTGGGGCGGCGAGAGTGAGCGCAACTCGTCCCAGGCCTCTTCGGCGCTGGGATATCCCCACCCACACCCCATGGCTTCGGCGAACATCGAGATGATCGTGATGTCGGTCCTGGCCTCCCCGGGAGGGACCAGGGCGGCTCGAACCCGCTGGACCCGGCGCTCGGAGGAGGTCACGGTGCCTTCGGATTCACACCAGTCGGCCGCGGCGGGGAAGACGACGTCTGCCATGGCCGCGGTCTTGGTGAGGAAGATGTCCTGGACGACCATGAAGTCGAGCTTGCGAAGCATGGCGAGACTGTGCTCGGTGTCCGCCTCTGATTGGGCGGGGTTCTCGCCGATCACGTAGAGGGCTTTGAGCGTGTCGGCCTCCATCGCCTCGAACATCTCGCTGAGGTGCCATCCGGGAGTGGTCGGGATCTCACGGCCCCACCGGGCTTCGAACTTGCCCCGCAAGGCTTCATCGGCGACGTCTTGGAATCCGGGGAGTTTGTTGGGGAGCGCGCCCATGTCACCGCCTCCCTGGACATTGTTCTGTCCCCGGATCGGAACGAGGCCAGATCCGTAGCGTCCGACGTGACCAGTGAGCAGCGCCAGGCTGATGAGAGCGAGGACGTTGTCTGTGGCGTTGTGGTGCTCGGTGATCCCGAGGGTCCAACAGATCTGGGCCGTGTCGGCGGTGGCGTAGGCGATCGCCATCTCCCGGATGACGTCGCCAGGCACCCCGGTGATCTCGGCGGCCCGTTCGAGGGTGTAGGTGGAGACCGTCTCTGCATAGGCTTCGAATCCGGTGGTGGCGTGGGCGATGAACTCGGTGTGGGCGAGCCCCTCGTCGATGATGATTTTGGCCATGGCGTTGGCGAGAGCGATGTCGGATCCGACATCGATCCCCAACCAGACGTCGGCCCACTGGGCAGACTCGGACCGACGGGGGTCGATCACGTACAGGCGCGCGCCGTTGTGCACCCCTTTGAGGAGGTGATGAAAGAAGATCGGATGGGCGTTGCGGGCGTTCGAACCCCACAGGAGGATCAGTTCGGTGGTTTGGATCTCCTCATACGAACTCGTTCCTCCGCCGGCGCCGAGCGTCGCCACCAGACCGGTGACGCTGGGAGCGTGTCAAGTGCGGTTGCACGAGTCGATGTTGTTCGTCCCGAGGGCCACGCGAGCGAACTTCTGAGCGAGGAAGTTCATCTCGTTCGTCGCCTTCGAACAGGAGAACATCCCGATGGCGCTCGCACCGTGAGCGTCGCGCACGGCGTGCATGCCTTGGGCCGCCCGCTGCATCGCCTCTTCCCAGGTGGCGGGGCGCAACTCACCCTCGACGCGCACCAGGGGAGTCGTCAACCGTGGTCTCCGTGCCATTTCATCACCTCCTCCCGGCGGACCTGCCGCCGCCGTCCATCTTGCCACCTCTCCCCCCAACTGGCGACGGCCCCGACGCGTTCTTAGCGAATGAGCGACACGAAAACGTGTCAGTTCGCGTGGAGAAACGCGCGTCGGAGGAGGGCGGCCATCTGGGCACGGGTGACGGGCTCGTCCGGGCAGTACTCCGTGGGGCTGCAGCCGAGCGTGATGCCCGCGGCGGCGACGGCGTTGATCGAGATCTCATGTTCGGATTCCCCGTCGTCGACGAAGAAGTCGATGTCGAGTCCGGGCAACCCGAGCGTGCGCGCCAGGAACGTCGCCATATGGGCCCGACTCACCCGGTCGTGTGGGCAGAAGATCTCCGGGCCGCATCCGAGACTGATCCCGGCGTGGGCGATCCGGTTGATGTCCACTTCGTGGACGGAACCCGCATCGTCGACGAAGCGGTCCCCCGAGGTTGCGACGAGGCCGAACGTGCGTGCCAGGAAGGATGCCATCTCGGCCCGGGTGACGTGAGCCTCGGGACAGAAGTGGTCCTCCACCGGAGGATCGCACCCTCTCGTGATGCCCTGTTCGACCAGCCAGGTGATATCACCGGCGAACGGACTGGCATCGTCGTCGACGAACCAGCCGGCCGGTGCGCTGCCGTCGACGCTGAAAGGGAGAGGCCCCGTCTGGAACCAGGCGGTCATCGGCCACACGTGCCATGTCGTCTCCAGGCTCATCCCGCGACTCCAGCCGTCGGAGAGCGACACGCCCGTGTACACCCGCCAGTCTGTCTCCTTGTCGAAGTTGAAGTAGACGAATCCGATCACCTGGGGGTCGGCGGTGAGGTAGCGGAACATGTCCTCGAGCCAGAAGGCCTGACTTCCTTCGATCGGCGAGGCGCCCACCTGGGCGATGACGATCGGCTTGCGGGGGGCGAGAGCCCGCAACTCGGCGAGGCCGGCGTCCATCGTCTCGGGCACCGTCGTCCAGCGGTCGAGGGTCGGTCCGAAGTTGTAGGCGGACATTCCCATCACGTCGACGAGGGTGCCTCCCGGGTAGTAGTCGGCGATGCGGTAGGGCCGGGTCGAGAACGAGTTGGGCGCGAATACGAAGCGAACCTGGGTTTCGTCGACTCCGAGGCTGTCGAATGCGTCGACCACCTTGCGGTACGCGATCTTGAAGTTCCTGGGATCCCCGCCGTAAGGCGTCCATGTGCCGTTCATCTCCTGGAATGGAGCAACGAACAGCGAGCGCCCCTCACCGCGATCGAGCCACGCCTTGACCTGGCCTGCCCACCGAAGCAGGTCTTCGTCATGTGCCCCGCTGGCGACGATGCGCGAGCTCACCGGGATGTTGACGTTGGCCAACGGCGTCGTCTCCGCCTGCCAGGACTGTTCGAGAATCCAGTCGGTGATCCAGGCCGGCTCTCGCGAGGCGTCGTGGAACGTGCCGGAGAAGGTCACCTGTTTGCCGGTCACCTTGGCGAGAGCGAGGAGGTCGTCGGCGGATTGCCACTCGGCGGAGTAGAAGCCAGGAAGGAGCATGTCTTGGCCACTCAGAACGGTGGCCTCCTGCGAGACGGCCGGCGCCGGGACCGTGCCGATGAGCGCTACGGTCAGCGCCGCCGTCATCAGCACTCTGAGACGAGCTGGATCCCCGAATCGGTCGAGACGCATGACAAGACCCCCTGTGACAGCCCGAACCGTTCGGACGAGATGGAAGGACGCCCGGCCGGATCCCCCGTTACGAGCGGGACGTCAGAAGAGACCCACGACGTTGCCGTCGTCGTCGATGTCGACCTTCATGTAGGCGGGGGTGGATCCCAGTCCGGGCATGGTGCGCATGTCGCCCAGGATCGGATAGATGAACCCGGCTCCCACCGACGCCCGCACCTCGCGTACCGGAACCGTGTATCCGCTCGGTGCGCCTTTCATGGCCGGGTCATGGCTGATCGAGAGGTGGGTCTTGGCCATGCAGATCGGCAGATAGCCGTACCCGTCCTTCTCGAACGACGCGATCTGGGCCTCGGCCACCGAGGAGTATTCGACGTCGCCGGCGTTGTAGATGTCCTTGCAGATGATCTCGATCTTCTGCTTGATGGACATGTTGAGGGGATAGAGGTAGGCGAACTCCTTCGGCTCCTCGCACGCCTTGACGACAGCCTCGGCCAGCGCAGTGGCGCCGTCCCCGCCCTTCAGCCAATGCTCGGCGAGGACCGCATCGGCCGCACCGGCGGCCAGGGCCGCCTCCCGGATGAGGCTGATCTCGGCCCAGGTGTCCGTGGGGAACGAGTTGATCGCGACCACAACGGGCACTCCGAAGCGTTTGGCGTTCTTGATGTGGGCCAGCAGGTTGTCCATCCCCGCCGACAGCAACGACAGGTTTTCTTCGGTGTACGCCCGGTCGAGGGGGCGTCCGAGCACGACCTTTGGTCCGCCGCCGTGGGTCTTCAAGGCCCGCACCGTGGCCACCAGTACGACGCAATCGGGCTGGAGGCTCGACGTCCGGCACTTGATGTCCATGAACTTCTCCATGCCCATGTCCGCCCCGAAGCCGGATTCGGTGACGACGTAATCGGCGAGATGAAGGGCGATGCGATCGGCCAGGATCGAGGAGTTCCCGTGGGCGATGTTGGCGAAAGGGCCTGCATGGACGAAAGCAGCTTGGCCCTCCAGGGTCTGCATCACCGTCGGGTGCAGGGTGTCCTTCATGAGCACCGTCGTCGCGCCGGCCATTCCCAGGTCTTCGAGCGTGATGGGTTTCTTGTCCTTGGAGTTGCCGACGACCACCCGGGACACCCGCTCGCGCAGGTTGCGCAGCGCGGAGGCGTAGTTGTCGCCGTCGACGAGGGCGAGGATCGCCATCAGCTCGGAAGCCACGGTGATGTCGAAGCCTGTTTCTCGCGGACGACCGTCGAGAGTCCCTCCGAGACCGACGATCACGTTGCGCAGGGCACGGTCGTTGATGTCGACCACGCGATTCCATTGCAGGTTGAAGACGTCGATCCCCAGCCGCTCCAGTCCGACCGCCTTCAACTGCTCGTCGGACATGCGGGTCTCGTGGAACCAGCGGGCGTCGATGGCGGCTGCCACCAGATTGTGGGCGGCGGTGATGGCGTGGATGTCGCCGGTGAGATGGAGGTTGAATTCGTCCATCGGGACCACCTGGCTGTAACCGCCGCCCGCCGCGCCGCCCTTGATGCCGAACGTCGGTCCCATCGACGGTTGGCGGATGCAGGCGATGGCCTCTTTGCCGATCTTGCCCAGCCCCTGGGTGAGCCCGATCGTCGTCGTGGTCTTCCCTTCTCCGAGCGGCGTCGGCGTGATGGCCGTCACATCGATGTACTTGCCGCGAGGTTGTCCGCTGATCCGCTTGAGTGAGTCCAGGTGGACTTTCGCCTTGGTTCTGCCGTACGGGATCAGTTCGTCTTCGGTCAGGCCGATCCGGGCGGCGATCTCATTGATCGGAACGAGACTTGCCTGGCGTGCGATGTCGATGTCGCTCGGAACGGACATCCGGTGGGGCTCCTCGGTCGAGACGGCGTGGAGGCTAGCGGCGGCGCTTGCGACCCCGCCGCCCACACCCCGGTTTCGGTCGGCGCGGCCTCATCGCTTGAACGCGTCAGCCTTTTCGCATGCGTCGGTAGAGCGTGACGTAGTCATCGGCGCGGGCCTCCCACGAGTTGTCGATCGTCATCCCCCGCGTCTGGGCGGCTTGCCATGCTGGCTTGTCCTGGTGCAGCGCCAGGCCCTGACCGATCGCCCAACCCAGTCCGTCCTCGGTGTAGTGGTCGAAGACGAACCCCGTTCCGGCGTCGCCGTCGACCTGCTCGACGGTGTCGGCGAGACCGCCCACCCGGCGCACGACCGGCAGGGTGCCGTAGGCCAGCGAGTACATCTGGTTGAGACCGCACGGCTCGTAGAGCGAGGGCATGAGGAAGAGGTCAGCCCCCGCCTCGATGAGGTGGGCCATTTGGTTGTCGTAGCTGTTGACGAATCCGACCGAGTCGGGGTTCATCGCCCGCAACCAGCCGAAGAACGATTCGTACCGCTCCTCTCCGGATCCGAGCACTGTGAGCCGGACGTCCCAGGTCTCGAGAAAGTGGACGAGGGGCGCCCCCATGATGTCGAACCCCTTCTGGTGGGCCATCCGGGAGATGACTCCCACCACGGGGACCTGTGGGCGGTAGCGCAGGCCGAGTTCTCCCAGCAGCGCTTCCTTGTCCCGCTCCTTGCGCCACAGGGACCGTGACGAGTATCGCCACGGGATCAGCAGATCGGTGCGCGGGTTCCACTCGGCTGTGTCGATGCCGTTGAGGATTCCGACAACCCGATCCGCGCGTTGGCGGAGGATCTGGTCCATGCCCGCGCCGCCTTCGGCCGTCTGGATCTCCCGGGCGTAGGTCGGGCTGACCGTCGAGATCCAATCGGCGTGCAGCAGTCCGGTTTCGAGAAATGAGTACCAGCCTTCGGTCAGGTGATCCTGATGGAGAAGGGTGAGGTCGTCGAGACCGAGGTCCTTGGCGGTGTCAGCCGAGAACCGGCCCTGATATCCCAGGTTGTGGATCGTCATCAAGGTCGGCACGTCCGACATCTCCATGTACTGGGTGCGTGTGAGCAGCGGGACGAGACCCGTCTGCCAGTCGTTGCAATGGATCACCTTCGGTTTGAAGCCGGCGGCGATCGTCACCTCCAGCGCGAGACGCTGGAACAGCACCCAGCGGAGGTGCTCATCTGGGCCGTCGGTGTAGAGCGCCCCTCGGTCGAAGATCCCGGGGACGTCGACGAAGAGCGTCGATGTCGCGCGGTCCGAGAAGACCCGCCACTTCCACGTGCCGGCACCGAGCCTGACCGGCTTGCCGCCCAGTGAAGGCTCGGGGCTGAGGCCGTCGAGATCGATCGAGTCGTATCGCGGGGTGATGGTGAGCACCTTGTGATCCAGTGCCCGCAGTGATTGAGGGAGGGCTCCTGACACGTCGGCGAGTCCTCCCGTCTTCGACCAGGGAACCACCTCGGAGCTGAGGAAGAGGATCTTCATCGGAGTGAGGCGACGAACGCGGCGATGGCTTCGAGGTCTTCGACTGCCCGAGCCGGTTCGTGGGACTCGACCCGGAACGACACCTCGTCGACACCGGCGCGGTGCGCTCGTTCGATCATCGCCATGTCGGCCGTCGCGCCGAAGATCGTGAACGTGAACGCAGCAGGGTCGCGACCGGCGTCTTCCAGGGCCTGTCGCACCCGAGCGGTCTCGTCGGGTAGCGACGAGCCACCGAATGGGATCCAGCCGTCACAGAACTCGACGAGGTCACGCACGAGCTTCGGCCCGTAACGACCTCCGAGGATCACCGGAGGATGGGGCTGTTGGACGGGCTTGGGCCACGACCATGACGGTTCGAGCGACACGAGCTCGCCTTCGAAGCTCGCTTCGTCCTGGGTCCACAGCGCCTTCATGAGCAGGATCTTCTCCCGCAACAGCGCACGGCGGGAGGAGTACTCGGTGCCGTGGTGGGCCATCTCTTCGACATTCCATCCGTATCCGACGCCGAAGCGGACACGTCCAGCTGACAGATGGTCGAGTGTGGCGATCTCCTTGGCGGTCCAGATCGGATCACGCTGGGCGACCAGGGTGATTCCGGTACCGAGCATCAGGCGTTCGGTGACCGCTGCCATAGCCCCGAATGCCACCGGAGTGTCGTGGGTGCGCCAGTACTTCTCGGGCAGCGGAGGCGCGTTCTTGCGCCCGCCCCAGGGTGTGATCCGCGACGCCGGGATGTGGCTGTGCTCGGGGAGCCATACCGATCCGAAGCCGAGGCGCTCGCAGTTGAGCGCGATGTCGAGTGGTTGCAGCGTCGTGTCCGTGGCAAAGATGTCGATTCCGAAGTCCATGACCCGAGTATGCCTCCGACGGATTTGTCCGGGGCGGTCGACTCGGTGATCGTGGTCTATATGCGTGACGCCATCGTTGCCGAGATCGCCCGGTCCGGACCGATTCCGTTCGAACAGTTCATGGACAGGGCGCTATACAGCGACGGCGGCTTCTTCGCCTCTGACTCGTTACGCAGCCAGCGGTCGGGCGACTTCCTCACCTCTCCCGAGGTGTCTCCGTTCTTCGGCGAGACCCTCGCGGCTTTCGTCAGGTCCGAACGCGATCGCATCGGCGCGCCGTTCCGGCTGATCGAGGTCGCGGCCGGGTCGGGATCGTTGTTGCGTCCACTCCTCGCGCTGGTCGATGTGGAGGCGTGGGCAGTCGAGATCTCGCCTGCCGCGATTCGCGCACTCGGCGACGTGGTCGGTCCGGACCGGGTCGTGTCGTCACTCGACGACATTTCCGACCCTGTCCGGGGTGTGATCGTGGCGAACGAGCTCCTCGACAACCTGCCGATGGCGATCGCACAGCTGACCGACGACGGCTGGCGCGAACGGTGGGTGGGACTGGATGGCGGAGCGCTCGCGTTCATCGATACCGATCCACGCCCTGAGGTCTTGGCGTGGCTCGAACGCTTTGCCGGCCCAGCGGAAACCGGGGGATGGGTTGAGGTGCAACTGTGGGCCTACGACTGGGTCCGGTCGGCAGTCGGTCGGCTCGAGGCGGGGGCGGTTGCCGTCGTCGACTATGGCGACACGATGGAAAACCTGGCGCCGCGTCGCCAGGACGGGACACTGCGCACCTACCGGGCCCACCACCTGGGACCCCACCCGCTGGACGAACCGGGTGCCACCGACATCACCGCCGATGTGAACTTCACGGCGATCGAAGCCGCGGCTCGGGAGGCGGGAGCCGAGGTGGAGCTGTGGCGCCAGGACGACTTCTTGACCGCGCTCGGCTTGCGCGACCGGATCAGCGCCATGCGCCACGAAGAGCTGGAATTGGCCCGCTCCGGAGACGAGATGGCGCGCCTGCGCCTCCGGTCCGACCGGACCGAAGCCGAGACGATCCTCCATCCCCGCGGTCTGGGCGACTTCCGGGTGGTGGTGGCGAGAGTGTGAAACGAGAGGGCGGGCCACGAACGGGCCCGCCCTCTCACTCGCTCCGATCGGTCAGTCGATCAGGATCGCTTCCGCTTCGCTTCCCTCCGATGCGCCACCCCGCGGAAGGCGATGTCCTGGCCGACTCCTGAAGCGAGGACAGGTCGGCGTTGTGATGGCCTGGTGGTTCTATCCCGTATCGTCCGCGCAGCGATAATCTTGGCTCATGAACAACGTCAAGACCGTCGGCCTGCTCGCCTTCATGAGCATTATCCTGGTGTACGTCGTACAGGCGTATGGCGGTTCGGCCATCACAGCACTGGCATTCGCCGCCATCTTCAACCTGGGCGCCTACTTCTTCTCTGACAGGCTGGCCATCGCGGCCAGCCGCGCCAAGGCCGTCGAGGAGCACGAACTTCCCCAGGTCTACGCCATCGTCCGTCGCCTGGCGCTGCAGGCAGACATGCCCATGCCGCGCATATACCTCATGGATTCGCCCCAGCCCAACGCCTTCGCCACCGGTCGCAACCCGAAGAACGCGGCGGTCGCGGTGACCAGCGGGATCCTGCAGGTCATGACCAACGAGGAGCTCGAGGCGGTCCTGGCCCACGAGCTCGCACACGTCCGCAACCGCGACATCCTCATCAGCTCGATCGCAGCCATGATCGCCGCGGCCCTCTCGATGCTGGCCCGCTTCGCCTTCTTCTTCGGGGGTAGTGGACGAAGCAACCGGGACAACCCGGTGGGCGCCATCGGAGCGCTCCTGGTGCTGATTCTCGGTCCCATCGCGGCGATGTTCATCCGGTTCGCCATCAGCCGGGCTCGCGAGTTCCAGGCTGATGCATCGGGCGCGGCTCTGACCGGCCAGCCGCTCCACCTGGCTTCGGCGTTGCGCAAGATCGGCGCGGCCACCGAACGTATCCCGATGCAGGTGAACCCCGCCGTCAGCCAGCTCTTCATCGCCAACCCGCTCAAGAGCCTCGGAGGCCGCGGGGGAGTCTCCCAGCTCTCCAAGCTCTTCTCCACCCACCCGCCGATGGAGGAACGCGTCACCCGGCTCGAAGAGATGGCCTACGGCGGACCGATCTGATCGGCGTGATCTCGATCGGCGCAGACGCCGCACTCTTCATCGTCGGCGTCGCCGTGACGGTTGTGGCCGCCTGGGGGTCGTTGATCTCGATCCGGTCGGCCTCCCGCGGACCACGATGGGCCCTCGAGCATCTGGCGGCGATCCGGCCGTATGTGTTCGGCGCGGTGGTCTTCGGTGTGGTGCTCACGATTGCCGTGAGCCCGCTGTGGATGGGTCTGGCAGTCCTCTACGTAACGCTCACGGTCCTGTTGATGGCGGCCATGTTGCGCCGGGCCCTCGTACGGCTGGAGGCGGCCGGCGGTCTCGATGATCTGCCGGTCGAACGGCGCCGTCAGATCGTTCAGCGTTCACGCACCGTGATTCTCATCGCCGGTGCGGTGCTGACGGCGATCGGCTTGGGGCTGTCCTCTGCGGGTGTCGGACCGATCGGGTGGATACCCACCGTGCTGGGGATCACGCTGGTGGTGACGGCGTTGGCGCTTTCGGCCGAAACGGGCAGAACCGGCTGACCGGTGGCGGACCCCGTTGGTTGATACAGGGCCATTCAGTTATCATCCCTCCGCCTCGGCGAAGTCCGGGACGAGCCGGGATGCCCGAGCGGCCAAAGGGAGCAGACTGTAAATCTGCCGGCGTAAGCCTTCGGAGGTTCAAATCCTTCTCCCGGCACGGTGCGCGAGCACCAGACAGGCCTCCTTAGCTCAGTGGTAGAGCACTTCCATGGTAAGGAAGGGGTCCGGGGTTCAAGTCCCCGAGGAGGCTCTGCGGGCCGGCAGGCCCGTGGACCGGGCTGTTTCGTTTGCGACTGCGCAAGCGGTAGCGGCAGGAATTGCACGGTGGAACGTCGAGGCGACGCCGCAGTGCATGAGGCGGCGTAGCTCAGTAGGTGAGAGCGCTCGACTCATAATCGAGAGGTCGGCAGTTCGAGTCTGCCCGCCGCTACGTCCCCCCTTGGGACCGAGACCCCCAGGGAACGTCAGCAACATCCGACAACTGATCGAAAGGAAGCCGAGCAATGGGCAAGGCGAAGTTTGAGCGTTCGAAGCCGCATGTGAATGTTGGGACGATGGGTCATATTGATCATGGGAAGACGACGTTGACGGCGGCGATTACGAAGGTGTTGTCTGAGCGTGTGGGTGGGAATAACGCGTTTAC
>DATKEC010000111.1:0-23160 GCA_035544575.1 Acidimicrobiia bacterium
GGTCGAGGTTGCCGGTGAGCACGTTCAACACGTCCACCGCCCACGCCGCCAGCGTGCCAAACGTGACGGTGTGCGTTCCGATCCGGCCGTACACACAGGCGGTGGGCGCCGCCGCCAGGTCGCGTGCGATCCGACGGGTGACGGCGGGATCGATGCCGGTGAAGCGCTGGGTGGCCTCCGGCGCGAAGCCGGTCACAGCCGCCGCCAGTTCTTCGAGTCCGGTGACGGGCACGAGATCGGCAGCCACGAGACCCTCGTCGAACAGCACCTGGGCGAGAGACAGGAGCCACGCCGCATCCGAACCCGGGCGTATCGGCAGATGCTCGTCTGCGAGGTCCGCGGTCTTCGTCCGTCGGGGGTCGACCACCACCAGACGTCCGCCGCGGTCCTTCAGCCTCTGCAGCCTGGCCGGCCAATCCGGAGCGGTCGCCAGACTCCCGTTGGACTCGAGGGGGTTCGCACCGAGCATCAAGAGGTAGTCGGTCCGGTCGATATCGGGAACGGGGATGGCACCAGGGTGGCCGAACATGTACCCGCACGCCACGTGCTTGGGCATCTGGTCCACGGTGGCTGCCGTGAAGATGTTCGGCGTGCCGAGGGCCCGTGCGAATGACCTCAGAGCCAGTAGGTTCGCGAAAACGTGGGCGTTGGGATTGCCGAGGTAGACGGCAGCCGCCTGCCTCCCGTGTTCGGCGAGAATCGCGGTCAAGCGCCTGTCGATCTCGGCCAGCGCCTCCTCCCACGTTGCCTCGACGAATCGACCGTCCCGCATGATGAGCGGCGACCTGATTCGATCGGGGTCGTCGTGGAGACGTCCCAACGTGGTGCCCTTCGGGCAGATGAAGCCCTCGGAGAAGGGGTTGTCCCGGTCACCTCTGATCACCTTGACGGCGTCGTCTTCGATCGTGATCTCGAGCCCGCAGGTGGCCTCACACAAAGGGCAGGTGCGGTGTGCGATTCGACGGCTCATCAGGGGGTCTCCATGGTGGGGAACGGTGTCGAAATCTACCGGTACATTCGACTGGATGGAGATCCTCGTGACGGGTGCGGCGGGAGTGCTGGGCAGGCATGTGGTCCGTCTCGCCACCGAGCGAGGGCTCTCGGTACGACGTCTGAGCAGGACGCCCCGTCCCGGGTCTGAGTGGACGGTGGGTGACGTCGCCACCGGCGAGGGCCTCGCCGCCGCTCTGGTCGGGGTCGGCGCCGTCATCCACTGTGCGTCGAATCCCCGGAGCCACGCGGAGACCGACGTCACCGGCACCGCCAACCTGATGAGGGCCGCCAACGGATGTCATGTGGTCTTCCCGGGAATCGTCGGCGCGGATGTGATCCCGTACGGCTACTACCGGTCGAAGACAGCCGCCGAAAACGCGCTCGAATCCTCCGGCGCCCCCCACACGATCCAGCGTTACACCCAGTTCCACGCCCTGCTGTGGGCCATGCTCGGTTCACTCATCCGCCTGCCGGTGGTGCCCGTCCCCAACGACACGCGGTTTCAGGTGCTCGACGCCGCGGTGGCCGCTCGCCACCTGGTCGATGCCGCTCTCGCCCCCGCCGCCGGACGGCTCCCCGACCTGGGTGGTCCCACCGTGTACGACGTCAAAGACCTCGCCCGGTCAGTGGTCGCCGCTCATGGCCGCAAGCGGAAGGTGTTCGGTGTCAACGTGCCGGGACTGGTCGGTGCTGCCTTCCGGGCGGGTGGGAACCTCACCCCCAACCGCGACGAGTCGGGGATGACATGGAACGAGTTCGTCGCGGCCCGAATGAGCTGAGAAGACTCAGGCCTCGGAACGATCGGCGTGTTCTGCGGCGATCTCGTCGAGGATCTCCTCGGCACGGACGAGATGTCCGCGAACCGCGAAACCGTGGGCGGCGTCCCGCGGTTGGTTCCCCTCTTTGATCCGCTTGGCGGCCGTGCGGGCGTGCGAGCCGCCCTTTTCGAGCTCGGCCGCCAGCAACCGGTAACGGGCGATCTGATCGACCTGGGCGGGCGACGGTGCCGGCTCGATGACCGGCCCGGTCGCCGGTTCGGCCGCCTTCGGGAGGGGGCCGGCATCGATCGTCGCCTTGGCCTCGGCGAGCGTGAACCGACCGTGGGTCACTTCACGGCCGACCACGATCCCGCCCAACGTCCGACCGTTCTCTTCGATCGAGAGCACTTCGCGCAGATCGTCGAGGTTGCGAACGCCGCCCGAGGCGATCACCGGCTCGTCGACGGTTCGCAGCGCGGTCGCCAGGATCTTCTTGTCGGGTGGCTCGATGAGCGCGTCCCGCCCCGCTTCAGCGATCAGGAACGACACCGCGCCAGCAGAGCTCATCTCCACCAGGACTTCTTCGAGGAACCGGCCGGAGTTCTTCGTCCAGCCTCGAGTGGCGATCTCCTCGTTGGAACGGACGTCGAGGGAAACGACGATCTTGTCGGGGTAGTCCCGGCACAGGTCCCACACCATGTTCTGGTCTTCGATCGCCGCCGTACCCATCACCACTCGCCACGCTCCGGCGTCGATGAGCCGGCCGGCTTCCACGTGGGAGCGGACTCCACCCGCCACCTGCACCGGACCGTCCACCGCCTTGATCAGCCGGTCGATCAAATCCCGGTTGCGATAGTCGCCGTTGGCGGCGGCATCGAGGTCGACGACGTGGATCGCGTCCGCCCCCTGCTCCCGCCACGTCCGCGCCCGGCTGATCGGGTCGTTGTCCAGCGTGATGGCGTTGTCGAGGCTGCCGCGGGGCAGGCGGACAGATCCTCCGTCGAGGATGTTCACGCGGGCATACAGGTCGATCGTTCGTTCCGAGAGCACGGACCGAGCCTACGTGGATGAGCCGGATCGTGTCGGGCCGCCCTCGACGGTGATGCCCAGGCGCTCCTCGGCCGCATCGAGGGTTTGGGGTGTGTCGAGCACGCGGGCGAAGAGGTCACCGACGGTCCGCAACCGGTCCCAGACGTTGTCGATCGTGAAGTCGCCGTTGCGAATCTCGCCGACCTCGTCCCACCGCAGCGGAACCGAAACCGGGGCACCCGGCCGCGGACGCGCCGAATACACCGAGGCGATGGTCTGACCGAAGGCGTTGCGGTTGTGGTCGATGAAGACTTTGCCCTTGCGTTTCGGGATGTCCCAGGCCAGCGTCACGTCGTCGGGATTGGCCGCCGCCAACAGCTCTCCGACCGCCCCCACGAAGCGGCGCACGCGTTCGTGGGTGTGGACCGCTTCGAGCGGCACGTAGACGTGGAGTCCCCTGGAGCCGGAGAGTTTGGGAAACCCCTGCAGGTCGAGCTGTCCGAGGACGGTACGGACCATTCCCGCCGTCGTCACCACCTGATCCCAGGTCGAGCCGTCGGCCGGATCGAGGTCGAAGATCGCGAGGTCGGGATGTTCGAGCCGGCCGATCCGTGAGTGGAAGGGGTGCATCTCGATGCAACCCATGTTGGCGAACCACATCAGCGCCTGGCGGGAGTCTGCCAACAGGAACTCGATGTCGCCGCCCATCGAGTCCGACCGAACGGTGCCGGTCTCCATCCACTCGGGCTGGTGTCCCGGGGCGCGCTTTTCGTAAAACGACGGCCCGTCGATCCCGTCGGGGTAGCGGGACATCGAGAGCGGACGGCCGGCCAAATGCGGAAGAAGCAGATCGGCGACCGACGCGTAGTACTGGACCAGGTCGCCCTTGGTGATCCCATCGGGAAAGTAGGGCTTGTCGATGTTGCTGAGGGTCAGGGGTCGGGGCGAGCCGATCACCTTCCAGCGATCGGCGGTCTTTTCCACTCGAACCGTGGCGGGGGCCATCGCCAGTCGAGATGAAACCGGGACACCCCGTGGCGCCGGCCCGGAGTCCACGGCCGTGCGCAACTCCTCGCCGATGGCGTCGTGGGACTCGGCGTCTCTCGACTCGGAGATGATCACCATCGCCATGTCGGCGGCAACGGCCGCCGCGACCAGCGGCGTGATGCGCAGGGTCCCTTCGCCGTAGGCGGTGTGGCGGATCTCGCCGTGCGGTCCGAAGATGTTGTCGCTGAACTGGCACTGCAACGGCGAGATCTTGACGGCGGCGAAGGAGTCCGACACGAACCCGAGCACCGCCGCGAAGGCGTCGACCGAGGTCAGCCCGCCGCCGGTCATTGCGTGGACGTGCGCCCAGTCGACGATGGGCCGGACGAAGGGGTACTCGCCGGCGAGTACGGCGATGTCGCCCAGGGTGCCGAAACCTCGATCGTTGCCGGCCGTCTCGAGGCCGAGCGAAACACCGAGACCGGCCACCTTCGAGCCGATCCAGTCGAGGCGGCGGCGGATCATGTCCATCAGCTCTTCGGAGGTGTGCTCCCCCTTGGATCCGGGATGGGCGCAGATGATGGATGCGCCCAGCTCGGCGCCGAGCTTCATGGTGTGTTCGATGGCAGCGACGGTCTGTTTGGACCGGTCCTCGTCAGTGACCGTGAGCGACGCGAAGTAGGGGGCGTGGGCGCTGAGACGGATCCCGCGCTCGGCGGCGAGCTCTCCGAAGCGGGCGCAGTGCTTCTCCTTCCAGGGGAACCCGCCTGTGAAACCGAGCTCGAATGCGCCGTGGCCCTTGGCAACGAGACGGTCGAGGAACGCCTCATGCTCCTCGCCGTCGGGCGGCATCCCAGAGATCCCGAAGGTCAGCATCCCCCACATTCTGCCCACCCCCTCCTTTTCCGCGGGCCGGAATGGACGTATACGTCCATTCCAACCCTGGGTTAGATCGGACGCATACGTCCGATCTGGCCCGCGGAAAGGAGGGGGTGTCGACTACGGGTCGGGGTGGGGGTGGGATTACGTTGCGGGCATGGCTGAAGTCCCCGCTTCCCCCGTTGGAGTGCTCCTGCTGCAACTCGGCACGCCCGACTCGACCGAGGTCGGCGACGTCCGCAAGTACCTGCGCGAGTTCCTCTCCGACCCCCGCGTCCTCGACATTCCGGCACCGGCGCGCTGGCTGCTTCTCAACGCCGTCATCCTCCCGTTTCGCCCGAAGAAATCCGCAGAGGCCTACGAAAAGGTCTGGACCGATGCCGGGTCGCCGTTGCTCGTCTTCACCGAGGCGCTCGTCGACAAGCTCCAAGCCGCCCTCGGCGACGGGTATCGCGTGACATACGGCATGCGCTACCAGAGCCCCTCGATCGCATCCGCTGTCGACCGGCTCGAAGCCGCAGGCTGTCGGCAGATCGTCCTGCTCCCCCAGTTCCCGCAGTACGCCTCGGCAAGTGGCGGCTCGGCCGTACAACGCGCCCTCGAGGTGATCGGGAGCCGCTGGAACGTCCCGGATGTCCGCACGGTTGGTGCGTTCTTCGACGATGCAGGGTTCCTCGACGCCGCCGCCGGCATCGCCCGACCGCTGCTCGACGACTTCGCGGCGGACCACGTCCTCTTCAGCTACCACGGTCTGCCGGAGAAGCAGATCACCAGGAGCGACCGCTCCGGCGACTGGTGCCTCCAGAACTCGTGGTGCTGTGACTCGATGAACGAGAAGAACGCCCGCTGCTACCGGGCCCAGTGCTTCGCGACGACCCGCGGCCTGATGGCGCGGCTGGGACTCGACGGCGCTTCTGCCACCACCACCTTCCAGTCCCGCCTGGCCGGACAGAAGTGGATCGAGCCGTACACCGACAAGGAACTCCCCAAGCTGTATGCCTCCGGTGTCCGCCGGCTGGCGGTGTTGACCCCCTCATTCACCGCGGACTGCCTCGAAACAATCGAAGAGATCGGGATTCGGGGTCGCAAGCAGTGGGAGGAACTGGGCGGGGAAGCGTTCCTGCTCATCCCGTGCGTCAACGCCGACGACGGCTGGGTGGCGACGGTGGCCGAGATGGCGAGGAATCCGTGACGGCACCGAGCCGGGCCAACATCGAGAGCTTCTACCGAGGATTCCAGGACCGTTTCGCCTCCCGCCTGGAGGTTCTCGACGGGACCGGCCGGTTCGTCGTCGACCGTTGGACCCGGCCCGGCGGAGGAGGCGGGGAGACGCGCATCCTCTCGGGGGGTCGTCACATCGACAAGGCCGCGGTCAATTTCTCCTCCGTCCACGGTGAAACGCCCCCGCAGCTCTCCGACCGCATGGCCGCGATGGGCGACCACTTCTCCGCCACCGGCGTATCGATCATCGTCCACCCCTCCAACCCGTACGCACCGACGTTCCACGGCAATGTCCGATACTTCGAATCCGATGACGGCACGGCCTGGTTCGGCGGCGGGGCGGATCTCACGCCCTACTATTTCTTCGCCGACGACGCCACCCACTTTCACCGTGTGATCGCCGACGTGTGCCTCCGCCATCCGGTGGCGGACTATCCGGCGTGGAAGCACGCCTGTGACCGCTACTTTCATCTGGCCCACCGGGGGGAGGCCCGCGGCATCGGAGGCGTTTTCTTCGACCATCTCACCGAACGCCTCGAAGACGTGTGGTCTTTCCAACAGGACCTGGCCGATCGGTTGGTGGACGCATATCTTCCGATCCTCGAAGCCCGCGTGGACACTCCGTACGGCGAACGTGAGATCGAGTGGCATCGCATCCGGCGCGGCCGCTACGTGGAGTTCAACCTGGTGTGGGATCGAGGCACGAAGTTCGGGCTCGAGACCGGTGGGCGGACCGAGTCCATCCTGGCGTCGCTCCCTCCACATGCCATCTGGGTCTACGACCACCATCCATCCCCGGGATCTCCGGAGGCCGAACTGCTCGCCGTCCTCACCGGTGAGCCCCGTTCCTGGGTGTGAACGCCCCGCCGGCAGGCGGCACGCGTCCTTGTCGACTCGCTGTCCGAACGGTGCGGAGTACGTTCCTGGCCCAATGGGCAGTCCACCACAGGTGACTTCGGCGACGTTTGCGTACCCGGCGGTCGACACCGCCACCCGTGCGCGTCTCGCTCGGAGCCTCAGGGGAGTCCACGCCGACGGTTCGACCTTCGTTCTCAACACATGCCTGCGGACCGAGGTGCTGACCGCCGGTGACAGTGAGCACCTGCACCACGCCCTAGGCGGCCTCTTCGCTGATTCCGCCGACCTCGTCGTCGCCAAGGTCAGAGAAGACCTCGACGCGGTGGAACACCTCTTTCGGGTGGCGGCGGGTCTCGAGTCGCCCATCCGGGGCGAAGGCGAGATCCTCACGCAGTTCCGCCACACCCTCGCCCGTGCCTCGGAATCGGGCGCGGTGACAGGCATCTTTTCGAAGCTGATCGAGTCCGCCGTGGCGGTGGCCCGGCAGGCCCGCGAACTGATGCCGGACGCACCTCACGACTCGATGGCGGCGGTCGCGGCCCAAGCCGTCGGACACGTCGAGAGAGTGGCCGTTCTCGGCTCGGGGACGATGGCCTCCGCGGTCGTTCGTGCGCTCAAGAATCTCCCGGCGCCGCCGTCGATCACAGTCGTCGCCCGGACGCCCGATCGTGTCACGGCCGACGGCGTCGACGTGTGGCCGTTCTCGCGGGCGCTCGAGTCCCTCGAGGACCTCCCCGCGGTGGTCTCGGCCACTTCGGCAAAGCAGCGCCTGGTCGGAGCCGACGAAATGACAGCCGTCATCGCCCGGCGTTCCCGCCCACTCACCCTGGTGGACATGGCGATGCCGCCAGACTTCAGCGTCACTTCTTCCCCGACGTTGCGATACCTCGACATCGACGATCTCGCCCGCATGGCCGACCGTCGACCCAGGGGCGACGAGGCCGACGCCCTCGTCCGCCAGGCGGCGGTCAACGCTCACCGCGCGTACGTCGACCACCATGAAGTCGGCCCGGTGATCGGGGGGCTGACCCGCCGCGCCGACAACGTCGTCGACACCATCGTCACCCGCTTCGCGCCCAAACTCGCCGACCCCGAGGATGCTGCCATCCTCCGCCAGACCGCCCACACCGTGGCGCGTACCCTGCTGGCCGGACCGATCTCATACATCAAGCACCCGGATCGGGCTCCCGCGGCGGTCGATGTCGTGGCGGACGCGTTCGGCGTCGATGAATGAGACCGTTTCGCATCGCCAGTCGAGCTTCGGCCCTCGCCCTGGCACAGGCCCGATGGGTCGCCGAGCGGTTGACTGCTGCCCACCCAGGGATGACCGTCTCGCTGGTCGAGGTCACCACCACCGGTGACACCGATCGGACCTCGTCGGTGACGACGCTCACCGAGGTCGGTGCGTTCGTCCGGGCCGTGCAGGCGGCGGTACTGGAAGAGCGCGCGGAGGTGGCCGTGCATTCGTGCAAGGACCTCCCTGTCACCGGCCCGGAGGATCTCTTCACCATTTTCCCGGAGCGAGAGTCGCCGTGGGACGTCCTGTGCGGGTCGAGCCTCGACGATCTTCGGGAAGGAGCCCGCGTGGGCACCGGCAGCCCGCGCCGCGCCGCCCAGATCCGACGGCTGCGTCCCGACCTGGCGGTCGACGACATCCGCGGCAATGTGGACACGCGCCTCGGCAAGGTGGCCTCCGGGGAGTTCGATGCCATCGTCCTGGCCGAGGCCGGCTTGAACCGCCTCGGTCTCCGGCACGAGATCGCTCAACGCTTCGAGGTCGACGAGATGGTTCCGGCCCCTGCCCAGGGCGCTCTGGCGGTCGAAGTTCGGAGGGACTCACCCGCGGCCGAGCTTCTCACCTTCCTCGACCATCCCCCCACCCGGGAGGCTGTCGAAGCCGAGCGAGGGCTGTTGGAGCGAACCGGTGCGGGCTGTCGAGCCGCCCTCGGTGCGCTCGCCTACCGCGACGCGACCGCGACCACGATGCACGGATTCGTCGAGGACGACTCCGGACCACGTTCTGCCCGCGTTCGCCACGCCGACGCCGCCGTGGCCAGCCTTCTCCTCCAAGAGGAACTGGGATTGTGAAGCGGGTCGCCGTCACGACCACCGCGGATTCCGCCCCCCGCGTCGCCGCCCCGCTGATCGAACACGGCCTCATGCCGGTGATGCTTCCCTGTATCGCCATCAGCCCAGCGCCAGCCGCCATCCTCGCCGCCCTGCGTGCCGAGGCCGCCAAGGCAGATCTGATCGTTGTCACGTCGGCCCGGGCGATACGCATCACATGGCCGGATGGGGACATGCCGTCCACGCCGGTTGCGGCGGTCGGTTCCGCCACCGCTGGTGCGGTCGTGGAAGCCGGCGGGATCGTGAAGGTCTTCGGGTCCGGCGGGGCGTCGGGTCTCGTCGGCGATCTCGACGTGACCGGACTGCGGATCGTCTTTCCCCACGCTCGCGCCGCCGACCCGTCCACCGACGCCGAACTGGAGCGGATGGGTGCGAGCGTGTACGCCGCCACCGCCTACGAGACGATCCCGATCTCGCCCGGCGACGACAAGGTGGATGCTGCCATTTTCGGTTCCCCATCCGCCGTCGACGGATGGCTGACCCGCCGCCCACTCGATGGCCTGGTGATCGGCGCGATGGGACCCACCACCGCCTCGGCGTTGCGAGTCCGGGGAGTGGAGAATCCCGTCGTACCGGCCACACCCGGGTACGCCGAACTGGTCGAAGCGCTCGCAGAGAGGATCAAGTCATGAGCACGTTTCCCACGGTGCGCTCCCGGCGGTTGCGCACGACGCCTGCCCTGCGGCGCATGGTGGCCGAGACGCGGCTCGACCCGGCCGGATTCGTTCTCCCTCTCTTCGCGATCGGAGGACGGGATGTGGACAACCCGATCCGGTCGATGCCGGGCCACTCCCAGCTCTCGGTGGACCGCTTGGTCCCCGTCGTCGAGGAAGCGGCCGCCGCCGGGGTGGGCGGCGTGATCCTCTTCGGCATCCCCGACTCGAAGGACGATCAGGGTTCCCAGGCCTGGAATCCTCACGGCCCCGTCCCCGAAGCGATCCGGGCGATCAAAGACGCGGCATCCGACATCGTGGTGTGGGCCGACGTCTGTATGTGCGAGTACACGAGCCATGGCCACTGTGGGGTGCTCCGAGGAGAGTCCGTGGACAACGACGCCACCCTTCCCCTGCTCGCTCAGGCCGCCGTCGCATATGCCGATGCCGGTGCCGACGTCGTGGCACCGTCGGACATGATGGACGGGCGTGTCGGCGCAGTTCGGTCAGCTCTCGACTCCGCCGGATACCACGAGTTGGCGATCTGTTCGTACTCGGCGAAATATGCCAGCGCGTACTACGGCCCGTTCCGGGATGCCGCCGAGTCGACGCCTGCCTTCGGCGACCGTCGCACGCACCAGATGGATCCACCCAATGTTCGTGAGGCGCTCGCCGAGGTCGAACAGGATCTGGCCGAAGGTGCCGACATGGTGATGATCAAGCCGGCCGGGCCCTACCTCGATGTCATCGCCGCGGTCCGCGCCGCGGTGAACTGTCCGGTTGCCGCCTACCAGGTGTCGGGTGAGTTCTCGATGATCGAAGCGGCCGCGGCCAACGATTGGATCGACGGCGAACGGGCCATGCTCGAATCACTCACCGGGATCTCCCGAGCCGGGGCGGGGATCATCCTCACGTACTTCGCCACCCGGGCGGCGCGGGCGCTGGACCCGACATGAGATCCGGTCCTGTCTCCGAAGCGCTCTACCGACGCGCCACGGCGGTGATGCCGGGCGGCGTGAACTCCCCGGCGCGCGCCTTCAACGCCGTCGGTGGTCACCCGCCGTTCGTCGCATCGGGGAATGGCCCGTACCTCACGACCGAGGATGGCCACCAACTCATCGACTTCATCGCATCCTGGGGTGCGCTGCTCTTCGGACACGCCGACCCCATGATCATCGCGGCCATCGAAACAGCGGCGCGCAAGGGAACGTCGTTCGGCGTGCCGACCGCGATGGAAGTGGAACTCGCCGAATTGATCGTCGAACTCGTCCCGTCCGTCGAAGTGGTCCGCATGGTGAACTCCGGAACCGAGGCCACCGCCTCGGCGATCCGGGTGGCGCGCGCCGCCACCGGCAAGCCGGGGATCGTCAAGTTCGAGGGGTGCTACCACGGCCACGCCGATCCGTTCCTCGTCAAGGCCGGCTCAGGGCTGGCCACGTTCGGCGAGCCGGACAGTCCCGGAGTTCCGGCAGCGACCGTAGCGGACACCCATCTGGCGCGTTTCAACGACTTGGAGTCCGTCGCCGCCGCCTTTTCCCGTGGTTCGATCGGGGCGCTGATCGTCGAGCCGGTGGCGGGCAACATGGGTGTCGTGGCCCCCGCCGACGGGTTCCTCACCGGTTTGCGCCGGCTGTGTGACGAGCACGGGGCGTTGCTGATCTTCGACGAGGTGATGACGGGTTTCCGGGTTGCCCGCGGCGGCGCCCAGGAGCGTTATGGCATCACGCCCGACCTGACGTGTCTCGGCAAGGTCGTCGCCGGAGGGACTCCGGCCGCCGCCTACGGCGGACGGGCCGATCTCATGCGGCGGGTTGCGCCCGATGGTCCCGTCTATCAGGCCGGCACGCTGGCAGGCAACCCGCTGGCGACGGCCGCCGGACTGGCGTGTCTCCGTCAGTTGGTCGATCGGCCCGAGGTGTACGAAGCGTTGGAGACGATCGGCGCCCGCCTCGAATCCGCTCTCGCCTCCGCGCTCGTCGCCAATGGTGTAGAGGGATGCGTGCAGCGGGTGGGGGCGATGCTCACCGTCTTCTTCGGCCCCGCCGCGGTGGGGTCCTGGGACGATGCCGCCACGGTCGACCGGAACCGTTTCGCCCGCTTCTTCCAGGCTGCCTACGCCGGTGGGGTGCTGGTCCCACCATCGCAGTTCGAGGCTCTTTTCGTGATGGAGTCCCATGCGGATGTGACGGACGACGCCATCGCGGTCTTGACGGCCGCGATCGCGGAGGCGGCGTGACCAGACGCCTCGTCGAAGCACTCCGTCGAAGGCCGGTCGACCGCACCCCCGTCTGGATCATGCGCCAGGCTGGTCGTTATCTGCCCGAATACCGTGAGTTGCGGGCCAGCCATGCCTTCCAGGAGGCCGTGTCCACCCCGAGTGTCGCCGCCGAGATCACCTGCCAACCGATCCGCCGATTCGGCATGGATGGGGCCGTCATCTTCGCCGACATCATGACCCCGCTCGAGGCGATGGGCGTGGACATGACGTTCGACCCGGGCCCGCGGCTTCGACCGCACACCCTGGCCGAAGTGATCGACCTCCCGGTCATCGACCCGGAGGCGGTCGGGTTCGTGGGCGAGACCATCCGCCGGGTCCGGGCCGAGGTCGACGACGAGGTCGCCGTGATCGGCTTCGCCGGAGCACCCGCCACGCTTCTGGCCTACCTGGTCGAGGGAGGGGGGTCCAAGGAGTTCATGGAACTTCGATCCGCGGTGACTGCCGACCCGAGCGCGGCCCAGGCGGCTCTCGATGCCCTCGGCCGCTCGATGCTTTCCTACCTGAAGATGCAGGCCGACGCCGGAGCCGACGTCGTGCAGCTGTTCGACACCTGGGCAGGCCTGTTCGGGCGCCAGACCTATCAGCAGTTGTGTCTGCCCGCCGCCCGGACCGCGCTCGCCGGTCTCGATGTGCCCAGCATCTACTTCGCCCCGGGGGCGGGCCACACTCTCGATCTCCAGGCGGGTGTCGGCGCAGACGGGTACGGCGTGGATTGGCGCATTCCCATCGACGAAGCGTGGGATCGACTCGGCGACGTTGCCATCCAGGGCAATCTCGACCCGGCGGTGCTTCGCTCGAATGTCGACGAGATCCGCCGCGGAGTTGCCGATGTCCGCGCCCGCGTCGGGGGCCGACCCGGCCACATCATGAACCTGGGCCACGGCATCGACCGTCACACTCCGGTCGAGCATGTGGCGGCCTTCGTCGAGGCCGTCCGGGCGTGAAGGTCGCCATCGTCGGCGGCGGTTTCGCCGGCCTGTTCACCGCCACCCGCCTGCTGGCCTCCGGCGTCGATGACTTCGTCGTCCTGGAATCCTCGAATCACCCCGGCGGTGTCACGCGTTCGGTGACCCGCGACGGCTACACATTGGAACCGGCCGCGGGAAGCTTCACGCTTCCGCACCCCCACCTCTCGCAGGTGCTCGGCTCCCAGCTCGTGAAGCCTGGCACCGGAACCGCTCGCACTCGCCATGTCTGGGACGGGGCGCGCATGGTGACGCTGCGCCCCGGTCCGGCGGCGGCGCTTGCCCCGCTCGTCCCCGGCCGCGCGAAGGCCCGGGCACTGCTCGAGATGTTCGCGGCCGAGCCACCGGGTCAGGCCGACGAGTCACTCGACCATTTCTGCCGGCGACGTCTGGGGGATGACGCCGGCCGCACCGCGGCCTGGCTGGCTGCGTCCGGGGTCTTCGCCGGCGATCCGCGCCGACTCTCAGCACGAGCCGCATTTCCTGCACTGACCGGGCTCGTGGACTCCGACGGTTCCATGCTCAGGGGTGCCCTGCGCCGTCTGCGCTCCCGGCCGGCCGACGCCGTCCGTCCGAGCGTCCATGTTCCGCTGACGACCATGTCGGCCCTGGCCGACCAGCTGGCGGCAGCCCTCGGAGACCGGTTCCGAGCCCGGCATCGGGTGACTGCAATTCGGCGAGTTGGCACCCGATGGCTGATCGACGGCCGGGAGCCCGTCACGGCCGACCGTGTCGTCATCGCCTGTGCACCGGACGTTGCGGCCGGTCTGGTCGATGGCGACCTCGCCGCAGCACTCGGGGGCTCGGTGATGGCTCCAGTCGTCGTCGTCGGCGTGGGCGGCCCCGCGAGTCGGGTCCCGGTGCCGGATGGCTTCGGCATTCTCACCGGTCCCGATGCAGCCACCGCCATCCGCGGCGTCCTGCTCGAATCCTCCTATGCCCCGGCACGGGCGCCGTCGGGTCACGGGCTGATGAAGGTGATCGCCGGTGGCGCCCCCCGCAATCCCATCGTCGAGGCGGACGACGCCACCGTGATCCAGACTGTCGGTTCCGAACTCGCCAGGATCCTCGGCAAGGACATCGAGGCGTCGTTCGTGCAGGTGGTTCGCCACGCCCGGGGCATCCCGCAGTACCAGATCGGCCACTCCCGATGGCTGGCGGCAGTGGAGGCCGCGACTCCCGAATCGATGCACCTCGTGGGGTGGGGTTATCGGGGAGTCGGCATGGGTCAACTCGGGACAGATGCCGTCCGGGTTGCCGCGGCGGTGGCGGCGTGAGCACCCGTCAACCGATCCCCCGCGGGTTTTGGCCCGTCTGGACGGCCGTGGCCGTCGATCTCCTCGGCTTCGGCATCATCATCCCGCTCCTCCCCCTGTACGCCGAGCGTTTCGGCGCGAACGCGGCGACGATCGGCCTGCTGTTCGCCAGCTACTCACTGGCCCAGTTCGTGTTCTCTCCGATCTGGGGGAAGGTCTCGGACAAGGTCGGACGACGGCCGATCCTCCTGATCACCATCGCCGGGTCCGCGGTCGGCAGTCTCGTCCTGGGGCTGGCCGGGTCGCTGCCGATGCTGTTCGTCGGACGGATCCTCGACGGTGCATCAGGGGCGAGTGTCGCCGTGGCCCGGGCGACGGTCTCCGACGTCGCCGACCCATCCCAACGTCCGCGTCTGATGGGGCTGCTGGGGGCGGCATTCGGGCTCGGGTTCGTGATCGGCCCCTCACTGGGTGCGTTGGCCTCTCTCGGCTCGCCCTCGCTGCCCTTCTTCGTCGCCGCCGGCATCTCGGTGCTGAACCTGATCGCCGGCGTCATCCGCATCCCGGAGACGCTGCGAGTTCCTGCGAGCAATATGCCCGGCGCCGGCCTCCGAACGCTACCGAACCCCGTGCTACGGCTGGTCGTCCTGACCTTCGTCGGCGTGACGGCCTTCAGCGCGTTCGAGGCCACGTTCTCCCTCCTCGGCAGCGCCCGGCTCGGCATGACCGAACCCACGGTGGCGCTGGCCTTCGCCGGCATCGGTCTCGTGCTCGTCGCCACCCAGGGCGGCCTCATCGGACCCGTGACGCGCCTGCTCGGCGAGACCGTGACGATTCGAATCGGATTGATCCTGAACGTCGCCGGGTTCGCAATCCTCTCGGTGGCGGACCGGTGGTGGTCCCTCGCACCCGGCTTGGTGCTTCTCGCCGTGGGACAGGGTCTGCTCACACCGACGCTCGCTTCGGCGGTGGCCGGGCGCTCCCCGGATCAAGCGGGTGTGGCGCTCGGAGTCCAGCAGTCCGCGGGCGGGCTGGCTCGGGTAGTCGGCCCGGTTCTCGGCGGTGTGCTGTTCGCCGTTGCGATCCCGTTGCCCTACATCGTGGCGGCCGGGCTGACGCTGGCGGCGCTTCCGATCACCCCCCAGGTGACCGCGTCAGAGGTGGCCGCCTGACCGGGCCGGTCGTACGTGGTCGGACTGGCTCACGTGCAGCCGGGCATGCTCGATGGCCTCTTCGGACGTCTCGAATACGTGGTCGCGGCTGCGGCTGATCTTGTCGAGGATGCCGCTTCTCTCCAGCACCGTCCGCGGTTGTTCCTGCAGCCCCGAGATGAGCACCAGAACACCACGATGCGACAGCCGGTCGACCATGGACTCGAGGGCCGAAGCACCGGTTGCATCCATCACCGGCACCCGACGCATGCGCAACACCACCGCCTTGACGTCGCCGTCGACCTTCAACAGCTGGTCCATGAACCGGCTGGCGGCGCCGAAGAAGATCGGGCCGTCCACCCGGTAGGCGACGATGTGCTCGGACAGCAGCGCCTGCTCGGCATCCTGGACGGCGGCGGTGTCGTGGCTGGGGTGACCCTCTCCTCCGAGTGGGGTGACGTCGATCGAGAGCAGCCGGCTCATGCGGCCGATGAAGAGGATTCCCGCCGCCACCATCCCCACCTCGATGGCCACGATGAGGTCGAAGATGACTGTGACGACGAAGGTGAGAACCAGCACGAAAGCGTCCGAACGCGTCGAGCGGACGATCGCCCGCATCGCGTCGAACTCGACCATCCGCACCGCCACCACCATCAGGATGCCCGCCAGCGCCGCCAGTGGGATCCGGGCGGCGAGCGGAGAGAGAAACAGCACGACAACCAACAACACGACGGCATGGAACATCGAGGCCGCCCGGGTGCGGGCTCCCGAGCGGACATTCACGGCGGTTCGTGCCAGCGCCCCGGTGGCCGGCATCCCCCCGAAGACCGCACTAGCTACGTTGGCCAGACCCTGGCCGAACAGCTCGCGATCGGGGTCATGGCGCTCCGCCACCGTCATCCCGTCGGCTACGACCGCCGACAGCAGGCTCTCCAGTCCGGCCAGCACTGCGATGGCGAGGATCGCCCGCAGGAGGTCGCTGCTCCACGCCACCGACAGACCCTCGAGGGTCGGCATCGCCAGACCGCGCGGAATACCGGCGACCCGTTCGATCCGGTCGAAAGCCGGCAAGAGCGAGATCCCGGTGGCGACGAGCAACGCCACCATCGACGCCGGTACGGCTCGCAGACGAGGGAAGCGAAGCCACGCCGTCATCACCACGATCGTCAAGAGGGTGATCGCCACGGCCCCGCCATCGAGTCCCGATGCGGCATTGGCCACCGTCGCAACGGTGACTCCGATGATCGCCTCGCCTTCACCCTTTTCGACACCGAGCAGTCCCGGAACCTGTTGGAGGAAGATGATGAGGGCGATACCCGTGGTGAAACCGGTGATGACCGGCCACGGGATGAAGGCGACGTAGCGGCCCACTCCGACCAACGACAGGGCGATGAGTACCAGGCCGGCGCCGACACCCACCACGACGAGCGCCCCGACGCCGTGGGCCGCAACGATCGGCAGCAGCACAACGGTCATCGCACCGGTCGGGCCGGAGACCTGAAAGCTCGAACCGCCCAGCCAGGCGGCGATGAATCCGGCGACGATGGCGGTTGTGATACCGGCTGCCGGACCCACGCCGGCGGTGACCCCGAAGCCAAGAGCGAGTGGGAGGGCGACAAGGGCGACGGTGATCCCCGCCAACAGGTCGTGGCGGAGGGCTCCGACCGAAAAGTCCCCGGCCGTCGGGAGCAGTCGTCGCACCCGATGCACGACGATCACGTTAGGCCCCGATTCGAGGTTCCCGGTCCGCGGGGCCGAGGCCCCGCTCGAGGGTCTCGATCATCCAGTGGAAGCTGGCGTCGATGTCCACGGCGAGTCCGAAGCCATGACGTGTTTCGAGGAGTGCGAAACCGTGGAGTGCTGCCCGTAACGTGCGGGCGGCGTGGATGAGATCGTCTCCTTCGAGGCCGAAGCCGGCGAGGACGGCGACGACCGGCTCGAGCACTCGTGCCGCCTTCTGGCCGAACTCAGGGTCGTCCGGGCGCGCCACCTGGGTGAGCCCGTACACGCCCGGCTGGCGACGGGCAAACCCGCGATAGGCGGCGGCGAGGGCGCCGAGGGCGTCGCGCCCCGAAAGTCCCATCACCGCGCCTCGGCACACCTCCGCCAGCTCGTCGACGCCGACGAGGGCGACCGCCCGCTCGAGTCCGTCGAGGCCATCGACGTGGTTGTAGAGCGAAGGCGACTGCACGCCGAGTTCTGCGGCAACGCGGGCCAGACTCAGAGCGGCATTGCCCTCACGGTTGAGGAGGTCTGCCGCCGCCCGGGCAACGACTTCTGTGTTGAGTCCGGCCCTCGCCATCACACCGAATCCTTCAGGAACACCTGGATGGCGTCAGCCACCACGTCGGCTGCTTCCACGTGTGGGTAGTGGCCAGCCCCGTCGACGAGCAGATGGCTGCCGCCCAGCTTCGCGAGGACGGCCTCCGCTTCTGCCTGCGGATTCACGAAGTGGTCGTCGAGGGATCCGAAGATCGTCAGCGTGGGAACGTCGACGGCAGCCATCTTCTCGGCTACTCCGCTCCGATCAGCCGTCAGTGTGTGCCGCACCGCCCGCCGTCTGGCAGGGTCAGCCATCATCGCCCTGAGCTTCTCGATCTCCGCGGGAAGGTCCTGCGGCGGGTTGGTCTTGTACCAACCGGCGTACAGCTTCGCCCACGTGCCGGCCGCCCAGGGCCCGCGCATCAGGACCTTGGTGCCAGCCGTGAGCAGCCGACCCTTGAACGTGTCGTCGGCTTCGAAGTGGGGGCTCAGCGCCACCAGTCCGTTGATGAGATCAGGGCGTTCGGCGGCCGCCCATACCACCGCGGCCGGCGCAAAGGAGCAGGCCACGACGACCGCCGGACCGCCGTCGAGGTGCTCGATCAGATCGATCAGATCTGAGGCGGTAGACGAGACGGTGTAGGCCTTCGCGGCCGGCGAATCCCCGTGGCCCGCCAGATCCGCTGTCACCACGCGGTGGCCGGCGGCAGCGAGGCGACGGGCGAGGAAGCGGTACTCGGAGCGAACATCGCCGGCTCCAGGGAGCATCACGACGAGCCGGCCGTCTCCCCCGGTGTCGTCGTGAGAGAGGAGCCTGGGGTTCACAGAAGTCTCTTTGCTAGTCACACTCACAATATGACTAAGTAAGTTAGTTTTGTCAAGGGGTCAACGCCGGCGACCTGCGTGTCCTCCGCCAAAGAGAATTCCGGCGCCGAGGACGAACCCGAAGTCGTACCAGTTGCCGTTGTTGCGGACCTCGTAGAGGCTGACGTTGTCCGAGAACAACGAGATGACGAAGGTCACCGGGGCGATGGTGCCATGCCACACCCCGAGCCAGAACCCGGCCACCGTCCCATCCGGGGGAGAGACGCCCACCTCGGGGTTGACACCGGCGGCACACGCGGCCAGCAGGACCGACAGGACCACGACCAACACGACGACTCGACCGATCCTCACGCAACCTCCCGACGACGACGCCACCAAGGTACGGCGTGTCAGCCACCGACGAGGGAGACCGGCAACCCTTTGCGGGCGCCGACGGCCCATAATCGGCGACGATGGAACGCGTCGACACCAGCCCCGACAAGTACCTGGCCGAACTTCCTGAGGCCGCACGTGCGACGATGATCGAGCTCGACACGATCATCACCGCAGCCATGCCCGGCAGGAGTCGCACGCTCTGGACGGGAACCTTCTGGGGTGGAACCGACCAGCACATCATCGGGTACGGCGACATCGTCCAGCCGCGCCCGCGCGGTGACGGCGTCGAGTGGTTTGCGGTCGGTCTCGCCCGCCAGAAGGCGCACTTCAGCCTGTATGTGAACGCAGCCGCCGACGGTAAGTACTTGCTTGCGGATTACGCCGACCGACTCGGCAAGGTCAAGCTCGGATCGGCATCGGTGGGGTTTGAGAAGCTGGACGACCTCGACCTGGACGCTCTCGCCGCCCTTCTCCGCAGGGCCGACGAGCTGACCCGACCCGATCGCCGAACCGCGACGTGAGTCCGCCGGCGCCGGGGAGGACCGTGTGTGATGGCTGCGGGTTGGTGGGTGACGGAGCCGGCCCGACCCACCCCTACATGCTGTCGAGCCCGGAATGCTGGGCTCGGTACGGCGAGCTGTTGGCCACCGGCGCCGCCGGACAGCTCGGCGTCGATGCGTATGCCGTCCAGCATCCTGGCGTTCCCGAACGTCGCGCCGTCCAGTCGGTCGGGGCCCACCTGGTCAGCTTGTGTGCCGCGCTCGAACGCGATTGGCCACCCGGGCGAGCCATACCGCTGATCCGCACCGCGGTGGACCTCGATCCCGGCTGGGTCTGGCTCGACCCCCAACTGCCGTTGGGGACGATCACCGTCGCCGACGTGGTGGCAGTCGACGACTGGCACGGGCGTTCCGCTCTGGTGAGGAGCTGGGCAGAAGAGATGTGGGAGGCACACGCCAGTCACCATGAGCTCGTCCGAAGCTGGCTCGACACCGTCCTCACCTCCGAATCAACGGACCACTGACCGCATCCAGGCAGCCTCCGTTTCCTGAGGGGTCGGCACAGCTCTGTAAGGTCGATGCGCGCAATCGGCGACGGAGGGTGCGTGCTTCCAATTTCGAAGTGGAGACTGTTCTTCACGGTCGTGGCTCTCGCCGCGGCCGGCTACACAGTTGCCTCCATCCCGGTGCAGCTGGGTCTCGACCTGCGGGGCGGAACCCAGATCATCCTCGAGGCCGAGGACACAGCCGACGTCCTGGTCGACGACGATGTGATGTCGCGCACCCTCGAGGTCCTACGCCGGCGTGTCGACGCGTTCGGCGTGGCCGAACCGACGTTGCAAGTCACCGGCGAGCGCCGGATCATCATCGAACTCCCCGGTCTCGCCGATCCCGACGAGGCGGTGGAACTGATCGGTCGGACGGCACAGCTCACCTTCCATCCGGTACTGGCGTCCTACCCGGTGGGATCGGTTCCAGGCGACGCCGACGGGCTGGTGCTCCCCGGGGGCCCGGGCGAGGAACTCGTCCTGGGCCCGGTGGCGGTCTCGGGCGCCGAGGTCGTGAACGCCCTGGAATTGTTCGACACCCAGGCCGGTCAATGGATCGTGACGATCGATTTCCGCTCCGATGGCGGCGCCGCCTGGGAGGAAATGACGGCCGAAGCCGCCTGTGCGCCGTTGGACGATCCGACACGACGAGTGGCCATCGTCCTCGATGAGGCGGTCATCTCCAGCCCCGGAGTTTCCTTCCAGGTGCAATGCGGGGTGGGCATCACCGGCGGCGGCACCGTCATCTCGGGCGGTTTCGACGAAGCCGAAGCCCGGGAGCTGGCCCTTCTCATCCGGGCCGGCGCCCTGCCGGTGCCGGTCGAAGTGATCGAACGGGGAACCATCGGTCCCACGCTCGGGGAGGCGGCGGTTGCGGCCAGCGTGCAGGCCACCATCATCGGCGCCGCCCTCACCATCCTCTACATGCTCGTCTTCTACCGGGTGATGGGGGTCGTCGTCGCCGTGTCATTGGGTGTCTACGGCATCGTGGCGTACTCGGTGCTCGCGTTGATGGGGGCAACCTTGACCCTCCCGGGCATCGCCGGTTTCGTCCTCGCCATCGGCATGGCGGTCGATGCCAACGTCCTGGTCTACGAGAGGGCGAAGGAGGAGAACGCCGAGGGGTCGTCCATCGCCGACTCCCTCACCGCCGGGTTCGCCCGTGCGTGGAGCGCCATCGCCGACGCCAACATGACGACGCTGCTGGCTGCCGTCCTCCTCTTCTTCTTCGCATCCGGAGCCGTCCGAGGTTTCGGCATCACGTTGACCGTCGGTGTGCTGGTCTCGATGTTCTCCGCACTCGTGGTGACGCGACTGATCCTCGAAGTCCTGACCCGTTTCGCGTGGTTCCGGGAGCGGCCGGCGCTGGTCGGCATGACGGTGGGTCGCCGCTTCCAGCAGTGGCTGCGGACTAGCGGGCCCGACCTGCTCGGATCGTGGAAGCGGTGGCTGATCGTATCGGTGGTGGCCGTCGCCGTGTCTCTGAGCGGGCTGCTGGTGAACGGCGTCAACTTCGGTCTCGAGTTCCTGGGCGGCCGGCTGGTGGAGTACGAAACCAGTACGTCGGTGGATCTCGACGAGCTGCGGACCGCGCTCGCAGACGGCGGGATCCCACGCGCCGTGATCCAGGAATCTGGCCAAGGCACCATCGTGATCCGCACCGAGCAACTCGACGCCGAGGAAGAACAAGGCTTCGAGCAGGTCGTCCAGTCTGTGGCTGGCGAAACGACCCTGATACGCGACCAGTTCGTCGGGCCAACCCTGGGGACGGAGCTGCGAAACAGGGCGTTGCTGGCACTTGGCATCGCCCTGCTGCTCCAGTTGGGCTACCTGGCGATCCGATTCCGCTGGACCATCGGACTGGCGTCGGTCATTGCCATGTTCCATGACGTGGCGATCCTCATCGGCGTCTTCGCCTGGCTCGGCAAGACCTTCGACGGCGTGTTCCTCGCCTCGTTGCTCACGGTGATCGGCTATTCACTCAATGACTCGGTGGTGATCTTCGACCGGATTCGTGAACAGCGCGGTCTGCGACCCGACGAGCCCCTGGCACGCATCGCCAACGACGCCTGCCTGCAGACCCTGCCGCGCACGATCAACACCGGCATGGGGGCGACGCTCATCCTGGCGACCCTGTATTTCGTCGGTGGCGACACCCTGTCGGACTTCGCGCTGGCCCTCATCATCGGTATCGCGGTCGGGACCTACTCCTCCATCTTCACCGCCTCCCCCATCGCCATCGCCCTCGAGACTCGATTCCCGCCCCCTCCACCCAAGGAGAAGGAGGACGAGCTCCAACCCGGAGTGCCGCGGGGACGCAGCTCCCGGAACTGACCGCCTGACCTCCGATCGCGGTGACGATTCCGCCGTCGTTTTTGACGGTCTTACGCCATACGGTTACCTTACGGTGTATGACACAGACGTACGCAGCCCGACTCGACATCGACTATCCGGAAACCCTCGACCGATTCACCACGTTCGTGCGGCTGATCTGGGCCATCCCGATCGTGGTGGTTCTCTCCCTCCTGACCGCCACCGGGAACGAGACCATCGTGACCGAGACCGGCGAGGAGATGACGAGGAGCGGCGGGGGGATCACTGGAGGGCTGGCTGTGGCGACCATGCTCATGATCGTCTTCCGCCAGAAGTATCCCCGATGGTGGTTCGACTTCGCCTTGGAGCTCTCCCGCTTCAGCTCGCGGGTCGGCGCGTACCTCACCCTGCTCACCGATCGCTACCCGTCGACCGACGAGCCCCAGGCGGTCCATCTCGAGATCGACTATCCCGACGCTCGGACCGGACTCAATCGTTGGCTGCCGTTGGTGAAGTGGTTGCTGGCCATCCCTCACTTCGTGATCCTTGTGTTCCTCATCGCCGGTGTTCTCATCGTCACGGTGATCGCGTGGTTCGCCATCCTCTTCACGGGCCGGTATCCGCGGGCCCTGTTCGATTACGTCGTGGGAGTCGGACGGTGGGCGCTGCGGGTGAACGCCTACGCCTTCCTTCTCGTCACCGACGAGTACCCGCCCTTCAGCCTGGCCTGATCGGACGACTCGGGGGCGTCCGGCCCGGTTGCTGAGGACATGAACCAAGATGGGTGTCATGTCCGACCAGCAATTCGACGTCGTTGTCATCGGGGCGGGGGCAGCTGGGGAGAATGCCGCCGACGTCGCCGCCCGCCACGGCCTCACGACAGCGATCGTCGAGCGGGAACTCGTCGGCGGCGAATGCTCGTATTGGGCGTGTATGCCCTCGAAGGCCCTTCTGCGTCCCGGCGACGTGCTCGACATCACCGGTCGCACGCCCGGGTTCACCGGAGGAGCGATCGATGTCGATGCCGCCTTGTCCCGTCGCAATGCCCTCGCCGCCGACTGGGACGACGAAGCACAGGTGGAGTGGCTGGAAGGCGCGGGTGTCACACTGCTGCGGGGCCATGGGCGTCTCGCCGGCGATCGCATGGTCGAGGTCGAAAGAGACGACGGCTCGATCGACCGG
>DATKEC010000112.1:0-9568 GCA_035544575.1 Acidimicrobiia bacterium
TCGTACACCCGCACGTTCGACACTCCCGGGACCTTCAGCTACTTCTGCGTCATCCACATCGGCCAAAACGGCAGGGTGACAGTCAATCCGTAGGCCGGAGCTTCGATTCGTTCCTCGCCGAGGTGAACCAGGACGAACTCGCGCCGCCACTGGCGTATCGCTTCTGATCGATCAACGTCAGCCTGCTCCGCGGCCCTCACGTGGTCAGAGAGGCGAATTCCGCTGCGATAGACACCGAGCTCAAGCGTGTTTCGGTCGATGGCGTCATGTCGGTCCTTTCACGTCGAGCGATCTCACTCATCCTCGCGCCGAGGTCCTCATTGACCTCGGCGACCGTTGCTCGTCTCTCTCGGCGCGATCCCGGTACTGAGAGAGCCACGTGATCGCCTTGATCGCCGCACCAAGCAGAGCAACCACCCCAGCAGCAATCCCTACGACAACGGCTATCTCCTGGAGGATGTCCACTTTGCATTCCCGGTGTGAACGAACGCCAAGAGTTGATCGCATCGGCAGCCATGACCCGACATCGCATCGATCGTAGAAGCGGCGCGCCAGCCGTCGCGGAAGTCAGCCTGATCCCTGTCCGGGTTTCGCCCGACCCCCTATCCCGAGGCCACCGAGCCTCCAGAACGATCAACCGAGGCTTGTCCGGGTTCAGTGCCACCCCTATATTCCTTCCCGACGTTGACGGGTTCGGGGTGAGCGGGCATACTCGGTGGCCGCACATGCTGTTCTCACACGCCACCATCATCATTTCGGACTAGACGCACGCCACAACCCGGCGTGTGTCCGAACCCCTCTGCCGCAGGCAGGGGGTTTTTTGATGGCCGGGACGACCGGCACGGCACCACCGGACAGGCCCGGAGAGGATCCCATGACAACTGCACTCGAGATCTACGACACCACCCTGCGCGACGGTTCCCAGCAGGAAGGGATCTCGCTCACGGTCAACGACAAGCTACGGGTGGCCAAGCTGCTCGACGACCTCGGCGTGGGCTACATCGAAGGAGGCTGGCCCGGCGCCCTTCCCAAGGACGACGAGTTCTTCCGTCGGGCCCGCACGGAATTGAACCTGAAGAACGCCACGCTCACGGCATTCGGATCGACACGGCGTCCCCGCCTCTCGGTGTCCGAGGATCCCCAGCTCGATGCGCTCCTCGCCGCCGAGACCGAGATCATCTGCATCGTCGGCAAGTCATGGGACTACCACGTCCGCGAGGCGCTGCGCACAGACCTGGCCGAAGGCCTGGCGATGGTGGGTGAATCCGTCGAGTACCTCACGTCACACGACCGCAGGGTGTTCTTCGACGCCGAGCATTTCTTCGACGGCTACCGCAGCGATCCGAACTTCGCCCTCGCCGTGTTGCGCACCGCCATGGAAGCCGGAGCGGAGCGACTCGTGCTGTGTGACACCAACGGAGGCATGCTCCCCCATCAGGCGACTCAGATCATCGGCGAGGTGAGCGCAGCGCTGGGCGATGCCGCGCTGGGCGTCCACTTCCACAACGACGCCGGATGTGCGGTGGCCTCGTCCCTGGCGTCGGTGACGGCAGGAGTCCGCCAGGTTCAGGGCTGCGTCAACGGCTACGGCGAACGCACCGGCAACGCCGATCTGTGTTCGATCATCCCCGACCTCGCCATCAAGATGGACCTGGCGGTCGTCACCGAGGCTCAGCTCGGCATGCTCTCACCGATCAGCCATCACATCGCAGAGCTCGTCAACATCACGCTCGATCCGCACCGTCCGTACGTGGGAGGTTCGGCGTTCACGCACAAGGCAGGACTGCACACCTCGGCCCTGGCCCGTCGACCCGACGCCTACGAGCACACCCGGCCCGAACTGGTCGGGAATCACACGCGGATGGTGGTGAGCGAACAGGCCGGCCGGGCCTCGATCCACTCGAAGGCCAAGGAGCTCGGCCTGGAAATGACCGACGAACTGGCGATCGAAGTGCTGGAGAAGGTCAAGGAGATGGAACACCAGGGGTACCAGTTCGACGCGGCCGACGGGTCCTTCGAACTGCTGGTCAGGAAGATGACCGGCTGGACCCAGGACTTCTACCACCTCGAATCCTTCCGCACCTTCATCGAACGCCGCGCCGACGAAGCGGTCGTTGCCGAGGCCACCGTCAAGCTGGTCGTCGACGGCCAGCGCGTCGTCAAGACCGGCGAAGGCAACGGACCGGTGCACGCCATCGACGAGGCGGTGCGTGCCGCCCTCCGAACCGCCTATCCCGAGATCGACCAGCTTCGTCTCACCGACTATCGGGTACGGGTGCTCGACTCGGCCGACGGTACCGCGGCCAAGGTGCGGGTCCTGCTCGAGACCTCGGACCACAACGACTCGTGGGGCACGATCGGCGTCCACGAGAACGTGATCGAGGCCTCGTGGGAGGCATTGATGGACGGACTCGTCGTGGGGCTGCTCCGTCGGCGCAAGAACGGGGAACCCGCCTGAGCCGCTTCTGTCATGCCAAACGCGTCAGTAATGACGCGCTGCCCCGCTAAAAAGCTAGGTCGGGAGGCCGAGGAGGGTGCGGGTCATCCAGGCGGTGGCGCCCCACAGGATTTCGCCGTCGATCTCGTAGAACCAGACGGTGTGGCCGCGCCACTCCTCGGACCGCCATCCGGCGTCGTCGGCCAGATCGACGAGACGCGGCAGGAGGATCCGGTCCACTTCACGCGGTGACGGGACCAGCACCGGTTCGGAGGCGAGCCGGCCGACGACGGGAATGACCATCAGCGAGAACGAGATCGTGTCGACCGCGGGGAGAAAGCCGAGCACCTCCACCGACTCTGGCTCGATGCCGACCTCCTCGTGGGCTTCACGCAACGCGGTCGACACCGGACCGTCGTCACCGGGATCCGGACGTCCGCCGGGGAAGGCCAAGTGCCCGGCGTGCGTGGGCATCGTGTCGGGACGCTTCGTCAGGACGACCCGGATGTCGCCGTGGGAGTCCTCGTACAGCGGCGCCAGCACGGCCGCAGTCGGCAAACCGGCAGACGGAGGAGGCTCGGAACGGACAACCAGACGATCCCACACCGGCGGGATCCTACGGGTGGATAGGCTGTCGGCATGATCCCGGAACGGATCACCACCGATCGACTGATCCTCCGGCGCTTCACCCGGCGCGACACCGACGCCCTCTTCTCGGCGGTCGAGAGTTCGCTGCCCCAGCTGTCGGAGTTCTTGCCGTGGGCCCATGCCGGATACGCCAAGGAGGACGCCGCCGCCTACGTCCGGGACTCGATCACGTCGTGGAAGGAGGCGCGCGCCTTCGACTTCACCATCAGGCTGCGTTCACACCCCTCGCATCACCTCGGCAACATCTCGATCTGGCACGTCTCGCGCCTCGGACGCACCGGCGAAATCGGCTACTGGGTTCGCAGCGACCAGTCAGGACGCGGTATCGCCACCGAAGCCACCGCCGCGCTCGTGGAGAAGGGTTTCATCCAGCTCGGGCTGCACAAGATCACGCTGCGCATCGCCCAGGGCAACCGGGGCAGCGAACGCGTGGCCGAGAAGCTCGGTTTCACCCGGGAAGGGATCCTGCGCGAAGAGCTGCGTATCAACGGGATGTGGGTCGACCACACCCTCTACTCCATGCTCGAACACGAGCACGGGGTCACCGCCATCGCCCAGTGAGGTCAACCGCCGGCGGCGGAGATGAGCGTGCGGGTCGCCTCGCCGAAGAAGGTCGAAATCGGCGGGTAGATGCCGATCACGATCGTGGCGAGAGCGGTCAGGCCGATGGCGAGGCCCAGCGAACCGACCGGAGCGTCGGTGGCCTCGCTTGCGCCCTCGGGCGGCGCATCGAACCACACGCTCTTGACGATCCTGGCGTAGTAGTAGAACGCGATCACGGCGTTGACGGCGGCGATCACCGCCAACCACACCCCGCCGGGGCCGCCCGACGTGATGGCTGACTGGAACATGATGAACTTGGCGAACCATCCGGCGAGGGGCGGGATGCCGGCGAGGCTGAAGAAGAAGATGGCCACGAGAACACCGAGCCGCGGATCGAGCCTGGCCAACCCCGCCCACCCGTCGATGTCGCCGGTCCCGGTGCGCCGTGCACCCTGGATGACGACGGCGAAGGCACCCAGGTTCATGATCGAATAGATCACCAGGTAGACGACCGTCGCCTCGAGCCCGACGGCGAGTTGCTCCCCGCCCGAGACGGCAGCGGCGGCGAACGGCACGAGCATGAAGCCGGCCTGGGCGATCGACGAATATGCCAGCAGGCGGACGATGTTCTCTTGTCGCAACGCCGCCAGGTTCGCCACGGTCATCGACAGCGCCGCCAACAGCCAGAGAGCCGGACCCCAGATGTCGACGGCGGCGGGGAGCGCGACGTAGACGATCAAGAACAGGCCGACGAAGCCCGCCGCCTTGGACGAGACGGACAGATACGCGGTGACGGGCGTGGGCGCCCCCTCGTAGGTGTCCGGCGCCCAGAAGTGGAACGGAACGGCCGAGACCT
Source organism: Acidimicrobiia bacterium (assembly GCA_035544575.1). Taxonomy (GTDB): domain Bacteria; phylum Actinomycetota; class Acidimicrobiia; order Spongiisociales; family ZC4RG35; genus DATHWB01. The sequence goes on from DATKEC010000112.1 coordinate 4,485, forward strand.
TGAATCCGAAGCCCACGATGATGAAGAGGATCGCAAGACCCAAGAGCGGCTCGAAGTCCGGGACCGATCCGCCCGCGATCAGCGCCACCGAATCGGAGATGGTGGCGAAATCCACCGCCCCGGTGATCCCGTACAGCATCGACATGCCCCAGAGAAGGATCGCCGTCGACAGCACCCCGAGGATGAAGTACTTGAGCGATGCCTCGTTCGACCGCAGGTCGCCCTTACGCCAGCCCGCCAGCAGGAAGAGGGGGCCGGTGGTCACTTCGAGGGCGATGAACAGGATGATCAGGTCCCGCGCCGAGGCCATCACGACCGATCCGAGGATCGAAGTGAGGAGCAGGAAGTAGTACTCGCCCTGGTAGTAGCGGTCGGACTCGATGTAGGAGACCGACATCAACAGCGTGATGTAACCCGCCGCCAGGAAGAGAGCCTTGAGAACGAGGGCGAAGTCGTCGACCACGAAGGAGCCGTCGAACATCGCCCGGGTTCCGACATCGTCGGTCGCCATGATGATCAGCGGAATGCCAGCAATCGTGAGACCGAGCACTCCGACCGTGGCCGTCCAGTACTTGAGAGCACGAGGCAGCACCAGGTCGAGCGCCAGCACCGCGAGCATCGTCACGACGATGACGATCTCGGGCGCCAGCGCCAGGTAGTCGATCTCCCAGCTCATCAGCTCCCCAACACGTCGGCGACGGCGGCAGTCGTGGCGGCACCCTCACCGAACGCCGTGTTGACGAGGGAAACCACGGCGTCCGTGGTGGCCCCGAACACGATGTGGGGATAGAAGCCGATGACGACGATGAGCACGATCATCGGCACCCAAGCGGTCATCTCGTGGCGGTCGACGTCCTTGAAATCGTGCCCGATCCACTCCTCGCCTGGTTCGCCGAGGTTGACCTTCTGCAACATCCACAACATGTAGCCGGCCGTAAGCACCGTACCGATCGCACCGAGGACCATCGCGGTGCGGAACAGGCCGAGGTGTTCGACGCGGAGCGACTCGAGCGGGTTGTAGGCACCGAGCAGCGACATGAACTCGCCCCAGAATCCGGCGAGGCCTGGCAAGCCGAGGGATGCGAAGGCGGTGAAGGCGAGGATTCCGCCCATGATCGGCATCAGCTTCTGATTGCCGCCCAGTCGCGACATCTCGCGCGTGTGATACCGGTGCGACATCGAACCGGCCAGGAAGAACAGGAGGCCGGTGATGAGGCCGTGGGCCACCATTCCGATGATGGCGGCGTTGATGCCGACGTCGGTGAGCGTGGCGATGCCGAGCATCACGAAGCCCATGTGCCCGACCGAAGAGAACGCGATCAGCCGCTTCATGTCCGTCTGGGCCAGACAAGCCAAAGAGCCGTAGATGATCCCGATCACCGCCAACACGGCGATCGCCGGCGCCCACGCCTCAGCCTCCTGGGGGAGGATCGGAATCGAGATGCGGATGAAGGCGTACGAGCCGAGCTTCAGCAGGATTGCCGCCAGCAGCACCGAACCGACCGTCGGCGCAGCCGTGTGGGCGTCGGGCAGCCACGTGTGCAGCGGCCACATGGGCACCTTCACCGCGAAGCCGAGGAACATGGCGCCGAAGACGAGGAAGGCGAACGTGCCAGTGAACGCCCCGTCGGTTCCCAGCGCGATCAGTTCGGGGATGTCGAAGGTCCGCGGCCCGAAGTCGCCCGACTTGAAGTAGAGGGCGAGGAAGCCGAGAAGCATGAATGCCGAGCCGAACAGGGTGAAGAGGAAGAACTTGATGGAGGCGTAGAGCCGGTTCTCGACCTCGCGGGCGAACCCGGGGATCTTGCGCTTCGACTTGTCCCCCCAGATTCCGATCATGAAATACATCGGCAGCAGGACGACCTCGAAGAAGATGAAGAAGAGCACCAGGTCGAGAGCGACGAAGGTCCCGTTCATGCCCGTGGCGAGGATCAGCATCAGCGACAGGAACGCCCGCGGGTTGTGCGGTTCCTCCCAGTGGTCCCACGAGTAGATGATCGACAGCACGACGATGAACGTCGACAGGACCAGGAGCGGCAGGCTGATCCCGTCGACTCCCAGGTGGAAGTTGGCCCCGATCGCGGCGATCCACGTCTCGTTCATCTCGAACTGGAACTGGTGGCCGGCGCCGTAGTCGAAGTTGACGACAGCCAGCAGCGACAACCCGAACGTGACGAGTGCCACGAACAGGGACCACTGCTTGACGGCGGTCTCGTTGGTCTTGGGTATGGCCATGTTGACCAGCGCCCCCACCAACGGCAGGAACACGATCAGGGTCAGGCCCCAGCCGCTTTCGAACAGTTCCATCGTCAGTCGCCTCTCTCTTCCACTCTCAGTTGAACACTGCGATGGCGAGCACCAAAACGAGCGCTCCCACCACGAATCCCATTGCGTATTGCTGGACCCTGCCTGTCTGCAGCTTGCGCAGTGCCAGACCGGCGCTGTCGGCCCCCGCCGACAAACCGTTGAAGACCATGTCGATGCCGCGCTGGTCCAAGCCGCCGTACACGAACCGGCCTGCCATCCGGACACCGCCCCCGACCCCGTTGATCACACCGTCGATGACATATGTGTTGATCCAGTCCACGGCCCGCGCCGACGGCCCCTTGGTGAAGGCCACCATCCCGAGCGCCAGGTGGTCCATGTAGTACTTCTCCCGCAGCAGCGGGTAGAGCAGCGGGATCTCGAAGCGATCGCGGTAGGCCTGACTCTCGGCGTCGCGCCCGAAGATCATCCACCCCAGCAGGATGCCGAGGCCACCGGCGGCCAGTCCGTACGCCGCCAGCGTCCAGTCGAGCGCCTCGGGGTGGTGATCGCCCATCGGCACGACCCTGGCGCCCACCCACGTCGTGAAGTTGCCGAATCCGCCGAAGGTGACCCCGGGGACATTGAGGAATCCGGCGATGACGGATGGCACCGCCAGGATGACGAGCGGCACGGTCATCAGGGCCGGCGACTCGTGCGGGTGCCCGTGGCCCTTGTAGGTACCGAAGAACGTCAACGCCACCGCTCGAGTCATGTAGAACGCCGTGACGAATGCGCCGGCGATGGCGATCCACATCACCATCTGATAGCCCTCGTAGTCGAGGGTGGCGAGGATCTCGTCCTTCGAGAAGAAGCCGGCGAGCGGGATGATCCCCGCCAGGGACAACGACCCGATGACGAAGGTCCAGAACGTCCGCGGCATGTCCTTTCGGAGGCCGCCCATGTCGCTCATGTTGTTCGAGTGCACCGCGTGGATCACCGAGCCGGCCCCGAGGAAGAGAAGTGCCTTGAAGAAAGCGTGGGTGAAGAGATGGAAGAGCCCGGCGGTGTACCCGCCGGCTGCGACCGCGGTCATCATGTAGCCGAGTTGGGACACCGTGGAGTACGCCAGCACCTTCTTGATGTCGTCGGCAACGAGTGCCAGGAGGCCCATCGCGAACAGCGTGATCGCCCCGATCGGGACCATCCATGCTCGTGCCTCCTCACCACCCACCAGGTTCTGATAGACGGGGAAGGTCCGGGCCATCAGATAGATGCCGGCGGTGACCATCGTGGCGGCATGCATCAGCGCCGAGACGGGCGTGGGCCCGGCCATGGCGTCTGGCAGCCAGATGTGGAGTGGGAACTGGGCGGACTTGCCCATCGCCCCGAAGAAGAGCAGCAACCCGCCGGCGAAGGCCACCGCCTCCAACGGCTGGGCGTGGTTGGCGGCTGCCTCGTTGATCGCCGAGAACGAGAAGTCTCCGAGGGCCAGCCCGAGCAGGATGGCGCCCAGAATGAGCCCGACATCGGCCACCTTGTTCGTGTAGAAGGCCTTCATCGCCGCAGACGTGTTCTCCTTCTGCTCCCAGTAGTGGCCGATCAGCAGGTACGAGGCGAGGCCGACACCTTCCCACCCGATGATGAGCTGGATCAGGTTGGGGGCTCCGACCAGGATCAGCATCGACCCCGCGAACAGCGACAGCGATGCGAAGAACCAGGTGACCCGAACGTCGCCGTGCATATATCCAACGGCGTAGATGAAGACAAGCAGCCCAACGAAGGCCACGACGAAGTACATCATGATCGAGAGGCCGTCGACCACCCAGCCCAGTTCGAAGACCAGCGAACGCCCGTCGAACATGCCGATTGACGCGATCTGGAAGTTCTCTTCCCGGAAGATGCCCGATCCCATGTTCTGGACGAAGAGGACCGACGCCCAGAGAAGGTTCAGGCCCATGGCGCCGATCGCCAACTCGGCACCGAGATACTTGAGGCGCTTGCCGAAGAAGATGATCAGCAGGAACGCCACGAAGGGGGATACCAGCATGACCCCGGCCCACTGCGCGAAGAAGCCGCCCGACACCAGGTCGGCTGCCCCTGACTCGACGGCGAGAACGAGGCCTGTCATCAGAACTTCATCAGGTTGAAGTCGTCGACGTTGGCGCTGCGGCGGTTGCGGAAGATCATGAGGATGATCGCCAGTCCGATCCCGACCTCGGCGGCGGCCACCGTGATCACAAAGATCGAGAACACCTGACCGACGGCCTGACTGGAACGGATCACCGCCTCGAACGCGATGAGGTTGATGTTCACGGCGTTGAGCATGAGCTCGACTGCGAGGAGCACCATGACCGCGTTGCGACGGACCAGCAGACCGTAGACACCGAGGGAGAACAGGGCAGCGGCGACGACGAGGAACTGATTGACGATCACACCGACCCCCGCTCCTCTTCTTCTTTCGGGGTGAGGTCGCGGCGGGCGAGGGTGATTCCGCCGACCAGAGCCGCCAGCAGGATGAATCCCACGAATTCGAAAGGCAGGACGAAGCGGCCCAGCAGCGCCTCGCCCAGCACCCTGGTGTCGGTCGGTTCGCCGACCTGGGCGATCTCGCGGGCCCCGAACGCGGTCAGAGTGGTGTAGCTCAGGGTTGCGAACACCAGCAACGAGAGCACCGCCGCCATCGGACGGGCCTTGGGATTGTCGAGGCCGGTGTCGCGCACCATCGGAGCCCGGGTGATCATCGTCCCGAACAGGAACAGGACGATCACCGCCCCGATGTAGACCAGCACCAGGGTCCAGGCGACGAACTCGGCCGAGAGCATCAAGAACAAGGCGGC
>DATKEC010000113.1:0-18368 GCA_035544575.1 Acidimicrobiia bacterium
CCTATTCGGGCACTAGGCCCTCAACCTAGATCTCGGCGTCCAGCCAATGTTCTCCGGTACCGATACGTGCCGTGTTCATTGGTTTCCTGTCCAGCTTGTGTCGGACAGATACCGTGAGTTCTGCCTGGTATGGCAGAACTCGGGCAGAACCATGCAACAGTTCCTCGACACGGAACATGCGGCTGGGTTCGGGCCTGACCCGGCGATACGGTGACCTCGCCCAATGCCCCGGGGGGCCGGACGCTCATTCGAGGGAACGGCCCCACCGAGGGTCTTCCTCTTGTCGGACGCTCCTCGGGGGCTTCGCCCCCTCGACCAGGCGCAAGACGTCATTCTCCCTGCCCCCCTCCGGGCATCGCCTTCGACCTCGGTGGTTGCTGGAGGTCGAGTTCGTCGAGGTCGAGGCCGAGAATGTCGATGATTCGGGTCACGGCCCGAGGCGGGTTGGCGAATTGGACCTCCAGGCCTTGATGAGAGAGACGATCTCGGACGGTGGCCAACGCTCGTAACCCGGCGACATCGATGAACGTGAGGGCCTGGAGGTCGAGCACGACCTTGGTTTCGCCGTCTAGGTGGTAACCGTCGATCCGGCCCAAGCAGGCCGGTACGGTGCCGATGTCGAGTTCCCCGGCGACGGTCACAGTGGTGATGCCGTCCACCGAATAGAGCCTCATGTCGAATTGACCATGTTGCAAGAGCTGCCGCCAAGTCCCTTCTTCGATCACCCCGGAGGAGAGCGGGGAACCTCCAGTGTCCAGGGTGTCAGCCCAGTTCGCCTCGCCAGTGATGTCACCGCCAACAGCCGCCATCGCCACAGCGGCATCCTCGGTCGTGAACATCGACCCTCCTCAGACGTTTCACAATTCTCGGCTCAGTGCCCCAATTTCGACCAGAGGAAAAAGTCCCATCCTCCAATCTGCGCAACGGTTCGAGCCACCCCTGGACCACCCGGCGGTCTTCGCCGAGTGCGGTCGTCAACGACGCAGCCGACGTTGTGGACTGGCGGGCGAACAAGTACGGCATGGACCACGAAATCGAGACCTGATGTCCGGGAAGGATTGACATGACGAGGCAACGACTCTTCCTCCGCCCGCTCACCGCCCTCACCGAGGAGGAGGAAGCTGCGGAGGTGGCCGAGATCGTGCGGTTGGTCGAAGCGGCGACTGAAGGGCGAGCGTCTCTTCCCCGCCGTGCTGTTCGCCGCCACGACGGGCGTGCGACGATCCGAGCTTCTCGGTCTTCTCTGGTCGCACGTCGATCTCGACCACGGCACTGCGACGATCGACAGCCGCCTACTCAACGTCGGATCGACACCGAAGCTCGTACCTGGCACCAAGACCGGCGGCGGGCGACTCCTCGCTCTGGACGAGTGGACGGTTCAAACCCTCCAAGGCCACCGGCGACGTCAGATGGAAGAGCGTCTCCTCGCCGGTCCGGCGTGGGTAGATACAGGTCTCGTGTTCACCCGGGAGGACGGCACTCTGATCCCGCCATCGTGGTTCACCAAGTGGGTCATCCAGAAGCAGGAAGACGTCGGTCTTCCCCGCATCGGGATTCACGGCCTGCGACATACGCTCGCCACCCTCGGCCTTCGACATGGCGAGCACCCGAAAGTGATTAGCGAACGCCTCGGGCACAGCAGCGTAAAGACCACCCTCGACACATGTACTCACAGTCGGTGCCGGAGATGGAGCGGCAGGCGGCAGACCGACTCTCGGCCCTTCTTCGCAAGGTCGAGTGAAGGAAACGGCAGAACGATGGCAGAACCGTTCGAGTCTGACCAATGCGGAAGTCGGCCCCCGAAGGCCAAGAAACCCTCGTCCCGACAGGGGGTTTCGTTGGTGTCGGAGAGAGGACTTCTCTCCCCTGTTCTGGGAGGATTCCCAATCCGGCTGTCTCCAGCCATTTCGGCACCTCCTACTGTGCGGAACCGGGCGGTCTCGTCACGGCACTGATCGTAGAGCAGAGTCCCGCCGACTGGTCTGACGATGCTCTGCGCTCCGAGCTCGGATCATGCCTTCCTATGGTCGGGAGCAGTGGAGGAGGCCAGCAGCTACCTGGGCGGCGGTGCAGCGGCGAGGTCGCGCAGTTCGTCGAGCCAGCCGGCGATGAGCATCCACGTCGCACCAGTGTCCTCGTAGAGCATCGGATTGGTTCCGGCCGGTGCGGAGACGACGATGTCGGCGGGGGCATCCGGTCGGGCGGCGACATCGGACACCGCTTCCGGGGGCAGGAGCTCCATCCCGCCTTCGGCGGTCATGGCACCCAGGAGAACGCCGTCCCAGCGAGCCGCGCGTCTCAATGTGCGTTCGTTGCGGGTGATGGCTGACACCCAGACCGGGAGACGCGGTTCCTGGAGCGGCGGCGGTAGGAACTGCACGTCGTCGAACGAGTAGTGGGCGCCGTGGTGTGAGAAGGGCTGGCCGGTCCACAGCCCCGACACGACCTCTAGCGCCTCGTCCAGCATCGAGGCAAGGACGCGACGGTCCGCAGTGCGGCCTATGGCCGTGTACTCCGAAGGCGGCTCCCCCAGACCGACACCGAGGACCATCCGGCCTCCCGACAACCAGTCGAGAGTGACTGTTTGGCGGGCGACCTCTTGAGGCTGGTGGCGGGGCAGCGCAGTGATCGTCGTGCCGAGCTTGATCCGCTCGGTCCGCACTGCCAGCGCACCGAGCACGACCCATGCGTCAGACATGGGCACCGCAAAACCCGGGGTGCCGATCACGTGGTGCCACAAAAACACGCCGTCCCATCCGTTCGCTTCGGCAGCGACACCGAGATCCACCAACGCGGACGGTTCGTCCATGATGGGAACGCTCAGACCCACACGCACGCGCCGACGGTAACAGCCACCTGCTGCCCCTTACTCGATTCGAACGTAGTGGGCGCGCTCGAACTCGGCGGGTGGGACGAGCCGAGGTCGTGGAAGACTCGCCGATGGTGGTCTGGGGAAGCGGCGGATGCTCCGGCGGTCCCGGTGATCGACCGGAGACGGAACCGGTTGGCGAGATCGCTGTCGTATGTCATCTCCCTGCCTGTGCCGACGCCGTCGGCGAAAACACTCTCGACCAGATCCCTCTCAGATCCTCGAGCGGCTTGCCGACTTCTTCTACCAACGACAAAGGCCCCACCTGATCAGGTGGGGCCGAAACCTGGGATTTCTCCCAGAACGTGGTGTCGGAGAGAGGACTTGAACCTCCACGCCCTATTCGGGCACTAGGCCCTCAACCTAGCGCGTCTGCCAATTCCGCCACTCCGACGAGAGTGCGACCGGGAGCTTAGAAGCCCCGGACAATGCCCGGCTAGTTCGCTGCGAGCAGCCAGGTGAGAACGACGGTCGTCACCGCGAAGCTCACCCCGACGATCACGGTCAGCCGGTCGAGATTGCGCTCGGCCAGCGTGGAACCGCCCATCGAGGCCGGCGCCATCCCACCGCCGAAAACGTCGGACAGACCGCCGCCCTTCCCGCTGTGCAGCAGGATCAACGCGATCAGGCCGAGCGAAACGCCGACGTGCAAGATGATGACGATGATGGTGAGAACACCCATGTGGAAACCAATTCGACTCGTGTGAGGAGACCGGATGTCTCCGGCCGGGTGACATTGTAGCGGGTCGCCGTGGCAGGGCCGAACCAGGATTCCTGTCAGCGGTTGGCTTGGTTGGCTACGGCTTCGGCGGCTCGGGCGGCGGCTTCGGGGTCGCCTAGGTAGTGGGAGGGGGTGGTGGGGGTGAGGTCTTCGGCGAGGTCGTAGACGAGGGGGATGCCGGTGGGGATGTTGAGGCTGACGATTTCGTCGTCGGGGATCTTGTCGAGGTGTTTGACCAGCGCCCGCAGGCTGTTGCCGTGGGCGACGACGAGGACGGTCCGACCTTGCCGCAGGTCGGGGACGATCCAGTCGTACCAGTACGGCAGCATCCGTTCGACGACGTCCTTGAGGCATTCGGTGCCGGGCAGCTGTTCTGGTGCCAGCAGCCTGTAGCGGGGGTCGTGGCGGGGATGGCGCTCGTCGGAGGGTTCCAGCGCCGGGGGCGGGATGTCATAGGACCGACGCCAGATCAGGACCTGTTCGTCTCCGTGTTCAGCGGCGGTCTGGGCCTTGTTGAGCCCTTGCAGCGCCCCGTAGTGGCGTTCGTTGAGACGCCAGTGCCGGGTGACCGGCAGCCACGACATCCCCATCGCGTCGAGGGCGATGTTGGCCGACCGGATGGCCCGCACCAGCAGCGACGTATGGACGATGTCGGGGGTGAAGCCTTCGGCGGCCATCAGCCGTCCCGCTTCGGCGGCTTCTTCTTCGCCCACTGCGGTGAGGTCGACGTCGGTCCAGCCGGTGAACAGGTTCTCGAGGTTCCAGATGCTCTCACCGTGGCGGAGCAGGATCAGCGTGCTCATATCCAGTACCGGATGACCGCGGCGAAGGTGTCGGGGTCGAGCGAGGCCCCGCCGACGAGCGCCCCGTCGATGTGGCGCTTGGACATGAACCCTTTGATGTTGCCGGCGTTGACCGACCCGCCGTACAGGATGCGCATCGAGTCGGCCGCTTCTCCGACCATGCCCCGAACCGTGTCGCGGATCAGTTCGATGACGGCACCTGCGGTGTCGGGGTCGGCGTTGCGGCCGGTTCCGATCGCCCACACCGGCTCGTAGGCGACGGCCATCGTGGCGACCTGTTCGCCCGTGATTCCCCGCATCCCGCCCTGGACCTGGGTGACGACCACGTCGTTGGTTTGGTCGGCTTCGCGCTGGTCGAGGGTTTCTCCCACGCAGACGATGGGATGCATCCCCGAGGCGAGCACCGCCTTGGCCCGCAGGTTGACGGTCTCGTCGGTTTCGCCGAAGTTGGCGCGGCGTTCGCTGTGGCCGACGATCACCCAGCCGACTCCGAGCTTGGCGAGCATCGGCGCCGAGATCTCCCCGGTGTAGGCGCCGGATTCCCGCCAGTCGCAGTGCTGGGCGCCGAGTCCGATCGGCAGCCGGTCGGCTTCGATCACGGTCTGGACCGACCGCAGCGCGGTGTACGGCGGGGCGACGACGACTTCGACCCGTTCGCTGTCGGGCCGTTCCAGGCGGTAGGACAGCTTCTGGACCATCTGGATCGCTTCGAGATGGTTGGCGTTCATCTTCCAGTTACCGACGATCAGGTCACGGCGTTCCATCATTTCACCCATCTTTCCAAGACTTCGATGCCGGGCAGTTCGGTGCCTTCCAGCAGTTCGAGGCTCGCTCCCCCGCCGGTGGACAAATGCGAGACGTCGTCTTCGAGGCCGAGGATGCGGAGCGCGGCAACAGAGTCGCCTCCGCCGACGGCGGTGAACCCCGAACAGTCGGCCACGGCCCGAGCGATCTGTGCTGTCCCGTGGCGGAAAGCCTCCCATTCGAAGACACCCATCGGCCCGTTCCAGAACAGCGACGCGGCTCCGGCGATCACTTCTTTGAAGGCGTCGACGGTGGCCGGGCCGATGTCGAGCCCGAGCGACTCGTCGGGGATGTCCCCGGCCGAGACGATGCGGGCTGGGGCGTCTTCGGCGAAGCGGTCGGCGATGACGATGTCGGAGGGGAGGCGGATCTTGTGTCCGTCGGGTCCGGCCAGGATCGTTCCGACTTCTTCGAGCATGTCGTCTTCGACGAGGCTGTTGCCGACGTCGAGGCCGCTGGCCTTCATCAGCGTGAAGCACATGCCTCCGCCGATGAGCATCGTGTCGGCCCGTCCGAGCAGGGATTTCACCACCCCGAGCTTGTCCGAGATCTTGGCCCCGCCGAGGATCACCACGTAGGGCCGGTCGGTGTCGCCGAGGAAACGGCCGAGGGCGCCGAGTTCGGAGACGACCAGCGGCCCGGCCACGGATTGGACCCGTTCGGCCACTCCCACGGTGGAGGCGTGCGCCCGGTGGGCCGACCCGAAGGCGTCTTGGACGAAGATGTCGCACAGCCCGGCGAACTCGTCGGCGAGCGTGTCGTCGTTGGCGGTTTCGCCCGGTTCGAACCGGGTGTTCTCCAACAGCACCACGTCTCCGTGGCCGGCGTGGTTGACCCCGGCGATGGCGACTTCGCCGACCGTGGCCCCGATGTGGGTGACGGGATATCCGGCGATTTCGGTCATGCGGGCTGCGACGGGGGCCAGCGAGAAGGCGGGGTCGACGCCCTTGGGCCGTCCGAGGTGGGAACACACCACCACCCTGGCGCCGGCCTCGCGCAGTCGGGTGATGGTGCCGAGCGCCATGCGGAGGCGGAAGTCGTCGCCCACTTCGCCGTCGTCGAGGGGAACGTTGAGGTCGCTGCGCACCAGCACCGTGCGGCCGTTGACGTCCACGTCGTCGAGTGTCAGGTAGCGATTCATGAGAGCTTTCAGGTCACGTTGCGCAGGGCGGCGCCCAGTTTGATCGGGTCGTGGGCCGGCCACGGGGCGTTGGCGGCCGCCACGTCCGCCTCGTACAGGTCCCATCCGAGTCCGGCTGCGGCTTCGGCGTCAATCTCGACCCTTTCCACTGTCTTCGGCAGGTCGAGGTCGCCCCGGTGGGCGACGATACCACCGGACCTCGCCAGCCCGGCATGGCCGTGGAGGGCGCGGATGTGGTCCCAGCCGGTCATCCCGGCGGTCTCGGCGTTCTGGGTGACCAGGTTGAGAACGCTGACGATCCTGCCTTGGGCGGCGTCAACGGCTTCGGCCATTCCGGGGACCGAGAGGGCGGCCAGCACGGACGTGAAGAGGCTGCCCGGTCCGAGGATGATCTGGTCGGCGGCGGCGACGGCGGCGAGGGCGTCGGCGTTGGCCTTGATGCCTTCGGGTCCGAGGATGAGCCTCTCGATCCCACCCGGCGTTCGTGAGACCGCCACCTGGCCGTCGACTCGCCGTCCACCGATCTCCGCCGACAGCCGCACCGCTTCGGTGGTGGCGGGGACGACCGACCCCAGCGCCCCCAGCAGCGAACCGGCCTGTTTGACGGCCAGACCGAAGTCTCCCCCGCACAGGTCGGCGAGGGCCACCAGCAGCAGGTTGCCGAGGGCGTGGCCGCCGACGTCGTGCGGGGAGAGGTCCATGGTGTCGTCGGGCCCGCCCGGGAATCGGTAGTTGAACAGTTCGAACCAGATGCCAGGGTCGGGGGTGAGCGCCAGCAGGCAGCGGCGGATGTCGCCGGGGGCGGGCACGCCCATCCCGGTGGTGAGCCGCCCCGACGAGCCGCCGTCGTCTGCGACCGAGACGACCGCGGTGATCTCCGAGGCGTAGGCCTGGACTGCTTCGAGTGCGGCGGCCAGACCGTGGCCTCCGCCGATGGCGACGACTTTCGGCCCCGTGGTGTCCAGACGGAACAGTTCGACCGCGGTCTGGGTTTCGGGTCCGGTCATTTGTGGATGTCGCGGTGACGGACCCGAGCGTCGATGTCCTGGGAGACCAGCCATTTGCTGATCTCTTCGGCGAGGGCCACCGACCGGTGATGGCCTCCAGTGCAGCCGATGCCGATGGTCAGGTAGGACTTGCCTTCGGCTTCGAAGCGGGGGATGACGAATTCGAGGAAGTCTTCGACATGGCGCAGGAACTGCTTGGCGTCGTCGGAGGAGAGGACGTAGTCAGACACCGGCTTGTCGGTTCCCCGGTAGGGGCGCAGTTCCGGGTCCCAGTGCGGGTTGGGGAGGAAACGGACATCGAACATGAGGTCGGTATCCCTCGGTGTGCCGTGTTTGAACCCGAAAGATGTGACCGAGACCCGCATCGGGCGGGGGGTACCTTCGGAGAACTGGTCGTCGATCCGGTCTCGCAGTTGGTGGACGTTGAGTTCGGTGGTGTCGATGACCGTGTCGGATTCTTCTTTCAGCGGTTCGAGCAGTTCGCGTTCGGCGGCGATCGCCTCGGTGAGCGAGCCTTTGCGCAGCGGGTGGGGCCGCCGGTTCTCTTCGTAGCGGCGGATGATCATCTGGTCGTCGGCGTCGAGGAACAGCAGGCGGGTGCGGATGCCTTGCTGCTCGAGGTCGCGGATGGCGGTGCGGATGGCGTCGACGGGCAGTCCGCCGCGGGAGTCGATGACGATCGCCACCCGGCGTCTGCCTTCGGTGACCCCGTGGTGGTCGACGGCGCCAGTGATCAGCTGCGGCGGGAGGTTGTCGATCACGGTGTACCCGAGATCTTCGAGCACTTTCGCAGCCGTCGACCGCCCAGCACCCGACATCCCGGTGAGCACCAACACCTGCGGAGCGAGAACCTCGGCCATTCCCGCAGCGTACCTGCCGCCCGGAGCCGGCTCGGGACCCCGAGTAGCCTTCGTCGCCATGTCCGAGTCGTCCAAGACGAGGTCCGGCTACTGGGTTCTGGTGCTGGCGCTGATCGGCCTCGGGTTCGTCTTCATCTTCTCGATCGGCGGGCTGTTGTGGTTCATCGCGCTGGTACTGATCGTGCTCAGCCCCTTCCGCTCAGAGCCGCAGATCTTCCGCACCGGCCTGGCCCTCTTCCTGGGCTTCGGGGTCGCGTTCATCCTCGTCTCGCCGCTGACCTGCTCCCTCTCGTTCGAGTCCAGCGTCCTCAACGGCGAATCCCAATCCTCCGACGTCGTCTGCACCAGCCTGATCGGCATCACCTACATGGGCCCCGACCCCTTCACCCCACCCCTCACCCCCGCCCTCCTCGCCGGCACCCTCCTCGCCGCGATCGCCGCACCGATCACCTGGCTCGCCAACCGACCCCAGACCTGACCGCCGGGGAGGAAACGAATGTGGCCCGGACATCTCCGGCCAATGGGGACACCGTCGGGGGCTCGACGGACATAGAAGCATCTAACGCAGTGTGCTCGCCTCCGTGCGCAACTGATCATGTATGCCATCGAACGCGTTCTTCGTGGGGAGGAGGGACTTGCGCACCTTGTTGACGACGCTGTAGTTGGAGTCGACGACATTGGCGATTGGCGCTTCGGAGATCTGTGTCAGCAACTGGTAGGCATCCATCTGGTGGAGGTCGAAGAGCTCACCGAACCATCGGATCATCTCGACTTGCGCGATACGCCACGAGTCCTCCAGAGGGCGGGAAGAGCCCACGACCATCCAGTAGTCGTCAGTCTCCAGCCTCGGCCAGGCGGGGGCCCCGCCCTTGATCAGTTCCACGATGATGGTCGAGTTCATCGCGCCCTCGACCGCGGTGCCGCACGCCTCGCCCTCCCCCTGGCGATAGTGTCCGTCCCCGACCGAGAACAGCGCCCCCTCGACGTTGACACCCAGGTAGGCCGTTGTCCCTGCCCTCATTTCGGGTGTGTCCATGTTTCCGCCAAACCGCTCCGGAACGAGCGAGGAGCGAACCTCGCCACCCGATGGTGCGACTCCGACGGTGCCGAGCATCGGGGCGAGCGGCAGCGCGACCTCGAAATCGCCGAATCGCGATTGGAATCCAACCGTGCCCGCCTCGGAGTCCACCTCATAGATCCAGGTCCCCTCGGGAAGTGCCTCTTGAAGCATCGCGGTTCGGTCCGTGCCGGTTAGCCCGCCGAAGAACGGGATTGCCGCGGACGCCCCCCAGCTACGAGCTGGCGTCAGGTCGACGATATGGATGACCAGGGTGTCGCCGGGCTCCGCTCCTTCGACGTAGAAGGGCCCGGTCTGCGGATTGACGTACCGAAGGTCGAGCTTCTGGCTGGCGACGTCGGTCACGGATGTGAGCGCGTTGTTGAAGGCGTCTTCTGACCACAGGTGAAGGACGGTGCCCGGTTTGACGGTCTTCACCGGGGCGGCCCCACCAAAGGTATAGACGTATTCAGTGGGTTCCGGCTTGAAGGTGAAAGCATCCATGGCCGTGATAGTACGTGGAGCCACAGGTGACGGTCCTCAGCAGTGTCCTAGCCCATGGGGCGATCGTCTGTTTGACCCGGCCGGCGTGTCACCAGCCCCCTGTCGAGATCCGCGATCGAGGTGCTGCCTGTCAGCGCCATGGTTCTTCGGACACCGTCGCCGAGCAGTTCCAGGGCGTGGTCGACCCCCTGTTCTCCAGCGGCGCCCAGACCGTAGAGATAGGCACGACCAGCCATGCACGCCTTGGCGCCCATGGCCACCGCTTTGACGATGTCGCTTCCGCGGCGAACGCCCCCGTCGCAGATCACCTCGAGCCGATCACCCACCGCATCGACAACGGGGACGACGAGTTCGATGGGAGGTGGGGCACCATCGAGCTGGCGGCCGCCGTGATTGGACAGGGCGATGGCGTCAATCCCGTGGTCGAGTGAGATCACTGCGTCGTCGACTGTCTGGATGCCCTTCAAGACGATCTTTCCCTCCCATCGATCCCGGAACCACTTGATGTCTGCCCATTTCAGGGAGGGATCGAATTGGGTGGCGACGAACTCGGAGAGCGACACCGGATCTGTTCCGTCGCCCACCGACTCGCCGACCACGTTGGCAAAACGGATCGGTTCGTGTCTGGCGAAGTCCCACGTCCATCCCGGGTGGAGGAGCCCGTCGACGATGGTGTCCAATCCGATCTTTGGGGGAAGGGTGAATCCGCGGCGCACGTCACGCTCCCGACGACCCAACAGCGCGGTATCGACGGTGATCACGATCGTGGAATATCGGGCGGCCGCCGCCCGCTCCAGCATCCCGGCCAAGAGGCCCTTGTTCGCCCACACATAGACCTGGAACCAGAGGTCTCCGTTCGACACCGCCCTCACCTCTTCGATCGACCTGGTGGCCAGGCTTGACAGGGTGTAAGGGATTTCGACTCTTTCCGCGGCTCGGGCCACAGCCAGCTCTCCTGGCGAGCAGGCTATGCGGGTGAAGCCGGTCGGAGCCAGGACCAGAGGAAACGAGACCCGTCTCCCCAGAACCTCGGTCGAAGCGTCGACTTTGCCCACGTCGTTCAACACCCTCGGTCGAAACTCGAGATCCCGGAAGGCCTCGGAGTTCCGGGAAAGGGTGATCTCGTCCTCGGCTCCACCATCGATGTAGTCGAAGACCCCCCGGGGAAGACGACGTCTGGCCAGGAGACGCAGATCGTCGATGTTCGCCGCACGGTTCAGATGTCTCTGCGCCCGGCTCCACTCGACACGTCGAAACCGGACAACCGAGCGCAGCGTCTCGATCAGACCCATCGCTTATTCCAACCCACGTGGACCAGGGACCGATCCGGCCAGGTTGGTCGGACCCATCTTGCAATCTTGTACGAGACCATCTCCAGCTGCACCCACGCTTTGGCTTTCCTGTGACAGCCTCTAAACCTGGATCCCCCGGGTCAACGCGCCATCGATCACCAGATGGGCTCCGGTCGTACGGCTGGACAGGGGACTCGACAGGAACACCACGCTATATGCGATCTCTTGTGGCGTCCCCATCCGCCCTGTCGGGTTCAGCCCCATCGCGAACTTGAAAAGCTCCGGGTTGCCCTGCTCGATGCTCTGCCACACGCCGCCCTCGAAATAGGTGTTCCCGGGTGAGACGGTGTTCGCCCGGATTCCCTTCTCGGCCAGCTGGAACGCGACGCCGGCAAGGTAGCCGATGATCGCTGTCTTCGCGGTCGCGTAAGGGCCGGAGGCGAAATCCACCTCACGACCGGACACACTGGAGATGGCCACGATCGATGGCGCCGTGCTCTTCTCCAGGTGTGGAATCGAAGCCTTGACCAGATGAACGGTGCCCATCAGGTCCACCCGCATCGATTCGCCCCAGTTTTCCTCCGTGTCCGGAATCGCCAGCGCGCTCACGTTGCTGACGACCATGTCGATACCACCGAACTCGTCGGCGGAACCATCGACCCACGCGGACACGGCGTCCTCGTCTCCGACATCGACCACGGTGCCAACGACTTTGCTGCCGCTTGGGGCGAGGTCGGCCTCGGTGGCTGCCACCTTGTCGGCGGTGCGGGCGCAGAAAGCCACGTTGGCGCCTTCCGCGACAAAGGTTTCGACTATGGCGCGGCCGATGCCTCGTGTGCCGCCGGTGACCAAAGCCGTCTTGCCCTTGATCTGCAAGTCCAAGATGTTTCCTTCCTATAACTCAGGAACGCGAACGCCGGAGCGCAAAGGAGAGTCTACAAGCCGAAGAGATACCCGTCTGAGGCGTTGCCATGATCTGGCTGTCGAAGCTCACGAAGCCTGGTTCGAGGGAATCGCGGCGGTCGCTCGCAATCCTGTCTCTTCCCCCGCCGGGGGAAGGTGGCCGGACGCCAAGCGGACCGCCGGAAGGGGGGCATCCTCCCGGGACTGTCCGATCTTGGTCAGGGCGTGACGACGATCGAGTCGAGAACGGCCAAGAGCTGGGCGATGTCTTCCTCCGGAGAGTCGAGGAATTGGTTGGATTCGATCATCAAAGGACTCCCCTCGACGTCCAGCACCCAGAGTTCCACGATCTGACCGGGTCTTTGGTAGTACCGGCTGAAAGTGGGACCTTCCCAACCGTCGAAGGTGGAGCCACCGGGGGTGGTGGGGTCGTCGCAGCCGGTGAATCCTTGACCAGGTTGGTAGTAGTCGCCCTCCGGTATCTCGAGGATCAGGTGGTAGCCGTCGTATCCGAAGGCGGTGACCTCTGTGAGCGGTTCTCGGGTCACGAACCCGTCGATGTCTGCGAGACCGGTGGCGATTTCTTCGGCTGTGGCGCCAGCTGGCAGCCATTCGGTATCGGCGCAGGCAGCCGAGGCGACCTTGGTCACGGCGGCGACCAGGACCGCCACGTAGTTGTCCTCGCCGACTTCCTTGAACGCTCCGATGATCGGCTCCCATCCGGGATCGGCGATGGTGAAGTCGACGCGGAGACTCGTTGCTGGATCGCGGTCATGGTCGATCCAGTAGTCACCAGGTTCGAGAGGCCCGGCCATGTTGTCGATGATCTCCGTGGCGCCACTGGGGGTGCTCGCCGTCGGCTGCGTGGTGGTGGCTGCTGTCGTCGACGGAGTGGGTGCCAGCGTGGTAGGCGAGCCGGCGTCCTCTCCGGCGGCGCAGGCGGTGACAACAACCGCAGCGGCTAACCATGCTCGACCGCCACGTGATGTCGCGAACTTCACAGTTCGGAGAGCATAGAGAAGGCGGCCTTTCGGGACGACATGTCAGGCAGAACCCGCAGCTGCGGAACCCCCCTCCGACCCCGCCGCTGCGCGGCGGGCCCACCTCCCCCGGAGGGGGAGGGAACAAGGTTCGAGAATGCCGATCCTGTCTCTTCCCCAGGGAGGGGGAAGGTGGCCGGACGCGAAGCGGACGGCCAGATGGGGGCAACCCCCTCACTCCGCGTGCAGCGCCTCCCACACCGCCAGTGCCACCGTCTTCGGGACCGTCTCACCGAGTTCTTCCACCGTCGCCTCTCGCATCTTCTTCACCGACCCGTAACGCCCGATCAGCGCTCTCTTCCGTCCCGGGCCCACCCCCGCCACCTCGTCCAGGATCGAGTCGACCATCGATTTGGAGCGGAGCGTGCGGTGGTAGGTGATGGCGAAGCGGTGGGCTTCGTCGCGGATTTGTTGGAGCAGGTAGAGGGCTTCGGCGTCTCGGGGGATGCGGATCGGGTCGGGTTGGCCTGGCAGGTAGACCTCTTCCATCCGTTTGGCGAGTCCGATGGCGGGGATGTCGAGGTCGAGTTCGTCGAGGACTTTCACGGCTCGTCCCAACTGGCCCGGTCCCCCGTCGATGAGGATCAGCGACGGCGGGTAGGAGAACCGTCCTTGTTCTTCGATCGGTTTGCGGATTTCCCGCAGGTAGGCGATGAACCGCCGCCGCAACGTTTCCTCCATCGAGGCGAAGTCGTCTTGGCCGGCGACGGTGCGGATCTTGAACCGCCGGTATTCGGAGCGTTTGGGTACTGCGTCTTCCATCACCACCATCGAGGCGACCGTGTTGGTGCCTTGCAGCGTGGAAATGTCGTAGGCCTCGATCCGCAGCGGGGCGGTTTCGAGCCCGAGGACGTCTTGGAGGGAGCGCAGTGCCCGCGCCCTGGCGTTGTGGTCGGTTTGTCGTTTGAGCCGATGGCGTCCGAAGGCTTCCCTGGCGTTGATGGTGGTGGTTTCCATGAGCCGGCGTTTCTGTCCCCGCTGCGGCACGCGCATGGTCACCGGCGTGCCTCGCCGTTCGCATAGCCAGGCTTCGACCGCTGCGGCGTCTGGCGGGAGCAGCCCGACCAGCACGGTCTTGGGTGGTGTCTCGTCGAGGTAGAGCTCGCGGACGACGTCGGCCATCAGTTCTTCGTCGGTGAGGTCTTCGACCCGATCGACGACCGAGCCGAACTGTCCGACCACCCGGCCTTTGCGCACGTAGAGAACCTGGACCGAGGTTTCGAGGTCGTCGCCGTGGAAGGCGACCAAGTCGAAGTTCTCGGGCCGTTCGGTGACGATTTCTTGGCGTTCGACGGCCCGTTCGAGGTCGCCGATGCGGTCCCGGTAACGGGCGGCGAGTTCATATTCCTGGCGTTGGGCGCTTTCCCACATCTGGTCGCGTAGGTCTTCGACGATGCCTTCGGTGTTGCCCCGCAGGAAGTCGGCGAGCCCGTCGACCAGTTCGGTGTATTCGGCCTTGCCGACTTCTCCGATGCAGGGTCCGGTGCATTTTTCGATGTGGAACAGCAGACAGGGCCGGCCTTGGGCCTGTTGGCGGCGGAACACCCCGTCTGAACAGGTCCGCACCGGGAAGGTGCGCAGCAGCAGGTCGAGGGTCTTGCGGATGGCGTAGGTGTGGGCGTATGGCCCGAAGTATTCGTTGCCTTTGTGTTTCTTGCCCCGCATGACCCGGGCTCGGGGCCATTCCTCGGTGCGTGTGATCGCCAGGTACGGGTAGGACTTGTCGTCGCGCAGTTTGATGTTGAACCGGGGCCGGTGTTCTTTGATCAGCGAGTACTCGAGCATGAGGGCCGAGACTTCGCTGTCGGAGATGATCCATTCGACGTTTTCGGCGGCTTCGACCATCGCTTCGGTGCGCGGGTGGAGGTCTTTGGAGAAGTAGGACGTGACCCGGCTGCGCAGCGATTTGGCCTTGCCGACATAGATCACCCGGCCGTGTCGGTCACGGAACAGGTAGGTCCCCGGCTGATCGGGGATTTCGGCGGTGGGCGGACGTCGCATCGGAGCCCATGTTGGTCGCTGGCAATCGTTTCCCGATCGTCTTCAGGACGGGGGTTTCGTGTCCGACAACATCATCAATGACGTCCTTGTCGAAACCCCGGTTGGGACCCACCGCGTTTGTGGTGGGTGTTGCGATCGGTGTCACCGGCGTTCTCTTCACTTTGGGCGTCGCCGCGGCGGATGCCCGGGCCGCTTCGGAGCGGTTCGATTCGATGGCGGCGTCGACCGCTTTTGCCATCGAGAGCGAACTGAACAGCGTCATCGACCTCCTCCACGGGGCCCGGGCCATCCGGGAGTTCCACCCGGCGCTCACCAACGCGGACTTCGCCCACTATCTGCGGGAGGCCCGCCCGGTGGCGGGGGTGATCGCCTGGGGGACGCTCCACATCGACGACGATGCCTACGTCGTGGATCTGTTCTATTCCGAGTCGGCTGACATCGACTGGCGGGGTATCGATCTGAGCGCCCGCCGGGAGACCCGCGAACCGATCGCCCGGGCGCTGCGCACCCACAATGTGACGTCGACGGCTTTCGCCGCCATGCCCGACCTGCCCCACCGTTCGGCGCTGTTGATCAACCCACACGAGCACGACGGCAATCCGTCGTTTGCGATCGTCAGCGCCGATCTGCTGGCGGCAGGTTTGCCTTCTGAGTTGGCCTCCCATGTTTCGGCCCGTCTCAGCCAGTCCACCCAGCTGATGTCGCGCGACGTGGCCTACCGGGGGATGACGGTCGGATTCGGCAATCACTTGTGGTCGCTGATGGTGGTCGCCGAAAGCGCCGATCTCTACCCCAACGAGTTCATCGTGCCGCTGGGGGTGCTGATCACCGTGGCGGTCGTGCTGTCGGGGATGGTGGTGTCGAGCGGCATCTCTCAGCGCCGCCGTCTGGATGCCGAGGTGGCCGACAGCGACCGCATCAATGCCGCCCGCGAGGAGTTCATCGCTTCGGTCAGCCACGAGATCCGCACTCCGCTGACGGCGGTGGTGGGCTATGCCGAGGTGTTGGAGGCCGCCTGGGACGATCTCTCCGATGACGAGGCGCTGGACATGGTGCGCCAGATCTCCGAGCAGTCGATGGAGGTCAGCGCTCTCGTCAAGGATCTGCTGGTGGGTTCGAGGGCGGATATTTCCAGCCTGCATCTCGACATCGACACCGTCCGCGTCCGCGAGGTGACCGAACGGGCGCTGGCGTCGATCCCCAGCGACATGCGGCGCAGCATCGAGATCGGTTTCGACGACGACCGGGCGTGGACCGCCGACGCCGGACGTTGTGCCCAGATCGTGCGCAACTTGGTGGTGAACGCCTTGAAGTATGGGGGCCACAGCGTGAGCATCGAGTCCCGGCGGCTGCCCGATTCGGTGGTGCTGTCGGTGGTCGACGACGGCGCAGGTGTGGACGCCGCAGACATCGAACGCATCTTCCAGCCGTTCGCCTCGATCGCCCGGTCTTCCCAGGCCCTTCCCAGTGTCGGTCTGGGGCTGTATGTGAGTTCGAGCCTGGCCCGGGCGATGGGCGGCAGCCTCACCTACCGCCGGCACAACGATCTGACCGCCTTCGACCTCGAACTCCCCGAAGCCCGCATCGAGTCACGCCTCCCGGTGTCCTGAAGACGCCAGGGCCTGGCAAGATTCTCTGCCTTCCGTAACTCATCCGTAACGCCGCGCGGCGATACTCCCACCAGGGAGGCGGACATACCGTCCGCTGGGAGTGAGAGGAGCCACTGGCTCATGAAACGTTTTGTCCCGTTCCTGCTCGTGATCGCACTGGGCAGCATGCTGGCGGCGACGGCAGCCACCGCCCAGGAGGAGATCCCCCCGCACCCGCACATGCTGGTGCTGGGTCTCGAGTTCGACGGGGAAGAGGCGATCGGATACCGCAGCTGCGTCGATCTGGCCGCCAACAAGACCCTGCGGTTGAACGCGCATCACGAGCGCATGCACTTCGGTCGGGCAGGCGAAGCCCTCTTCAGTGCGGGCCACGCCGTCGTCCCCGGCGCTCCGGCGTTTGATCTGCCCTGGTCGAACTGCGAGGAGCTGATCGCTTTCGTCTTCGGAGGCTGAGCGACCCGACCCGATCGCTGTTCCCGGACGGCCCCGTGTCGTCCGGGAACAGCCACTCACCGCCGCCGCCAGGCGACGCCCAACAGCCGGGGAATGTGCCGCTGCTGACCGAGGGCGGGATGAGCCTCGATCTGGGCTTCGGTGGCACCCAACTCGACCATCCGCACCAGGTCCCATCCCCCCGCCGAGGCGGCGTTGACCAGCTCGGCCATGCTCCGATGGTGGAAACGGACCGTGGCTGATCCGGCCTTTTCGTCCGAGTGGCCCCGCTCGAAGTACCGCCCGGGCCGCCACAGCACCTCGTCGTCTTCCTGGATGGGCGCCGATTCGGGTGCGGTGAAGATCGGATGATTGATGACGAGCGCCAACCGCCCACCGGGACGCACCACCCGCCCCACCTCGGCGAAGAAGGTGTCTTCGTCTTGGAGATGTTCGAGAACGAGTGAGACGAGCGCGGCGTCGAACACGGCGTCACGAATGCACCCCAGTTCGGGCAGCAGCGCGCGCACGACCGGTCCGAAACCCAGCGCCGACGCCAGCAGTTCCTGGGCTGAGTCGACCCCCTGTGCCACCACACCGGCGTCGACCAGCGCCGACATCAGCCGTCCTTCCCCGCACCCGACGTCGAGCACCCGCTCGCCGCCCACCGCCTCGAGCAGCGACAACGCCAACGGTGCGACATCGGCCTCGTAGGCCGGATCATCACGAAGTTCACTTCGCCACCACTCGGTCAGTCCGCTCCAACTCACAGATCCAGCTCCTGCAACGCCGCCACCAGTTCCGTGGTGTACGCCACCGTGCCCTGACGGTTGAAGTGAGCGGCGTCGGCATACCACTCCATTGGCCATGAGCCCTCGATCTCGAGGAACGGGATGCCAAGTTCTGCTGCGAGTCCGCGGTAGGCCGCGCGGAGCATTGCAACGCCGCCCGCAGTCACACACCGGCCCGTCGAGTCACAGGACGTCGGTTCAGCGAGGAGCACCACCTGAACGTCTCGGTCCATGGCCCCCTCGGTGAGGCCGATCAGAGAACTGAAGTCGAATGAGACTTCTGCCGGCGTTACGACGACTTGCCGGTCGATCTCAGCCGTTCGTTGGTAGTGCCCGGTCTGGTGGCCGCCGTCCGTCCACAAGCCGATCGACCCGAGCCGGTTGGCGGGTGCGAGCAGGTCCGCAATCGACTTCAACTCGGTTCGCCAGTGCACAAGGGCCGACTGATGGGCGAGGCGGAAAAGCGGACTTCTTGGTTCCCGGAACTCCAGTACACGTCGGAGCCCCGTCACCAGGACTCCGCCCGTGGCGGA
>DATKEC010000114.1:0-15270 GCA_035544575.1 Acidimicrobiia bacterium
ACGGTTGGGTTGGTTGCGGCCGGGTCGGTGGCGGGCCGAAGGGATCGAGACCGCGACTGACATGCACCCAGCCGGCTACGACCGAGTCTCATCCCCGTGTCGCGCAGGGACTGTCTCCGCGACCCCTCGATCCAGCGTGTGATGGGCTGGGGCTTCGACAGCCTCGGCGGGCGTGTGAACCGCGCCGGGGAATGCCAAGAAGCTCAACAGAAGACCTACTGCTCCAGCCATAACGGGTGCGCCGAGCGTCATATGGATCGACCATCCGATTCCGGTGCTCGAGACTGCAATGGCGATCAGGTAGACGGCGTACCACACGGCCGGGACGAGAAATGCGACGGCGCGGATGCTACCGGGGCGGGCCGGGGCCGGTCTGATCACGAATGCGATCGCGTCACCGATGATGCCGGCGACCAACGCGACACCGATGTACCAGTAGTTGTCACTGATGAGCGTCATCAGCGCTCCGCTCACCCCGATCAGCATCGTGAGCGAGCCAAGGGGCAGGGGCCCATGTCTCAGGACGAGGAGGATGAAGCCGGCAATGAGGGTGGCCTGGACCAGGAGTGCGGCCACGCCGAGCACCTCCCTGGCGTGGGAGTCCATCCAGAACGGAACGTGTCCGGATGCGTTGGTCGCGATCACCGACATGTCGGCTGACCAACTGGACCCGGCCCAGCCCTCGTGGACGCGCGTGTCCTGGGTCAGGTTGCGGACGTCGGACCCGTCGATGCCCATCACGTAGAGGTCGAAGATCCCGTCTCGATCACTCGCGAACACGATCTCGTCGCCCTCTGGGGACCAGGCCGGGGCCACGTCTGCAGCATCGGCGGTGGTGAGAACGGTGAAGTCGGTTCCGTCGGGGCGAACCAGGGCAATGTCCAGGTTGCCGGTTACGTCAGTCTGGAACGCCAGCCACTCCCCGGTTGGCGAGTACGCCGCAGCACCCTCGGACCCTGCTGCTGTGGCGGTCACGCGAACTGGGTCGCCACCCGACGGGGCAATCCGATACAAGAATGGGATCCCGTCACGATCAGAGGTGAAGACGATCTCGTCGCCGCTGGGGGACCAGGTCGGCCCCCAGTCCACTCCCTCTGATTCGGTCAGCCGTATGGCGTCGCCGCCGTCGCTCCCCACCACGAAAATGTCCACGTTGCCGTCAACGTCATCGATGAAGGCGATCTGTGAACCGTCGGGCGACCACTCGGCGTGGTGGAAGAACCCTTCTCCCTCGTAAATGACCCTCTGACCCGAGCCGTCCGGTTCCATCACGACGAGCCGACCGGTCTCGCCCACGACCACGCTTGCCACGATCCGGCCATCGGCCGCCAGGTCGGGCATCCACGCCTGGTCCGAGCCGTCGATAGGGATTCGGGTGTGCGTGGCTCCATCGGCTGAGACCAACACCACGTCCGATCGCCCGGGGTCGGAGTCAGGTGCCGCCTCGGGCCAGGTGTCGATGGCGGGATGCACGTGCTGGGTGAACGCTCCGAGGATGGCCAGCCCCGTGGCCATCGCCGCCACCCACGGGAGCCAGCCAGGAAATGACGTCGGCGGGCCCTTGAACCAGGCCGACCGGACAGGACCGAAGACCATCATCATCCCGCTGGTGCCCAGCACCAGATGGGTTGGGCTCAGGAGGGCATCGACGTTCTCCTCGATTCCGAACAGCAGATGCCACACCAGGTCGGCGAGACCCGCAACCAGGAAGAGCACCGCTCCGAGGAAGGCCAGGTCGTAGCCGCGTGGCAGACCGCCGAGCAGCGTTGTCCCGTTCCTCCTGCCTTTGAGGGCGGTTCCCAGCAGCACTCCGCCGAAGGCTCCGGCGGCCGCATACAACATCGCGTGCCAGGGAGTGAAGAACGAGTCGTCGACTCTCCCGTGGGAGTGGGCCCAAAGGTCGATGAAGAAACCGAGGCCGAGCGCGGTGGCGAGAATGCCCGTGACCACGTCGAGCCGACTCGGATTGCGCTCGGTAGAACTCGACACGGGCGGTTCGAGAGTGGACAGGGCGCCCATTCCACGACGATACGCAAGCCGAAGTCCTCGCGACGGTCGAACCGCGGGCCAGATCGGACGTATACGTCCGATCTAACCCTGGGTTGGAATGGGTGGTTCGCCGACATCGGTGGCATCGCGCCGCTCGGCCCTCAGTGAGGCGATGATGGTGACGGCGAGAACCACCGTGATGACCGTGAGACTGGCCCAGGTGGGGAAGTGGTACCAGTCGGCGATCAGCATCTTCACCCCGACGAAGCCCAAGATCAGACCGAGCCCCAGGTTGAGGTACCGGAACCGGCCCGCCATTCCGGCCAAGACGAAGTAGAGCGCCCGCAACCCGAGAATGGCGAAGGCGTTCGATGCGAAGACGATGAACGGCTCGCGGCTCACCGCCAGGATCGCCGGGATCGAGTCGACGGCAAACACCACGTCCGTACTCTCCACCAGGACGAGCACGGCGAACAGCGGAGTTGCCAGCAGGCGGCCACTGCGACGGGTGAAGAGCTTCTGACCGTCGTACTCGGTCGTCGAAGGCACCACCCGCCGAAACACCTTCAGCACCGGATTGTCCTCGGGGTGGATCTCTTCGTTGTCGTGTCGTGCGATCCGGAAAGCGGTGAAGATGAGGAACGCCCCGAAGACGTAGAGCACCCAGTCGAAGTTCTCGATGAGGGCGACGCCGGCGAAAATGAACGCAGCGCGCAGCACCAGCGCTCCGAAGATGCCCCAGAACAGCACGCGGTACTGATAGGCGGCAGGCACCGCGAAGTAGTTGAGGATCACCGCCCACACGAAGACGTTGTCGATCGACAGGCTCTTCTCGATCAGGTATCCGGCCAGGTATTCACCTGCCGCCCCACTGCCCTGCCACGCGAGCATGACGAACGCGAACAACAGACCGATCGTGATCCACACCGCTGATTCGATACTCGCCTCCCGCATGCTGATCGCATGCGGCTTGCGGTGCACGATCAACAGATCTGCGAAGAGCAGGACCGCGACGCCGGCGACGAATGCCATCCAGACCCAGCCGGGGACGTCGAAGCTGGCGAAACTCGTCGTGGGGCTCTCAGCTGCGAACAGCTCGGTCATGAAGGGCGGCACCATCGATCACTCCAAGGTTCTGAGCCGGAGTCGAAAGGGTGCTTCCCGACCCGGACGCTTGCGCTTTTCCGTGTCGGAGGTCTCGCCCATCGGTGCAACTGCACCGACCCGGGGACCGGACGCCGCTCGATCCGACGCCAGGATGACGGCCTCCCGGTGATGGGGCTACTCCCCTCCGCGACATGAATGTAGCCAGACGCAGGAGTTGGGGAACTGAGAGACGTCAATCCTCGTCGTCAGAGCACGCAACCAGGCAGTCACAGGCCACCGACCTGACGACGGCCGAGGCGGTCGATCCGAGCCGGAGGCGCTTCCAACCGGTGAGACCCCGCGTGCCGAGGATCACCAGGTCGGCGGCTGTTTCGTCGACCAAGCGAAGGATGACCTCGGTGGGTCTTCCCTTCGCACTCGTCGTCGTCACTGACGCGACGTGTGGCTCGAGCAGGTCGTGTGCCCGGGAGGCGGCGTTCGGATCTGCCCGCCCGTCGTTGATCGATGCAACCGTCACGACGCAGCGTCCCGCCAGAGGAAGCGAAGAGAAGACCGTGATCGCGCGTTCGGCATGAACGGATCCGTCGGTGCACACCATCACGTTGGTGACGGGTGCGGGACGCCGGACGATGACAATCGGCGAGGGAGGATGATGGAGGAGCCACTCCGTCGTACTCCCCGTCATCACTGCGGCGAGCTGGCCGGCCTCCTTGATCCCGAGGACGACGAGGTCGGCAGGGACGTCGGCCAGCATCGCCCTGGGGTCGGTGGAGGCAGCCAGGAACGTCACGGCCTTGGCGCCGCGAACGTTGGGCTCGCGGGTCCAGGGCGGTTCCCACGTCTCGAATCGGACCGCTTTGCCCCAGTCGATGTTGGATTCGTCCGCTGACAACACCTCGATGGTCCAGCCGGGCCAGTCGTGTGCGGTGATCCAGCGCCAGGCGCGGTCGGATGCGTCAGCTCCATCATCTCCGAAAACGAGAAGAGGGGATCGAGCCTGGTCGTTCACGTGTGTTCCTCGCTCCTGTCACGTTGGCTGTTGGTTAGATCCTCAGACCGTGTCCGGCCGCTCGCGAGAGCCGGATGGCCCTCCCACCGTACGCCGTCATCTTGATCGAGATGAGCCTGTACCTCCGAGCACTGTCTCGCCTTCCCGCAGACCATGGCCCGGATACTCAGTCCACGATCCCGGCGCCTTTCACTGTCATCAGCGTCGCGGTCATGATGGCGAGGTTTTCGGACTCACCTTCGATCCTCGCCGAGGCGTGACACACGGTCAGTGTCCGGCCCGCTCTCAGCACCTCGCCATCCACGTGATATCGCTCGCCATCGGCGGGTCGCATCAAGTTCACCTTGAACTCAACGGTGAGAACCGCGGCCTCCGGCGGCATCAGGGAAAAGGCCGCGTACCCGCACGCCGAGTCGAGCACGCCGGCCACGGCACCCGCATGCACGAAGCCGTGTTGTTGGGTGATCTCGGGACGGTGCGAAAACACCAGCTCGATGCGTCCGGGCTCCAGGGACGCGATAGCCACACCGAGCGTCTTCATCATGGCCTGACGGTCAAAACTCTCACGGACCCGTCGGTCGAAGTCGGGATCGGCCGGGGTGAACGTCTGCTGCATGCGCCCACGATGCCACTTCCCGGCCGGCCCTGGCGGCCGAGAGCTCAGAGACCGGCCACCGTCGAGAAGAGTTGTGAGAGGGCGGCAGCATCCGGCATTTGCCCTGTGAAGCGCTGAACGACGCGCCCGTCCGAGTCGAGCACCACCCAGTACGGGAAGGCACTCAGGCCGTATGCGATCGCTGCGGTCGAGTCTTCGTCGTCGTAGATCACCGGGAACGGGAACCCCTCGCCCTCGAGCCACACCGACGGCGGATAGTTGCCTTGTGATGGCGACGACGATGTCGCCACCGCGATCACCTCGACGCCTGCTGGCGCCCCGTTGGTTTCGACCCAGTCCGTTATCGCCGGCACTTCCGCCTGACAGGCGGGACACCAGTGAGCGAGGAACAGGACCACCTTGGGCGTGCCTCCCGGAACCACCGAGAGTGCATCGCCGGTGATCGTCGGAGCGGTCATCCCGGCGGCGGGATCCTGGACGCCGGCTTCGTATCGGGGGAGCGTCTCGCCGGCGATGGCGATGTCGCCGTACGCCTCGACTCCTGCCGACTCAGCCGAGAGGCCCGCGGCGATGGCCGCCACGACGACGACTCCGGCCACGACGAATCCGATCTTCTTACCTGTCATTGCTTCCTCATTGCGTAGAGAACACCGACGATGGCAACGAAACCGCTCAGGGCCATGAACGGGATGGTCACGAATCCGAACTCCGTCACGTAACGGACCGCGCAGGATGGGCCGACGTCACATGATGACGCAGTCAGCAGCCATTGGTTGGCGAGATGCCAGAGCGAGATGGCGCTGCCGATCAACGCCGGCGGGACGGCGTAGCGCACCACCGAACGGTCAGACTTCAACCAACCGATGAACAGGATGACAACCAGCGGATACATGGCGACCCGCTGGTACCAGCACAACAGGCACGGCTCGAACCGGTAGTACTCCGAGTAGAGAAGGCTGCCGGCGGTCGCTCCCGCGGCGACGAGCGCGGCGAGACCGACACCGTTGCGGAAGCCAACGCCGGCATAGGCAGCCGGTCGAAGGAGGGCGATCAGCCCAGCCGTCAGCGCGGCGAGTGCCAGCAAAGCGGCGAACCGGGAGAACGTCGTGACAGGCATCGGATGGATGAAACGGTATCAGGGGGTATCTGTATGTACCTGGCTCGCTGGTCACATCGGTCAGGGTCGATCGACCCGATCCGGCGGCCCGGACCCGACGCAGCCCTTGGCTGCAAGTCAGATCGGACATGAGGCTGCGTGGGCGGATCCATCGCCATGTCAGAGGCGGTAGATACGGTGGTTGCGTGACATACGGCCGGCCGCCTCTCGAAAGAATCGATGTGCGTTCATTGGAGCGCATCGAAGTTTGCCCGCCATCGCGAGGGTCGGGCAGCCGCACACCTTCCCTCTCGCTCGATCGGTGGAAGGCGGTGCGGGAGGCCACGGTGCAATGGCATCAGCTCGGCACTCCCACGGATCCCGCCGAGATCGGACAGATCGAGAGTGACTTCTTCGATGGGTGGGATCCCGTCCAGCGTCGGGTGCTCAGCGATCTGTTCGCCGCGTACCGTCGGTTGTTCCCGCCCGAAGCCACAGATGTCGACCTCGACCCGGTCTCCGGCTCGGTCATTCACGAACCCACCAACCGCTCGATCAGCGTGGCAGTACAGGTGGAGGTGCGGACCAGGGGCGAGACCCAGGCGCTTCGGATCAAGACAGGCCGGGCGGTGACGACCGAGGTCGAGGCTGCGGCCTTCTACCAATCCGACGAGACCCGGACGCTGGTCGACCTGCGGTTGGCGGCCGACGACGTCGTGACAGTCCCAAAGCCGCCGGACGCCCAGGGAATCGTCGACGACGTCGCCCTCCGCTGGGATCGCGCTCAGGCCGCCCCCCGGCGGGGCCGCGTTGGCGGCTCTCACTGTCATGGGTGCTCCCGGCCTGCCCGCTGTGGCCAGTACCCGGTGGTGGGGGAGGGAACGGTGAACAGCGGAACCCGGACCCTCCTGGTCTCGAAGACGCGGCTCGCCGACTTCCACCGCTGTGTGCGGTCCGCCGCCTGGCCGGCGGCATACGGAATTCCCCGCGACGACGGCGACGAGGACGACCTGGACTCGACGTATCTCGTCGTCGGCAACCAGTTTCATGCAACGGTGGCTGCGGCCCTGCTGTCCGATGATCCTGGGGGGCTGTACGAGGCGTCCTACGGAACGGTCTCGCCGTCGGAGGTCGATGACCTGCGTTGGCTCTTCGATCAACACGAAGCCGTGTGGGCCACAGACGAACCGCCAGTCACCGTCAGCCGCACCGAGTACCAGTTGGGAGTCACCTTCGTCGTGAACGGAGCGGCGCTGGATCGTCGGGACCGTCTGGTTTCTGCTCCGGTGGCCGTGACGTTCATGGCTGCGACCGATGTCAACGGATGGGAGGGTGAGCGCGTCGCTGCGGTCGTCGAACACCGAACGGGCAGCGCATCGGTCGCTCTTCCGTACGAGGCGGATCTCTACGCCGTGTCCGCGTCCGGGGCCTTGGCGGCGCTCGGGCGTGACGCCGATGGGGTCGCGGTTCACTTCCATCACCTGCGCGCCGACCCCGCCAACTGTGACAGGGAGTTCTACCCGCCGGCGAGGATCGCCGAGGCTGCGGCTCGTCTGCGCGCTGTGGCCGAGACGATCGCCGGGCTCCACCCCGCCGATGCGTTGTCCCCACCGCACACCGTGGGACCGTGGTGTGATTGGTGCCAGTGGGCCAGGCGGTGCGTTCCGTTCCGGTCGTGAGCGTGCGGTGCCATCATGGCCCCCGAAAGGGGGTGCCGTGGCCCGATACCGGAAGCCCACCCAACGAAGCGACTCGATCCAGGACCGTCGAGGATCACCAGGACGACGCGCGATGGGAGTGGGAGGCGGCGGACTCGCACTCGTCGTCGCCATCCTATTCGCAGTGTTCGGAGGGGGCGGCGAGATGGGCGACCTGACAAACGTCCTCGAGGGGCTCCAGCCGACCCAGACGGGGAGCGTCGAAGCCTCGCCCTTGCCCCGTGAGGCGGACCCCGACGCCGACCTCGTCGACTTTCTGTCGGTGGTACTCGACGACAACCAGCTGTTCTGGGATGGCGTCTTCGAATCTTCCGGACTCGAGTATCGCTACGCAGACCTCGTGCTCTTCGACGGGTTCACCGAGTCGGGATGCGGCGGCGCCGACGAGAGATACGGGCCGCACTACTGCCCGCTCGACGAGAACGTCTACATCGAGTTGGGGTTCTTCCGCGAGCTCCAATCTCGTTTTGGGGTGTCCGGTGATCTGGCACCCGCCTACGTGCTTTCCCACGAGATTGCGCACCACGTCCAGACGGTGTTGGGCATCAACGGCGAAGTGAGGGAGCAGCAACAAGCCGATCCGTCGATCGCGAACGACCTGTCGATTCGCATGGAGTTGCAGGCCGACTGCTTTGCCGGTGTCTGGGCGTCGACGATCTACGTCGACACCACCGAAACTCTCGAAGGCGGTCGGGTCCTCGAGTTGGATCCCGGCGAGATCCGAGACGCGATGGACGCGGCCGCAGCGGTGGGCGACGACCGAATTCAAGAGGCCGCCACGGGACGCACTGATCCCGAATCCTGGACACACGGCTCCTCCGAGCAGCGCGAAAGGTGGTTCCGAACGGGTTACGAAACAGGTGATCCGACCCGATGCGACACCTTCTCGGGCAATCCGTGACGAATCTCGGTCGCCGAGGTCTCCGAACCCGTCGACAATGACCGCCACCGCCTCGTTAGGTGAGCGATGGGAGAACCCCATGGATGAGATCCACGAGATGACTGCGCTCTACATCGTCGACGCCCTCGATGACCTCGAACGCCGCCGCTATGAACAACACCTCGACGATTGCGCCAACTGTCAGGCGGAGCTGATCGAACTCGGCCATGGCCTCGAGGCGGACGTCTCGAACTCGACCGAGTCGGCCTCCGAGGCGCTGAAAGAAGCAGTGTTGGCCGGAACCGATGACACCCCCGCCGTTTCCCGGCGTTTCGCCGGACTCGCCGTCGGATTGACTGCCGCCGTTGCGGCGTTGTCGGTGGTGGTGGCAGTGGCGATGAGCGGCGAGCCCGACCTCGTGGAGCAGATCCACGGCGCGGACGACGTGGTTGTCATCGATGTGGAAGGCTCGCCGTTCACGAACACTCAGGTCGTGTACTCCCGCGAGGTGGGACGTGTGATCTTCGTCGCAGATGATCTACCCGAACCCGGGACTGATCGCACGTATCAGCTGTGGCTGATCGATGACGGCACCGCGCGCTCGGCGGGGACATTCCTACCGGAGGATGGCCATGCCACGGTGGTCCTCGAGGGCACGGCCGAGACCGGTGCGATCGTCGGTCTCACCGTGGAGCCGGCTGACGGGTCCAATCAACCCACCGGCGAAGCGCTCGTTGCTCAGCCGTTGGGGTGACCGCCGCCGGCTCAGACACCGTCGTTCTCCTCGACCGGGTGGTATGACATTTCGATCGCCATCCAGACGGTGCGCGAGAACGGATGGAAGAGGACGGGCGTGAGTCCAGCGACGGCGACGGTGGCGATGAAGAGGCCGGTCCAGGCCACGTCCGGCCAGAACACGACGATGCCGCCGACGAGGACGAACAGCAGCAGGCCGAAGGTGACGATGGTGTTGATGATCATCGAGCCCACCCAGTACCCCTGCTCGCGTTCGAACCGCAGCCCGCAGGTTGGACAGCGGACGTGGAGTTCGCCAAAACTCCGGAAGATCCCGGCCCCGCCGCAACGTGGGCAGCGCTTGCGCAGTGCGCGCCCCAACATCGTCGAGAATCCCGGCCGCTCCATCGAAAGCGAGGCTAGATGTGATGCTCGTATTCTCTCGTCGTGATCGAAGACGCCCTCGGCCGCCGCATCCAATACGAGACCACCGGGATCGACGTTGCCGATGTGGATCCCGATCCCTTCGTCCAGTTCGAGCGATGGTTCGCTGAGGCCGCGGCAGACATCGTCGAAGCCAATGCGATGGTTCTCTCGACAGCCGGGCCACTGGGACCGTCGAGCCGCGCCGTGCTCCTGCGGGAGATCCACGAGGGCCAGTTCGTCTTCTACACAAACCGGTCGTCACGCAAAGGTCAGGACATTGGTTCCGACCCCAGGGTCACCTTGCTGTTTCCCTGGTTCAGTCTCCACCGGCAGATACGGATCGACGGATCCGCCGCACCGGTACCTGACGCGATGAGTGACGCCTACTTCGCCTCGCGGCCCGTCGAATCCCAGGCCGGGGCGGTGGCGTCGCCACAGAGCCAGCCCATCCCGTCGCGGGAGTGGCTGGAGAACCGATTCGTCTCGGCGCTGGAGGCAGGTTCGATCGAGCGGCCGGAGGATTGGGGCGGTTACGGCGTGACACCGACCATCTTCGAGTTCTGGCAGGGACGCGCCGGGCGCCTCCACGACCGGATCCGCTACACCCGAAGCGATACAGGCTGGATTCGGGATCGTCTGGCGCCGTGACGCTCCGGCTCCACGTCCTCGGATCGACCGGAAGCTGGCCGGCGCCCAACTCGCCGTCCTCCGGCTACGTGGTGTCGAATGAGGACACCCGCATCATCCTCGACCTCGGTTTCGGAACCATGCCGCGCCTGACCGAACCGCTGAACGTCGATGCCATCGTCATCTCGCATCGCCACCCCGACCATTGCGCCGACGTCCTGGCGTTGTATCACCTCTGGGCGTACGGCGAAAAGCGGAAGGTGGGCGTTCCGCTCGTCGCCCCACAGTCGACGCTCAACTCGCTGGCCGCCTTCGTCGAAGCTCGGTCGGGAAATCGCTTCTGGGAGGTCTTCATCGCCGACCCCGTCCGACACAGCGACACCCGCCGTGTCGGCACGATGCACCTGGAGTTCTTCGCCGTCGATCATTCCGTGGCATCGGTGTCAGTGCGTGTCGTCTCCGAGGGGCGGTCGCTCTTCTATACCGGTGACACCGGAACCGCTGGTCGATGGTGGGACCAAGTCGGGAGGTCGGACTTGGTGCTGGCCGAAGCGTCATGGCAGGGAGACGGCGACAACGGCGACTACACCCAGCACCTCACCGCCACCGAGGCGGGGATGATCGCCTCCGACATCGGGGCCGACCGGCTGATCGTCACCCACCTGAAGCCCGGGCTCGATCCGGTACGGTCTGTCACCGAAGCGAAGACGACCTTCCACGGCCCGGTGTCGCATGCCGACCCGGGGCTCACGATCGAGGTGTGACATGCGCGAACGCGCCCCAGACGAACTCCGCCCGCTCCGGCTGCATGTCGGCTACACAGACGCCACCCCCGGATCGGTCTTGATCGAGATGGGACGCACCCGCGTGTTGTGCACCGCTTCGATCGACACCGACATGCCGCGTTGGATGCGCGACAGCGGTAACGGTTGGGTCACTGCCGAGTACGCGATGCTGCCCGGTTCGAGTTCCGAACGCATCCGTCGTGACTCCTACACCAAGGGACGCCAGCAGGAGATCAGCCGCCTGATCGGACGAGCGCTTCGGTCCATCGTCAGCCTCGACAAGATGCCGAACGTGATGGTGCGGGTGGATTGCGACGTCATTCAGGCAGACGGCGGCACCCGAACGGCGGCCGTGACCGGCGCCTGGGTGGCGATGCACGAAGCCCTCGAATGGGCTCTCGCGCAAAACCTGGTCGTGCGGAATCCGATCCGTGACCAGGTGGCCGCAACCTCCGTGGGCATCGTCGACGGCGAGATCCTTCTCGACCTCGAGTACGAATCCGATGCTTCGGCCCAGGTCGACCTGAACGTGGTGATGTCGGGTGAGGGCGGACTGGTCGAGGTGCAGGGCACCGCCGAAGGCGCGCCTTTCGACCGCGATCAACTCGACCGGATGCTCGACCTGGCGGCGGAAGGGATCCGTGAACTGGTGGACGCCCAGATACGAGCCACGACACCGTGAGGTTCGAGCGGGCGGTCGTTGCCTCCAAGAACCCGGACAAGATCGCCGAGGTCGAAGAGGTGCTGGCGGGGCTGGGGGTCGTGGGAGAGGTCGTGCGCGGGCTGGACTGGCCCGACGTCGACGAGACCGAGCCGACATTGCGCGGCAACGCCCTCCTCAAGGCGCGCGCGGTGGCCTTGACGACCGGGTTCGTTTCGATTGCCGATGACACCGGTCTCGAAGTCGACTCGCTCGGTGGTGCGCCTGGTGTGATGAGCGCTCGATATGCCGGACCCGAGGCATCGTATGAGGACAATGTCCGGAAGCTGCTCGCCGATCTCGGCGGACGAGATGACCGAAGCGCGAGATTCCGCACCGTGATCGCCGTCGTAGACCCGGTCGGCCAGGAGTGGACCGCAGAAGGCGCAGTCGAGGGCCTGATCGTGCCAGAGCCGCGTGGCGTCTACGGGTTCGGCTACGACCCGGTGTTCGAGGTCGGAGGTCGGACGCTGGGCGAGATGACGACAGAGGAGAAGTCGTCGATCAGCCACAGGGCACGCGCCCTGCGTGCCCTCGCGGAGTTGTTCACGGATTGAGCGGCACCTTCACTCCCGATTGGTCGAGGACGTGAAGAGGGTGTCGTACGCCAGGGCCCACGGCGGCCGAAGGAAACCAAGTGCCCGCACGTCCTCGAACCAGTGGGAGAACGGGGAGCGTTGCGAAAACGTCCCTCCGCCCAGCACCCTGGTCAACCGCAGGAGGGCCATCTCTGCCAGGTCGGCGGCGGCCTGCTTGGCCCGGATGCCGGCTATGAGTGCGTCTTCCTGGTTTCCGGTCTCGATGGCGCGCAAGGCGCCCTCGTACGCCTGGGTCGCTACCCAGTGGTCGAGTTCGGCTCGGGACCATTCGACCTGCTCGTACGCCCGAAGCTGACCTGCCTTCCTGCCGAGCTGCCGGCTCGCTGTCGCGATCGCTTCGTCGAGCACGCCGAGAATCACGGCTGTGAACAGCGTGGAGACGAAGGGCCCGGCGGCGCGGGTGATGGGATCGAGTTCGCCGTTCCACGCCAATCGCACTGCGGGGGCCCCCTCGAGCCTCATGGCGTGGCTCTGCGTCGCCGCCATCCCCATACCGTCCCATTCGGCGGTCAAGATCAGACCGGCGCTGCCGTCCCACGGCCGGTTCTGCACATCGAGCACGAAGACCGTCGGGCTCGACTCACCATCGGGGATGGCGGTCGTCATCATCCGGTCCGTGACGCCGAGACCGCTCCCGAAGTGTTTGTCCCCCGTGACGGCGTAGGCGTTCCCGGCCAGGAACGGCGGGGTGTCGACGGGGGTGGCGATCGCCCGGGTACGGCCGATGTCGCCACCGCTGCCTGGCTCGGAGGTGATCGTTCCCCATTGCTCGCCTGCCGCAGCGCTGGCGAAAACGGCACGTCGCTGTTCCTCCCAGCCGGGTTGGGATTCGTCGGGAGATGCCAGCCAGAAGGCGAGGACGGCAGGATGCATCGACGACACCAGCGCCACCGACGGATCTGCCGAAGCGAGACGCCGATAGATCTCGCACACGGTTCGGGCAGAAGACTCGAAGCCCTCCCAGAGGCCGCCGTGCTGGGATGGAACCGGGAGGAGCAGGAGGCCGGCGTCGCGGAGAAGCTCGAAGTCTTGGGGATCGAGGTGTCGCCGGGTTTGACGTTCGCTGCGGTCGGCGCCCCACATCGCAGCCAGTTCGTCGACGGATCGCTCGACTGCGGTCACAGGTTTCGTCATGCGCGGGACCCTACCAATAGCGGTCGACGCGCTCGGGCCGGGAGCAGTGCGGGCGAGCGGACTCGAACCTCCACGGGCTAAACCCACTGGGACCTAGACCCAACCAGGGCGGACCCAACGGGTATCAGCTAGTGCCAGAAAGTCAAGTGGGAACGTGTTCTGCACCTGGCGACGATGAGTTCCCGAAGCGGGACACCGGCTCAAGGCGATCTCGGACGGTCTGTTGAAAGGCCCCGGCATGATGTCCGGGGCCTTTCGTGTGGTTTTCGCGATCTGAAGCGTCTCACGACCCCGCGAGCGTACCGTCACCTACATGAACCTTCGAAGCGTTCTCATTGGGGTCGGCGCGTTGTTCGTGGTGTTAGTGATCCTGGCCTTCACACCGCTCGTCGATGGCGGTGAAGGGACATGGCAGAACACGGTGGGCGATGTCGTCTGGACAGGCATCTTCGTCACGTTCGCGGCGTTCATCGTGCTTGGGATCATGTGGCTCGTTCGCAGGCGACGCGCCCCGGAAGTGCGCTGATGGAGCCGGGGGCTGCGTCCTGACTCGTGGCGTCCGAAAACGTCGATTTTCATTGGCTCCTGCAGGCGCAGGCGCGTAGTATCCGGTGTCGTGCCCTTAGCCCCCCGATCTACGGGAGAACGGAGCGCATCGTGGATTCTCGCAAGCGGCTGGTGCTGGCGTCGACTGTCGGAGCGTTGCTCTTCTCCGTCGGCTATCTCCTCGTCCTGGTGATCCCTGGAGGCGGGACGACGGCGGAGGCGGACTTCACCGCGTTCTACGTCGGTCGTGACAGCTTCTTCGACGTGTTCCTCCTGTTCTTGGCCTTGGTCGGCGGCGCTTGGGCGCTCGTCTGGTTCTTCACGGAGCTGAGTGCTCGCATTCCGGAGAGCACTCTTCGGCGAGTCGGCTACGCGGCGTCGCTCATCGGTGCGGCGGGCCTCTCGATCGGCGGTGCGCTCCTGTTCGCGCCGGTGGGTGTGCAGATGAACTCCGCAGGGTCGGCGTTCGTTGGCTCGCCGATCGCGCACACACTGGCCCAGGCTGGGCTCGGGACGATCCTCGTCGCGGGGATGTACTCGTTCGCGCTCGCTGTGGGGCTCTTCAGTATCGCCCTACGACGTTCGGGGCTTGTGCCTTCGTGGCTGGCGATCGCAGGCATCGTGGTAGCAGTACTCATGCTGGGCTCTTACATCTGGGTGCCTGGTTACTTGCTCCCCGTCTGGATGGTGGTGCTCGGCGTCGTCGGAGTCCGTGGGCACGAAGCGTTCCCCAGCGACGTGCAGGGGCGGCAACCGTAGGCGACGAGGCCTGAAAGCCTCATGTCGTCCTGTTGGCGCACGATGGCTGGGCGGCTCGGTAGCGGCACTCTTCTCAGCCCGCAGACGGACAAAACGCCCCTGGCGAAACCTCGGGGCGGTTCGTTCGTTTTTCGCGATCTGGGCTCTCAGGGGCGAACGAGATAGCGACGTTGGCGCTCGCCTCGGGAGCGCACCCCAAGGTGGTTCAGGAGCGGTTGGGTCATCGTCGATCGCGATCACCCTGGACAGTCCCCATGTCATCGAGGGGATGGACCGCGCTGCCGCTGAGACGGTGGCGGCCCGTTGATATGGTTGCAAAATGGTTGCAGTCTCTGCTTCTCGGCGAATCGATATCGCCGAAAATCCCTGGTGCGGGCGAGAGGACTCGAACCTCCACGGGCTAAAGCCCACTGGGACCTAAACCCAGCGCGTCTTCCAATTCCGCCACACCCGCGTGGTGTGTCTGAGATGGGTGGTAGGCCGCCCGGGACTCGAACCCGGAACCTGCAGATTAAGAGTCTGTTGCTCTGACCAATTGAGCTAG
>DATKEC010000115.1:0-108722 GCA_035544575.1 Acidimicrobiia bacterium
CGGGCGATCGATGCCAGAACGATGTTCCAGCTGGCTTCGTCGGATGGCTCCACCGGGCCGAGGGCTTTCTCGATGAGCGCGGGATCGGCCTCGGTCGACTCCCCGAACTCGGCGAGCGGGCCGTCGGCCATTGCTTCGGTCGTGGTCGTGGTGTCTTCGCCCCCCGCAGTCGTGGTCGTCTCTGCGGCGGTCGTGGTGGTTTCACCTGGCGTCGTGGTCGTCTCGGCGTCGCCGTCGCCACACGCTGCTGCCACGAGGGCCAGCAAAGCGATCACGCTGATGGTCTTGATGCGTTTCACGTTCCTCCTCCCAAGAGTTCCTGA
The DNA here is from genome assembly GCA_035544575.1 of Acidimicrobiia bacterium. Classification (GTDB taxonomy): domain Bacteria; phylum Actinomycetota; class Acidimicrobiia; order Spongiisociales; family ZC4RG35; genus DATHWB01. The sequence goes on from DATKEC010000115.1 coordinate 324, forward strand.
GTCATTCACTGTTATCCGTTCCGATTCGCGTCATCGACGCTCCTTTCTCAACCCGTTCCGCTGCTGAAGCTCGTGGACTGTTCGGCCGGCGGTCGGCGCCGTCGCTCGCGCAGGGCCCGCTCCACCGCCTTGATGATGCGGTCACCGGAGACGAGCATGCCAGCGATGATCACGACTCCGAAGACTGCGAACTGCCAGGCGGTCGACAGGCCCATGATGAGCATCATGCGGTTGAGGCCGGTCAGGAAGAGTGCGGCGGCCAGAGTCGACAACGGACTGGCGAGGCCCCCCGTGAGCGAGGCGCCCCCGATCACCACGGCGGCGATCGGCGCCAACAGATACTGACTGCCAGAGGCCACTCCGGGCGTGATGATCATCCCGGCGAGGGCCACGCCGGTGATGGCATAGAGGATCGAAGCCATCACATAGGCCGAGATCTGATTCATGGTGACCCGCACCCCGACCACGTGTGAGGCCACCGGGTTCGCGCCGACCACCTGAAAGCGTCGACCGACAGTCGTGTAACGGAATCCGAGGATGAGCAGAGCGGTGATCGCCAGACCCATCCAGAACACCGGGCTGAATCCGAGGACCCGACTCGACGTCCAATCGGACAGTGCGCTCGGAACGGGACGTTGCACCGGGAACGTGCGCCCGTACCGATTCACGATCCCGGTGACCAGCTGGCCCACCGCCAGCGTCACGATGAGGGCGTTCAGCTTGAAACCTCCGATGAGCAGACCGTTGACCAGCCCGATCACGGCTGCCGCGGCGAGCGCCACCAGAACCGCCGACCACATGCTCGTCTCGGGCCGGTTCCCGACACCGACCATGATCAACGCCGCCAGCGAGACCGTTCCCGGTGTGCTGAGGTCGATTCCGCCGGTCATGATCACGAGCATCTGACCGAGGGCGGCGATACCCAACAGTGCCCCGGCCGGGGCGATCGCGCCGAGCGCGGAACTCCCGAGCGCCGACGGCGCCCAGATGGAAGCCACGATCACCAACAGCACCAGCGCCAAGTAGACCGGCATGTACCGCGAGGCCACCACGAAGGAGGTGAGCAGAGACGACGGCGGGCGACGGGTGATGCTGTCGGTCACCGGGTCCCGCCCAGCGGTGCGAGCAGGCCGGAGGCCGAACCCACGCGGTGCAGGGCGGCCGTCGCCAGCTCCCGAGCCCTGCCGGTGTCGGCCGCGAGCACCCCGTCCTGCATGAGCGGACGGCCGGCGACGAAGACCCAGCTGACATTCGATGTGTCCATGCCCCAGACGACCGCCCCGATCGGATCGTTGATCGGCCAGATGTTGGGACGGTCGGTCCGCAGCAGGATCACGTCGGCCGCCTTGCCCGGCTCGATCGTTCCCACGCGGTGGGCGAGACCTGCCACCCGCGCGCCGTCGACCGTGGCGTATCTGATCGTCTCCCGGGTGTTCAGGAGGTTCGGCAGTCCGGCTTTGCCGGCCAGCTTGAGGTCGAAATAGCGGGCGTGTTGCATCGAGATCACAGACCGCATCTGGGCGAACATGTCGCCGGGTGCCAGCCGCTCGTCGTCCACCGCCAGCCCGGGCCGGATCTCCCGATCGATCAGGCGCTGCATGGGAGGCGAGCCGATCCCCGCCGACATTTCCACGGACGGAGCCACCGCCACGCAGGTTCCGGACGCGGCGATCGCATCGAGATCCTGGTCGTCGAGGGTGGTGCCGTGCACCAGCGTCACATCCGGCCCGAGCAGCCCGGCCCGGGCGAGTGCGGAGACCGTGCCGGCGTCCCCTGCATCGGTCCCGGCGTGGACGTGGATCCGCAGGCCGGCTCTCCGGGCCGCAGCCCACTGGTCTCCGGTCGATGGGGACAGGTCGGGAGCCGCGAACGCGAGGGTGGTGCGATCCGTGGGGGCCGAGAGACCGAGCGTCGTGACGAGGGGCTCGCTCGAACCGGGACCCATCCCGCACGCGAAGACCGTCCGCAGGCCCGCATCCGAGTGCGCCTCGAGCGCGGCCTGCAGGTGCTCGGGTCCGCCGCCGAGATCGAACCAGTCGACGACGGTGGTGGTGCCTCCCTCGACCGCACCCAGCAACCCGGCCAGAGTCGCGGCGTAGCAATCCTCCGGTGTGAGGTGGTCCGAAAACGACTCCGAGGCCACGATGTCCGCGCCGCCCGTCGACACGCCCACGTTCCGCAACAGCGACTTCCAGGCGTGGCGATGGGTGTCGACGAAGCCGGGCATCACGATGGTGTCGGTACCGTCGATGATTTCGGCGTCACGCGCCCGCACGCCAGGGCCCACCTCGCCGATGCGTGCGCCGTCGACCAGTACGTCTGCCACGGCGAAGTTCGGCGTCTTGGCGCCCATCGTGAGCACCGCCGCACCCCGGATCAGGTACTTCGAGGTCACCGGATGACCCGGAGCCGATCAGTAAGCATTCGCCACCATGAGCTCTTCGCACGGGAAGAGGGTGATGATCTTGGGGCCGTCGGCCGTGACGACCACCTCCTCTTCGATACGCGCCGCCGAACGCCCGTCGGCTGCAGGGGCGTAGGTCTCGAGGGCGAAGACCATGCCGACTTCGATCTCGACGGGGTCCGAGAGGGAATTGAGACGGCTGATGATCGGCCGCTCGTGGAGTCCGACGCCGACGCCGTGTCCGAACTGGAGCCCGAACGCGTCCATCTCGTCTTCGAACCCGAACTCCTCGGCACGCGGCCACACGTTGGCGATCTGGTCTGTGGTGGCGCCGGGCTTGACGAGGGCGATCGCGGCGTCCATCCACTCCCGGGACTGCTTGAACGCGTCACGCTGGGCCTGGGTCGCACGGCCGACCACGAAGGTCCGGTAATAACACGTCCGATATCCGTTGAACGCGTGGATGATGTCGAAGTAGGCCTGGTCACCGGGCCGGATCAAACGGTCGGAGAACACATGAGGATGGGGACTGCACCGTTCACCCGCGATCGAGTTGACCGCCTCGACGAACTCCGAACCCATTTCGAAGAGCCGTTTGTGAGCCAGGGCCACGATGTCTGATTCGCGCACTCCCGGCTTCAGCGCCTCGTAGATGTCCTGGTAGACCCCGTCGACCATGGCGCAGGCCTGCGTGAGCAGGATGATCTCGTCGTGACTCTTGATCTCCCTGGCGCGCATCATCGCCTGTTGGCCGTCGACGACCGCGAGACCCTCGGCTTGCAGCGCCAGGAACACGGCCGTCTCGGCCATGTCGACGCCGATGCGTTCACCGGCGAGGCCCACTTCGGCGAGTGCGGACTTGATCTCGGCGGCAGCGCGGGAGTGGAGACCTGTCTCGGGTCCGATGGCTCCCTGCAGCCCGGTGTTGCCGCCCACCGAGTTCTGGGTGTCGTAGAGATGAGGCAACTGGAGTCGGTGCGCCTTGGCGGCGGAACCGAAGTCCCAGATGCGTGGCCGCCCGTTGCGGGTCACCAGCGCCCAGCGCTCGCCTTTGTTGAAAGCCCAGTAGCCGATCTGAGTGGCGGTGGCATACCGGATGTTCGATGTCTCGAAGAGCAGTACCGCGCCGAGGTCGTGTTCTTCCAACATCTGGTGGACACGCCCCAGCCGGTATTGACGGAGCCGTTCGAAATCGACCCGTGTCTCCCAGTCCACGGCCATGATCCCGGGTGCAGGACTCGTGGCGACAGGAAACTCATCCATTCTTCACTCCTTCAATCGCGATCGTCTTCGGCGGCCAACGCGGACTCGAGGTAGGTCCAATCGCGCGCGAACCGGTAGGAATGTCGGGGTGGTGGCTGCGGGGCCTGGGTTTCGAGCCAGCGGACCAGACCCTCGCCGATGTTGCGGAACTCGTGCACACAGCCGACGCCAGCCCAGGCCACGTCTCCGGGGCCGAGGTGGTACTTCTCGCCGTCGAAGGTCGCTTCGACTTCCCCGTCGAGGATGAGGTATGCCTCCTCGAGCGGATGGTCGTGAGCACCGGCAAAGCCACCGAGTTCGTACTGGACCATGAACATCGTCGAAAGGTCCGCGCCCAGATCGGAGTCGACCATCATCTTGACGCTGATGCCGCTGTAGACCAGGAGCGCGGTCCTCATGCTGGCGCTGACCGCGAGACGATCCTGGGTCTGGTTGGTCGGATCCATCGACGCGGCGTCGATGTGGCCGTAGTAACGGTTGCGCGGATCACGGACGTCGACCCTGTCCGGTGTGGAGGTCGTCAGAGGCTTCGGGAAGTGGGTGTCGAAGCCGAAGCGCGCCCGGGGAAGAGGTGCCATCATTTCGGCGAACTCCATCCGCCCGTGGCCGATGTTACGGAGGGAATGGGTCGTCCCGACCGGTATGAGGCCGTAGTCGCCCGCCACGAGTTCACGGCTCCCGTCGGGCGTGTCGACGATGAGCGAACCCTCGATGACGTAGACGGACTCTTCGAATGAGTGCACATGGGTGTCCACCGATCCGCCCGCCCCGAGTCGCGACACCGCAAAGCCCATCTGCACGCCGCCGGCGTCCTCGTTGACGACGAGGTGGGAGGTGTAGCCCACGCTCCGTTCCGCCAGATACAGCGGCACGGAGAAGTCGAGCCCGTCACTCATCACGACCACGTGCTCTGACATGCTTACTCGCCTCCGCGCAGGAAACCGGCGACCGCGCTCATGTCACGGGGACCCAGCCCCGCCGCCACCGCTCGGGAGACGATGCCAGCAGTCGCCTCGGTCTGGGCGATGGGGGCGGAGACACGACGGGCGAGAGTCGTGATCAAGTCGAGGTCCTTGGCGACCAGATCGAGGCTGAACGCCACGGGCGTCCCAGCCGGATCCTCGAACGCCTGCCGTTTGTAGTGGACGAAGGGAGCGCCACCTGCCCCACTCGCGAAGATCTCGTAGGCGATGTGTCGGTCGACGCCGGCCCGCTCGGCGAGCACCAACGCCTCGGACAGCGAAACGTTGAGTCCGTGGACGAGGGCGTTGACCGCCAGCTTCGTGACCGCACCGCTGCCCCGACCCCCCACCGGAACGATCCGGGACGCGAATGTCTCCAGCACCGCGGCCGCGATCTCGAGCGAACCCGCGTCGCCACCGACCATCACGGTGAGATTGCCCGCCTCGGCGGTGGCCACGCTTCCCGAGACCGGAGCGTCGAGGAATCCCGCCCCGGAGGCATCCAGTGCCCCCCCGACACGGCGCGATGTCTCGGGATCGATCGTGCTCGTGTCGACCACCACGGCACCGGTCCGCACACCGGACACGATGCCTCCTTCGCCCAGATACACCGACTCGACCGCGGCGTCGTCGGCGAGGCTCGTGATCACGACCTGGGAGCGCGCAGCGGCTTCGTCGATGGAAGAGCACACCAGAGCGCCGATCTCGGAAGCAAGGCGCTCGGCCTTGGACACGTCGCGATTCCACACCGCGAGATCGAAGGGACCCCCGGCGATCCTGGCCGCCATGGCAGAACCCATTCGACCGGTGCCGATCACTGAGACTGGAACCTGTGCGGACGTCACCATTCAGTGAGACTACACACTCCGTCCAGTTCAGACCCGAATCAAAGGGACTGTGCGTTCGGCGATGTACCGGCCGATCGCCAGGCTCGCCGTCGCAGCCGGTGAGGGGGCATTCAGCACGTGGATCGACGACCCAGCCTCCTCGATCACGAAGTCATCCAGCAACCGACCGGACGCGTCGACGGCCTGGGCGCGCACCCCGGATCCGCCCCGGATCAGATCGTTCGCCCCCACCGCGGGGATGAGTCGGCGCGCCGCCCGGGCGTACAGGGTGCGAGAGCCCGAATGGACCATCTCGCGGAGGCCAGAGCGCCAGTGGGCGCGAGCCAGCGTGCGGAAGCCACGGTGGCGGACCGTGTCGCGGACATCGGTCCAGTTCGCCGAGCGGCCCCGATACTGCTCACGCCCCAGGGCGAGCACTGCGTTCGGCCCGACCTCCACCGAGCCGTCGACACGCCGGGAGAAGTGCACACCGAGGAACGGAAACCGCGGATCCGGCACGGGATACACCAGCGCGGCGACCAACGGGGCGGCGCGGGCAGTCAGCGTGTAGTACTCGCCTCGGAAGGGGATGATTCGGACCGATGTGCTGACGCCGGCCAAACCAGCCACCCGGTCAGAATGCAGCCCGGCACAATTGACCAGCGCCCGTGCGGAGAATCGGTCCGCGCCCGCTGTCACCTCCACTCCATCCACCGTGTGGTCGATTGCCGTCGCCGCCGCCCCGGTACGGATCTCGGCCCCAGCTTCTTCGATCATCGATGCCATGTGGCGCGCCAGTCCCGGAAAGTCCGCCACTCCGGCTTCGGGAACGTGGAGTGCGCCCAAGCCCACTGCATGCGGTTCGAACCCGGCGATCTCCGAGCCGCCGATACGCTCCAAGCCCTCGAGTCCGTTCGCCCGACCCCGCCGTTCGAGTTCGTCGAGGGCCCCGAGTTCAGACTGATGGCTGGCGATGACGAGTTTGCCTGATCGACGGGCGGCGACACCGGCGGCGTCGGCGAGTTCGTAGACCGCCTCCCGGCCCTCCACACACAGCCTCGCCTTGAGGCTCCCCGGGCGGTAGTAGAGACCGGAGTGGACGACGCCGCTGTTGTGGCTGCTCTGATGGAGGGCGACCGAGTCCTCCTTCTCGACCAACACCAGGGACACACCGGAAAGCATCGAGGTCAGGGCTCGGGCGGTCGCGAGCCCCACGAGCCCGCCCCCGACCACACAGATGTCGTAGCGATGTCCCACCGGTTCCCTGCCTCGTGCTCAGTGTGACTGCACGCGCCGTCGCATACAGGTCTATCCTCCGCGGGGACGAGTCTGCCACTCCCGGCGGACCTATAGATCATTTCGAGGAGGAACGATGGGCGACGGGGCCGTACTGATCGTGGGGGGCACCGGCGGGATCGGACAGGAGATCGCCCGTCATTACATCAGCGAAGGCCAATCCGTCGTGATCACAGGACGGGATCGGGACCGCACCGCGGAAGCGGCGTCCGCACTCGGCGCCCAGTGGGTCGCCTTCGACCTCGCCGAGCCGGAGACGATCGCCGCGGCCCTGGGCGACATCGGGCCCGTCTCCCGGCTGGTGCTGTGTGCCATCGCCCGGGACAACAACCCCATCCGGAACTACACGATCCCCGACGCGATCTATCTCACGACGATGAAGCTCGTGGGATACACCGCCACCGTCCACGCCCTCATCCCCAAACTGGACGACGACAGCTCGGTGGTGCTCTTCGGGGGACGTGCCAAGGACCGGCCGTACCCCGGATCGACCACGGTCACGACGGTGAACGGCGGCGTCAGCGCTCTCATCCGCACGCTGGCGACCGAACTCGCCCCAGTGCGATTCAACGCGATCCATCCCGGCATCGTCGGCGACAGCCCCTTTTGGCAGGGCAAGCCGCTCGACGCAGTGATCGGCAGAACTCCGACAGGCCGGCTCGCCACCATGGCCGAGATCGTCGACGCCACCGTCTTCCTGCTGGAAAATCGGGCGGTCAACGGAATCGACCTCTATGTCGACGGCGGATGGATGCTGATGTGACCGAGCCAGCCCACCAGGGCACCGACACCTACGAGGGTCTCGACGGCATCGGCGACCGTCTCCGCGAGGAACGCAAACGGGCGGGCATCAGCCAGCGCGAACTCGCCCGACGGCTCGGGCTCTCGGCCAGCATGATCTCCCAGATCGAGAGCGGTCTCTCCAAACCGTCCGTGGGAACGCTCTATGCGATCGTCACCGAGTTGGACCTGTCACTGGATCGAGTCATCCGTGGCGACGACTACGACCAGCAGGGCGGCGCGGGTGGGTCGCATCCCACGCTCGGCTCGCCCAAGGTCAGTCCCCCGCAACGCCAGACGATCGAACTTGCGTCGGGTGTCAGGTGGGAAGAACTGACAGCCGAGTCCGAAAGCGGGATCGACTTTCTCCACGCCACCTACGAGGTCGGCGGCTCGTCCACTCCCGACGAGTCACTGATGCGACACCACGGCCGCGAGTACGGCTATGTCATGTCGGGAACGTTGGGCATCCAGATCGGCTTCCAGGAGTACGTCCTCGACGCCGGCGACTCCATCGCCTTCGACTCCACACGACCCCACCGCCTCTACAACAAGGGCGACGTGCCGGTTCACGCCATCTGGTTCGTCGTGGGGCGCGACGCCGACGGGCGCGTCGCACGCGAGTGACTCCCGCTCAGCTCCTCGCCTTCCAGGCCGCGATCTGACGCTGCACGTCGGCCGCATCGAACCAGGCGTTCTCGAGACAGATCAGGCCGTCTCGCAACTCGAAGATGTGGAGGATCCTCACCTCGACCGGTGCACCGGCGCCATCGGTCCCGGCCCATTCGCCTTCGACATGACCGGTGAGAATCGACTCGTCGACGACGTGGCGGCCCCCCTCGCCCCGAAAGCGCTTCACCGAGGTCAGCACCATGTCAGGAATCGCATCGATGATCGACGAATAGACCCCGGCTACCGCCTGCTTGCCGTGAAAGGGGGCATCGGAGTGGGTGACGTCGTCCCAGACGATGTCGTCGGTGTACGTGTCGAGTGTCGCCTGAACGTCGTGGGCGTTCTCGGCGGCGAAATGGCGATCGATGATGTCCACTCCAACCTCCTCCCTCTCGGGGGGCGACGAGGGTACCGACCCTCACGAGTCGACGTCGAGGCCCTCGAACGGGTCCGACGGGCTCCCGGTCGGTGCCGCCGACACTGCCTCGGAGGCGCGCGTCGCCCAGGCGGGAAAGGGGAACTCGAGCACCAACGGCACCGGAATTTCGGGCTGGGAGACGATCATGGTGCCCGGCTTGATGATCGTGGAGCGCTGACGCTGGACCGACGGCAGGAAGCCGTACTCGTCGCGGGCCGCTTCCGCAGAGTCCAGCCTGCCCACCACGCGGATCGACGAGTTGGCGATGATCCGCCGCTCGATCTCCGAGGCGGTTTGTTGGGCTCCGATCAGGATCACTCCGAGGCTTCTCCCCCGTTCGGCCACATCGAGCAGGATCTCCTTGATGGGGCTCGAACCGTCCCGGGGGGCGTACTTGTTCAACTCGTCGAGGACCAGGAACAACAACTCGTCTGATTGTCCGGCCCTCTCCTTGAACTCGAACTGGCGGCGGATCGTGACACCGACGACGAACCGCTTGGCGCGGTCGTTCAGGTTGTGGATGTCGACCACGGTGACCTGGCTGTCGAGCGCGACCTGATGCTTGGAGGCATTGGCCACATCACCCCGGATCACACGATCGACGTGGCGCACCGAGGCGAGTAACCGGCGAACGAACGCGTTGATCGTGCCCTGACCGATCGCCGGTCCCGCCCAGTCATAGGCGGTGTCGGGATCGCTCACGCGGTTCTGGATGAGCTGGGTCAGATCCGCAAAGGTTCGCACCGTGGTCCCGTCGAGCATCACCGCGCCGTCATCGAGAGCCACCGCCTTGCGCAGGCGCGCCATGACGTTGTGGATGACCATCGTGTACTGAGCGCGGTCGTCCTCTGCGTCGGCGAAGAGGAACGGCAGGAGATCGTCGTGGCAGAACTGCTCGAGTGTCCAGAAGAACGAGGTGACGGCACCATCGGTGCGCGAAGTGACGTCCGGAGCTGCGACCGAGCCGCCAGCCCGGGGAGGCGCGTAGACCGAGAAGGATGCGAACGCCTCGGCGGGGAGACCGAGGAGCGCGTACCGGGCGGCCTCGTCGCCGTCGAGAGCAGCATTCGGCCGGTCGAGGAACAGCAGATCCTCACCCTTGACGTTGAAGATGAGAGCCTTCGTGTTCACGGCTCGAGGACCGAGAACACCGCTCGTGAAGATCGAATGCAGCAGGAACGTGGCGTATGTGGTCTTCGTGGCGACCCCCGAGATGCCGGAGATGTTCACGTGCGCCCCTCGCCGGCCATCCAGGAACTCGAGATTGACGAAGAGCGGCTCTCCTGACCGCGACAGCCCGATCGGCAGTCGCTCGACCATGCGATCGAAGAACAGGGCCTTGTCGCGTTCGGCGCCCACTGCCCGTCGGACCGCCTGACCGGGCCGGGGGGGCACGAAGGTCTCGGGTTCGAAGCGTGTCGCCGCGACCTTCGCCGACTCGACCACTTCGGCCGGCAGCACGCCGTCCTCGATCAGGAACACGTCGGAATCGAAGCGGGCGCCTTCGTGACGGGCCCGCACCTGGGAAACCATGCCGAACATCGAGACGAGTTCTCCGCCCGGAAGCACGCGCTCGAGCGCCACCACGTCGTCGAGTTGGAGGTATTGACCCTCGGCGACCGCCACCCAGAACTCGAGCGGGGTGGCGTCCTCGGTCCCGATCACCCGTCCGACGGTGGGTTGGTCGGCGGTGTGCTCACTCATTCGGATGATGCGAAACCGTGGGCCATGTCCGGCGAGGGTATCAGTGGGCACAGACAGCGAGGCAGCATCTCATCGACCACAATCACAGGATGGACTTCGAACCCCGCCGATGGCAGCCACCCGCCGATGTCGGGCTCGTGGGCCCCTTCGCCGTCAACGAGGACCTGCGGCCGGCTGCTCTCTGGGACACCACCGGTGTCGGACCGGAGGACGTGGCGATCGACTCGGCCGGCAGGGCTGTCACCGGACTCCGGGACGGTCGGATCGTGCGGTTCGACGTCACCGGCGGCCGGCCTGAGACGATCGCCGACGTCGGCGGCCGTCCGCTGGGCATCGAGCCTGCGGCCGACGGCGACGGATTCGTCATCGCCAACGCCGATCTGGGGCTGCAGCGACTGACGGCCGATGGGCGGGTAGAGGTTCTCGCCAACCGGCATCGCGACCGTGAGTTCATGCTCACGAACAACGCCGCCGTGGCGCGCGACGGGACGACCTTCTTCTCGGTGTCGTCACACCGCTGGCCGCTGTCGGAGTACACCGCCGACATCCTCGAACGGTCGGCCACCGGCACCCTCTACCGCCTCGACACCAACGGGGAGCTGGACGTCCTGGTCGACGGCCTCGTCTTCGCCAACGGCGTGGCGCTCTCAGCCGACGAGAGCTTCGTGCTCGTGGCCGAGCTCGGCAGCTACCGGATCCATCGGGTCTGGCTCGACGGGGATCGCGCCGGACACACCGAGATCTTCTGTGACAACCTTCCGGGGTTTCCCGACAATCTGAACCTCGGCAACGGACTGTTCTGGTGCGCCTTCCCGCGTACACGTGATCGGCTGCTCGACGCCACGCTCACCCGCCCGCGGGTGCGCTCGATCATCCACCGACTGCCGCCACGGCTCCAGCCCCAGCCGTCACGTCACGGATTCGTCGTGGCATTCGACGACCGTGGTGCCGTCCACGCCAACTTCCAGGATCCGACGGGTCGAGTCGCGCTCACGACCACGGCGATCGCCCACGGGCGCTACCTCTACGTCGGCAGCCCCAGCGAGCCCACGCTGGCGGTCCTCACACTCCCAGACCGCCTCGCCCGATGACGCCCCCAACCGCGGGCTGAAACGGACGTATACGTCCCTTCTAACCCTGGGTTAGATCGGACGTATACGTCCGATCTGGCCCGCGGAAGACCAGACTGAGGGGATGAATCCCGCGCTCGTTCTGATCGTCGCCGTGCTCGGCGGAATCGCCATCGCGCTCCAGGCCCAGTTCGCGGGAGTTCTCGAAACGAGGTTGGGCACGTTTGACGCCCTCGCGGTGAGCTTCGTGTCCGCCGGGATCGTCATCGCGATTGCACGTTTCGCGGCCGGCGGCGTCGATCTCGCCGTCTGGCGCGGCGCTCCGTGGTGGGCGTACCTCGTCGGGGTTCTGGCGCTCGTGATCGTCGGGGCGGTCGGGTTCGCCACGCCCCGCATCGGACTCGTCCCCACCCTGGCCGCGGTCACGATCGCCCAGTTCGTGGCCGGTTCGGTGATCTCACATTTCGGCTGGTTCCGGGAAACCGCCCAGCCCGTCGATCTCGAGACGATCCTCGGGGTCGGCCTCCTCTGCCTCGGAGGGTGGCTAATCCTGCGCTGAACTAGCTGGCGATCAGGGCCATCGCCACCACCGCCAAGGCCAGCCCGAGCCACTGCAACCGTCGAACCGTCTCACGCAGGATCAGCGCGGAAAGCAGAACGGTGACAGCCGGATAGAGCGAGGACACCACTGCTCCCTCTCCCAGCGGTCCTCTCTGCAATGCCAGCAGGATGAAGACGTTGGCGAGCATGTCGCCGACTCCGACGGCCGCGATCAGCCACATCGTTGCCCGAGAAACCGGGGACGGCTCGGTCTTGCGGCGGATCAGCAGCAGCACGGCGATGGACGCCGAACGGGCCGGGATGAGCGGCCACAACCCGGCGGTGTCGGGGATCGGGGAGAGAAGGACGAAGAAGAGGCCAAAGCCGAGACCGGCGAGAACGCCGAGCGAGAAGCCGGAAGACGTCTCGAGTCTGCCGCCGCTCACCAACCACACCGCCAGCGCCGCCAGGGCGAAGCCCACGGCAGTGACGGCCGAGGGTCGCTCACCCAGCCCGAGTCCGACAACACCGGGAACCACCCCCGCGAGCACGCCGGACATCGGGGCGACCACCGCCGCCCGCCCGATCGACAGGCCGCGGTAGAGCGAGACGAGCCCCAATGCCCCGGCCATGCCGGCGGCCGCTCCCCATGCGACATCCGCCAGCCCGATGGCGCCTCCGAAGACCGGTGCCGCCACCGCGCCGAGAGCCAGCCCCACGACCTGGGACCAGAGCACCACCCGGGTGGCGTCGGTCCGACGGCTGGCCACACCCCCGTAGAAGTCAGCAGTGCCGTACGCCAGGGCGGCCAAGCCCGCGAGGAAGAGGGGGTTCATGGCGGCGGGAGGCTACCGCTCACCGCACCGGCACGATCCTTCTGATCGCATTGGCCGTCAGCAGATAGATCTCCCTGTCCTGGTCGACGCCAAAGGACACGACGTTGTCGACCCGGCCGACCTCGTCGGTCCAGTCTCTCTCGCCGCTCAGCGTCGTGCCGTCGGACACGAAGCTGCGCAGCCAGCCGCCGCAATAGTCCGAATAGAAGTAGTGCCCGTCGAGTTCAGGGATCGCGGTACCCCGGTAGACCACCCCACCGGTGATCGAACATGTCCCAGCATCGCCGTGCTCCACCTCGACGAGCGGGAGCGTGATCCCTTCGGTGTCACAGCCCGACCGTGGCGAGAAGCAGTGAAGACCCTCGGTGATGGGCCAGCCGAAGTTGAACCCCGCGGGGTCGAAGACCACCACGTCGATCTCCTCGTACGCGTTCTGCCCGACGTCGCCGATGTAGAGGACGTCGCCGTCGAACCAGAAGCGATAGGGATTTCTCAGCCCGAATGACCAGAGGGTGCTGACGCCGGAGGTCGGATCGATACGAACGATCCCGCCCAGCAACGTCTCGGTGTTCTGCCCATGACCGAAGCGATCGTCGGACCCGCCGCCGTCGCCCAATCCCACATAGAGCATGCCGTCTGGTCCGAACTGCAACATCCCTCCGTTGTGGTTACCGGCCGGTTGGGCCACGGTGAGAAGCACTCGTTCCTCCCCCGTCGAGATCGTGATCTCAGAGACCGTGGTGTCGCCCCGCGTGTCCGAGTAGTGGACGTAGACGATGTCGGGACTTCCGGCCTCCATCCCGAGCAAGCCCCTCTCGCCACTGGTCGACACCTCGAGATCGAACAGCGGATCGGCGCCGATCTGTTCCCCGTCGAAGGTGTGGACACGGCCGTCGCGGAACGCGACGAGGGACGCCTCCTCCGTCAACGGTATGAGGATCATCGGAAACGCCAACCCGTCGGCCACGACCTCGTAGGCAAGCCCCCGCAACGGTGGTGCGGTCGACGGTGGGACCGTCGTCGACGTTGAAGAAGTCGACGTCGACGTCGACGTCGACGTCGCGGCGGTCGTCGAACCGGGGCTCTGGGACGTCGTGGAGGAGTCACCGCCTGCCGAGCACGCCGCCAGGACGCATCCGAGTGTCGAAACCCAGCGTCTCCACATGCGGCGCCAGCCTATGCCAGGGCGGAGACAACTCGAGAACCGGGCTCACCGCCGAGCTTGCAGACAACCGTCGCGCCACTCGCGCCCGTGCCTCGCCCGGTAGTGTCGCCGTCGTGAAAAACGACCGCCGCACCATCTTCGGATGGGCGATGTACGACTGGGCGAACTCGGCGTACTCCACCGTCATCGCCGGCGCCGTCCTCCCCGCCTATTTCGTCAGTGAAGTCGCCGGCGAGAACGGATGGAACGGCCGCTCGGGCGAATCGTTGTTCGCTCTCACACTCGCCCTCGGGACTCTGCTGCTCTTTCTGGCGATGCCGGTGCTGGGTGCCATCGCCGATTTCTCTGCCGCCAAGAAGCGCTTCCTCCGGGTGTTCGCATACGGGGGTTCGCTCTTCACCGCTTCGCTGTTCCTGGCGACCAGCGGCAACGTGCTCGCCACCCTCGGTCTCTTCTTGCTCGCACAGGTCGGCTTCGTCGGCGCCAACGTCTTCTACGACGGGTTCCTGCCCGACATCAGCACACCCGACACGATCGACCGGGTCAGCTCTCGGGGCTTCGCCCTCGGCTACATCGGCGGCGGGCTGTGGCTCGGCGTGGTCATCGCCATGATCCAGTTCTCCGACGACGGAGCCCTGGCCGCACGCATCGGGATAGGCACAACCGGACTGTGGTGGGCGGGTTTCACCCGGTTTGCCCTGTCCCGCCTCGATGAGACCGGGTCGGCGACGGCGCTCCCGGACAGCGTGTCGGTCCCCCGCTCGTGGGTTCGCGGCATTCGTTTCCTGTCGGTGGCAATCGCCGGTGGCGTCATCACACTGCTGTGGCTGCTGCTGACCGGGGCGGACGAGTTCGTCTTCAATGCCGTCCTGCTGGCATGGATGGCTGGGCTCATCTTCTCGGTGTACCGCATCGCCACATCTCGTTCGGCGGCGACGGTGTCCCTCACCGGCCAGTACACCCGGATCGCCGGGATCGGGTTCGCCCGCATGTTCGACACCGCCGCCAAGCTGCGGAACTTCCCACATCTCCTCTTGTTCATCCTGGCCTACATGCTGTACAACGACGGCGTCCAGACCACCATCAACGTGTCCGCGGCCTACGCCGCAGGGACGCTGCAACTGGACACGACGGTCATTGCCGTGACGTTCCTGGTCGTCCAGTTCGTGGCCTTCGGTGGTGCCTTGCTGTTCGGCTGGTTGTCGTCCCGGCTCCACATCAAGCGGGCGATCCAGGCGAACCTGGTGGTCTGGATCATCGTGGCCGTGCTCGCCTACCGGCTGCCGGTGGGCGAAGCCGTGCCGTTCCTGTCGCTCGGCATCGTGATCGGCTTCGTCCTCGGAGGGATCCAGGCCCTGAGCAGGAGCCTGTACGGGTCGATGATCCCCGAAGAGGCCTCCGCCGAGTTCTACGGCTTCTACTCGGTGTTCTCGAAGTTCTCCGCCATCTGGGGGCCCCTGATCTTCGGCATCGTCTCCGGATCCGGCGAGTCGAGCCGCATGGCGATCCTGTCGGTCGTCGTGTTCTTCGTCCTCGGACTGATCGTGTTCTCCAGGGTCGACGTCGAAGCTGCCCGCCGCTCCAAGGCCGATTGGTCGCTCGATCCTCGTTGATCCCCTCGTCCGCGTCGCGGACGCATCGCGTAGCATCACGGGCATGAGTGACGAACGACTGCCTGAAGAGATCGAGCCCGCACCTGACGGACCGACGGTCCGACGAGAATCAACCGGCGCCCCGTGGGGTCTCGCCGCGTTCTTGATCTCGATCGTCCTGCTCGTGATCTTCGTCGTCCAGAACGTCCAGGACGTCGCGCTGAAGTTCCTCGCATGGGAGGGCGAGTACCCCTTGTCGCTCATCATCATCGTCGTGATCGCGATCTCGGTGCTGCTCGACGAGATGCTCGGGTCGGTGCTCCGTCGCCGTCGGCGCAACCGCAGGGAAGAAAAGGAAGAACTTCGCCGGCTCCGCCGCAAGGAGTGACCGACCGACTGATCGTGGTCGGCGGGGACGCCGCCGGGATGTCCGCGGCGTCCCAAGCCCGGCGACGCCGTCCCCCGGACGATCTCGAGATCGTCGCCTACGAGCGATCCTCCTGGGTTTCGTACTCGGCATGTGGCGAGCCGTATCACATCGCCGGGGAGGTCGACCCGCTGGAGGCGCTCGTCGCTCGCACGCCCGAACAGTTCGAGGAGCGCGGAATCGATGTCCGCATACGCCACGAGGTGATGGCCCTCGACACGGCCAGCCGGACGGTGACGATCCGGCGGCTGGATGACGACTACCTCTTCGACGATCATTACGACCACGTGCTGATCGCCACCGGCGCCAAGGCCGTCCGGCCGCCGATCACAGGCCGGGACCTGCCTGGTGTCCACGAACTCCGCACCCTCGATGATGCCGCCGATCTCCGGGCAATCGCCGACCGGGGCCCTGACTCGGTGGTGATCGTTGGCGGCGGATACATCGGTTTGGAGACGGCCGAGGCATTCGAGGCGCGCGGCTGGAACGTGACCGTGATCTCGGCCCATCCGGGCGTTCTCGACAACATGCTCGACCGCGATCTCAGCCTGGACGTGGTGGCGGCGATGCGGGAGCGCGGCATCGACGTGATCACCGACACCCGGGTGAACTGCATCGTGGGGACCGACCGGGTCCGCGCGGTCGAGATCGCCTCGGGGGAGCTCCCAGCAGTCGCGGTCGTTCTCGGACTCGGCAGCACACCCGAGATCGAACTCGCCCGGGCCGCAGGGATCCCGATCGGCCCAACCGGCGCGATCGTGGTCGACGACACCCAGCGCACCCCGGTCGATGGCGTCTGGGCGGCCGGAGACTGCGCCGAGGTGAGGCACCGGCTCACCGGGAGGCCGACGAACGTCCACCTCGGCACCGTGGCCAACAAGACCGGACGGGTCGCCGGCATCAACCTGGGCGGCGACGCCGCCACGTTTCCCGGGACGCTCGGGGCGGCGATCACCCGGGTCTGTGAACTGGAGGTGGCCAGCGTCGGTCTCAGTGAATCCGACGCCGTGGCGGCCGGCTTCGACGCGGTGGCGGGCACGGCTCGCGGCACGACCATCGCCGGATACATGCCCCAGACGCGGCCGATGACGATCAGGGCGGTTGCCGAGCGCGGCACCCAGCGGCTGCTCGGCGCGCAGATCGTCGGCGGACCCGGCGCCGGCAAGCGCATCGACGTCTTCGCAACGGCGATCTGGAACGACATGAGGGCCGACGACCTCGAATGGACCGACCTGTCGTATGCGCCACCCTTCTCGGGAACATGGGATCTCGTCGCGATCGCCGCGCGCGAAGCATCACGCGCCTCGCGCTGATCGCGGCCCTGGTGCTGGTGGCGGCGTGCGAGCCGCAGCCGGACGAATCCGCGGCGCTCGCACACGACTGGCCGGCGCGGCCGGCCTCTGCGTCCGAGGCGCAGCTCGTGACTGTGCTCGACGGCGATTCGCTACGTGTCGCCGTCGGCAGCCACAACGTCGAGATCCGACTCGCCGGGATCAACGCCCCCGAACGCGACGAGTGCCACGGCGACGCCGCTCGGCTCGCCCTTCGGGATCTCGCCTCTGAAACGGTTTGGATCGAAGTCATCGACACCGACCAGTTCGGACGCAGCGTGGCCGGCGTGTGGTCCGAGGCCGGCTTCGTCAACGGGATCGTGGTTGCCCGCGGTGGCGCCATCGCAATGACCGACCACGCGCCATGGGCCGCCCAACTCATCGCTGCGGAATCCACCGCCCGTCAGCACGGGGTCGGGATGTGGAGCCTCGACGCCTGTGGTGAACCGGTCACGGCCCGAGTCTCACTCGAGATGACATCGCCTGATCCGCCGGGGCCGGACGACCAGGTGTTGAACGAGGAAATCGTGACCATCGTCAACACCGGGTCGCGAGATCTCGACCTCTCGGGATTCGTCTTGCGTGACGAGTCCAGTGTCAACCGCCTTCGCTTTCCCGAGGGCACCGTGCTCCCCGCCCGAACCAGCCTCGCGGTTGTCACCGGGTGCAGCCCGGCTGCCGGTTTCGCGTGGTGTGCCGCTGGCCCCATCTGGAACAACGCGGGCGACTCGGCGATCCTCCTCTCGCCGGCGGGCACTGTGGTTGCCCATGTGCGGTACGCCCCGCCCGGCTGAGACCGATACCATCGGACACGAAGAAGGAGAAGAACATGGCACTCATGGACACCCTCAAGAGACTGTTCAGCAAGGCGAAGTCCGAGGCAGCCGACCTGTCCGAGAAGGCCGCCCCGATGGTGGACAAGGCCAAGCATGCGGCAGCCGACCTCTCCGAAAAGGCCGCGCCGATGGTGGAGAAGGCCAAGACGGCCGCCGGGGAGGCCTTCGAGAAGGCCAAGGACGTGGCGGGCGAGACCTGGGAGAAGGTGGAGGACAAGATCGAAGAAGCCCGCGACAAGAGCGCCGACAAGGCAGCCTCCGCGGCCGACAGCGTCCAGGACGCGGCCGAAGATGCGACCGAGGCATTACAGGACGCGGTGGCTGACGCCGCCGACGCCGTCGAAGACGCCGCAGACAAGGCGGACTGACCGAACGCACGCGCGAGGCCCGTCGGGTGCTGCCCGGCGGGCTTCTACGCGTACCGGATCGGCGTCGATTTCACCCTCTCGCCCCGGTCGTATCCTGGGATCACCAGACCAGGGACGACCACGATGACACGAGTGTCCGCCCGCATCGGGGCGATCTCAGAGTCCGCCACCATGGCGATCAGCAATCGAGCCAAGGAGATGCGCACCGAGGGTCGCGACGTGATCTCCTTCGGAGCCGGTGAACCCGACTACGAGACACCCGCTCACATCGTCGAGGCCGCGGTGGCGGCGGCGCGCGACGCAGCCAACCACAAGTACTCGGCCAACGCCGGTCTCGCAGAGCTCCGTGCGGCCATCGCCCAGCGGACCTCCTCCGACAACGCGCTCAGTGTCTCCCCATCCCAGGTGCTCGTCACCAACGGCGGCAAGCAGGCGGTGTTCCAGTCACTCGCCGCGCTCGTCGATCCGGGCGACGAGATCATCGTTCCCGCTCCGTACTGGGTCACCTATCCCGAGGCCGTCAAGTTGGCGGGAGGCGTGCCAGTGGTCGTCCCCACCACGGTCGCCGCCGGATTCAAGGTCACCGTGGACCAGCTCGAATCGGCCTGGACGCCACGGACCAAGGCGCTCATGTTCGTCTCACCGTCCAATCCGACCGGAGCGGTCTATGACCCCGAGGAGACGGCCGCCATCGGCCGGTGGGCGGCCGAGCGCGGCGTGTGGGTGCTGAGCGACGACATCTACCAGTATCTCGTGTACGGCGACAGCACGTTCACCTCTCTTCCCGGCGTCACCCCTGAACTCGGTGATCGCTGGGTCATCATCCATGGCGTGTCCAAGACATATGCGATGACCGGATGGCGGGTGGGTTGGATGATCGGTCCGCCCGATGTGATCGGCGCCGCCGCCGATCACCAGTCCCACGCCACCTCGAACGTGTCGAACGTGAGCCAGCGTGCTGCCCTCGCCGCCCTGACCGGACCGTCGGAGCCGGCAGAGGCGATGCGCCTCGGGTTCGACCGGCGACGAATCAGGATGCACGCCATGCTCGAGGCGATGCCAGGGGTGTCCTGTGCCGAGCCGCGCGGCGCCTTCTACTGCTTTCCCTCCTTCGAAGAGACCCTCACCTCCGGGCGTTTCGCGTCCAGCGAGGAGTTGTGTGCCGAGGCGCTCGAGCGCGCCGAGATCGCCCTGGTCCCCGGCGAGGCATTCGGTGCTCCCGGCCATGCCCGGCTCTCCTATGCGCTCTCCGACGACGACCTCGTCGAGGGGCTCACCCGCCTCCACCGTTTTCTCGACTGAGGGTCGACAAAACAAGGGTCGATACTCGGGACCGTCGAGGGGGTCCGCGATGACGGATGTGAAAGCAATGGTTCTCGTCGAACCACGACGTCTCACGGCGTCGGCGCTCCCACATCGCACCGTCGAGGAAGGTGGTTGGCTGGCGGTCGAAGCCACGGGCCTGTCGGGATTGGAAGTCCAGGCGTGGCGCGGTGACAACGGCAACCTCATCTACCCGCTGATTCCCGGGAGCCAGATCGTCGGCCGCATCGCCGCCCGGGGAATCGGCGATCTGCCCGAAGTCGGTACCCGAGTCCTCGTCGAGCCGTTGATCCGCTGCGGGGAATGCTCGTCCTGCGAAGGCGGGTTGTCGTCCTGTACGTCGCGACGCCCCCTCAACATGTACGGCCAACTGCCGTCGACCGAGGGGCCGGGTCTCTGGGGCGGGCTCGCCGAACTCGTGTATCTCGACCCTCGCGCCGTCGTCCACACGATCACCGACGACATCCAGGCCGAAGTGGCGACCTTCGCGCATCCTCTTGCGTCGGGGTACACCTGGGTCCAGGAACTGGCGGCATTGACGGAAGGCGAGTCGGTCTTGATCCTCGGGCCCGGCCCTCGCGGGCTGTCGTGTCTGATCGCTGCCCAGGCCGCCGGCGCCGGCTGGATCGGGATCAGCGGACTCGACCACGACTCGGACCGGCTGGATCTGGCGGGCCAACTCGGCGCAAACCTGACGGCCAACATCGATGTGGACGACCTGGGAATGGCAGTCGCAGGCTCGTTGGGGACGCGACCCGATGTCGTCATCGACGTCACGTCGAACGACCCCGAGGCGATCTTCACGGGATTCGACCTGGTCCGGTCCGGTGGCCGGGTGATCCTGGCATCGACCAAGGGGAACCGGCCGCTGCAGGCACTCTTCTCCGACATCATCATCGCCAAGGAGCTCGCGATCCGCGGGGCCCTCGGTGCCTCAAGTCGGGCGTACCGATGGGCGTGCCGCCAGCTCGAATGCGATCCGAGGATCGACGACATGGTCAGCCACCAGTTCCCGCTCGACGAGTCCAACCGCGCCATCCAGGCCACCGCCGGCCTGCTCGGACACGACGAGCTCATCTCGGTGGCGGTCACGTTCTGAACCAGCGGCGGGCGATCGCTGGCTGGGTGATCTATGACCTCGCCAACACGATCTTCGCCCTCGGTGTGGTGGGCCTGTACCTGCCGGACTGGCTGACGTCGGAGAATCTCGCCGACTCGACGTTGGCGCTCACACAGTCGATCGCGGGAGCATGCGTCATCTTCCTGGCACCGTGGATCGGGGCTCGCAGCGATCGACTGGGCCGCCGCATGCCCGCCCTCGTGATCACCACGGTCATCGCCGTGGTGGCGACCGCCGGTCTGACCTGGGGGCCGCTGCCGGTGACGTTCGCCCTGCTCGGCGTGGCGCTCGTCGCCGTGAACACCGGCTCGGTCGTGTACGACGCGCTCCTCCCGATCGTGGCAGCGAGCGAACGGCGTGGCCGGATCTCGGGCCTCGGCGTCGGTGTCGGCTACCTCGGATCGTTCGTCGGTGTGGGAATCGGTGCCGTCACCCTCGACATCCTGGAGGTGGGCTACGGGGTGACGTTCGTCGCACTGGCGGCAGCCTTCGCGGTCTTTGCCATCCCCACCTTCGTCCTGATCCGCGAGCCCGCGCCCGCCGTCGTTCGACCTCCCCCTCCGCTCCGGTCCGTGGTCACCGGTCTGGCAGCGTCGTGGCGACGGGCCCGAGCGTATCCCAACGTCGTCCGGTTTCTGATCGCCAGGTTCCTCTATACGGATGCGATCAACACGCTCATCGGCGGCTTCCTCACGATCTTCGCGATCGAAGAACTCGGGCTCGATCGCCAGGGATCACAAGCCCTGCTCCTCGTGGCGATCACCACCGCCATCGCCGGAGGAATCGGCGGGGGACGTCTCGTCGAGCGACTCGGCCCGGTGCGTGCGCTTCGTTCGGCCCTCGTCCTGTGGATCGTTGCGATCCTGCTGGGCGTCTTCGCATCCGTGACGTCGCGGCCCGAGTTGGCAGGCTGGATCGGAGCGCTCGGCGGCTTCGCCCTCGGGGCGACGTGGGCGGCGGACCGGGTCGTGATGCTCGGGGTCTCCCCGCCGGAGCACCTCGGCGAGTTCTACGGCCTCTACGCCACGGTCGGACGTTTCGCCACGATCCTGGGTCCGCTCATGTGGGCGCTGATCGTCGACGGCCTCGGCCTCGGACGGAATGTAGCGATGATCTCCCTCGCCGCCTTCGTCGCCGCCGGCTGGCACCTCACCGGCCGCGTGTCCCTGCTTTTTAGCGGGGCAGCGCGTCATTAATGACGCGCCCTGCATGAGAGAAGCGGCGCCGGAGGCCCGCGAAAGGGCTCAGATGGTCTCTTCGGAGGCTTTGGTGCGGGCGGCCATCAGCATTCGTTCCTCCACCGCATACGGGATCGGCAGGTCCCGAACCTCGGTGTGACGGGCGACCAGCCGGCGTCCGATCTCGGCGAACCAGGTGTCGTTGTGCACTCGCCACGGCCAGCGGACGAGACCCGAACGCGCCCCCACGATGCCGCCGGCCACCGATCCCGCCTCGCTCCCCCCGTTCACGGCGGCGGCTTCGATCAGCTTGATCGGGTCGGCGAGCTTGTTCGCGCCGAGGACGATCCCGAGAATGGCACCGGCCACACCGTCGATTGCCCGATCGGCGCGCACGGCCGCCACGATTTCGTCCGGCTCCCGGTTGACTGCCGGCGCCAAAGATCTGAGCCTCGCCGCGACCGACGTCGCGACATTCACGTCACCGAAGCGATACGGCTCGGCTGCGATCACGCTCAGCGCCTGGTCGGCGGTCTCAGCCGCCCCGAGGACGAGGTCGGCACCAGCCTGCACGAAGCAGGAGCCCGCCACCGCACCTGCCACGGCGGCAGCCGCCACGGCGGTCGCCGCGTCGAGGTGGGTCACGCGGGAGGCGTTGACTGCCGACGACACGAGCGCCGCCGGATCCCGTCGGTGGAAGACCCCGATCGGCACACTGCGTGCGGCCGGCTCCGAAGACGCCAGCGACGACACGGTCGGGTTCGCCCGCAATGCCGACTTCAACCACTCGTTGAAGGCGGCCGAGCATCCGCGGTAGGTGAATCGGCCTTCCTCGCCGCCGGCCAGTTCCAACAGACGTCGGGCATAGACATCGCGTTCGACGGTGTCGTGAAGGAGCAGGTGATACGCCAGGACGATGGAAGCCTGGGTGATCGCCGAATACGACGTCGGCTCCGCCCCGCCGGCCACGTCCCCGGCCGCAGCCGCCAGCAGCGCGCCGGCGCCACCGTCGACGGAGAGGGAGAACAATGGATCGTTGGGATCGGCCGCCACCGGCGACTTCTCGATCGTCATGTGCAGACAACGTAGTGCCGACGCGACCGGATCAGCAGTCTTCTGACCGACACCAGCCGGACCGTTACTGTTCGGCGCCACGTGACATCGGTCCTGCTCATCGCCAACCCGGCTGCCTCCCAGTTCACCGGCGGACTCCACCGAACGGCGATGCGAGTTCTGGGTCGCGCCCACGATGTGCGAGCGATCTGGCCCCAGAGTGCCGAACACGCTCGGATCGCGGCCCGAGACGCCGTGCGTTCCGGTACGGAACTGGTCATCGCGATGGGCGGGGACGGAATCGTCCACCACGTCGCACAAGGCCTGGTCGACACCGACGGGATCCTCGGGATCATCCCCTCGGGGACCACGAATGTCGTCGCCCGGCTGATGGGCATCCCGTCGAAACCGAAGGACGCCACCAACCTGCTGGCCGAGGATCATGACACCATCGCCGCTCCCACCGTCGCGGTTTCGGCGACGGGACCCGACGGGGCGTGGTCGGCTCGGGCGATCTTCTCACTCGGAGTCGGCCCGGACGCACAGATCGTGGCGGTTGCCGAGACCGAGCCGTACCGCAAGTATCGCTTCGGTTCCATCCATTACGCACGCACCGCGCTGGGTGTCGTCTGGCGCGATCTCCGCAAGCGAAAACCCGACCTGACGATCTCGACGCCGGCCGAGCGTCTGGGTATCGGAGCGATGGTCCAGTTCCACCAGGCATACACATACTTCGGTCGCATCCCGCTGCGACTCGATGCCATGGAGCCCGATCCGATGTCGGTGCTCACCATCGAAAAACTCCCCATCCGGCGGGCCGGCGCCATCGTCCGCAAAGCGGCCACGGGATCACTCGAAGACGTCAGAGGATTGACGGTCGACCGCCGGGTCAGCGAGTTGATCGTCACCGCAGGCTCTCCAACCGACGTCCAGATGGACGGCGAGCACTACGGCCTCGTGTCGACGCTGACGGCTCGCGCCGTTCCCGCCAGTCTCCGTCTGGCCGTTCCTCCAGCTTCCGACGACTGATGGCCGCCAGCCCGGTCAGACGATGTCGCCGCGGTACACCGTCATGTGCGGGAACGGGATCTCGATTCCTTCTTCGTCGAGGCGATTCTTGATCCGGCGCAGCGCCTCGCGCTTGACGAGCCAGCGATCCTCCGCCCCGACTTTGAGACTCGCCCGGATCGTGACGGCCGAGTCAGCCAGTGCGTCGACACCCAGCACCTGGGGATCCTCGAGGATGAGGCTCCCCCACTCCTCGGTCTCCTTCATGCCCACGAGAACCTGGGTGATGACCTCGATGACGCGATCGACCGATTCCTTGTAGGCCACGCCGATGTCGAGCACCACCAGGGCGAACTCCTGAGTCAGGTTGGTGGTGACGGTGATCTCGCCATGGGGCACGTAGTGGACGTTGCCATCCAGGTCCCGCAACACCGTGATCCTCGGCCGGATGTCGACGACTGCCCCTGCCACGCCCGCCACCTTGACGACATCGCCGATGTGGTACTGATCCTCGGCGAGGATGAAGAATCCGCTGATGACGTCCTTGACCAGGCTCTGAGCGCCGAAACCCACCGCCACCCCCACCGCCGAGCCGACCGCGACGAGAGGCGTCAGCGGCAGGCTCCACACTGCCGCGATCATCAACACCAGAACGGCCACCAGGACCACGATCAGGAGACGTCGCGCCATCGACCACAGCGTGCGGGCTCGGGCACCGACCTCCGGGCCTCTGCCGTCCATGCGATCGATCGTCTTGTTGGCGACGCGAGCGGCGGCCAGCCACAGGACGACGATCCCCACAAACACGATCGTGGTCTGGACCACCGCGGTCACGTTGTCGCTGAAGAACGTCTCCATCACTGTCTCTCCTCGTAGCTCTGAACGGCCAGCATGAGTTCGGTGTGGGCGGCGCCGGGCGCAGATCGCGCCCGCAGCGTCGTCCTCAGCGGCCGCCCGACCCGGCGCTCCAGTTCGGCCGACACCAGTGTGGACGTGGCGTCGCGGCGGCCGGAGAGTGCGGCCTGCACGCGGGTGTTCGCCGAGCGACGCGCCACCGCGCGGATGCTGCCGATGACAGCGCCGGCGGCGGCGGCGAGTGCCACACCCACCGCCACTTCACCCTCCGAACGCCAGGAATCGACCGTCATCGCCACACCGATCAGCATCGCCATCACCGCCGCATAGGACGGCATCCGAACCCGCCACCACCAAGCCGGCGCGGCGTCGAGCTCCGCGACAGCGGTGGCGCCGATGGCGAGGGCTGCTGCTGCCACCTCGTCCTCCAGCTGGTTCTGGGTGACCGCCAGTTCGGTCCGCGTGGCGAGGTCGAGACCGCGGGCAGTTTCGTCGACCAGCCGACGGATCGGCTCGGCGGCCGAGGCGGGCACAGAAGCGCCTGCGGCAGTCACCGACGCCGCAAATCGCCTGGACCCGAACCACGCCCCGATCTGGGCAGCGTCCCGGGACGCCACCAACTCGGCCGAGTTTGCCAGCTCCGCGTCCACTGCCTCCGCCACGGCAGCGGTGACCTCGTTCCTCGCCTCGATCCACCGCTCGGTGAATCCGGTTCCGCCCGGTCCACCCACCGGGCCGACGAGACGGTCCGCCGAGGCCACCAGCTGGTCGACGATTCGACGCGACACCACCGATTCGGTCGATCCCAGACGGCGGATCGCCGCCACGACCTCCTCGACACCGACAACCAGCCCGCTGGGCGGATCCCCGGCACTCAGGACGATCTCCGGCTCGTCGATCCCGTCGGCAACGAGGGATCGGCGCAGGTCGGCACGGAGGGCACCTTGATCGCCCGGTGCCACCCGGTCGATCTGGTTCAGAGCGAAGATGAAACGATCGGCGTGGTCCGCCAGCGGTCGGAGGTGGTCCCGATGCAGGCGCGCATCCTGGTACTTCTCGGGATCGAGCACCCAGACAACGGCATCCACCAGGGGGAGGATGCGGTCGACGGTCTGGCGGTGGTCCGTCACGACCGAATCGGTGTCGGGAAGATCGATGACCGCGAGCCAGGGATGGTCATCATGGGCGACCCGGCAGGTCACACCGATGTCGTCGAGGAGCCGGGTGACGCCAGGCTCCGGATTGGCAGGGATCCAGGCGACTGGCTCAGAGGTGGTCGGGCGGCGGGCTCCGGGGGGCGAAACCTCTTCCCCCGCCAGTGCATTGAGGAGCGAGGACTTGCCCGAGCCGGTTCCACCCGCCAACGCCACCACGATGGTTTCACCCAGGTACCCGGCGCGACGTCGGGCGGCCCTGCCCACTTCTGCCGATTCTTCGAGAATGTCGGTTTCGACCACGCCGACGCACGACGCCACCAGCCGATCGTGGAGGTCCAGAAGCTCGCGCAGGTCAGGCACCGGCGTATTCCTCCAGTGCGGTCGCGACGTCGTCGCACGCGTCGCGCAGCCGACGGGCGTCGTCGAGGTCGTCGAGGGCAGCTGCCAGCACACGCCGATGATGGTCGGTGGCGGCGACGACAGCCGCTGTCAGGCGTTCGGACAGCAGCGATCGGGCAGAGCGCGCCAGACGGTTGGCGGCGGCCGAGCCGAAGAGCCGCTCGAGCAGCGTCTGCTGGGCAGCCGCGGCACCGGCCGCCACGCCCATCTCCGCGCCCGTCAAGCCCCCGGTGGCCGCGAAGACTCCGAGCAGCACCAGGGTGGCTGTGGCGTTGATTCCGACGGCGGCGACGCGGGTGAGTCGATACCGGCCGCGCCCCGCCTCTGCGACGAGGGCCACGACCTCCGCCCGCCACGAGTCGATCGATTCCCTGAGGTCCGCTCGGATCCCGCTCCACTCGGGGGCTATCTCTTCGAGTAGGGCGGATCCGGACCGTGACAACGACCAGGCGAGGTCGATCGACGTGCATGCCTGCTGCGCTCGGCGCAGACCCAGCTCGACCAACTCCTCCGCCACCTCCAGATCGACCCGGGCCACGCGGTCCTCTGAGATCGAGCGCCGGGAGAACACCGCGTCGGTCAGCTTGCCCCAGCTCCGTTCGACCAGAGAAGCCAGGTCCGACACGCCCACCAGCCGCTGCCATCGCTGCACGACCTCCTGTCGCACGAGCTCGCCGCTTTCGAGCCGAAAGTCGATCTCGGCCCGCTGGGCGGCGACCGCTTCGTCGATGACCGACTCGAGACTCGCTCCCTCGGCCGCTTGGTCCTCGACGGCGGTCGCCAGTTCGCGTCCGACCGCGACGGCGTGTCGTACCGAGGACGCCACCCCCCGTGCGGAGACCGACGTGTGGTCCGCCGCGATCGTTTCGAGTCGGCGAGCCAGCCGGCGAAGGGCATAGCCGTGCAGCCGGCCGTCACCGCGCACGCGTTGCTCCTGGATCACCACGATGTCGTCGGCGGAGTCGATTCCCCGAACGCGGGCATCGCGCAGCAGACCGGCGAGATCAACGACTGCGCCTGAGGCTCGACGGGTCGCACGGTTCATGACCACCATCACATCGAGCGAGCGTTCCGTGAGGTCACCCAGTACGTCCCAGGGCACGGCATCGGCGTACCGCTGGGGGGTCGTCACGGCGATCGCCACATCCGCGGCTTCGAGGATGGCCGTCGTCTGGGCACGGTGGTCCTCGGCGATCGAATCGATGTCGGGGGTGTCGACGATCGCGATCGAAGAGAGAACAGGATGGTCGTCGGCGACCACCTCGACCGGTCCGGATGCCGCCAGCATCTCCTCGACGATGTCTGCGGAGCGGTGGTGCACCCAGACGACGGCGCGTCGAGTGGTCGGACGCAGCACACCGGCTTCCGAGATCGGTCGGCCCACCAACGTGTTGACGAGCGTCGACTTGCCGCTGCCGGTTGGTCCGAACACGGCCACGACGACGGGGTGGGCCGGCTCGGCCAGCCGCGGTTCGAGATAGCGACGCAGGATCCCCATGAGATGAGCCTGACGCGCCAGGCGACCCGACTGCGGTTCGGAGGGCAGCCCGAAACCCACGGCTTCGGCCGCGTCGGCGAGTGTGTCGAGCTCGGCGCGGAGACGGGCCTGGGGAGCAATGGTGGACATCCGTACCCGATTGTGACACGAGCCCGGTTCGGCCGATTCGGGCGCGGTGGGGATTCGATCGCGTTGTGCGGCGAATTCGTGTCACACCCCTCCGATACGTTGCGAGGATGACCGCAGCAGAACTCACCCAGGATGCCGTGACCGCCGTCGTCGACATCGACGAGAGTCGCGTGATCATCGAATCCCTGGTATCCGACGATCCGGCGGTAGTTGGCGCGCTGTCCCGGCTGGCCGCCGACAGCCGCCCGGAAGCAGTCCGGCGGATGCTCGGGATCGGAGCGCGTGCGATCGTCGAAACCGCGGTTGGGATCGATCTCGCCGCGATCGATCAACGTGTGCTGCAGGCCATCGAACAAGCAACCGGGAGTGCCGAAGCCCGGGTCCGCCAAATCGTCACGGACGCCGAAGCGGTCATGCGAACCTCGCTCGATCCCGACACGCGCACGTCAGCCATGGCGCGGGCGATCGCCGAGTTCGAGGCGGTGAGCGCTTCCGTCGCCCGGTCGATCGACCCGGCCAGAGCCGACTCCCACGTCGCGTTCCTCCTCGGTTCGCTGACGGCCATGTTGGGTCCTGGAGGCGAACTCGAGGAACGCCTGACCGCCGCACTCGACCCGGCGAACGAGGGCTCCGGGCTGGCAGCACTGCGACGCGATGTCGAGCGGCGATTCGGCGAGATGCGGGATCTCATCGCCGAACAGCGCGGCCGGCGCTCGGAGGCCGACGTCGGCACTCAGAAAGGCTTCGAGTTCGAAGACATCCTCGAGCGCCGCCTGCGCGAGCTCGCCCGCCCGATCGGCGCCGTCGTCACGCGGACTTCAGACGTCATCGGCTCGGTGGGAGGCTGCCTGGTCGGCGACTTCGTCGTCACGCTCCAGAACGGGTCAGCCATCGTCGTGGAGGCGAAGAACACCAGGTCCATTGGCCTCGGAGGCTCCGGGGGCATCCTCGCAGAACTCGACAGAGCCTTGTCGAATCGCCGCTCGGCGGTTGCCATCTGCGTTTCTGCATCCGCGGCGTTCCCCGCGGAGGTAGGAGCCTTCGGCGTCTACGGGAATCGCATCCTCGTCGTCGACGATGGCGAGGGTTCACTGCTCGAGGTAGCGCTCCGGTGGGCGACCCTGGCGGCGACTGCGTCGGAGCGAACCGGTGCAGATGTCGACGTGGCGAGGGTTCTCGAGGTGACGGATCGGGTTCGCCGGCTCGCCCAGTCCTTTTCGACTCATCGCCGGGCACTCACCGACAGCATCGAGTCGATCGGACGTGTCCGCGAAGGCCTCGACGACATGCGCCGCGATCTGCTGACTCAGATCGACGAGATCGATTTCGAGCTCGAAAGAGGGGCTGTCGACCTGAAGGTCGTGAACGGTCAGTGAACCGCCGCCGCCATGGCTGGTCCGATCTCGGGATGGGTGAAGCCAAAGCCAGTCTGGCTGAGAACCTCCGGCACCACGCGCTTTGATTCGAGCAGCAACGCGTTGGCGGCGCCGGCGCCCAACACCGCCTCGAGGAGGAGCCTCGGCGTGGGAAACCACGACGGGCGTCCCATGGCCGCTCCGAGCGCCGTCATGAACTCGGAGTTGCGCACCGGGTTGGGCGAAGCGAGGTTCACCGGCCCCCGGATGCCGCCGGTGTCGAGGACATGGAGGATCGCCCGAATTTCGTCCTCAAGGCTGATCCAGCTCCACCACTGTCGTCCCCCGCCGATCCGGCCTCCGACGAAGAAGCGAAACGGCCACATCATCTTGGGGAGGGAGCCTCCGGAGGAATCGAGCACGAGCGAGCTCCTCAGGTGCGCCACGCGTGCTCCGGCCGCCACCGCCGGAGCCGCCGCCGTCTCCCACGCCTGGGTCACCCGTGACATGAACCCGTCTCCGGGCGGTTCGGACTCAGTCAGGAGATCCTCACCCCGATCCCCGTAGAAGTCCATGCCGGAGGCAGTCAGCAGCGTCGGTGTGGACGCCTTGGCGACGGCCCGGGCGATGAGGTCGGTGCCATCCACTCGAGATCGCATGATTCGCGCTTTCTTGGCCTTCGTCCACGGTGGAAGAATGGATTCTCCCGCCAGGTGGACGACGGCGTCGACTCCATCGAGGGCGTCGTCGTCGATTCGTCCGGCGGCGATGTCCCAGCCCGGGTTCGGGTCGTGGCCGCCCCGCCGCAGCGGGACGGGGGTGTCGCCGCGGGCGGACAAGGCGTCGGACAATGCCGTTCCGATGAAGCCGGTCGCACCCGTGATCAGTACTCGCATGAGGGGTTCCTCTCTCTGACGAAAGACGCTATGTCCGGACCGGGTTGAGTGGTAATCCGCCTCGGAGTCGCCTAACGGGCTCCTACCCCTATCATCGGGTGCCGTCCCCGGGGTTCGCTTCTTTCACCATGTCGTCGATGTCAACACGCGCCCGCGTCGCCCTGCTCACCGTCACCGCCCTGATCTTCGTGGTCCTGGCGTTGTTCGGCGCCGTGCGCCTGCTCCGCACCGGTGAGATCCTCGGGTCTGTGAGCGTGGCCGGACATGGTGTCGCCCTCGGTGGTCTGACGCCTGAGGAGGCCGACGAGGCTCTGGCCGTGTTGGAACAGGAATTGTCGATCGATCCTGTCGTCGTCGACATCGCCGGTGCGGAGGCGACAGTCCTTCCCCAACAACTCGGCTTCGCGCTGGACCGGCCCGCAATGGTCGAAGAAGCGATGCGGCGCGGTCGAGAGGGGGGCGTATCGGACCAGTTCCGATGGTGGCTTTCTCACCTGTTCGCCACCGACGAACTCGAGCCCAGCGGCTCGGTCGATGAAGCGTCGGTGGAGGCCGTCCTGACGTTCTGGGACGTCGATGTGGTGGGGAATCCGCCGGTGCCCGGTGGTGTCGTGATCGAGGGTACGACCCCTGTCGCCGTGTATCCCGAGACCGGACTCCAGGTGGATCGAAGTTCGGCCTCGGACCGCCTGCTGGCCGGAGCCCTCGGACCGCGGCCCGCGACCGTCACTCTCGACACGGCGCTCGCCAACTCGCGGGTCACACGCGCCGACGTCGATGCAGCCGTCGCCCGGGCTCAACTGTGGCTGTCCTCGCCGGTGCGGCTGTCCGCAGACGATGTGACGATCGAGTTCTCGGTTTCGGACATGGCGGCGGCGTTCACTTCGACGGTGGTCGAGGGCGTCGTCGAACTCGGGTTCGATCCGGTAGTGATCGCCGGCCTTCTCGATGCCCGTCGCAGCGAGCTGGAAGCCCCGCCGGTCGACGCCCGGCTCGAAGTGGACGGGTACCAGGTCATCGTGGTGCCGGGCCGAAACGGAACACTCATCGACCCGGAGGCGACCGCCGAGGCGCTGGCCGCAGCCGCGTCGTCGGTTCGCCGCCAGGGCGAGCTCCCGTTCGTCGAGGGTGCCGAACCCGAAGTCACGACGGCTGAACTCGAGGCGCTCGGAATCGAACACCTCCTTGCCGAGTTCACGACCTATCACCCGTGTTGTCAGAACCGCGTCACAAACATCCATCTGATGGCCGACATCGTGAACGGGGCAATCGTGGCCCCCGGGGCCATTTTCGGAGTCAACGCCTACGTCGGCCAGCGCACCACTGAGCGCGGCTTCCTGGAGGACGGAACCATCATCCAGGGCGAGTTGGTCGAAACGGTCGGCGGCGGCGTGTCCCAATTCGCGACGACGATGTACAACGCTGTGTTCTGGAGCGGTCTCGAGGATGTGAGCCACCGCCCTCACAGCTTCTACTTCAGCCGCTACCCGGAGGGCATCGAGGCCACCATCTCGTGGCAGCAGCCGGAGCTCGAGTTCCGCAACGACACCGATCACGCCATCTGGATTCGGACGGCCTACACAGACACCTCGATCACGGTTCGCATCTACGGATCGAACGACGGTCGCATCCTCGTCGGCGACCATGCCGGCGGCACGACCAATCTCGGGGTGGTGGCCGAGGGCGGGCCCAACGCCCGCCGCGTGCGCGGATCGATCGGTGACCGCTTCAACCCGACCGAACCGACCACCGAACACAGGCCCAACCCCGAACTCGAGGTCGAGGAGACCAACCAGCTGCAGTCACCGGCGCCTGGGTGGACGGTGGTCGTGACCAGGGTGATCGAACAGAACGGCGCCGAGCGTATGGAGACCTGGACGGTTCGTTACCTGGCGAGACGCGAGATCCTCGAGGTCCACCCCTGCAAGATGCCGGGCGCCACCGTGGAGTGCCCTGAACCAACGACGACGACGCTGCCTCCTGAAACCACCACCACCCCACCACCCCCCGAAGACCAAGGCTGACCGCCGCAAATCGAAACCCTGGGTTCGCCACCACCTCTGTGGCGGGTTTCTCGCACCGGTTCGGGACGCGGCGAGGCGCGAAGCGGCTACCTCACTCCGTGCCGTTGGAATCGGGATAGAACCGGAAGAAGTCGGCCACGACGCGCTCGGCGACCGAGGCCTTCTCCGCATCCCACCCGGCGAAGCGTCGCACGGCCACCTGATTCGACATCACGAACACGTGGTCGATGCCGGGATCGTCTTCGAACAAACGCACCGCGAGGCGCCCGGGGAACGTCACCGACCGACGAGCTGCCTCGACCCCGCCATACGCCTCGCCATCCTGTCCGGCGAGCGTGCGGTCCGTGTCGATCATCAAGATCTTGTCGATGACGGTCGTGTTGTTGATCTCGATCGTCTGTCCCACGTGTGATCTCCGTTCGGGTCGCCGGGATCCTACCCACCCGGTGTCGATGCTCCCGTCGCCGTCCCACTCGTGCCCCGTTCAGCGAGAAAAGCCACCAACTTCGGGACTGTCTCGCCCTGACTTCTGTGACAACGCTCCCCGATCGCGCTCACCGATGACGTGGATCTTCATCAGGTTCGTCGTCGCCTGAAGGTTCGGCGGTATCCCGGCGACCATCACCACCGAGGTCCCCCGATCGCAGATCCCTTCCTTTTCGAGGAATTTCTCCGCGGCAGCAATCATCACGTCGGTGTAATCGCGCCGGCCGAACGGATACGGCTGCACACCGCGGTACAACGCCATCCGCGCCAGCGTGGAGTCGATGGGGGTGAACCCAACGATCCTGCCCGCTGGGCGGTACTTCGAGAGCAGGCGCGCGGTGTTTCCCGACTCGGTGAAAGCAACAATCGTCTCGATGCCGAGATCGGCCGCGGCCTGCACCGCCGACCGCGCCACCGCAGAGGCGATCGAACCCCCGAAGAAATCGACCTCGATGTTCTCGACCTTGTCCACGTCGAGCCCGCGCTCGACCTCTGCACAGATTCTTCCCATCGTCTGCACCGACTCGACAGGGAAATCCCCCACTGCGGTCTCCGCGCTCAACATCACCGCGTCGGTGCCGTTGAGGACCGCGGTGGCGACGTCGGTGACCTCGGCGCGTGTCGGGCGAGGCGACTTCGTCATGGACTCCAGCATCTCCGTGGCGGTGATCGAGACGAGACCAGCCGCATTCGTCCGTGCGATGATGTCGGCCTGCACCAGTGGGATGCGTTCCAGCGGCAACTGCACCCCGAGATCGCCCCGCGCGACCATAGCCCCCGCCGCTTCGGTGAGAATGTCGTCGAGGTTCTGATACGCCAGGGCGAGTTCGATCTTGGCGATCACCGGTGCGCCGCCCGCCAGGTCCCGAATCTCCCTGATGTCAGCGCCGGTTCTCACGAAGGATGCCGCCACATAATCCACACCGAGGAGCCGCCCGTACTCGAGGTCGGCCCGATCCTTCTCGGTGATCGCGGGAACACGAAGGTTGGTGTCGGGGAACGCCAGACCCTTACCGTCTCCGAGCAGCCCCCCTTGCACGACGTGGGCGACGACGTGATCTGATTCGATCGACTCGGCCACCACGTGAATGAGCCCGTCGGCCAACAGGACACGCTCACCCGGTTTGACGTCCTCGAGGAGGTGCTCGTAGTCGAGGAAGATCTGCGTCGGGTCTTCGGAGAAGTGGCGTCCCGGGACGAGGTGGATCGTCGACCCGGTTGCCAGCGCCACCCGGCCTTCCGGAAACGATCCGACCCGCAACTTGGGGCCCTGGATGTCCTGGAGGAGTGCGACAACCCGACCCTCGGTTCGCGACGCCTCCCTCACCCAATCGGCCAGCCGGGAGTGGAACTCGTGATCGCCGTGGGAGAAGTTGAGTCTGGCAACGTCCATGCCGGCGACCACGAGCGCCCGGACCGAATCGGGGTTGGCGACCGCCGGGCCGAGCGTCGCGACGATCTTGGTGAGACGTTCCATCAGTTCCCCGCACGCTAGCCAAACTGCGTAAGCGCTTTCAGACCCGATCGACGATGACGTCGGCTTCCGCGAGACGATCCGAAGCAAACACGCCCCTGTCGAGCGCGATCACTCGACAACCGGCTCGACGAGCGGCCGCGATCCCGGGCGGACTGTCCTCGATCACCACGCATCGGTCCGGAGGCACTCCGGCCAGGCCCGCCGCGGCGAGGTACAGATCGGGCGCCGGTTTGGGTCTCGCCACCTCGTCGGCGGTCACCGACACGCTCAGCAGATGGCCCATGCCCACCGCCCTCAACAACACGTCGAGCCTCCAGCGCAGTCCGTTCGTGGCCACGGCGATGGGGACCTGTGATCGCTCCAAACGCTCGACGAGTTCTATGGAGTCGGGAAATGCTGACACCCGCGAGGCGATGCGCTCGAACGCGAACTGGGCTTCGAGTTCCAATGCCACCGGGTCCAGACCCAGGATCGGAGCGTATCGCTCGGCCACCATGGTCTCGGTTCCGCCGATCGACTCGGCGAAGTCGGACTCCTCCAGGGCGTGTCCGTGGCCGGCCAATGTCTCAGCCCATGCCGAGTAGGAGACCGGCTCGGAGTCCACCAGGACACCATCGCAGTCGAACAGGACGGCGTCGGCCTCCAGCCCGTGGAGCTTCATCCCAGTTTGGCGACGAGCAACTCGTTGACAGCCCGAGGATCGGCCTTGCCCTGGGTGGACCGCATCACCTGACCGACGAGGAACCCGACCACTTTCGACTCGCCATTGCGATATCGCTCGATGGCGTCTGGGTTGGCAGCCAAGACTTCGTCCACGGCTCGTTCGACCTCCGACGTGTCGGTCATCTGGATCAGATCGCGAGCCGCTGCCACCTGGCGGGGATCGCCCTCGCCACGCATGACACCGTCCAGGACGTCCTTGGCCGCCGACGCCGAGACCGTGCCGTCGTCGACCATCCCGACCAATCCGGCGAGTTGGGCACCCGTGATCGTCAGAGGTGACCCCTGTTTGCGCAGCCAGCCCGTCACCTCACCGGTCACCCAGTTGCCCGCGACCCGGGCGTCAGCGCCAGCCGCCAGGGCGTCGTCGAAGAGCTGCCGGAGGTCAGGTGCAGCGTCTGCCAGCGCCTGGGCGACGTGATCGTCGACACCCTGGGCGAGGTAGCGAGCGCGGCGTGTGGCGGGAAGTTCCGGCAGTTGGGCGGCTATCTCCGACCTCCACGCCTCATCGATCACGATCGGGGTGAGGTCCGGTTCGGTGAAGTACCGATAGTCCGAGCTCCCCTCCTTCGTGCGCATCCCCTGGGTGATTCCGGCCTCCTCGTCCCAGTGGCGGGTCTCCTGGACGAGCGTCCCACCGCCTTCGAGCTCGTCTACCTGGCGCCGGATCTCGTGGGTCACGGCCCGCTCCAGGGAGCGGAACGAGTTCATGTTCTTGATCTCCACCTTGGTGCCGAGTTCGCTGCTCCCGCTCGGGCGCACGGACACGTTCGCGTCGAACCGGATCGATCCTTCCTCCAATCGCGCGTCGGAGACGCCCAACTCGGCCACGACGGCTCTGAGTTGCTGGGCGTAGGCCTTGGCCTGGGCCGGAGTCCGGATGTCGGGACGCGAAACGATCTCCACCAGGGGCACTCCCGACCGGTTGAAGTCGAGAAGGGTCTCGGTGGCGGAGTGAATTCGACCCCCCTCGCCGACATGAAGCGACTTGCCGGTGTCTTCCTCCTGGTGGGCCCGTTCGATCCCGACACGCACGGTCTCGGTGTCGATGTCGACGTCGAGCCAGCCGTCATGGCACACGGGAATGTCGAACTGGCTTATCTGGTAATTCTTGGGCAGATCGGCATAGAAGTAGTTCTTGCGGTGGAAGACAGACTCAGGACTGATCGTGCAGTTGAGGGCGAGCCCGATCAGTGCGATCCACTCGATCGCCTGCTGGTTGGGGACCGGCATCGCACCCGGCAAGCCGAGGCAGGTCGGGCAGACGTCGACATTGGGTTCGCCCCCGAACCCGACGCGACATCCGCAGAACATCTTCGACTCCGTTCGCAACTCGACATGGACTTCGATTCCCATGACCGCTTCCCATCCCGATGGTGGCTGCCACGTCACGCTGGAACCTCGACCATGCGAGGACGGGCGCTGAAGCCGGCCTGGCGCTCTACTTCGGCTGCCACCCGGAACATCGTCGGCTCCGCCAGGGCCGGCGCCATCACCTGCAGACCGATCGGGAGGCCTCCGCTGTCGAGTCCCACCGGGACGGTCATCGCCGGGTGACCCGCCAGATTGGACGGGATGTTGCACACGTCGGACAAGTACATGGCCAGAGGATCCGAGGTCTTGGCGTCGAGTTCGAAGGCAACCGTCGGGCTGGTGGGCGAGACGAGCACCTCCACCCTCTCATAGGCGCGGGCGAACTCTTGCTTGACCACAGTCCGCACCTTCTGCGCCTGACCGTAGAAGGCGTCGTAGTACCCCGCAGAGAGGGCGTACGTCCCCAACAGGATGCGGCGGGTGACCTCGGGCCCGAAACCTTCCGCCCGCGTCCTCGCCATCATTTCTTCGGCTGTGGCCCCAGGAACACGCAGTCCATATCGAATCCCATCGAAGCGGGCGAGGTTGGCCGACGCCTCGGCGGGGGCGATCAGGTAATACGTCGACAGCGCCAGATCACAGGTCGGTATCGACACTTCGACGACCTCGGCGCCGGCATCGGACAGTCGATCCAGCATGGCCCGGTTGGCGGAGATCACCTCGGGCTCGTAGCCATCCCCATCGAGTTCCCTCACCACCCCGATCCGCAGCCCGGCCACGCCCCGATCGAGTTCGGAGAAGACGGCGGGATAATCGCCACGCCATGACGTGGCGTCGAGCGGATCGTGGCCGGCGATCGCATCGAGGACGGTCGCCGCATCCGCCACGGTTCGTGTGAACGGTCCGATCTGGTCGAGCGATGACCCGAACGCGATCAGCCCGTACCGCGAGACCAGCCCATAGGTGGGCTTGACGCCGACAACTCCGCACAGCGCCGCCGGTTGGCGGATCGATCCGCCCGTGTCCGAGCCGAGCGCCGCCAATGCCGAGCCTGCTGCCACCGCGGCAGCCGAGCCACCCGAGGATCCACCCGGAACCCGCGCCGGCTCCCAGGGGTTTCTGGTCGGTCCATACGCCGAGTTCTCGGTCGACGAACCCATCGCGAACTCGTCGAGGTTGGTCTTTCCCGTGATCACCGCACCGCCAGACTTGAGACGACTCACGACGGTGGCGTCGTATGGCGGGTGATATCCGGCGAGGATCTGCGACGAGCAGGTTGTCTCCACACCGCGGGTGCAGAGGTTGTCCTTGAGGGCGATCGGAATGCCGTCGAGCGGTCCGAGCGGTGCGCCTGCCCGGAACCGCTGGTCGGCCTGGGAGGCGGCTGTACGGGCGCGGTCGGCGTCCAGCGTGAGGTAGGCGTGAAGTTCGGCTTCGGTGCGCGAGGCGCGTTCGAGCACGTCTTCGAGCAGTTCGCTGGCAGTGAGCGTCCCGGCACGGAGTTCGGCAGCCGCGGACGCGATGGTGAGATCGGCGTGACTCACAGCTTCAGTCCTGGTCGAGCGCAGGTGGCACAACGAAGTAGCCGTCGCGCGCCGACGGTGCCTGGGACAGCACCTCGTCCCGATCGAGCGATGGCCGTACCTCGTCGGGGCGGAACGTGTTTGTCATACCGAGCGGATGGGCGGTGGGCTGGACACCGACGGTGTCGAGTGCCTGCACTCGGGCCGCGTGCTCGAGGATGACTCCCAACTGGCTGCGATAGGTCTCGAGGTCGGTCGGTGAGAGATCGAGGCGTGCAAGGCGCGCCACGTGAGCGATGTCGATGTCGATCGGCATGGGTCGGCAGTGTAGGGAGCGACCGGACCGCGAGATCCGGCGTATATCGTCCACCGGTGCGCTGGATGCTCGGAGTCACGACCCTCATCTTGCTGGCGGGCGCCGGATTCGCGTGGAACGGCGGAGACTCCGGGATCGCCGGCCTCCTGGCTCGTGTCGGTGCCGTGTTCGCCGCGAGCTGGATCGCTCATCCGGCGCTCGTGAGATTGGACCGCAGAACGATCTGGCTGCTGGTGGTGGGAGGTCTCGTGGTGTTGGTGCGCCCGCGGGCAGCCTTCGTCGTTCTTCCCGTCATCGCGATCTTCGCCCGAACTGCGCAAGTCCGGGAGGACCCGGCCGACAGGTAGGCCATGCCGCCTACGTCTCCGGAACACAATCACTACCGCACGCTCGGCCTCCGTGTCGGCGCCCCGATCTGGGACGTGGAGGAGGCTGCCGCCCGCCTGATCATCCAGGCCGCGTCAGTCCGGGATTATTTCCGGGTCGACCAGCTGGAAGAGGCTCGCCACTGGTTGACGACGCCGGCTCTCCGGGCGTTCCACGACGAGAAGCTCGACGAAGCCATTCATTGAACCGGGTCCTCGGTCAAGGCTCGCCGCAGCGCCGTGAACGTCTCCTCGATCTGCGACATCGCCACGTACTCGTCCCGCTGATGCGCTTCGGAGGCCTGTCCGGGACCGAAGTTGACGGCCGGGATGCCGTACTCGCCGAGACGGGCCACATCGGTCCAGCCCTGCTTTGCCGCCAGTTCGGCGCCGGCTGCCGCAGCAAGTCGACCAACGAAGGGGTGTGACACCGAGACGGGACCGGCTGGTGCCACATCGACGATGTCGACCGAGTCGGCCCCAGTGGCCGCCTGGTGAACGACTGCGATGGCGTCGTCCACGCTGCGGTCGGGACTGAACCGGT
Source organism: Acidimicrobiia bacterium (assembly GCA_035544575.1). Taxonomy (GTDB): domain Bacteria; phylum Actinomycetota; class Acidimicrobiia; order Spongiisociales; family ZC4RG35; genus DATHWB01. Next base: position 39,555 of record DATKEC010000115.1, read on the forward strand.
AGTTGAGGTTCAACTCGAAGCGGTCCGGTATGACATTGCGAGCGATACCGCCGGCCGCCATCGTCACCGACATCACTTCGCGGTATTCGAGACCGTCGATGAAATGGGGTTCCGGCTCGCGGAGGTGCATCTCAGCCAGCCACTCGCCTGCCTTGGTGACAGCGTTCTCTCCCCACCACGGGCGAGCGGAGTGAGAACTCCTTCCCGAGAACGTCACGGCGGCGTTGATCGAACCGTTGCACCCGACCTGGATCTGGCCGTCGGATGGCTCGAGCACCACGGCGAATTCCGCATCGGTCAGCCACCCCGTTCCGTCGAGCAACGGCCCGAGTCCGTTGCCGTCTGCAGGTCCCTCTTCGCCGTCGTAGAAGATGCCGACCACCGAGTACGGACCGGCGACCACGTCGCGGTCTTCCAGAAGGTGGATGATGACGGCGAGGCCGCCCTTCATGTCTGCTGCCCCGAGTCCGTGCAGCTTGCCGTCGACGATCGTGGCCGGTCCCTGTCCTTGGTAGGGGACAGTGTCGAGATGGCCGACGAGGAGGATCATCGGTCCACCGGTGGGCCGTCCGACGACCAATGACCGTCCGATCCGATGCTCGTCCATGCCTTCGAGGCGCCCAGCGACGGCCTCGACGATCGCGGTCTCATCACCGGTGACCGACGGTATGTCTACCAGCCAGGCGGCCGTCTCCACCAACGAGGTCACAGCTGAACGCCCAATTCCCGCAGGTGCTCGTTGAGCGCCAGGCGCTCGTCATGACGGTCCTCCCGCCAGCCGATGATGTACGCGCATTGCAGCTGGACCGTTCCCCCCGGAAAGGTGCGGGGACGGGTCCCCTGGACCACGATGGCGCCGGCCGGCACCTGGGCCCGATACTCCACCGGCGTCTCGGTGGTCACATCGATGATCGGGATCGAAGCGGTGATCGTCGTGTTGGCACCGAGCACCGCCCCTTCGCCGATGATCGCTCCTTCGGTCACGATGCATCGAGACCCGATGAATGCGCCGTCCTCGACGATCACCGGAGTGGCGTTGGGAGGCTCGAGAACTCCGCCGATCCCCACCCCGCCGGCGAGATGCACGTTCTTGCCGATCTGTGCGCACGATCCGACCGTCGCCCAGGTGTCGACCATCGTTCCCGCCCCGACATAGGCACCGATGTTGACGAACCCCGGCATCACGATCACTCCCGGCTCGCAATGCGCGCCATATCGAATCATTCCGGGCGGAACCACCCGCACCCCCTGGCTGGCGAGGTCGTCCTTCACCGGGATCTTGTCGTGGAAGTGGAGATCGCCGGCCTCGATCCGCGTCATCTCCCCGAGACGGAAGTACAGCAGGATCGCGAGCTTCAGCCACTCGTTGACCGTCCAGGTCCCGTCGATCTTCTCGGCAACGCGAAACTCTCCCCGGTCGAGGGACTCGATCGTCCGCTCGACCGCCTCCCGGGCGTCCTCGATCCGCAGGTCGCCGGCGTACGCCAGTTCGATCGCTTCTCTATCCGACATCGACCACCTCACCGTCTTGCGTCCTGGAGCGTAGGTTGGCGCCGCTCCGGTCCATCGACGGAACCCCATTTTCGAAGCAGGGTCCACCCGCGCTCCGTACGATCCCACGGGAAGGCCGAGCACCGACGAGGAGCACCATGGCAGATCATCCCCTGCGAGCCTCAGTAGACCTCCTGTTCCGGAGCGCACTCGTGATCTTCCTGGTGACGATCGTCATCGGGATCCTCAACGGTCTCGACGTGTGGGACCCGACCCGCGAACTGATCCTCACTCATGTCCACGCCGGGACGCTCGGCTGGATCACCCTGTCTGTGATCGGGGTGGCCCTCCTGATGTTCGGCGAGACCGCGGACAGCAAAGCGGTGCAGGCAGCGCGGAACATGTCGATGGGGCTCGTCGCGGCCACCGTGCTGTACGTGGTCGCCTTCGCGACGACAACCGGGATCCTCCGCCCCGTCGCAGGGACACTGATGCTCGTTGCGATCGTCTGGGCTTTCGTCTGGACGGCCGGACGATGGAGCTCTACGCCGAGAACGGTCCCGGCTCTCGCCCTGTTCCTCGCCATGATCTCGCTCGTGATCGGTGCCGTGCTCGGTGTGATTCTCGGTTTGTTCATCGCCCGTGGCGAGGTGCCCGGACTCGACGCCGAGACGGCAGCCAATCTCGGTGGTGCCCATCCCCCGGCGATGCTCACCGGCTATCTCCTCCTTGCCGGAATCGCGGTGGCCGAGTGGCGGCTGTCGGATCGTCAGGCGATGACCTCCGAATCGAAGCTGGGTGCCGGTACCGCATGGATCCTGTTCGCCGCCGGAATCCTCTTCAACCTCGCGTTCATCCTCGACATCGAGGCGCTCATCCAGGTGGCGTCCCTGCTGCAGGTGATCGCGGTGATCGCGTTTGTGTCAAGAATGTGGCGTTTCCTCACGCCGGCCGCCTGGCGGGGCGCCGGTGTCTCCGTGTACGCCAAACTCGCCGTCGTGTACCTCGTCATCGGCGTCGCTCTGTTGGTCTACGTCGTTCAACTCTTCGTGGGTGGAGAATTGAATCCGGAAACGGGCGAGGGTCCGGTCGGCGTGCTCATTGCGTTCGAGCATGCGATGTTCCTCGGCGTCATGACCAATGCTCTCTTCGCGGGCCTCGCCCTCGGGCTCGCTTACGACACAGCCCAGCGGGCGGTGGTGTGGAGTGTGAACGTCGGGTTGGCCGGGTTCCTCGTCGGGCTCGTCACCGATCAGCAGGTGCTGAAGCGCATCGCCACGCCGATCATGGGCCTCGCCTTGATCATGGCCGTCGTGGTGTTCCTGCGACCACGACGGGTGACAGCATCCGGCTGAGGGTCTTTGTCTGCGCCTTGGGGATCGCAGCGGTGGCATGCGGCACAGCACCGTCGGATCCGGACATGGCCGGAGGACGCGAGATCTTCCCCACGTGCGCGGCGTGCCATGGCGTCGATGGCACCGGTGGCGCAGGGCCCGCACTCACGTCCGTTCGCGACACCTTCCCGGACTGCGACACCCACATCGAGTGGATCCGGCTCGGCTCGGAACGCTGGAAGGCCGAAGTCGGGCCTGCGTACGGCAGCCAGGACAAGCCCGTGGACCACGTGATGCCTCCCTTCGGTCACCTCGACGACCAATCGCTGGGCAGGATCGCGATGTACGAGCGGGTCCGATTCGGCGGAGGCGACCCCGACGCTGAGAGGGGCGCCTGCGGGCTCAGTTGAGCCGCCACCGCGCTCCAAGCACTCGGCGACCGCATGGATTCACCGTCACACCACGTGGAGTTCAGGTAGCCAGGACTGCGATGACCTGCGCTGCGGCCGCCTCGCACTCGTCGACAGTCGGTACGAGAGCCAGCCGCAGATGGCCCTCTCCGCCGGGCCCGAACGCCCGTCCAGGAGAGACCACGATCCCCGCTTCGAGCAACCGTTCTGCGGCCACCAGGTCATCGTCGACTTCGAGCCACACGTAGAGACCTGCGTCCGATCCGACCACCTCGAGGCCCGCGGCTGTGAATGCGTTACGAAGGATCCGGCGTTTCGCGGTGAAGACTGCCCGCCGGTCCGCCGCGTGAACGTCGTCGGACCATGCCGCCGCGGCCGCGGCCTGTGTGTACTCGGGAGCGGCAGTCCCCGTCGCCGTGCGCAGCATCGCCAGAGCCGCGATCGCTTCGGGGTCGCCGACGATGGCACCCGTGCGGTAGCCGGTCATGCCTGACCGCTTCGACAGACTCAGGAAAGAAAGCACGCCTCGCGATCCCTCGCCCGCCACCTCCAGCACCGAGGCGGGTGCCTCGTCCTCGTACAGGTCGGCATAACACTCGTCGGCGCACAAGAGAGAATCTGCTTGGCGACAGCGCTCGACGAACTCGGCCAGCACCTCGGCGGGGGTGACCGAACCGGTCGGGTTGTGGGGAGAGCACACCCACACGATCCGGGCCGAGGCCCACTCCGAGGCGGCGATGTCACCTGGACGGAACACGAAGTCGCCTGACATCGGAATCGCCACCCCCCGGGCACCGGCCAGCCGCGCGCCCCGCTCGTAGATCGGATACCCCGGTGTGGCCCACACGATCGAGTCGCCCGCCGCGCGATCCACGAACGCGAGCGGAGTCGAAAAGATCGCCTCCTTCGAGCCCGTGGTTGGCATCACCTGTGTCGCGGGGTCGACGTGGACACCGAAGCGACGCCGCACGTAGCCCGAGATGGCTGCGCGCAACTCCGGTGTGCCTCTCGTCGTCGGGTATTGCGAAACGGACGGCACGGCCGAACGGAGGGCGTCGACGATGAACGGGGGCGTCGGCTCGCGGGGATCACCGATCGAGAAGTCGACGAGAGGCAGTCCACGGGCGCGCATGTCACGCGCCAGGTCTTGGACTCGCGTGACCGGATTCCCGCCGAGATCATCGAGGACGGGGTTGCGCCGCATGCGCGGCACGCTACTCAGGAGATCAAACCGCAGGGCGGCGTGTGGAGGTACCCCCAGGCTCGGAGCAGCATCTTCAGGGCGCCGATCCGGCTGAGTTCCTCGGAAGGATCGAGCCCCCTGGGATCACAGGCATCGATCTGCCCACGCGTGTGGAGGAAGGTGATGGCTTGGCTCGGGTCGAGGACGAGTTCCGGATGGAGGGCGGCCACGATGAGCTGGGCGACCTCGCCACGCGTCACGGGCTGGTCGCACATCGGCGGCTGCGCGCAGTCGGCGCGCGCGCTCAGATACGTCTCCGGGTCGAGAATCGGATCCATCACGTTGAAGTAGATGTAGGGACCGGTGTAGTCGCCGGTGAGACCGGTGATCCACCCTCCCACGGCAACCCGGGTGGCGACCGCCCCAGGGCAAGCCATCACACCCCACGTGTCGCACCACGACGGGAGACCCAGCGCGGTCGCGGTGTCGAAGATCACCGCTGAGGTTTCGGCGTCGTAGTCGATGTGCGCCCCGGCAAAACGGGCGTCGAGCGGGAGGTCGACAAGGGCCGGGTGGGCTCGCCGCTTGGCTGAATACAGGCTTGGCCCAGGGTCGATCGGCTCGCCCCACGGAGTGCGCAGCTCGAAGTGCAGGTGCGGCGGGCCCCCTTCGGCGTTGCCCGAGTCGCCGATCCACCCGATCAGTTCGCCCTGCTCCACCCGATCGCCTTGCGCCAGTCCCGGGCGAATGCCGACTCCCTTGCCGTCGTTCGTGCCCACGGTGTCGTTGTTGAGGTGGACATACATCGAAAGCCAGCCATCGTCATGGCGCACCGAAAGCCAACAGCAGTCCCCTGGGGCGTCACGGACCGTCGACACGGTGCCGGATCGCACGGCGACCACCGGCGTCATCTTCGGGGCCAGGATGTCGACACCCGCGTGCAGCCTCCCGCCACCGTCGCGGGGTTCTCCGAAGAGCGACCAGCCGGGCGCGCCACCGCCGACGACCGGGAAGACCATGCGATACACGTATGAACACACCGGAGGCGGAGGAGTCCAGGTTGTGTCCTCCACCGGTGGTGGTGGTGGTGGTGGTGGCGGCGGTTCGGCCGGGGGAGCGTCCGGGGGTGGGGGCGGATCGGGAGGAGGTTCGACCGGCGGCTCTTCTGCGGGAGGGGGGGCGTCCACCTGCGGTACCGGCGCGACATCCCCGGCCCCCACCGCCGGGGGCTGGATCGACGTGAATGTTCGGGGGGAACACGCCGCGGCAGCTTCCGGCGCAACCGGAATCAGCGCGGCGACGAGCACCAACCCCACCCAGGCTCTTCGCACCGACATGAAGGTAGACCGTCGATGCCGATCTGTCGATGGCCAATCTCGAGCCGGCGTCCCGTGGAACCCAGGGTTAGATCGGACGTATACGTCCATTCTGGCCCGCGGAATGGGGTACGGCGGCGAGTCGCGACCCTTGGCTGTCGGCTTCGCACCGGAAGCGATCTAGCCTGGCTCGCCGTGCCCTATCGCCTCATCTACATCGGTCTGGGAGCACTCGCCCTGGCCGTCGTCGCTCTCGCCCTCGCATTCGGTGGCGGCGGCGACGCGATCGAGCTGCCTGAACCCGTCGAATCGGTTTATCCGCTACCCGGCGACGCAGTCCTCTTGCAGGCGTTCGTCGAAGTCGACATGGCCGTGGGCTACACCGTCGACATCTATGTGGACGGATTCCTGGTGCCTGCCAACGAGGTGAACGTCGTGGAGGCGACGGGTGTGTTCCGCTGGGCTCCGTCGCCCGCCAGCCTCTACATGGACGCCTGGACCCCGGGTGAACACACGGTGCGCATCGTCTGGGACACCGTGGTCGGTCTGCCAGACCGGGGCGAGTTCACATGGACCTTTCGGGTGCAATGACCGGACAGCCCCGCCGTTGATCTGATCCGCCGGAGCCATCAACCCAGCGCCTCTGGCCCGGTTTCGAGCATCCGGACGAAGGTGGCTTCGTCGATGATCGGGACACCGAGCGTTTCGGCCTTGGTCACCTTCGACCCACCGGGACTGTCGCCGACCACGAGGGCTGTTGTGTTCTTCGAAACCGACCCGGTCGCCTTCCCTCCCCTGGCGGTGATCGCGGACTGGGCCTCGTCTCGGCTGAATCCGCTGAGAGTTCCCGTCACCACGAAGGTGAGCCCGGCGAGGACGTCGGCGGCGTCGGTGGCTTCGGGCTCGGGATGGACCATCCTGACCCCTCCCGCCCGGAGACGCTCCAACAGCGCCCTATTCTCTTCGGCGCCGGCCCACTCCACCCACGCCGCTGCAATGGTCGGTCCGATCCCGTCGATGGCCACCAATTCGTCCTCGGCGGCGGCGACGAGACGTTCGATCGACTGGAACGCCCGAGCAAACTCGTCTGCGGCCTTCGGGCCGACGTGGCGGATCCCCAGCGCGATGATCAACCGGGCCATCGGGCGGTCACGGGCGGCATCGATTCCTTCCATCAGGTTGGCGATCGAGACCTCCCCCCATCCTTCGAAACCGCCAAAGGACGCAGGCGTGAGGAAGAAGATGTCTGCTGGATCCGAGACCAGTCCCTCGTCGATGAGCAACTGGATCGTCTTGTAACCGAGGCCCTCGATGTCCATCGCGCTTCGACCGGCGAAGAAGAAGAGCCATTCCCGCAGCCGGGAGGGACACGCCAGACCCCCGGTGCACCGCGCCACTTTCTCGCCGTCTGGACGGGAGATCGGGTGCGAGCAGAACGGGCACGTCTTCGGCATCGACCACGCGCGCTCGGACCCCGTGCGGAGGGAGACGACCGGGCCGACCACCTCCGGGATGACGTCGCCTGCGCGGCGAACGACGACCGTGTCGCCGATTCGGACGTCCTTGAGATGGACCTGTTCCTCGTTGTGGAGGGTGGCATTCGTCACGTTCGCCCCGCCGACGAAGACCGGTTCCAGGATGGCGTATGGAGTTGCGGCACCCGTCCGTCCGACATTGATCTCGATCGCACGCAGCGTGGTGGTCCGCTCCTCCGGGGGAAACTTGTACGCGATGGCCCAGCGCGGTGCTCGGGAGGTGAACCCGAGCCGATCCTGCAACGTGAGCGAATCGACCTTCGCCACGACGCCGTCCGTCTGGTACTCGTGGTTGTTCCTGGTCTTCTCGGCCTCAGCGACATAGGCGATCACCTCGTCGAGGTTCGCCACCACCCGGGACGCCGGGTTGACCGGCAGCCCGAGCGACGCGAGGTGCGTCATCGTCTCACCGTGGGTGGCGAAATCGGGTCCACCCTCCATCATGCCGGCCTGATACACCCAGATCGACAGCCGGCGCTCGCCGGCGATGGTGGGATCCTTCTGCCGTACCGATCCTGCCGCCGCATTCCGAGGATTTATGAAGATCCGCTCACCCGACTCGGCTTGGCGTGCGTTCAGGGCCTCGAAGGCGTCATACGGCATGAAAACCTCTCCCCGCACCTCGAGCAGTCGCGGCACGGAATCGCCGAACAACCTCAACGGGATGGCCTCGATCATCCGCAGGTTGGCCGTGATGTCCTCTCCAGTGGTGCCATCACCGCGGGTGGCGCCCCTGGTCAGTACACCGTCGGCGTATGTGAGTGAAACCGCCAGACCATCGACCTTCAGCTCACACATGTACCCGTCCGGGGTCGCCTGGAGCTGCCGGGTCATCCGGTCCTCCCACGCCCGCAGCTCTTCCACGGTTTCCGCGTTGTCCAGTGAGAAGAGGCGGCGCCGATGGACGACGGGAGCGAACAGGTCCGAAGTCGGACCGCCGACCCGCTGAGTGGGCGAGTCCGGCGTGATGAGATCTGGATGCTGCTCTTCGAGGGCTTCCAGCTCGCGAACGATGGCGTCGTACTCGGCGTCGGCGATCTCGGGCTCGTCCAGCACGTGATAACGATGGCCGTGATGTCGAATCGCCGACCGCAGTTCCTCGGCCCGGGCAGTCGGATCGATGTTGGTCATGTCGCGATGATGCCAGCTCGATGTGACACCGAGGCGCAGCCCGAAAAGGGGCGGCAGACTCACGCCAGAACCAACGTATGCAGCCGTTGAATGCCACAATCGGCCCCGATGGCCCGCATTCTCCTCGCCGATGACTCCCCGTCTGTTCGTTTGCTCGTCCGTCGCCATCTGCAGGCGGACGGCCACGAGGTCTTGGAGGCGGAGGATGGCGACGCCGCGTATGCGCTGGGGGCCGAGGACCCGGACCTGGCGATCCTCGACCAGCTGATGCCAGGAATGCGGGGCACCGACGTCCTCCACCGATGGCGAACCGAAGAGCGGTTGTTCCCGGTTCTGCTGCTGTCAGCGGTCGACGATGAGCACGTCGTCATCCAGTCCCTCGAGTTGGGCGCGGCCGACTACATCCGCAAGCCCTTCTCCATGCCAGAACTCAAGGCACGGATCGCAGCCCACCTGCCGCGCTGAATCCTTCAACCGGACGCTGCGAGCGCCGATAGGGGGGGATGGACGCAACGATCGTCTCGATCCTCGCCGTGACGGCCGGCCTCACGGCATCCCTCGTCGTCGTGCTGGCTGTCGTCAAGTTGTTCCACCGGGAGATCGAGCGTTACCGCGGTGTCCGCACGGCCTACTACACCTCCGCCGTCGGCGAAATGTTGAGCCGCGGAGTCCTTCCCAGCCGACCCAGGCAGGGATGGGCCGAAGACCCACTTTTCCACGATGCCGTCGCGGACTATCGCCTGATGGTCACGGGCGAGGACCGCCGGTTCGTCGACTCCCTCGTCGACAAGCTCGGCATCGGCGACATCCTCGTGACACGGGCCCGGCGCCGCTTCCCCCGCTCCACGCGGTTGCGGGCTGTTTCGAGCCTCGTCGATCTGGCGACGCCTGCTCATACCGCGGCATTGCAGACGATGATCGACGATCCGAATCCCCATGTCCGGGTCCACGCCGTGCGCGGCCTGGCGAGGGTGGGCGACACCGGCGCCGTCTCACACATCCTCGACATCGCCACGCGGGTCAAACCGTGGGAGGCAGCCCGAACTGCGGACGCACTGGTGGAGATGGGCGCCGACGCCGTTGAGCCGGTCATCAACTGGGTCGAGCACGAGCGGTCGAAGGCCTTTCCGTCGGTCGACGTCGTTGCCCTCTCCGGCCGACTCCTTGGGCTCATCGGCGACGAAAGAGCCGAACCCGTCCTCATCGCTCTGCTCGGATCCGACCGACCGGACTGGCGCGTGGCTGCGGCATCCGCTCTCGAACACGCCGGCACGGACATGTCCGTCGAGCCGCTCCGGGTGGCGATCCATGACGACGACTGGCGGGTTCGCGCCCGAGCGGTCGTTGCGCTCGGCGCGATGGCCGACGACGTGGCCATCGAAGAGATCGCCCAACTCCTGACAGACCGCCAATGGTGGGTCCGTCAGAACGCGGCCGGCGCCCTCACCCAACTGCCCGGAGGGACCGACCGTCTCAAGGCGGCGCTCGAAGGCTCGGACCACTTCGCAGCTGACGCCGCCCTCAATCAACTCACGATCTCTGGAGCCCTCTCCGAGCGGCGCCCCCTCCCGAGCCGGACCTGACCGTGCACACCTTCCTCGCAGTGTCATCCCTGGTCGTGCTCGTCTATTACCTGGCCTACCAGGTGACGATGCTGGTCTTCACCGTCGGTTCTGCCGCGGTGCTCGGCAAGGAACGCATGATCGCCCGCTACGGGCGAATCGAGGACATGCTCACATCCGACCTCGCTCCCCCGGTCTCGATCGTCGTCGCCGCGTACAACGAGTCCGCCGGCATCGTCGAAGCGATCACGTCGATGTCGATGGTTTCATATCCCCGGTTCGAGATCGTCGTGGCCAACGACGGATCGACCGACGACACCCTCGATCGGCTGATCGACGCCTTCGACATGTTCCCGGTGCCCTACCCGGTGCGGACGAACATCGACACCGCACCTGTCCGCCAGGTCTACAAGTCCCGCAAACCGATCGCCCTGACCGTGGTTGACAAAGAGAATGGCGGAAAGGGCGACGCGCTCAACGTGGCCATCAACACTGCCCGTTATCCCTACGTCATGGCAACCGATGCCGACGTGATCATCGACGGCAAGGCTCTCGTTCATGCCATGCGCCTCGTCGCCGAGGACCGCGACCGAGTCGTCGCCGTGGGAGGGAACATCCGTCCCCTCAACGGTGCCACCGTGACCCACGGACACGTCGTCGAAGCGGGAGTACCGAAGTCGCTGATCGAGCGATATCAACTGCTCGAGTACGTCCGCGCTTTCGTCGCGACGCGGCCGTTCTGGTCGGCCATCAACGCCCTGCCGCTCGTTTCGGGGGCATTCAGCCTGTACAAGCGGGACGCGGTCGTCGACGCCGGAGGTTTCGCTTCGGGGCACATGGGCGAAGACATCGACCTGACGATGCGGATCCACCGCCATTACCGCAACGCCAAGATCCCCTACAAGATCATGTACTCGCCCTCGGCGATCGTGTGGACGGAAGTGCCCACGACCCGCGCGGTCCTGCGACGACAACGCATCCGCTGGCACCGCGGGCTCATGACAGCCGTGCGCGACTTTCGGTCGAGCATCTTCAATCCGCGTCACGGCGCGGTCGGGATGCTGTCCTGGCCCACGATGGTGTTCTTCGAGTTCGTCGCACCCGTGGTCGAACTGTTGGGGTACGTGTTGATACCGATCGCGATGTTGGTGGGAGCAGTCGACCCGATGCAGGTCCTGGTGCTCTTCGTCATCGCCCTGTTCGTCGGCACCATCACCTCGCTCTTCGCTCTGCTGCTCGATGAACGCTACGGATACTTCAACGACCCTCGCGAGACGTTGCAGCTCTTGACGATCTGCTTCGTCGAGAACCTCGGACTACGCCAGATGACCGTCTGGTGGCGCGTCCGAGCCATGCATCGGGGACGTCAAGACAAAGCGTGGGGGAACATGGAGCGACGCGGAGTCAGGACGATCGCCAAGGCGGGCTGACCGGCTTCGGGTCGACGCGATCAGGCCGAGACGATGATTCCTCCACCGAGCACCTCGTCGCCGCGGTAGAAGGCTGCCGTCTGGCCGGGAGCGACTGCCACCTGCGGCTGAAGGAACGTGACCGTGGCCTCCCCGTCCCAGACGGCCTCTGTTGCATCTCCATGCGCCCGATACTGAACGAGAACCTGCTCTGCCCCGGCCAGCGGTCGATGGGTCCAGGCGATGTGATCGAGGGCGATCGATCGGGTCGCCAGATGCTCCCTGGTGCCGATGGTCACGGTCCGGTTCGGAGCGTCGACGCCGACGACGAAGTGAGGCTCACCGAGAGCCACACCCAGTCCTCGCCGCTGACCGACCGTGAAACCCGCCACACCCTCGTGGGTTCCGACCTGGCGACCGTCGGTGGTCATCACGGCCCCGGGCTCGAGGGCTTCGGGAGCCTCGTCCCGCAGAAACGCCCGGTAGTCGCCCCGGCCCACGAAGCAGATGTCCATGCTCTCGGGCTTACGCGCCGTCCGCAGACCGAGATCCGCCGCGATCCGACGCACCTGATGCTTCTCCAGGTCTCCCACGGGGAACCGTACGCGGGCGAGCTGGTCCTGTCCGAGCATTGACAGCACGTAGCTCTGATCCTTGGCCGAGTCGACTCCCCGGCGCAGGCGGTACCGGCCACCGTGACGATCGACCCTGGCGTAGTGACCGGTCACGACGGTCTCGCAACCGAACTCCGCCGCCTGTTCGAGGAGCCGGGAGAACTTGACGGTGCGGTTGCACTCGACGCACGGGTTGGGAGTTCGACCCGACAGGTAGTCGCTGACGAAACCGTCGATGACGCCGCGGGAGAAATCCTCGGTGTAGTCGAGGACGTAATAGGGGATGTCCAACTGGGCCGCCACCCGGCGCGCGTCCTCCGAGTCCGACACCGTGCAACAGCCGGCCGTCGGCATCTCGCCGTTTGGTCCGGCCCACAGCTTGAGAGTGACGCCTGTCACGTCATGGCCATCAGCCACCATTCGGGCCGCCGCGACCGACGAATCGACTCCGCCCGACATTGCGACGAGGACCTTCATGCGAGGACTCTCGCCGCGTCCAGCACGGCTCGCGCCGCCTGCTCGGACTCTTGGAGCGTCGAGTTCCATCCGAACGAGAACCGCAGGTGCTCGCGGGGCGCCTCCACCCCCATCGCCGCCAGCACGTGGGAAACGGTGTTCGCTCCGGACTGGCAGGCGGAGGCCGAGGACGCCGCCACGCCGCGCTGGTCGAGCTTCACGAGCATCGTCTCGTTGCGTTGTCCGACGAGTCGCAGATGGGCGTGCTGGACCAGGCTGTACTCGGCGGGCACGGTCCGCGTTGCCCTGGGGCCGAGGAGGCTCTCGAATTGAGTCCGAATTGCCTCCACCCGGATCCGAAAGGCATCTCGCTCGGCCACTGTCAGTTCCACCGCCGCCGCCAGGCCGACTGCGCCGGCCACGTTGTGTGTGCCGGACCGCCGACCGAGTTCCTGACCGCCACCGTGAACGACCGGCTCGAGTTCGACCCCGTCTGCCGCGTAGAGCACACCGACGCCTTTCGGCCCCCCGAACTTGTGGGCGGCGAGCGACAACAGGTCCACGGAGTCGACCCCGACGTCCTCGCTGATGAATGCCTGAACCGCGTCGCTGTGGAGCAAGGTCCGCCCGGCCAGCCGATCGTTCAGCTCCCGGATGGGCTGCAGCGTCCCTGTCTCGTTGTTGGCCCACATCACCGAGACGACTCGCGTGTCGCGGGTGACTGCGCCGACGAGTTCATCCGGGTCGACCCGGCCGATCGGATCCACACCGACCACGCTCACCTCTCCACCCAGGCGCCGGACGAACTCGGCGGACTCGAGCACCGCTTCGTGCTCGGACGCCACCGTGACGACTCCACCGACGCCGCCCGCGAGAGCGGCACCCTTGACGGCGAGGTTGTCCGCCTCCGTTCCTCCGCTGGTGAAGATCACCTCCCGGGGATGACAACCAAGGGCTGCGGCAACTCGCTCCCTGGATTCCTCGAGTGCGTTCTTGGCGCGCCGGGACACCTCGTGGGATCCGGAGGCGTTCCCGAAGTTGTCCGAGAAGAAGGGCTCCATCGCCGCGAGGACCTCCGGCCGCATCGGCGTCGTGGCCGCATGATCGAGGTAGATGGCTGTCACGAGAGCAATGATCGCAGACCGGCCGGACTGTTCGGCTGGTCCGCCTCTCGGGAAGGCTCATCGGAGGTCGTCGGGACGGAGGTGACGGGTGCGGCCCGGTGTCTCCACCGACCACACCGCGCCACGCAACCGGGTGACGCGGGCATGTGCGGAGCGGACCGGCTCGGGCGCGACCGCCGCGACGACCGCAACGGAGTCGGGGAAATCGGCGGGAAGCGGTTCTCGTTCCCTCGCCTGTTGGCGCCAAACCGCTCGCAGAGCCCTCCCGGTGATCTGGCCGGCGAGGGCCATCCTCGCCAATTCGCTGCCCTCTGCCGGGAACGGCGCCAAACGCACCGAAGCCACCGCACCTCCAAACCGACCCGAGGATTCCTCGAGGGTGAAGCCGACGGTGATCACCAGCTCGGAACGCCGTCGCAGCAGGTCATAGCGCAGCTCCCAGCGAATCGAGCGGCCGGCTGAGTCGCATCCATCCTCGGTGCCGATCCTCCACACGGCCAAGCCTGGCTCGAGATCCCGGGCGATCGCGTCGGCCGCCCTCAGTGCCTGGGCAGACGTACATGCTCGGGACAGGTCCGGGATCGGGACGAGAGACTGGTCGATCATCCGGCCATCGACGATGCCAGCTCCACGAGCGTCCGGACCCCGTAGCCCGTTCCGCCCTTGAGGATGTAATGCTCGGTGTCCTCGACATATGCCGGTCCGGCGATGTCGATGTGGACCCAGGGCTTGTCCTTGACGAACTCCTCGAGGAACAGCGCCGCCCCGATCCCCCCGCCGTATCGGATCCCGAAGGTGTTTTTCACATCGGCCACGCTCGACTCATTCCACTTGCGGTAATCGGCAGGCATCGGCAGGGTCCATGCCCTCTCGCCGGCGCTGTCGGCGGCATGCTGCACACGGTGGGCGAGGTCGTCGTCCCGGGCGTAGATCCCGGCGATCTTCGGACCGAGCGCCACCTTCGTCGCTCCGGTCAACGTGGCGACGTCGACGATCAGGTCGCACTCGGTCTCCGAGGCGAGACAGAGGGCGTCGGCCATGACCAGCCTCCCCTCGGCGTCGGTGTTGCCCACCTCGACCGTCGTCCCGTTGCGGTACGTGATGACGTCGGACGGACGCTGGGCGCCGCCTCCGAGGAGGTTCTCGGCGAGCGCCAGGTAGGCGGTCACTTTCGTCTTGACGCCGAGACGAGCGATCGCCACGACGGCCGCCGCCACCGCCGCGGCTCCGGCCATGTCCGACTTCATGGTCGCCATGAACTCCGAGGACTTGATGTTCAAACCGCCGGAGTCGAAGACGATCCCTTTGCCGATGAGCACGAGGTGGGCCTTGGCTCGGCGCGGCGTGTACTCGAGCCGCATCATCGCCGGGACCCGTTCAGACCCGCCGCCCACTGCCAGGAGCCCGGTCATGCCGTGGTCGACCAACTCGTCGCCCGACCAGATCTCATATGCGATTCCGGCACGCGCCGCAACGGATCCCACTCGCTCGGCCAAAGCGGCCGGCGCTTGGGTCTTGGGTGGCTCGTTGACGAGATCCCGAGCGAAGCACACCATCGACACCACCGCCGCGGCGTTCTCGGCGATCGTCGGAAGATCCTTCGGTCCCCCGATGAGTTCGATCTCCAATGCAGCACGGGCTTCAGCCTTCGACTTGTAGGTTTCGAACACGTAGTCCGCCAGGGCGATCCCCTCGAGTACCGCGCCTGACGCCCCGTCGAGATCGACTCGATGCAGCGTCGTCGCCACCACCCGAGCCTTCGGCGCCGCTCGCTTACCGGCACCGGCCGCAGCGCGGAGGCCCTCGAGGTCGAGATCGGAACCGAGTCCGACGATCACCACCTGCGCCGGCCCGGAACCGGTCGGGTTGGGCAGGGTCGCCGTCTGGCCCGCGTCACCGTCGAAACCGGCCTTCTCCAAGGCACTGTGTGCCCATCTACCGATCGCCTTCAGTATCGCGTCGGTGCCCGCGGCGGGGCGCCGTCCGGGATACATTCCGACGATGACGGCATCCGCCGAAGCGGTGGTGAACGACCGAACGTTGCGGGCTTGCATCGAGCTCCTCAGGCGATTGTCGGCCAGGATACGAGCAGATGCACCTCCCTCGACCCACCGGGGACGTGGTGCGGAGTGAACGTCCGCACGGCGATCATCTCCTTGCTGGTCGGCACGTTCGTGCTCGTGGCGCTCGTCTGGACCTTCCAACGGCGGTTGATCTACTTCCCGGCGGCGCTCACCCCCACCGCCGTTCCATCCGGGGTCGAAGCCGTCTCGTACACCACCGAGGACGGTGTCACGCTTGACGCCTGGTACCTGGCCGCGGCAGACGAAACCCATGGGACGGTGATCGTCTTCAACGGGAATGCCGGGAACCGCGCCGGCCGCCAGCCGCTCGGCGAGGCACTGCGCGTCAACGGCTTCTCGGTGCTGCTCACCGATTACCGGGGGTACGGCGGCAACCCCGGTCGGCCCACCGAACAAGGGCTGGCGGCGGACGCCCGGGCGGCGCTGGCCTACGTGCGCGGCCGCTCGGACACAGTCCCGGATGCGATCTTCTACTTCGGGGAGTCGCTCGGGGCAGCCGTGGCGATCGGGCTCGCACACGACGATCCCCCCGCCGCGCTGGTCCTGCGGTCGCCGTTCACCTCACTGATCGACATCGCCGGCACGCACTACCCGTTTCTCCCCGCCTCGATCCTGCTGAGGGACCGATATCCCAACCTCGACCTGATCGGCGCCATCGATGTCCCGCTCTTGGTGGTGGCCGGCACGTTGGATCAGATCGTGCCGATCGACCAGAGCAGGCGGGTCCTGGAAGCGGCCGCCGGATTCGCTCGGCTGCTGGAACTGCCGGATGCCGATCACAACGACGCTGAGCTCGCCTCCGGGGACCGCATGATCGCCGAGGTAACCGGGTTCCTCGTCGGCAATGTCCCCCGAAAGTGAGGCGTGCCGCCACCGGCCACACCAGGATTGCTCGGATGTATGAGGCGATGTTGGAAGTGGCAAAGACCGAGGCCCGCAGCGGGCGGGACTCCGGTGGCATCCCGATCGGTGCCGCGCTCTTCGGACCAGACCGCGAGTTGTGGGGAGCGGGTCACAACCGGCGCGTGCAGGACGGTGATCCGACGATCCACGGCGAAACCGCGGCCTTCCGAGCAGCAGGACGGCGGCGCAGCTACCGCGGCACGACGATGGCCACGACGTTGTCCCCGTGCTGGTACTGCTCGGGTCTGATACGACAGTTCGGAATTTCGAGGGTCGTCATCGGAGAAGCCACGACATTCGTCGGCGGTCACGAGTGGCTGGCAGCTCACGGAGTCGAGATCATCGTCCTCGACGATGCCGATTGCATCGAGATGATGCGCGACTACGAGGCTGCCCACCCCGACGTGTGGGCCGAGGACATCGGCGCGGACTGACGGCTGGCCCCTACCGCGCCAGCCAGTCACGCGCTCGAGTCAGAAACGCTCGCGGCGTCATAGCTGCCCCCTCGGCCCGCAGCCGTGCCGCCTCCTGGGCACCGAGCACCGCGACAAGCCGGGAGGCCATCTCCTCGAGAACTGATGTCCGGGGGATCACTGATTCGACGGGGAATTCGACGGACTCGGCGCGTCCCAGCGCCACCGTCGCCTCGAGGTACCGGTCGGCGGCGTCCAGGGCGATCGCGATCGCATCGAGGGTGCGCGGCAGCGCGATCTCGTGCATCGGCAGTTGATCGAAGCGATCGATGACCTCGACGAGGCGGGTTTGTGCGCTCTCAACGATCCCGAGTGCCGCTTCTGACTGGGACAGAGCCCGGATCGAGGTGGCCCAGCAGAAGACATCGCCGAGGTCATCGAGTTGGTCGGCTGCCTGTGTGAGATGGATCGCGGCCTCCTCGGGCTGATCGCGCAGCTTCAGGATCATCCCGAGGTTCATCCGGGCATGGGCTTGCCAGTGTTCGGCCCGAACCTCTTCGAAGATCTCCACCGCCCTGCGGAGATCAGCGACGCTGCGGTCACTGACGAATCCGTGCCCGCCGATGCCCTCGAAGAGAGAGGCGCCGAGCATCGCCCGATCACCAATGCGCTCGAAGCTGGTCGTCGCTACCTCCGAGTGCTCGCGCACCTGCTCATCGGTGGTGGGTAGGTACGCACTCAGGATCAAGTTCACGAATGCCGTGTCCCACGCCGGTTCCCACCATCGCGGCTCCGGAGCCTCGGCCAGCACGCCTCGGGCGTCGACGAGATGCCCGAGGTACTCGGGATCCGTGGTGGCGTGTCTGATCGCGGCGCCGACCGCCAGTTCCATGCGACCGATCGCGTTCGGGTCCCTCGATTGCTGTGCCAGTTCCAGGCCGCGGCGCGCGTGCTCGATCGCCGCCGGACTGGTGATCTCTGCTCCCATGAGCGCTGTCACGTGCCAGACCTTGATCCGACCGAGCAGCTCGGCCGGTTCCGAACGCTCGAGACCTTTCAGACAGGTGTCGATCGCCTCCAGTTGCAAACCGGAGTGCACCCAGTACACGAACAGGTCGAAAGCCATCGAGAAGTAGTTGTCGAGGCGGTTCGAAGCCAGCAGCGTTTCGAACGCAAGGCGGATGTTGTCGTAGTCGGCATCGATCTGGTGATCCCACTCGACCTGGGCGGGACCCCGGGTGTATGGGGCCGCCACGGCGACCCAGGCGACGAAGTGACTGGCGTGGGCATCCTGCACCTCCGCCACCTCACCCGCCTCCTCCAGACGGCGACCGGCGTATTGCCGGATCGGTTCCAGCATGCGAAAGCGAACAGCGTGCTCGTGCCGCACCGGCACGACCAGCGACTTGTCCACCAACGAGTCGAGCAGATCGAGTACATCGCCGGAACCGGGCTTCCCCACCGCTTCGGCGGCTGCGAGGTCGAAGCCCCCGCGGAACACGGACACACGACGGAACAGCTCGCGCTCAGCAGACGCCAGCAGATCATGGGACCAATCGATGGTTGCCTCGAGCGTGCGGTGGCGAGGCAACGTCGACTTCGTCGAGCCCGTCAGAATCTGAAACGACTCGTCGAGTCTGGCGGCGAGTTCCGTCGCAGAGAGACTTCTCAGCCGAGCCGCCGCCAGCTCGACACCCAGCGGGATTCCGTCGAGCCGTCGACAGATTCGTTCGATCGCGCGCCGGTCCTCCGGCCCGGGATCGAAGTCAGCCACCGAACTCGCCGCCCGGTCGAGGAAGAGCTTCACCGAGTCGGCCGTGCCCGAGCCGCCCTCATCGGGCACGCCGAGAGGCGGAACCGCCAACAACGACTCCCCCTCGATACCGAGAGACTCGCGCGACGTCGCCATCACGCGCACATTCGGGGCTCCCTCCAGGATCAGGCGGATGTCCGAGGCCGCTCCCTCGAGCACGTGCTCGCAATTGTCCACGATCAGCAGCAGCTGGCGTGACCAGAGATGGCGAACGACCACTTCCTCGATCGATGCGTGCTCACCGGGACGAAGCGAGAACACGTCACCGATGGCTGTCATCACCAGCGCGGGAGACGAGAGGGTCGCCAACTCGACGATCCAGACGCCGTCGGCGAACGAAGAGAGCGAGACTCGGCCTGACTCGACGGCAAGCCGGGTCTTGCCGGTGCCACCGGCCCCGGCGAGAACGACCAGCCGGGCCGACTCCAGCCGCCGGGTGATCTCTGCCAGCTCGCGTTCGCGCCCCACGAACGACGAAAGAGGCTCGCCGAGATTGGTGGGCTGGATCCGCGGTGTGCGGAGTTCCGCGGTGACCGCCCAGGGATGAGACACCTCGAAGAGGCGCTCGGCCTCGGACATGCCCGACAGGCGGTGTGCCCCACGATCGATGAGGTCGACCCCACCGCCGATCCGCGACTTCAAGAGCTCCGTGGTGACCGACGAGACCAGCACCTGGCCGCCGTTCCCAGCCGTCATGACACGGGCTGCACGATTCAGCGTCGGACCGAAGTAGTCGCCGTCCCGTTCGTCGGCGGTGCCGGTGTGGATCCCCATGCGCACCCGGATGGGCGGTCCCGGCCATTGTGCCGACATCAGCCGGCGCTGGATCTCGACCGAGGCATCGAGTGCATCACCGGGGTGCTGAAACGCGATGGCGAAGGCATCGCCGGCCGTCGAGAACACGTACCCGCCGTGTTCGGATGCGACGTCGCGGCAGAACGAATCGTGCAGCGCGAGACTCGCCGCCATGCCCGACGGGTCGGACTCCCACGCGGACGTCGAGTCTTCGACATCGGTCATGAGGAACGAAACCACGCCGCTCGGGTATCCAGCAGTCATCGGCGGGGAGGGTACAGAACATCGGACTCCGGCGGCTGTCGATGGATTGTGGGTGCTCCATGTCCGTTTGTAGCCTCGCTCCGATGGCGAAGATCACTCAGCACGTCGACATCACCGCACCGCTCGCCGACGTTTGGCAGGCGGTGTCGGACCTCGCCACACATGATCGGTGGATGGCCGACGCGGAATCGATCGTGTTCCTGTCCGATGCCCGGTCAGGCGTTGGCACGGTCATGCAGGTCCGCACGGTGGTCGGGCCTTTCCGCACCACCGACGTGATGGCAGTGACTGAGTGGGACGACGGCCGTGCCATCGGCGTGTCACATGAGGGATTGGTCGAGGGATCGGGCCGCTTCACCTTGTCTCCGGTGGCGGGTGCCACGAGGTTCACCTGGACCGAAGAGCTGACGTTCCCTGCGTGGCTGGGGGGCGCGGTGACGGCCTTCCTCGCCAAGCCGGTGCTCGGCTTGATCTGGCGACGCAACCTGGCGGGCCTGAAGGCCCGCCTCGAAGCGGACAGCTCCTAACGGCGACGCCGACGCCGACGCCGCTCGGCCTGGCTCACACTCTTGACCTCGGGAGGTGGGGGCGGGGCCCAACCGGTGAGATCGTCCAGGCGTTCGTCGTTGGAGAACATCTTCACGATGGGTTCGTTGAGACCGGCCTGGCGCATGATCGTCTTGGCCATGTCGTGCTGGTCCCACTCCACCAATGTGACCACCAATCCCTCCTCGCCCGCCCGGGCCGTCCGGCCCGATCGGTGAACGTAGACCCGCGGATCGTCCGGCGGCTCGTAGTGGACGACGATGTCGAGACCGTCGATGTGCAGGCCACGGGCGGCCACATTGGTGGCGACCAACACCGGCAGGGTGCCGGCGACGAACCGGGAAAGGGTCTTCTCTCTTTGCGCCTGGGGGATGTCGCCGTGGATCGCCGAGGCGTTGACGTCGGCGTCGCGTAGCGCCTTGGCGAGATAGTCGGCGTCGCGCTTGGTTCGGGTGAACACGATCGTTCGCTGGTACTGCGCCGCGATCCTCGCCACGATGTCGGGCTTGTCGACGCGGTGGGCCTCGATGAAACGGTGCACCGACGTCTCCACCATGACCGTGTCGGACTCGACCTCGTGGCTGATCGGATCCGTCATGTACTTGTGGACGATGTTTCTCACCTGATAGTCCAGGGTGGCCGAGAAGAGCATCGTGTGATGATTCCCGCCGACGGCCCGCATGATCTTGTGTACCTGCGGCAGGAAGCCCATGTTCGCCATCTCGTCGGCCTCATCGATCACGACGGTCTCGACAGAGTCGAGAATCGCCGCCTTGCGGTCGACGAGGTCGATCAGGCGCCCGGGCGTCGCCACCACGACCTCCGCCCCGCCCTTGAGCAAGTCGATCTGGTCGCCCATCGACACCCCGCCGTACACCGAAACCATCTCGAAACCGCGAGCCGTCACGAAAGGTTCGAGCGCCTCTGCGACTTGCGAGCACAGCTCGCGGGTCGGCACGAGAACGAGGGCGGTCGGGCGCTTGGGAGCGGCGTCCACCAGGCGCTCGACGAGAGGCAATCCGAACGCCAGCGTCTTGCCCGAGCCGGTCTTTGCCTTGCCCAGCACATCCAGGCCCTGGAGAGCGTCGGGAATGACCAGGGTCTGGATCGGGAACGGGGAGGTGATCCCCTGTCTGTTGAGGATCTCGGCGAGATCCGCGGCGATTCCGAGGTCTTGGAAGGTCGTGGTGTCGAGGGTTTCTTCGGCGGCGGTGGTCACGTTGCTCCTGGCTGGCTGCGATGCTCGATCCCCGGATGGGAGAGCGGCTGGGAGTCCCCAGCTCGCCATTCAGGTTACCCCCTGACGGGCCTCGACCCAGCATTGGGCATGCTCGGCGACTCCGCGCGTGCGCGGCCACCGGGCCGCTCCTCGCGAACCGCTCACTCTCCCTTGAAGTTCGGCTCCTTCTTCTCGATGAAGGCGGCCACACCTTCACGGGCGTCGTTCGTCCAGAACGACTCCTGGAACGCGGCGGCCTCGATCTCGAGGGCGTCGTGCATCGGACGACCATGCCCGCCGTTGATCGCCTGCTTGGCGGCGGCGATGCCGAGGGTTGGCCCCGCCGCCCATTTCTTGGCTGCCTTCATCGTCTGGTCGAACAGTTGATCCGAATCGAACACCCGATCGGCCAGACCGATCGACAGCGCCTCGGCTGCATCGACGAAACGGCCCGTGTAGACGATGTCCTTGCACTTCTGATATCCGACGAGCCTCTGCAATCGCTGCGTGCCACCCGCCCCGGGGATGATCCCCAGTTTGATCTCCGGTTGACCCACCTGCGCGTCGGTGGCCAAGAAACGAAAGTCCGTTCCCATGGCCAGCTCCAACCCGCCGCCGAGGGCGTATCCATGGATGGCTGCCAGAGTCGGCTTCTGAAGCCGTTCGAGACGATCCACCGCCTTCAGGAGGGTGCCGGCGATCTGCTCGTCGCCACCAGACTCGTAGACGGCCTGAAATCCCTTGATGTCGGCACCGGCCGCGAAGTGCGGCGTTCCGGTGACGACGACGGCTCTGATCGAGGCGTCCTCGCAGCGCCCGAACGCCTCATGCAGATCCGAGCTCAGTTCCTCTGAGAGCGCGTTGACGGGCGGTCGGTTGAGCCGGACGACGGCGACCGATCCGTCAGTACTGAAATCGACCAGCGACATCGGGCTTCCTCCAAATGACGGCGACCGGCGACGAGGCTAGCCGTGCCCTGCTGTCAGGTCCGTGCCCGCAGGTCCACTCTCCGGATCTTGCCCGAGACCGTCTTGGGGAGTTCGTCGATGAACTCGACCTGCCGAGGGTACTTGTAGGGCGCGGTCGTGTCCTTGACGAGAGCCTGGATCTCAGCGGCGAGATCCTCGGACGGTTCGTGGCCGGGACGGAGCACGACAAAAGCCTTCACGACTTCCCCTCGCTCCGGGTCGGGCACACCGATGCAGGCCACCTCCTGGACCGCGGGGTGTTCCATGATCACGCTCTCGACCTCGAAGGGACCAATGCGATAGCCGGCGGAGATGATGACGTCATCGGCCCGGGAGACGAACCAGAAGTAGCCCTCCTCGTCGACGTATGCCCGGTCGCCGGTCAAGTAGAAGTCCCCGAGGTGTGCAGCACGTGTGGCCTCGGGGTCTCGCCAGTACTCGACGAACAACCCCACCGGCCGATCCGGCTTCACCTTCACGGCGATCTGACCCTCGTTCCCCGGAGGCAGGGGCCGACCGGCCTCGTCCACGACAAAGACGTCGAAACCGGGCGTCGGTTTGCCGAGGGACCCGGGCTTGATCGGCATGCAGGGATAGTTGGCGAGGAGGTTCACCGTCTCGGTCTGGCCATAGCCGTCGTGGATCTCGGTGCCCGTCGCCGCCTTCCAGGCGTGAAACGTCTCGGGGTTCAGCGCCTCGCCCGCCGCCAGGCAGTGCCGGAGCGTGGAGAAGTCGAAACGGGTGAGGTCTCGAGTCACGAAGTTGCGATAGATCGTGGGAGGGGCACAGAAGACGGTCACCCCGTGGTCGACGATCATCCGCAGCATCTGATCGAAATCCGGCTTTCCCCGGGCGTTCCATGCCATCACGGCAGCACCCATGGTCCATTGTCCGAAGAGCTTCGACCATGCAGCTTTCGCCCATCCGGTGTCGGACACGCCCCAGAAGACATCTTCCGGACCGAGGTCCTGCCAGAAACGGGCAGTCACTTGGTGGCCGATGCCGTAGGACGCCTGGGTGTGAAGGACCATCTTCGGATTACCCGTCGTCCCGGACGTGAAATAGATCAGCATCGGATCCGACGAAGCGGTCACGTCCGCGGGAAGCGATGCGTCCCCGGCGCCGTCGCGGGCGGCATCCCCGTCCACCCAATCTTCGGCCGGTCCTCCCATGACGATCAGCGTTCGCAGGGTCGGACAGGCATCACGGATGGAATCCACGACCGCGGCACCGTCGACGTCGGCGACTGCCACCGACGCGCCCGCCTTGTTGATCCGATAGGCGATGTCTTTGCCCTTCAGCTGGGTCGTCCCCGGCATCGGTATGGCACCGAGCTTGATGGCACCGAGCATCACGTCGTACCAGCCGATGACCCGGGGGAGCATCAAGAAGATCCGGTCGCCCTGGCGGACACCGAGCTCCGAAAGCGCCCGACCCATCCGTGTCGACCGTGACGCCAGATCACCGAAGGTGTAGTCCTCGGCTATCGACCCGTCGGGCGAGACCATCCGCAGCGCCAGCTTGGACGGTTGTTCTGCCGCGCGGCGATCGACCACGTCGACCGCGGCATTGAACCGTTCCGGCACTTCGAGCCGGAACGAGGAGCGGGCGACATCGTAGTCGGCCATGTTGGCCATCATGCCCTCCGCGGCGAAGCTTCCATCGACGCCGAGAATATTGGACAGCCAGACGCTGTGTGTCTCCGTGGAGACGTTCAGTGGCCCGACGCGACCTCGGTCACGTTGGGGCGACGCGCGTCAGAGGCGCGCTGCTCGCTCGGAGCGCTCCAGGACTTCACGACGCGGTAGACCGCGTACGTGGCGATCAGTCCGGCCACAGTCAGCATCCCGGCCTTCTTGCGGCGCTTGCGACGCTCCGACGGCAGCAGCGCCAACAAACTCGATCCCGCCTTGCTGACGGAGTCGCTGATTGCTTTGCCAGCTTCCTTCAGGAGATCTTCGGCATCGTCTTTGCGGTCGGCATACAGGTCCGTTGCCGCTTCGGTCAGATCCCCGAGGGCGCGCTCTGCGGCCTTGGTGGCTGCCTCGAGCGCCCGCTCGGTCTTCTTGGTGACGGTATCCACCTTCATGGCTTTCCTTCTTTCGCCTGGTGAGTGATACCCAGCGGGCGCGACGTTGACACACGCTTTGCCCGATTTCTTCACGATTTCCTCACGAGTGGCCCACAGCTCCCAGGTATGAACCGCACCGTGACCGGGTACCTCACCCTCACGCATGCGACACGCCGAGCACCACCTCCCAAATGACCTGAACGCGCCTGCCCGGAGCCGGCGTCTGGTCGAGGGTTGGACGAGGAATCACCCTCGGCGTCATGAGATCGTCCTGGCCGTGAGCGAACTCGTCGCGAACGCAGTGACGCACGGTTCTCGACACTCGCCTGGCGCCGGCGTGACGCTCTCAATTGCCAAGGACGACACCTACCTGCGGGTCTGCGTCGCGCAACGTGGTCCTCCCTTCCAACCCGAGTTCGCCGGCCCCTTCAGTGAACCTCGAGGTCTGACGATCGTCGACCGGGGGGTTGACCGATGGGGCATCGACGAACACGACGACATCGTCGAGGTGTGGTTCGAGGTCGACGACGCGAGCCCCGCGGATCCGGCAACCGCCCTGCTCGCTGACGGTACTCTGGCGCCTAGCCACCGAACCGAACAGCGGGTCGAGAAAAGTGATCGGACCTATATTCGAAGTCGAGACCGTCGAGCGAGGCTCGCGGCGTCAGGTCGTCGTCCGGGGCGAGATCGACCTCAAGACTGCCCCTGAACTCGACGAGGCCCTCGATGGCCTGAAAGCCGATCCCCTGGTCGTGGACATGACCGACGTGACCTTCATCGACTCGACCGGTCTTCGTGTCCTCGTGATGGCGCGCAGCAGGGTGGAAGGCGACGGAGGGCGCTTCGTCGTGTGCGCCGCCGATGGCTCGGCCGTCGTGCGCACCATGCGCCTCGCCGGTGTGGCGTCCGACTTCCACGTAGTCGCCAGCTGCGACGAACTCCCGGAGTGACCGACACCTCGCCCGCGGACAACGACGGGGTCGTCGTCGAGATCAGACTGTTTCCGAGCCTCCGCGCTCCCTTCGTCGCCCGGCGTATCGTCGGATCGCTCATCACCAGCGGTCCCCGACTCCGGGCGATCGATGCTTCCCTCCTCGCCGGGGAGATCACGACGCTCGTGATCACCTCTGAACGGCCAGCCACGCTCAAGCTCGTCGAATCGGGACGGAGCATTCGGGTGGCGATATCCACCGACGAGGGTCCGATCGGGGAACCAGATGCCATCGTCACGGCGCTCCTGAACCGAGTCGCCGACCGGTGGTCGGCAGACGACTCGCTGTGGTTCGAGATCGATCTCATCCGGCGCCAAGATCTCAGCGAACTCCCCGACAACGATCTCTTCGGGCTGCTTCCTAACGACCGCGACGCGCGTGACGAGCTCTTCGAGCGCTACGCGGGGTTCGCGTCGGCGATGTCCCGGCGGTTCGGCGCCAGCCGGCAACGAGGCACCGACCTCGAACAGGTCGCACTGCTCGCACTCGTTCGCGCCATCGAGCGCTTCGATCCTGGCGTCGGCGTCAAGTTCACGAGCTTTGCCGGGCCATGGATCTCGGGGGCCCTCAAGCGACACCTCCGTGACCACGGCTGGTCGATGCGCGTGCCGCGCTCTCTCAAAGACGGATCGCTCGCTGTGAAGAAGTCGGCGGGCGAACTCGCCCAGGAGTTGGGCCGGGAGCCGACCCCCCAGGAGCTCGCGGTTGCCCTCGACATGGCGGTCGATGACGTTCTCGAGGCGATGTTGGCCAGCGACGCATACTCACTGACATCGCTGGACGCGCCGGCACCCAGCAGCGAGACCGGAAGCCTCGGCGAACTCATCGGCGTCGTGGACTCCGATCTGGCCACCGCCGAAGAGTGGCCGGCCATCGAAGCGGTGCTCGATCGCCTGAGCGACCGTGAGCAGCAGATCCTCTATCTCCGCTTTTTCGAGGATCTCACGCAGGCCGAAATCGCACCGCTCGTCGGCGTCTCCCAGGTCCATGTGTCTCGATTGCTCGAGAAGTCCCTCGAGCGGGTACGCAACCTGCTCGAGGATCCAGCCGGCGACTGAGAGCAGACGAACAGGAATCGGAATTCACCCGGCGTTTGAGAGATCGCCTGTGCCAGCAGCGGGTCCTTCCAGCGCGACGATCAACACTGCTGCGTCGTCCAGCTGTCGGGGTCGCGACTCGATGAGTGAATCGGCGAGATCGTCCGCATCGGTTGTCGCAGCAGCCAGGCTCGCGGCCAGCGCCTTCACACTCTGTTCGATGTCGGCGCCGCCTCTCTCCTCGACGAGGCCGTCGGTGAAGAGCACGATCTGCCACGGCGGGACGAGAGTGATGACCGCCTCTGAGTAGCCCCCCTCGGAGGAGACGCCCACGGGCGAGCCCAGCGCTCCCGCCAGCATCTCCACGCCCGCCCCGTGGCGCACGAGACCCGGAAGGTGGCCGGCCCGGGTGTACACCAGCTGGTTGCGTGCGAGGTCGAGCAGGCCATGAAAGATCGTTGCCATGGTGTCCGAACCGCGCAGTGCCGCATCGAGCCGGGCGATCTGGTGAGAAGGGGACGGCTCCTCGGCCGCCAGGGCGATTCCGCGCAGCAGGTTGCGTGCCTGAGCCATCTGGGCGGTGGCGGCGGCGCCGTGGCCCGCGACATCTCCGATCGTGAGGGCGACCCGGCCGTCACTCACGTGGTACACGTCGTACCAGTCACCTCCGGCGCGCGTGAACTCCGAGGCTGCGTCGTACCGGGCGGCGATCCGAACGCCTTCGACATCTATGAGCCTCGCGGGCAGAAACCATTCGAAAAGGCCCGCGGCGAGCTGGCGGTGTTCGTCGAGCGCTCTGGCTCGTTCCCGGGCTGCACCCACCGCGGCAAGTCCGGCGAGTACCGAGACGGCGAGCAGCGCGGTCAGACCGACGGTCTGCAGCAGCCTCATCGTTTCCGCCGATGACCGCAGATCGTCTGTGGTCGTCACCAAATCGGACTCGACGATGTCACCCAGGCTCCGAAGCGATGCCAACCGCTCCGACGCGGCCTGGAACCACACGCCGGGGTCGACGCGCTCGTCTCCCGTCCGGAGCGAGGCAAGCATCGCGCTGACGTCGTCGGTGTTCATCGCACTCAAAAAATCACCGACACCAAACGCGATCGCGTCGACCTCGATGAACCTGAGGGAAGAGAGATTGGTCCGCGCCTCCTGCTGCAGCAGCAACAGCCGGACGATCTCGTCCTGACCCAACGGCTCCCCCTCGGCCAGAACGCCCAGGACAACATCGCGTTGGCGTGCGAGGGCCTCGCCCGTTTCGAGGAGCCGCACCTCTGCTCTCACCCGGGCAGAAAGCGGTGAGCCGGCGGCGACACCCTCCACCCTGCGGGCACTGGAAATCACCACGCTGATGACCGCCGAATACGCCTCGACAGTGGAGCCCTCGCGAAAGCGCAGCGTGGCATCGCGCAACTCGTTCAGCGGTTCCGTCGCTTCGTCGATGTCAGCCAGCACGGGAGGTCCGTTGTCATCGACGATCGAGCCGCGCACCTGCCACTCGGCGCGCAGGCGGTCGAGCGCCTGATCGGTGCTTTCCTGAGCGGTCACATAGGACTCCCGGATCTGCACCGACGAGTTCGTCAGCCACATCTCGGCGACCCCCCTCTCGTCCTGGAGCGCTTCGACCGCGTCACGCAGCCGCGCCGCGAGATCGACGGCGATCCCGCCGCGCTCGACCATCTCCACCCGATCCTCTCCGCTGCGCACCCCGACAACCGTGACGACCGCAACTCCCGCCACAGTCAGGACCGCGAACACCACGGTGATCCACACCCGTCCCAGATTCCTGTCGCCGGGTGCGAGCAGCCAGCGCTGTTGGCCGGGGGATGGATCTGCTGGGAGCACACGAAGACGCTAGCGAGGCGACGCTCCGGCATCGATGGCCCGTGCGACGAGCCATCGGCCGGCCTCCGGCGGTGTTCGCTACGGACTCTTGCGGACCACAGCGGGGAGGTCGTCGATGGACGGGAACCAGCCCTGGCGCACCGGCTTGACCCGGATCCGGGCATCCACGACCCGCACCCCGTTCCCGGGCTCGAGAACCATCACCGGATTGAGGTCCATCTCGGTGATCTCCGGAATCGCCGAAGCCAAGGCGGAGATCCGCAGGATGGTGTCGACGACGGCGTCGACATCCCCAGCAGGGAAACCCCGATATCCGTCCAGGAGCCTGGCTCCCTTGATCTCTCGCACGATCTCGCGGGCATCCACGTCCGTCAGAGGCGTCAGCCGAAACGCCACGTCCTGCAAGAGTTCGACGTACACGCCGCCGAGCCCATAGACGACCAGCGGTCCGAAGTTGGGGTCTTCGGTCACCCCGATCAACACTTCATGGCCACCTTTGACCATTTCCTGGACCAGCACGCCCTCATGTTCGGCCACCGCCGCGGTCACCGACGCGAACCCAGCTCGGACGGCCTCTTCACCGACGACGTCGAGCAGCACGCCTCCGACATCGGACTTGTGAAGGGCGGATTCCGAGATCACCTTCAAGACGACCGAAGCTCCAATCTCCCGAGCCGCCTCCACGGCCTCGTCCGGCGTCGTGACAGTCCTGGATTTGGGGAGGCTGAGCCCGAATGCCGAAAGGACGGCCTCGGTCGCGGTCGGCTCGAGCCACGCTCCCTTTTCGCCGGCGCGGGCGAGGACGTCACCCACGACCGCGCGGGCCACGCCAACCTCGATGCCGGACAGTGGCGGAACCTCCCCGGGGTCTCGCAGCAGCCACTCTCCATAGCCGACCGAACGCGACAGCGCGATCGCCGCAGACTCCGGGAAGGAGTAGGTCGGAATCGCGACTCGCTCAGACCGGAGGAACGCGGCGGCAGTGTCCGATTGCATGAAGACCGAAAGGAGGGTGGTTGGACCGTCATAGCTCTCAGCCGCGATGCGCAACGCAGTCGCCACCTCCTCCACGCCGGCATCGGAGGTCGGCACGTAGATCACGAGCAGGGCATCCACCTCCCCGCTCTCCAGGATGGTCGACACGACGTGGGAGAACTGCGCTGCTCCCGCGCCGGCGATCATGTCCACCGGGTTGCGGAAGGACGCCTCCGCCGGGAGCTTCGCACGCAACGCGTGTTGAGTCGCATCCGAGAGTTCGGGGATGTTCAGACCGTTGGCCTCGAGCGCATCGGCCGCCAGGATGCCCGGGCCGCCGGCATTCGTGACGACGCCCACCCGGCGTCCTTTCGGAACAGGTTGAGTCGACAGCAACGACCCCACCGCAAAGAGCTCCTCGAGAGTATCCACACGGATCACCCCCGTCTGGCGGAACAGAGCATCCACCGCCACATCGAGTGACGCCAAGGCGCCGGTGTGCGACGACGCCGCCCTGCTGCCCGTTGTCGTCCGCCCAGACTTCACAGCCACGATCGGCTTCTTGCGGGCGACCCTGGGTGCGATGCGGGCAAACCGTCTCGGCGAGCCGAACGACTCGAGGTAGAGCAGGATTACGTCGGTCTGCGGATCGTCCTCCCAGGCCATCAGCAGGTCGTTGCCCGACACGTCCGCCTTGTTGCCGACCGAAACGAATTGACTGATCCCGAGCCCCGAGCGCAAGGCATATTGGAGGATTGCGATGCCCAAGGCGCCGGATTGTGACGACATGGCCACGTTGCCGGCGGGTGGGTAGACCGGTGCGAATGTGCCGTTGAGGTTCACCGATGGTGCCGTGTTCAGCAGTCCCATGCAGTTCGGACCCACCATCCGCATCCCGGCGTTGCGGACGAGGTCGAGCAGTTCGGCCTCGAGATCAACGCCGTCGCCTCCGATCTCGGAGAACCCGGCGGAAATCACAACCAGACCGCGAACGCCCGCCACGTCGCACTCGCGAACCACCTCGAGCACCTGCGCGGCCGGGACCACGATGAACGCCAAGTCGACGGTGTCAGGGACGTCGACGATCGACGGATACGCCCTGACCGCGTTGACCACCTGGGTGCGGGGATTGACCGGGTAGAGGGTGCCCGTGTACCCGGTGTTCAAGAGGTTCCGGAAGAGGGTGTTGCCGATCGAGCCTTCGCGGGTGCTCGCGCCGATCACCGCGATCGCACGTGGGAAGAACAGCGGGAGAACTGAAGCGGTCACCGCGCGCCGCTCTCGCTCCTCTGCCCGGGCGCGGGCATCGTCGGTGTATGCGACGGGGAAGTCGACCGTGAAGATCCCGTCCTCGACCGTTCGCTTGAGTTCGTAACCGGAGTTGCGGAACACCCGCATCATCTGAACGTTCTCCGGCAGGACGAAAGCCCGGAATCCCGAGATGCCGTGATCGCGGGCGTAGGCGGTGATGAGTTGCAGGAGCGAGGTCCCGATGCCGTGACCCTGCATCTCGTCCGTGACCGAGAACGCCACTTCGGCCCGCGCGGGATCGTCCGGTTCGGCGTCATACCTCGCCACGCCCACCATTCGACCGTCGAAGAGCGCGACGAGCGCCATTCGGGTCGAGTAATCGACCGTCGTGAAATATGTCACCTCTTCGGGGTCGAGCGAAGCCTTGACGCGGAAGAAGCGGTAGTACCGGCTCTCCGGGCCGAGTCGCTCGAAGAAGTCGACGAGGAGATCGGCGTCGGCGGGCGTGATGGGACGCACCCGAACGGTCTGGCCGCTGCGGGTGACGATGTCGAGTTCGTATTCGGACGGATAGTCGGCCACGGGCCGAACCTACTCGCTGGCGCCTGGCCGCCCCAGGGCCGAAAGCGCTTTTGCCACGCGAAACGTCACGTTTTTGTGTCGCTCATTCGCTAAGAAACTGGGCGGCGGCGGTCTCGGCGGCGGTGGCGTCGGAATCGGTGAGGGTGTGGTCCGAGTAGCGGGCTTCCTCGAAGACCTCGGTCACCCGTCCGAGACGGCGATCCGCCACCCGAGCGGAGAACTCGCGGGGGGTCTCGGGTCCACGCGGCGGGTCGTGTGTGGTCGACACGACGCCGATTGCCCTTCGGTACGCGGCAGCGATACGGCGCCGGATCGGATCGGGCGGATCCCAGACCCTGAGCGCCGCCGGGGTCCCGCCCCCACCTGCCGTGTCGGGAACTTCGCCAGCTCGGGCGCGGCGCCCGAGGATGCGCCGAATGACCTTCCAAGCTGAGGCCACGAGATCGACGAGCACCAGCCAGATCAACCGAACAACTCCTCGAACGCCGAGCCTGTTCGCGGGCTCCCCGCCGGACACGCCCGCCCGGCGATTCCTCGCCGCCATCACCACAAACCCGAAGACGAGGGCGAGGAGCGCCCAGAGGGCGACGTCCCCCACCCACTGGGGAGCGGGTTCGGGCGACGCGAGATCCGGAACCGGCGGTTGTACCACCTCGGGTGAGTCCGACGGCGCCGACGGGGTGTCGAGCGCGTTCCGAATCCCGACCGCCCGAGCCGCCACCCAGTCTCCAAAGGGTCCGGTCAACCCGAGCGCCCGAACCGCGACCGTGGTGACACCGGTGGGAACCAGTCCGATCAGGAACGCGACGACGCCGATCGCTCCGACGGTGACGAACACCGAGCGAGCCCAGCGACCAGCCACGACGGCATCGACGTCCACCCCGTCCCTCCTCCACCGGTGCTGTTCTGCGCGCCTCGCAGCCAGGCCCACGGCGACGAGACCCACCACGAAGTATGCGAATGGCGCGAGCGACCACGTCGGCGCGGCGCCTCGGGCAAGGTCGACCAGACCGTCGACCCCCACCGCGCCGACTGCCGCGCACCAAACGCTGACGAGACCGACGGCCATCATGCGGATACGGAGCCGCTGCACAGGCGTCATCCCGTCGGTCAGTTCGATCGCCCGGTCGATCGCGTCGACATCGGTCAGGGTGGCGTTCACCAGCGCCCACACAGTGAATCCCACAGCCGCCGCCACGGCGAACTCCACTGCATGGACGGAACCGGTCAAGACCTGCAGGATCAGCACGCCGCCCGGTATCGCAACGAGTTCGATCCGGCGCCAAACCCGTACCGCTTCAGGGTTGGTGCCGGCGGCGTCGACCCGATCAGGCAGCACGCCTGTCCCGACGGCGATGGCCGCCGCCATGCCGCCGACCAGCCACCCACGCGTGGCCGGACTGGCGGAAGCCACCGACACCCCAGCCAGTGCAGCGAGGAGGCCGAGAGTGACTGCGGTCACAGTTCGACCATGTCGGCAAGCCGGGCGACCGACCGGATCGGCACACCCACTTCGCGCATCTCGTCCTCCCATTCACCCCGGTGCTGTTCGCTCGCGGTGACGATCGCGGTCATCGAGATGCCGAGGCGGGCGAGTCCCATGGCAGCCAGCACGTGTTCGCGGGCCAACACGCCGGCGAACAGCACGACCGAAGAGCCAAACCCGAGCCCTGACGGGTCGAGCAGCGCAGTGCCATCCGCCTCGACCGAGATGTCGGCTCGGGCCAACCCTTCGAGGATCGTCGTCAACCGATGTTCGTCTCGCCCGGGCGTCACCTCCCCCACGGTTTCCTCGCCGGTCGGGACGTCACGTCCCGCGATGCGGAGACCCACAGCTTCGCGCCGCACCGTGACGAGATGATGGGCGATCGACGCGGCGGCGGTCACCGCCAGCTCCGCCGATCGCCGCCGGCCGGGCGCAGGATGTGAATCCCGCGTGAGATCGACCGCCAATACGACCTCGCGCGCCACACCGGGATGATGCTTCTTCACGAGGAGATCGCCGCTCGCCGCGGACGCAGTCCAATGGATCGCCCGGAACGGGTCTCCTGGCTGGTAGTCCCGCACGCCGACAACGCGGGTCGGATCGGCGTAGAGCGGAACGGATGTGGGGATGAGCGGCAACGGCGCTCCGGCCGCGACGGTGAGATCCTCGAGCGAGACGATGCGCGGATAGACGAGGATGGTCTGCGACGGGACCAGCGTCGCCTGGACGCGCCTGAGCCCGAAGGAGTCACCGGTCGCGACCGTCGTGGGGCCGATTCGGTGCAACCCCCTGGCGGTGGCCGAAAACGACGCCACGTGGGTTCGGGCCCGACCGGGGTCGAGTGACGTGACCCAGCGCGTGCTCGGTCCGAGCGAGAAGGGAATGCTGTCGGTGAGTCGCATCCACGGCACGCGGCGTGGCCCGATCACGCGCAGAGTCACGTCGACCACGTCGCCGAACATCGCCCGATCCGGAGTCGATCTGGTGACGGACACGCCGTCGAGCTGGCGCGGCGGAAGCCACCAACTCGTCACTGCCCAGCCGGCCAGCAGCACCGCGACTCCAACTGCCGGATCGACACGGGTCACCAGAGCGATGAGAACGACTGCCACCGCCGGACGGAGCAGCCGGCGCATTTCAGCCGATCTCGACCGTGTCGACGATGGAGGCCAGGACCTGGCGCGAGGTGAGACGGCGCAAACGGGCGTCGGGATCGAGCACGATCCGGTGCGCGAGCACGGGCTCGACGAGGCTCTTCACGTCGTCGGGAAGGAGAAAGTCCCTGCCATCCATGGCAGCCTTGGCACGTCCGGCGGCTCCGAGAGCCATCGACGCTCTCGTACTCGCCCCGAGCAGCAACGAATCGTGCTCGCGGGTCCTGCGGACGATCTCGACGATGTACCGGGCGACGGTCGAGTCCATGTGGACGCCGTCGACCGCGTCCATCGCGGCCAGGAGTTCGGAAGCACCCGTCACGACCTCCACCTCCCCGGCGGCGCGATGCCGTGACGAACGGGTGACGAGTTCGGCCTCTTCAGCCGGTGCCGGGTACCCGAGGGACGACGACAGCAGGAACCTGTCGAGTTG
Source organism: Acidimicrobiia bacterium (assembly GCA_035544575.1). Taxonomy (GTDB): domain Bacteria; phylum Actinomycetota; class Acidimicrobiia; order Spongiisociales; family ZC4RG35; genus DATHWB01. Next base: position 73,951 of record DATKEC010000115.1, read on the forward strand.
AGCTTCGGGCAGGGGAAACGTCCCTTCGAACTCGACGGGGTTCTGGGTCGCGACGACCAGGAACGGCTCGGCGAGGGAGTGGCTCGTACCGTCGACAGTGACCTGGTTCTCCTGCATCGCCTCCAGGAGAGCCGCCTGTGTCCTCGGAGTGGCCCGGTTGACTTCGTCGGCGAGCACGACTCCAGCGAATACGGGGCCGGGTCGGAACCGGAAGGAGGCGTCTCTCGGGTCGTACACGTTCACCCCGGTGATGTCGTTGGGCAGCAGATCGGGCGTGCACTGGAGTCGGCCGAACTCGAGACCGAGTGCCATCGCCAGGCTGCGGGCGAGCATCGTCTTTCCCGTTCCCGGCACGTCGTCGACCAACACGTGACCCCGCGCAAGGCAGGCCACGAGGAGCAGATCGATCTGGGGGCGCTTTCCGAGGATCATCCGCTCGACGGAGTCTCCGATCCGTCGGGTGAGGCCGGCAACGGCTGCGACGTCCGTCACCGGTTGCCCAATCGCACTTCGTCGCGGTAGGCAAAGATCTCCATGCGCTTGCCTTCCGCCCGGAGCTGCTGCCAGCGCTGCCATGTCACGGGGTCGAAGAGATCCGAGTGCTTGGCCTCGAAGACCTCACGCAGCCGGCCCTGAAGCCCGAGGAAACTCCGGAACTCCTCCGGGAACACATCGTCGGGCCCGATCGGGAACCACGGTTCCGCGGACATCGTGTCCTGGGGATCGTCTGAATCGGGAAGCGCCCGGAAGCTCACCTCCTCGAGGGTCTGTAGCTCGTCGTAGTCGTAGAAGACGACCCGGCCATGGCGGGTCACCCCAAAGTTCTTCATCAGCATGTCTCCAGGGAAGATGCCGCTGGCGGCCATGTCCTTGATGGCGAGGCCATAGTCGTCGATCGAACGCTCGGCATCGGCCGGGCGCGCCTCCTTCAAATACACGTCCAGTGGCGTGACCCGTCGTTCGACGTATGTGTGACGGATGGTCACCGTGTCGCCGTCGACCTCCACCGAGCGGGAACACTGCTCGACGAGATAGTCCAGGAGACCGGGGTCGAAGCGTTCGCGGGGAAGCGTCAGGTGTTCGAATTCCTGGGCGTCGACCAACCGACCCGCCCGGTCATGCCGGAAGACGAGTCGATATCGATTCAACACCCGATCCCGGGTGACCTGCTTCGGCGCGCCGAAACGATCCCGGATCACCTTCAGGACGATGTCGAAGCCCGGCAGGGTGAACACGACCATCACCAGCCCCGGCGTACCGCGGGTGGTGACGAAGCGGTCGGGCGCCACCGAGAGGTGACGGCGGATCTCGCGGTAGAGCTCGGTCTTTCCGTGTTTGACGTAGCCCAGTGAGATGTACAACTCGGCGGTGCGCTTCCGCGGCATCAGCGTCCCGAGGAAATGGACCAACGGCTGGGGACCGACGACGTTCACGAAGAAGTAGCTCCGGGTGAAGCTGAACAGGATGCTGACGTCGTTCTCGGTGAGCAGGACCGCATCGACCCGCACTCCGTCGGCAGCGTGGGCGAGCACCAGGACGACAGGGACCACCTGGGATCCCGACGAGACCCGAGCGACGATCGCCGCACCCGAACCGCGGAAGAAAAGGGGTACCACCACGTCAGCGCTGTCGATGTTGCGCAGTCCACCGACGGTCGCGAGACGATCGGCGATCCTGTCCCCCGCCAGGGCGGCGTCCTCTTCGAGGGAACGCCATGCCGCCGCGAGACCGGTGTCGCGGAGGATCTGGGCAACGAGGGCGGCGGCGGATCCGGGCGAGTGATAGGTGCGGAACACCGGCGTCGTCACGCCAGGAGCCACCACATCGGAGTCCACGAACTCGATCCGTGGATTGACGCCGACGGTCGTGAAGATCTTACGGGTGACCGAGTTGAAGAAAGTCTCGGCCAGCTCGGTGTCAGGTCGGGTCGAAACCAGCACGGCGTAGACCGCCTTCATGCCCGCCCACACCATCGGATCGTGATCCCTGGCTTCGAGAGTGTGGCGGAGGCGGTCGGCGGTGTCGGCCGCGGCCCGGGCGTACAGATCCAGGCGCTCGACGTGATCGGCGGCCAGTCCGGCCCAGTCCCGAGCTTCGAAGCGATGCCTCGCCCGCCGGGTGACGATCAGATGGCGGTCTGCGAGCTCGGACCACGCGGAAGCGACTGCCTTGGCGCCCAGACCCGCCAAGCGGGAGTCGCTCAGATCTGCGCCTGCGGCTCCGGAGGAGGATGCGGTCATGCCGAGAGATTGCAGGCCGCAGCCATCAGCCGCAAGCGCGCCAACGCCGAAACGCGATCGAAACGCGATGGCTCCCGACCCGCAACAGGCGCATAACGAGACCGCAAACGAAGGTCCATACGTTGACTGGGTCCCCATACACAGACACTGGAGGAACAAATGCGGAGACGACTACTGACATTTGGCGGCCTGACCGCCACGGCCCTCTTCGGTCCGTTGGCGGGCACCGCGCTGGCCCAGAGCGTGGAAGAGGTGGCGGTGGCACTCGACAACGTCTGGGTTGTCGTCGCCGGCATCCTCGTCATGTTCATGCAACCCGGCTTCGCACTCGTCGAAGCGGGCTTCACGCGTGCCAAGAACACGGCGAACATCGTCATGAAGAACTTCATGGACTTTGCCGCAGGCGCCCTCATGTATTGGGCCGTCGGCTTCGGCCTCGCATACGGCGGATCCACGATCGGCGGATACATCGGGTATGGCGAGTTCTTCTTCAACAATCCGGCGCGTTCGGTCGAATGGTTCTTCCAGGTGGTCTTCGCAGCGACCGCGGCGACGATCGTCTCGGGAGCCATGGCAGAGCGGACGAAGTTCTCCGCCTATCTGATCTACACACCGTTCATCACCGGGTTCATCTATCCCATCGTCACCCACTGGACGTGGGGTGGCGGCTGGCTCGCCGAGCTCGGGTACTACGACTTCGCCGGTTCGGGGATCGTCCACATGGTGGGCGGCGTCGCCGCCCTCGCCGGGGTCCTCGTGCTCGGGCCGCGCATCGGCAAGTACGACGAGAACGGCAACCCGCTGCCGATCCCCGGCCATTCGCTGATGCTCGGCGCGCTCGGTGTGTTCATCCTCTGGTTCGGTTGGTATGGCTTCAACGCTGGATCCACCCTGGCGGCAGTCGGAGCGGACTTCGCCACCGTGGCCGTCACGACGACGCTGGCGGCAGCGGCGGGGGCGATCGGAGCGATGACCACCGCATGGGCGAATCGTTCCTTCGGCCGGCCCGACCCGGGAATGACACTCAACGGCGCCCTCGGAGGACTCGTGGGAATCACCGCTGCGCCCGACATCATTCCCACGCACTTCGCGGTGCTGGTGGGACTCGTGGCAGGCTTCGTCGTCGTCCAGGGGATGCTGGCCATCGAGAAGGCAGGCATCGACGATCCGGTCGGGGCGATCACAGTGCATGGGCTGTGCGGCATCTGGGGTGTGCTCGCTGTGGGGATCTTCGGGGCCGATGTCGGGTTCCTCAACGGGGGTGGGTTCAGCCAGATCGGCTACCAGATCATCGGCATCCTGGCGATCGGTGGCTGGGCATTCGTCACCTCGACGATCGTGTTCCGGGGTCTCGATGCGGTGATGGGGCTTCGAGTCTCCGCAGAAGAAGAACTCGCCGGCCTGGACAGGGTGGAACACGGCGCCGCCGCCTATCCGGAGTTCATGGAACAGATCGCCGACCCCCGCCAGCTGGATCCGATCTCCTGAGCAGGTCCCTTCGCCGGCGGTCGGCGACGATTGCGTTGGGTGGGTCTCCACACGGAGGCTCACCCGACGTGGCTGAGTCGTCTCGAACTCAGCCCACGGGCCGGCGGGACGCCACGTCGTAGATCCGCAACGATCCGCCGTCGGACACGATGAGATTGGCCGGGTTGATCCACATCCGATCTCCCAGCTTCTCGAGCGCTTCATCGAGCCGGCGGCGGTCGACCACCTCGGGACATTGGACCGTGACAAGTCCGGCCCGGTCGACATCGTGAAGGACACGGTCGTCCTCGACCCATTTGACCGCCTCGGTGACCGCCATCCCTACGGCGAGCACATCGTGGGCGGAATCGACGAACTCCTCGACCATGTCGTCGATGAGTGCCACCAGCGCCCCGTCGGGCACCGGTTCGTCGAAGAACACCACCGTGCTGATGTGGGGGGCGAGATCCCGCATTCGCCGCCGGAGCGTTGGGACGTGCACGTTGACCGACGGTCCGGTGCCATGGTCACCCACAACAGCGAAGGCTTCCACCCTCCCATCACCCGCAACGAGATGGAGTTGGCGCGCCGAGAACGGGCGGAGCATATGAAGGCCGGACATGGCTACAAGATTAGGAGTTCGAGACGCCAAGTCGGTGCGGCGGTAACGTCACACGATGGCCACCGTCGCGATCGTTCTCGCCGGGGGAAGCGGGTCCCGCGTACAACGCGACGTGAACAAGGTGTTCTTGCCGTTGGGGGATCGCGAGATGCTCGCTTACTCCCTCGACACGATGGATCGTTCACCACTCATCGACGAGGTCATCCTCGTGGTGCGCGACGAGGACCGCCCCCTCGCCGAGCGGCTCATCTCCGAAGCGGGCTGGGCCAAGCTCGTCGCCGTCGTCACCGGCGGTGAGAGTCGCCATCAGTCCGAGTGGCACGCGATCGCATCGGTGGCCGATGGCATCGACGGAGGGCGGGTCGACATCGTCGTGATCCACGATGGTGCCCGACCGTTCATGACCGCTGAGATCCTGGCCGCCACCATCGAGGCGGCGCGGCGCAGCGGCGGCGGTGTCCCCGGTCTCCCGATCGAAGGCCCCATCTACGAACGGAGGGGCGAATCCGTGTTGGTCGCACCCCACGCCAAGCTTCGGCGGATGCAGACCCCGCAGGCATTCCAGGCCGCGCCTCTTCTCGCGGCACATCGCGCCGCCGAGGCCGAGAACAGCGAAGGAGTCGACACGGCCGCGACAGCCTCCCGCCACTCCGAGATGTCGGTCGAGGTCGTCCCCGGCGATCCCCGCAACATCAAGGTCACGTTCGTCGAGGACATCTTCCGGGCCGAGGAATACGCGGCGAGCTTCAACCGGGGGGCGTGGGCGGGCTGAGACCTTCGGCGGCAGGAGCGCAGGGGCTTTCCGCGCCTGCGAGGCGGTGCCCGGGGTGGGATTTGAACCCACACGTCCTCTCGGACAGGGGGGTTTAAGCCCCCAGCGTCTGCCAGTTTCGCCACCCGGGCCGGGCAGGACTCCGAGTATCACAGTCAGAGACCGGCGACGACGCCATCCAACAGGTCCCGCTCGCTGACCGTCACCGTGACCGCGTCGAGACGCCGCATCGTCTCGCGGGCAATGACTGCCCCGGCGAGGATCACCGGAGCACGCGCCGGGTCGAGCCCGGGAAGCGCTGCCGTCTCCTCGACCGTCAGACCGGCCAGGCGGACCACGAGCCGGTCGATGACCACACGGTCCAGCTTCTCGTCGTGGACCGACCCGCTGCGTTCGCGGGCGATCCCAGCCAACGACGTCCATGTACCTGCCACACCGATGACCGAAACTCCGCCGGGGAGTTCCACCTCCTGGAACAGACCCTCCACGTGCTCGATGGCCGTTTCGACGGCTTCGTAGGACACGGGTCGCACCGGAAGCAGGCGATCGGTCAGCCGCACCGAGCCGATGTCGATCGAAACCGCCTGGATGCGGTCGGTCCGATACACGAACTCGGTACTGCCGCCGCCGATGTCGACGACGATGAGATCCCCCTCCCGGCCACGGGCGGCTCCCGCGAATGCGAGTTCTGCCTCCTCGATCCCGGAGATCATCTGCGGACGCACTCCCAACACGTCCTCGCTCCGGTCGAGGAATTCTTCGCGGTTCGAGGCGTCGCGGGTGGCCGAGGTCGCCACCGCCCGCCGGCGCTCCGCCCCGTGTCGCTCGCACAATCGGCGGAACTCGTCGAAGACGTCGAGCGTCCGGCAAATAGCGTCCTCGTCGAGCCGCCGGTTGGCGTCCACCCCGCGCCCGAGGCCGGTCACTCGGGCGACACGCACCAGGTCCTCGCCTGTATCGTCCACGACGAGCAATCGCATCGAATTGGTGCCGATGTCGATCGCCGCCCGCGCCATACGACGAACCTACCGGGGTTCCCGCCACGCCGGGTTGGCGGCTCCGGCGACCACACAAGGGATGGTGCAGTTCAGCGGCTCGACCCACGGCGCCACCATCCGTCCCACCGGGTTGTCGTTGGCGGCGGCGTGATCGGCGTAATGGGCGTGCAAACACTTGATCCCTGTGCGCGCCCCGCCGACTCCCCCGCTCGGAACCGGGGACGCCCCAGGCGGCACCACGGCGTCGCGATCCGCGGCGTATCGCCGATGCGCGGCTTCGAGTTCGAGCGCGAAGTCGGAATCTGCCTCTGCGTGACGCTCCATCGCCCTCACTCCCCCACTGGCCTCCAGACGTCCGATGCGGATCGACGCCAGCGGACAGCTCAGCCAGAAGCGGGTCGGGAAGGGCGTCCCGTCATCGAGAATCGGGGGGACCGCCGCCACGACCGGCAGGCCGAGCGGACATCGAGCGACGACCGCGGACTCGGCACGAAGTGGACGGCGGATCTGGGCTTCCAGATCGGCGCGGTCGGTCACCCGTCGACCAGGTCCTGTCCCGTCACGAAGTCCCACACGCGTGTGAGAAAGGGCACCGCCTCGCCCTCGGCCATTCCGCCCGCCACGTCCGTGGGGAACTCCACCGGCGGGGCGTCCTGTTCGATCACGACGTAGGCCGCCTCACCGGGACGCACGTACCCGAGTTTCTCACGGGCGAGTCGTTCGATCTCCAGCGGAGTCTGAAGCGCGCCGACCTGGTCGGTGAGAATCGAGTTCTCGCGCTTGAGGTCGTCCAGTTCGGAGCGGGCCTGGGCGACTTCCTGTTGCTGATCGACGAACTGGCGCAGCGGGAGCGCGTTGGTGGTGACTGCAACGGCCACGACGAGCGCCGCCGCCGACACCAGAAAGATCACGGGACGTCTGAGAACTCTCAACGGAGTCTCCGGAAGGCGTCCCAACCTGCGTACCGGGCCTGGTCCCCGAGCAGTTCTTCGATACGCAGCAGCTGGTTGTACTTGGCGGTCCGTTCGCCCCGCGCCGGCGCCCCGGTCTTGATCTGACCGGCGTTCGTTCCAACGGCGAGATGGGAGATGAAGGAGTCCTCGGTCTCGCCGGAACGGTGGCTGACCATGCGGCCGAAACGCGCACGCTCGGCCATCTCCATGGTGTGGAGAGTCTCGGACAACGAGCCGATCTGGTTGACCTTGATCAGAATCGCGTTGGCGGCCTTCTCCCGAATCCCCCGTTCCAAGATGTCCTGATTCGTCACGAAGAGGTCGTCACCGACGAGTTGGCAGCGGTCCCCCACCTGCTTCATGAGGCCCTTCCAGCCGTCCCAGTCGTCTTCTGCCATCCCGTCCTCGATCGACACGAGCGGGTACGCATCGACGAGTTCGGTGAGGTAGGACGCCATCTCCTCGGATGTCAGCTCCTTGCCCTCGAGGTTGTATTTGCCTTCCCGCCAGATCTCAGACGCGGCGACGTCGAGGGCGAGCGCGATCTGTTCACCGGCGGCATACCCGGCAGCTTCGATGGCCTCGGTCAGGAGGTCGAGCGCCGCCCGGTTGGTCGGCAGGTTGGGCGCAAACCCGCCCTCGTCACCGACGTTGGTCGCCAACCCGCGACCGGCGAGCACCTTACGGAGGGCGTGGTAGGTCTCGACACCGGCCCGCAGGGCTTCTGAGAACGTGCCAAAGCCCCCAGGGACGAGCATGAACTCCTGGATGTCCACGGAGTTGGCGGCATGGGCGCCGCCGTTGACGACGTTGAGACAGGGGACGGGAAGCAGCCGGCCAGATGGTCCACCCAGGTATCGGAAGAGTGGGAGGCCGACCTGGGAAGCGGCCGCCCGTGCGGTCGCCAGGGAGACCGCGAGGATGGCGTTGGCTCCCAACTTGGCCTTGTTGTCTGTCCCGTCGAGGTCGAGCATCACCTGGTCGATGCGCTCCTGTTCGGTGGCATCGAGGCCGATGACGCCTGGCGCGATGACCTTTCTCACGTTGTCGACAGCGCGCGAAACCCCCTTCCCGCCGTAGCGGGTTCCGCCGTCCCGAAGTTCGATGGCTTCGAGCGCCCCTGTCGACGCCCCGGACGGTGCCGCCGCCCGGCCGAAAGCCCCGCCAGCGAGGAGGACTTCGGCTTCGACGGTCGGATTGCCGCGGCTGTCGAGGATCTCACGAGCCCGGATGTCTGCAATCTGCGTGGACATGCCCAGCTCTCCTTGTATTCGAGGCCGAAGGCTAGCAACGCCGCGCGCGAGCCCCCGGCAACCCGGCGGTTCCCCGACGTGGCCGGATCGCCTGATCCGGCCACGTCGGAGTCCGGGTTCAGCTCAGAACTCGAGCGGCAGACAGGCGATCCTGCCGTCCGCGGCACCGTCCGGGCGGGTCGGACTTTCGTGGATCACGACCGACCTCGCCCCCGCCGCCGGGATCTCGAAGTCGGCGATCGCCACCGCATGACCGGTTCGACCGTTCGTCACGGTGAAGTCGAGCCAGACTTCGTTCTCTGCGGTCGTCCCCACGCCACCGGTGTTGTAGTGGCCGAGGGCAGCCAGACCGTTGCCCGCCACACACGGTCCGACATGAACGTGTGCCCCGAACGTACGGCCCACCACACCCTCTCCGAGGTCCTTGACGTTGAGACGAACGACGGTTCGTCCGTTCTGGACGGTCGCAGACGCCACCGCCCAAGCCCCATCGGTGGCGTCGGCACTGGCGCGCACGTCCGTCAGCGATCCCCGAAAGAACGTGCCCGGTCCAGCCAGCACGGGGATCGTCGTGAGGACCACCATGCAAGCACCGAGGAGCCACACCAACCCTTGTCTGTATCGCATTTCATTCTCCTCCCGCAACGGGTCGTTGCGATACCGAACAGACGTGTGTCCGGAGCGAGATGGGTGACGCGTCACCCGCCAAAGGGTCGGGGTTCGTCTCCATGGCAGATGACGGCTGTCGCCTTCGCCGAATGGATCTCCGCCGACGCCTGGGAGGCTGGGTGGACGCGCGCTGAAGTGGATCAGATCGTGGGCCACCTCTTCGAGGCCGAGGCACGCAACCTCGTGCGTCTCGCCCGCTTCTTCGTCGATGACCGCGACGCCGCCGAAGATCTGGTGCAGGAGGCATTCATCCGACTGGCTCGATCGATCCACCGGATCAAGAACCCTCACGCCGCCCCGGCCTACCTGCGCTCGATCGTGCTCAACCTGGCGCGCGATCACAATCGCCGCGGCCTCGTGTCGCTTCGACACCGGTTGTCAGCCGAGCCGCCGGCGGGCGGTCTCGACGACGGGCTCGAGTTGGCAGAAGACCAGCAGCGGGTGATCGAGGCGCTGCGCGGCCTTGCGCCGGGGCAACGGAACTGCCTGGTGCTCCGCTATTACATGGAATTGTCGAACCCCGAGATCGCCCGCACGCTGGGGGTCTCGGTGAACACGGTCAAGACCCAGATCCAGCGGGGCATGGCGGCGCTGGAGCAGGTGTTGGAGCGGGGCGAGGAATGACAACGCTCGAACGCCGCCTCAGCGAAGCACTGCAGTCCGGGGCCTCGGCCACGCGTCCCGCCCCGGATCTCTTCGAGCGGGTCACCGCCTCGATCGAGGACGACCGGAGGCGCCGCCGCATCCTCGCGCGCGGTCTCGGCGTCGGCGTCGGCGTGCTGGCGTCGCTCGGTTCACTCGGGTTCGCACTGTCGACACACACGAACGGGAGGTTGGTCATGCCCTGGTGGGCACTGGAACTCATCGCAACGGTGGTCCTGATCGGAATGGCGCTGTGGCTAGGGCCCTTCATCAAGCGGTTCGGACGGGCGTACGCGGCCGACGTCTTCCGTGCGAACCCTCGCACCGGCAAGTCCTACATCGTGCTGACGGACATCGTCTACTACCTGATCTTCACGGCCTACATCCTCTTCACGATGCGCTTCGAACGCGAGCCGGGATGGGGGTCGGCGGTCAACGCGGATCAGGCCCAATTCGCGGTGTTCCGAGTGGCGGGGATCCTGTTGATCATCGGGGTCCTGCACGGGTTGAACATCGTGCTGATGCCGGTGCTCGGCCGCCTCTTCTCGCTCAACCGCCGACTCGATTCCCTGAACAGGACCGACGGTGTCGAAGACTGACGACGAACGCCTCGGCCTCGGATGGGAGGTCTGGTTCCTCGTCTCGATGCTGGGGGCCGGCGGCCTGGCCGCGTTCGTTCTGCTGAATGTGATGGGGTTGGCGTTCGACCCCGTTGCCTCGAACTCGATCCTGGCGCCGGCACGTGCCGTCCCGAGTCCTGGTCTCGACCTCGGGCGCTTCATACTCGGCTGCTCGGGCGCGATCGCGTGCGCCGCGTTCGTGATCAGCCTCATCCGCTCGACCGACTGGCACCCCGCCCCCTGATCCGCGGGCCAGATCGGACGTATACGTCCGATCTAACCCTGGGTTTGTTTGGACGTATACGTCCGATTCAGCCCTCGGTTTGGGACTTGGCGTGCTCCCAGCGAGCGTCGAGTTCGGCCAGGGAGAGACCCGAGAGGTCGCCCTCGGACTCCATGACCCGGAAGCGGGCCTCGAAGCGGTGGCTGGCAGCGCGCAATGCCAGCTCTGGTTCGACCCGGAGGTGGCGTGCGATGTTGACCACCGCGAAGAGCAGATCACCGAGTTCGTGGTCGATCGCGACCTCGTCGCCGGCGCGCATCGCCTCGCCCAGTTCGCCGAGTTCCTCGGCCACCTTCTCGAAAACCGGGTGAACCGCGGGCCAGTCGAATCCCACCGTGGCCGCCTTCCGCTGCAGCTCCGCGGCCCGGGCCAGCGAGCCGAGTGACGACGGAACTCCCGCCAGGGCCGACCCCGGCGTCCCGCCACCCTTCTCGGCCGCCTTGATCTCGTCCCAGTTCGCCTTCACCGTCTCGGCGTCGGCGGCGTCCACCTCGCCGAACACGTGCGGGTGCCGTCTCACGAGCTTGCGGCGCAGCGTCTCGGCCACATCGGTGATGTCGAAGGCCCCGCCCTGTTCGGCGATCGCGGCGTGGAACAGGACTTGCAGGAGAACATCCCCCAGTTCTTCTTCGACCTCGGCGAACGCGCCGAGGTCGTCCGGGTCGCCCGCCGTGGCCGCGATCGCGTCCGTCAGCTCGGCGGTCTCCTCGAGCAGGTAGCGAACGAGGCTCTCGTGGGTCTGTGTCCGGTCCCACGGGCACTCCCGACGCAAACGAAACATCGTCTGGACTGCACCGGTCAGCCCGCTCGCCGCCACCGGCACGAACACCGACGTCCGGAGACCGGCCAGGTCGGCCGGCAATTCGGCTGATGGTCCCGTACGCACCTGCTCGTCCCGGGCCCCAAGGCCGGCCACCACCGTCACCGCGTGATCCTCCGGTAGCGCCCTGTCGAGGCGGGCCAGCGTGTCGGCGAGAATCTCGGGACGGTCCAGGTGGCCGATGACGGTCGGAACGTCGAAGACGAGCACCGAGGGCAGGTGATGGGCGTTGAGGAGCTGGAAACCGTCCGCCAGCGGGTCGATTCCGAAGCGCTCGAAGATCAGGTCGAGAAAGGACTCGGCGGGATGGATTCGAGCCTCCGACGACCGGGCCTTGATCCTGGCCACCGCCAGCTCGCCCACGGTGGGACTTCCGGGCACCGCATACACGACCGGCGCGGCGGCCAGCACGCGGTCGGCGATGGCGGCATAGACATCGTCGAAGGTGTCCGAGGCCTCGTACAGGTCGTCGCAGGTGATCACGTCACGGATCGCCGCCAGCTGAGATGCCGCCGGATGCTGCAGGGTGCGGACGATGACGGTCCGTCCCAGGTCCGTGAGCATTTCGCGCACCGCGGCATGTACGCGGTCGAGATCGCCGGGACCCAGCCCGACGATGTCGATCATGCGGGTGGCTGGACGGCCGGGAACGGATCGGTGACCCAGGTGCCGTATTCGGCGTCGACGGTCACATCGGCGGCGGTGACGACCTCGAGCAGCCACTCCTGGACGAGGCTCCCGCCCCGCTCGGCATCCATCGCCGTACGCAGCTCGGCTTCGACTTCCTCGAACGGACGCGTCGTCCGCTCGGTGACGAGGATCAGGTGATAGCCGAACTGGGATCTGACCGGCCGCGTGGTCTCATTGAGGGGCGCCTCGTAGGCACCGAGCTGGAACTCGGGCACGTATTGGCCGAGGGAGGTGCATCCCAGCTCGCCGCCATTCGGCGCGGTCCCGTCGGTTCCGACATCCATCGCCACCTCGGCGAAGGTCTCGCCACCGTCGATACGCTCCTTGGCGGTGAGGGCCTCCTCCTCGGTCTCGACGAGGATGTGGCTGACGCAGGCCTCGGTGAGTTCGAAGAGCCGGCCGTCGTATCGAGCCTCGAGCGCCTCATCCGTGATCGGACCGGCCTCAGCGATCAGGGCCTCCTCGACCGCGGTGGCCACGAGCTGCTGGTGGGCGATGCGGTAGATGCGCTCGTCCGTGAACCCGTTCTCCTCGAGGAAGTCCTCGTAGGACAGTCCTCCGCTCTGAGAAACGACCTGTTCTTCGAGCTCGGCACGTCGAGCTTCGATCTCCTCTGGTGTGAAGGTGATACCGAACTGCGTGTCGGCGACCTGGATGACGATCAACTCGACGATCGTGTTCCTGAGATTCTCGGCGAACTGCTCGACGGGCACCGCGCCCAGATCGCTGGAGTAGAGCGCCTCCACCTCCGACGACGTCACCTCGGCGCCGTTCACGGTGGCAACGATCGCGCCTGACCCACCACAGGCCGCCAGCACCAGGCCGAGCGCGGCGGCACGAACAAACGTCTTCTTCACAGGAGAAACCTCGGATTCGGAGAAGCCCGAAGTCTAGGTCTGATGAGGTGTTGTCCCAGTCGGCGTGTTGGCCTCCGGCCACATCGCGGCCACGAAGTCGAGTAGCCCTGGCACGATCCGCCGCGGAGCCGGAAGGAAGATGACGCCTTCGGCCGCTCGCAACACCGAGCCACGAGCGAGACGCTGCAGACGAACCTCCTGGCTCGCCGTGAGATCGACCGGCGACAGTCGGACTTCGCTCTTGAGGGCCACGATCTCGCTGAGACCAACTCTGATCGCGGCCACGCGCAGGCGGGCGATCTCGACCAGCGCCTGCGCCGGGGCGGGGAGTTGACCGAACCGGTCCTCCCACTCGGTCACCACGTCGTCGACTTCGGCCCCAGTCCTGGCGAGCGCCAGCCGGCGATACGCCTCCAGTCGCAGGAGCTGTTCGGGAACATAGGACTCGGGCAGGTGGGCGTCGACGGGCAGGTCGATGCGGACGTCGATCTCGCGCTCGACGGTGTCACGGCCCTCCAGCTCGTCCACCGCCTCGGCCACCAGCTCGGCATAGAGGTCGAACCCGACGGCGCTGATGTGCCCTGATTGCACTTCGCCCAGGATGGAGCCGGCCCCGCGGATCTCGAGGTCGCGAAGCGCCAACTGAAATCCTGAGCCCAGGTCGGTCGCCTCTCCGATCGCCTCGAGCCGCCGGTGCGCCTCGTCAGTGATCGACTGGTCGGGGGGATGGAAGAGATAGGCGTACGCGCGCTGATTGGACCGGCCGACCCGCCCCCGCAGCTGGTACATCTGGGCCAAGCCCAGCAGATCTGCCCGTTCGACGATCAGGGTGTTCACCTGCGGCAGGTCCAAACCGGACTCGATGATGGTGGTGGCGACCATCACGTCGTAGCGACCGTCCCAGAAGTCGATCATGACCTGCTCGAGCCGGCCTTCGGACATCTGGCCATGAGCGATGACGTATCGGGCGTCCGGGACCAGCTCCTGGAGTCTCGCCACTGCCCGGTCGATGGACTGCACACGATTGTGGACATAGAAGACCTGACCGTCGCGCAACAGTTCTCGCCGAATGGCGGCAGACACCGTCTGGTCGTCGAATGCCCCGACGAAGGTCAGGATCGGATGCCGATCTTCGGGGGGGGTGCGGATGTGACTCACCTCGCGTATGCCCGTGAGGGCCATCTCCAACGTTCGGGGAATCGGGGTGGCGGTCAAGGTCAGGACGTCGACCCCGATCCGGAGCCGCTTGATCGAGTCCTTGGCGCTGACACCGAAACGTTGTTCCTCGTCGATGACGAGCAGACCGAGATCCTTGAATCGGATGTCTTCGGACAAGAGTCGATGGGTGCCGATCACCACGTCCACCTCGCCGGTGGCGAGCCGATCGACCACGGACTTCGCCTCCTTCGTGGTCAGGAAGCGTGACAGCATCGCCACTTCGATCGGATAGGGAGCGAAGCGCTCCGAGAAGGTCTGGTAGTGCTGGCGGGCGAGCAGTGTGGTCGGACAGAGAACCGCCGCCTGCTTGCCGGCCGCGGCGGCCTTGAATGCGGCCCGTATGGCGATCTCGGTCTTGCCGAATCCGACATCGCCGAACACGAGGCGGTCCATGGGTTGGTCGGTCTCCATGTCGGCCTTGACGTCGGCTATCGCCGTGAGCTGGTCGGGCGTCTCCTCGTACGGGAACGCACTTTCCATCTCGCGCTGCCACGGTGCGTCCGGGCCGTACGAGTGACCGCTCGCCGCCGCCCGCGCCCGATGGAGTCGAACGACTTCCTCGGCGACTGCCGCCACCGCCCGGCGCACACGTGACCGGGTGTCCGACCACTCCTTGCCCCCCATGCGGGACACTTTCGGAGTCTCGCCGCCCGTGTACTTCTTGACCGCGGCGAGCTGATCGGTGGGGACGTAGAGACGGTCTTCGCCCGCATAGGCGACGACCAGGTAGTCCCGTTCGACACCGGCCATGGTCCGGCTGACCATTCCCTCGAACCGTCCTATCCCGTGTTTGTGGTGCACGACGTAGTCGCCCGGGCGGAGATCCCGATACTCGGCACCGGCATGGGCACTGCGGCGTGGACCCACCCTCCGATGCGCCCGGCGCCGGCCGGCGATCTCCTGCTCGCCCAGCACCGCCAGCCCGAGGTCGGGAAGCACAAAACCCTGGTGTGTGCCGATGGAGATGATCGCCGGGGCGGGCCTCGGGAGCGTCTCGATCCGATCGAGGATCAGGCCTTCGTCTGCCAGGACCCGTGCCACGCGATCGGCGGCCGCCGGTCCGTCCATCGCCACCACGGGGATGACACCGCGGGCCATCAACCGTTGCAGTCCCGCGGTGACCGACTCGACATCACCGGGCGTGGCGTCGAATCCGGTCGCATTCAAGACCACGTCCCTTGGACCGCTGGCGATTCCAGGCATTTGTACGTGATCCCGACGCGCCAGGTCTGCTTCGATGTCGAGAAACAGCGCAGGGTGTTGGCCCGCTTCGGGCGCGCCCCGTCCCCACGTCGGCGCCAGAGCAGACGCCAAGTCGTCCTCCTCCTTGCGGAGGTCGCGCGCCCGGTCGGCGACCCGGGTCGGGTCCACAACGACCACATCGACATCGGCGCACGCGTCGAGGATGGTGACCTCTGGGGCGAGCCACGGCATCCACGATTCCATTCCCGCGAACTGTTGGTACTGGGCGAGTCGTTCCCACACTGAAGCGTTCCAGGGGTCGATGGCGACGAGACGATCCGCCGCCGCCGCCACCTCGGAGTCCGGCCGGAACTCGCGAGCCGGATAGATCTCGACCAACTCGACCGGTTCCATGGACCGCTGATCGCCGATCGAGAAGACCCGCATGTCCTCGACGGTGTCTCCCCAGAAGTCGATGCGAACGGGCGCCTCGGCCTGAGCTGGAAAGACGTCGACGATGCCGCCGCGGATGGCGAACTCGCCCCGCGATTCGACGCGGTCCGTCCGGTCATACCCCAGGACCACGAACGTGTCGGCCAGCTTCGAGACGTCCGCCTCGGCCCCAGCGTGGAGTTCGACTGGAGACGGATCCGACGGGGAGACTCGCTGCACGGTCGCCCGCACCGACGCCACGATCACCGTCCCTGGTGCTCCCGACGCAAGCCGATGGCGCGCCATCGCCCGTCTCGCCATCGTCGCGGCGTTCGGCGAGAGATGTTCGAAGGGGAGCGTTTCCCACGCCGGCATCAGGGTGACGCCGTCGAGGTAGAGGGCGACGTCGTCGGCCAGATCCTCCGCGTCGCGCTCGCCGGGTGCGATCACGAGCACCGGCCGGGAAGCGGCAGCCGCCAGCCCGGCGATCGCGAACGCCCGAGCCCCGGGCGGCACCACCCAGCGACCCGTTGGGGCGGGCGGCGGCTGGCGCTTCCAGAGGGCGACGAGCGACTCGAGTGGGGCGGGCACGGAAGCCGAGATCGTAGGTGCGGAGGTCAGGGAGCGGATCGGACGATCGTCTCGACGATGACGGACAGGTCGATCTCGATGTCGAACTCTTCCTCCAACCCGCGTTCGACCGCCGCGACTTGAGCGCGGGAGATCAATGCTTCAGACCTCAGTGTGGCGACGAGGCGGACCGGATCGCCCGCCTCGTAGTCCAGATCGATCACCTCGGCCTGCGGAAACATCCCGGCAAGGTCCTGTTCGGCGATGACGGCCACCCGCGCATCCTGGACGGTGTCGAGAATGGCGAGGACAGTGAAGAGAGTCAGGACACCGACGATGCCGAGCGACACGGCACGCCGCCGCCGCTTGACGTCGTTGCGATCCGGCCACATCCCGAACCACAGGAACACCCCTGATCCGATGACGGCCACAAAGACGATGTTGGTGAGGAAGAGCACGAACGCTCCTAACGCCAACTCCATGTTCCCGATCGCGAGCCCGAGCCCGATGGTGCACAACGGCGGCACCAGTGCCGCGGCGATCGCCACACCGGCGAGCGCAGCAGGAATCTCCTTTCGCGCCGTGGCGTATGCCCCCACCGCACCTGCCGCGAGAGCGACACCAGCGTCGAGCAGTGAGGGGCTGCCGCGCGCCAGCATCTCGGTGGTGGGTGACTCGAGTGGGACGATGAGACCGAGAACCCATCCGCACCCGACCGCGATCCCCGAGCCGACGAGCACGGTGATCACCGCTCGCCGCGTGAGTCGCAGCCGGGCAGTGACGAGACCCACCGAGATCGCCGTCAGTGGACCGAGCAGCGGGGCGACGAGCATCGCCCCGATGACGACGGCGGGGGAGTTCTGCAGCAGCCCGAAGGATGCGAGCAGTCCGGACACGGCGTTGAGAAGAACGAAGTCGAGACTGATGCCAGCCAGTCGTTCGCTGTTCCAGGTCACCGAGTCCTGTTCGAGGCGGGTCAGTTTGGGACGCACCCTCCCGAGGATCCCGGCCAACGTTCGACCTTCGACCTTGCGCGCCACGGTGAGAACCGGCCCAGGGGAATTGCGCAAGACTTCGGTGGCAGCCGCGTGATCCCCCCACTGGAGAACATGCTTTCCGACGTTGGCTCCCACGATCACGAGGTCCGACGCCTCGGCGCGAGTGAGGATGCCCCGGCTGACGTCGTTGGCGACGATGAGTTCTCGGGTGCAGACGCGTGAGCCTTCGACCCCGTCGAGGCTCTGCTCGATCACCCCGAGACCGATCGACCGCAGCACCTCGCTTCCCTGGACGTGGACGACGTGCACCTTGCAACCAAGCGCCTTGCCGATGAGCAAACCGACCCGAACCGCGGCCCGAGACTCGTCGGATCCGTCGACGCCCACCACCACTCGTCGGATGTCGCCCAACGGACTCGATGCCCGCGGAGGAAGCCGCACGACGATCACATCGGCGCTCGCAGTCGACATCACAGATTCGACGACGGGGCCGAGGGCAACGTCGCCCTTGCGAGTCTGGCGCACTCCCAACAGGACCATGTCGGCGCCGATCTCGGCGGCGGCGTCCAGAATCCCGCGGGAGACGGTGGAGGCCGACCGCGTGGCCATCTCGAAGGTGATGCCTGGCACCCATCCCGTGCCCGACACGACTTTCTCGAGTTCCTCCAGCGCTCCCGCCCGGTTCTCGGCGGAGGTGTCGTCTGTCACCACCGCCAGTGCCACGACCTTGCCGTTCTCCGTGTCGGCGAGGGCGGCGGCGATGGCGAGCAGCGACGGTGCCGTGTCGGGGTTTGCGATCGGAACCAGGATGGTTCGGGCGTGGTCCGGGACCGGCGGTGAGCTGTTCTTCTCGCGCTTGTCAGACGGTGGTGATGTCAGGTCTGTCATCGTTCAGTGAGCACCGCGTAGCTGCCGGTGGCATGGGCAACGAGACGATCGTCACCGACGACCGAAATGTCCACCCGACCCGAGATCCTGCTCCGGCCCGCCCGGAGCAGGAACGCGTCAGCGACGAGGTCCCCACCGGACGCGGGGCGAAGAAACGTGATCGAGAGGTCGGATGTGACGGCCATCGGCTGCAACCCGACGATCGTGAAGGACAGATACCACAGAGCGAGGTCGGCGGCTGCGAATTGGGTAGGTCCGGAGATGAGTCCGCCTGGGCGCAGCGCCGCCTCATCGTGGATCCACCGGGCACGGGCGCGTCCCACGTCCATCGACTCGCAGCGATATCCCGCGCCGGCCATGGCGGGATAGTGCTCGGTCACGAATGCATCGACCTGTGCCGGTGTCGGAATCTCCATCAGTACCCCTTCGACCGATCGACCACCCCAAGTAGCGGCTGATCGGCGGCGAAGCGTGCCAGATTCTCGACGAAGAACCGAACGACGTCCTCGGGGCGGCTATGAGCCGCTGTGTGTCCGGTGATGACGATGCCGGGCACCGACCAGGCAAGGTGGTCGTCGCCCAGGGGCTCGGGGTCGGTCACATCCAGCACCGCCAAGGAGACCTGACCACGCCTCACCGCGTCGATGACATCGCCGATGGCCACCGTGGACCCGCGCCCGATGTTGATCACCGAAGCGCCGGGGGCGAGA
This sequence comes from Acidimicrobiia bacterium, assembly GCA_035544575.1. Lineage (GTDB taxonomy): Bacteria > Actinomycetota > Acidimicrobiia > Spongiisociales > ZC4RG35 > DATHWB01. The sequence continues at coordinate 92,835 of DATKEC010000115.1, forward strand.
AGTTCGAGGATCCGAGCGTTGACGAGTCCCCGGGTTTTTCGCGTCGCAGGCAGCACCACGACGAGGTGCTCGAGTCCAGCAGCGAACGTTTCGATCTCGTTGAGCGAATACATCGCGTCGAACTCGGCCGCCGGACGACCGGAACGCCGACACCCCACCACGCGCATCCCGAAGGCATGGGCCACGAGCGCGATCGCGGCGCCGATGGATCCCGCTCCCAGGACACCGATCGTGGACCCGGCGAGGGTCAACGGAAGCGTGTCATCCCAGGTCCGGGTGGCGTGACGTTCCGGCACGCGCTGGGACCGCCCCAACAGATGACCGAAGACGAACTCGGCCATCTGGGATCCGAAAACACCCGGCAGCGACGTCACGGAAATCCCGGCCGGCACCCGGGACCAGTCGACGGCGTCGACGCCAGCCCAGGTCGATTGCACCCAGCGCACCCCCGTCAGGTCGCACCCGGCCAGGAGGTTCGGGTCCGCCAGCAGCACCTCGGGGGCGTCGTCGGTCACCGCCACGCCGGCGTCTCTCAGAAGACGGACGTACTCATCTCCCCTTCGGGCGACGACTCCTACCGTCACAGCATCCCCTCGGAGCGGAACCACGCCACGAGGCGTGCCAACAAATCCTCGGCGCTGGTGTACCGGAGACCGAGATCGACCGCAGCCCGCGATCCGTCGTAGGCATGGCCGTGACGCAACGTCGCCACCATTTCCCGACAGAACCGTGGGGGACGCCGGCGCAGTCGGGCGATGAGCTCGACGGGGACAACCCCGACTGAGGCCAACCACGCCGGCACCCAACGCACGTCCAGCGGCCCATGGGCATCGCGGAGCAGGTCGACCGCCTGTCGCATGGTGGTGGTGAAGGAATTGAGGAGGTAGCGCTCCCCGGGCCGGCCGCGATCGGCGGCGAGGAGATGGCCGCGAGCGCAGTCGTCGATGTCGACGATCGACAACCGTGTGTCGATGAGAGCAGGCAGCCGACCCGCCAACAGGTCCAGAACGAGGGCGCCGGTGCCGGTTGCCCTCCCCGGACCTTGGACCGAGGATGGGTTGACAGAGATCACCTCGACGTTTCCGGCGGCCGCGAACACCGCAGCCTCGGCGAGATGCTTCGACCGTTCATAATGCGAGAGGTGCCAGCCGCGATGCGGGGTGGTCTCGGTTCCCACCGTCCCCGCCGCCTCTCCGATCGTGGCAGCCGAGGACGTGTACACCAGCCGTCGGACTCCGACACCTTCGGCAGCCCGAATCACGTTCTGGGTGCCGCCGACGTTGACACGCTCGAGGTCGGTCGGGTCGAGAGGACACATCGTGTTCAAACCGGCTACGTGATACACCACGTCAGCGCGGTGCATCGCCACGCGCAGCGAATCAGAGTCGAGGATGTCGCCCCGAACCGGCGATGCACCGAGCCGTGACAGTTTCGCATCCGACATCGGCGTACGCGACAGCGCGGAGACCGAATGCCCGGCTGCGACGAGGTGACGGACGACGGCGGCTCCCACCACGCCGGAGCCTCCGGTGACGACGACGGTCACGTGGCCGTGGTTGCTCTCGACGCCCGTACCGTGTCCATGAAGACCGCCAGGTATTGCCAACCAGAGGCGATGGTCACCGCCACGGCCACCCACATCGCCCATTGGTCGAGGTACAGCGGACCCCACGGTTCAGGGAGACGCAGAAACGCCAGTCCGATGGCGGTGAACTGCGTGGTCGCCTTCACCTTGCCCCACACCGACGGCGCCATGAGGGAGCCCGAGATCGCCACCAGACCGCGCAGTGCCATCACGATGAACTCGCGCATCACGATGATCACTGCCGCCCAGATCGACACACGGTCGACCGAGACCAGCGCGAAGAGCGTTCCGGTCACGAGCAGCTTGTCGGCCGTCGTGTCCAGAAATGCCCCGAGTGTCGAAGTCTGACCCCAGCGGCGTGCGAGGTATCCATCGAAGAAGTCCGTCAGCGCGGCCACCACGAACAGCGTGGCGGCATAGCCGTAGGCATGTTCGAGGGTGTCGGCGCTCCTGACGAGCACCATCACCACCGGGACCAGGATGACCCGGGCAACCGCGAGCAGATCGGGGATCGTGATGGCGCGCCTCCAGCAGGGGACAGGGCGGTGATTGTACGTCACCGTCGTGTTGGGTCACCCCTGCTGGCGGGGTAGCTTCGCGGTCGTGACGACCCCCGGCGGGTGGACCCGCGCCGAACACGCCTCCCGTCTCGAACAGACAGACGTCTTCGACGTGGTCGTGATCGGTGGCGGAGTCACGGGTGCCGGTGCCGCGCTCGACCTGGCCGCCCGCGGCCTCCATGTGGGTCTGGTGGAGCGGTCGGACTTCGCCCAGGGCACCTCGTCACGATCGACGAAGCTCTTCCATGGCGGCATCCGGTACTTGCCCCAGTTCCACTTCGGCCTCGTCTCCGAAGGGCTTCGGGAACAGAAGGTGCTCGCCCGAATCGCCGACTTTCTCTATCGCCCGCTCGAATTCGTGATCCCGCTGTACACCCAGTACGGCATCGCGGACGCCCCCGCGTGGGCAGCGCGCGGATGGATGGCACCACTCGCTCTCCGAGCCGGTCTCATCGCCTACGACGCCCTCGGCGGGACCGGCCGACCGGGAAGCCGGCACCGGTCGATTCGGGCCGAGGAACTCCTGGCCAGCCTGCCGACCCTGCGCCATGAGGGCCTCACCGGCGGCTTCGTCTACTCAGATGCCCAGACCGACGACGCCCGGCTCGTGGTGAGTCTCCTCAAGACTGCGGTCGTTCGCTACGCGGCGACGGTGGTGAACCAGATCGAGGTCGAGTCCGTCGAATCGATCGGCCGCTCGTTCCGTGTCCACTTGCTGGATCGAGGGACGTCGGAGCGATTCACGACGACCGCACGGGCGGTGTTGTCTGCCACGGGGGCCTTCGATCCGCCCGACCTGGCCGACGGTGGCGCTCGGCTGGAACTGGTCCGTTCGAAGGGAAGCCACCTGATCGTGGACTCCGACGTTCTCGGGCTCGGGCATCGCGCGCTCGTGCTCCCGGAAACCGATGACGGGCGCGTGCTGTACATCGTCCCCTGGCTGAATCATTCGATGATCGGAACCACCGACACGCCGTATACCGCCGAACCGACCCACCCGACGGCCAGCGTCGAAGACAACGCCTATCTCATCCGTCACGTGCGCAGATACCTGGATGTCGAGGATTTCGAACCGCTGAGTTCCTTCGCCGGTCTGCGGGCGCTCAAAGACGTCGGCGCCGGTACCACCGCCCAGGCATCGCGAGAGCACGTCATCGAAGAACCCGTCGCCGGCTACGTGCAGGTGGCGGGGGGAAAGCTCACGACCTATCGACGCATCGCCGCCGAGGCGGCCAACGCGGTCGCGTCGAGCCTCGGCGTCGCCGTCCGCTCGTCAACCGACTCCATCCCACTCATCGGCGCAGGCGCTGACCACGAACGGCTCGCAGCCAAGCTCCGTTCCGCCGGTGCGGATCCGTCGGTCATCGGACCGACCATCGCTCGCAACGGAGGCGACGCCGAGCGCGTCGCCGACCTCATGGCCGCAGACGCCGACCTGGCAGCACCGTTGGGCGACGGACGCACATCTCTGGCCGACGTCGTGCACGCGGTGCGTCACGAAGGTGCCGGTCGCATCTCCGACGTCACGCTGCGGCGGACCCACCTCGCCTGGTTCACCCCCGACCACGCCCGAGCAGATGCCCGGTGGATCGCCGACGTGATGGCCGCTGAACTCGGATGGTCGAGAGCCGAACAAAAGGCGCAGCTCGATGCACACGAACTCGAGCTCGTGGCCGAGGCACTCTGACCCGGCCGGTCTCTCTCACAAGGCCGCCAACCTGGCTGCAAGCAGCGCGCGATCCGAGTCGTTCATCTCACATGCCAGCGCCGCCTCGAGCGCGTGGCGGGCGCCGGCGACGTCTCCGACCTGCCGCAGCAGTTCGGAGCGCGTCGACCAGTAGAGATGCCATCGAGGCATCTCGATCCCTTCGAGCAGCGCGAGTGCGTGGGCCGCGCCGAAGACCTTCGATTCGGCAACGGCCCGATTCACCCGCGTCACCGGTCCCGGCGAGACCCGCTCGAGCATTCGGTACAGGTCGACGATCTGCTTCCAATCGGTCTCGACGTCCGACGGCGCAAGCCCGTGAAGGGTGGCAATCGCCGCCTCGATCTGGAGAGGTCCCACCTGGCCGGCGGTCAGCGTCTTGTGAACGAGCGCCGCTGCCTCGTCGACAGCGGCCGTGTCCCACAGGCTCCTGTCCTGGTCTGCCAGCAGAACCGGAGCCCCGTCACGGTCGAGGCGCGCCGCGCGGCGGGCGTTCGTCGCCAACATCAGGGCGACGAGACCATGCACTTCGCCTTCGTCCGGCATCAGCGCACCGAGCAATCGGCCCAGCGCAATGGCCTCCTGGGCAAGGTCGAATCGTGAATCCAGACGGCCGTGGGCGGGGTGATGTCCTGCGGTGAAGATGACATACAGCGTGTCGAGCACGGCAGGCAGTCGGTCTGCCAGCTCGTGCTCCTCGGGGATGCGATAGGGGATGCGAGCCGTGGCGATCTTCTTCTTGGCGCGGCTGATCCTCTGGCCGATCGTCGGCTCTGGCACCAGAAACGCCCTGGCGATCTCCGACGTCGTGAGCCCGCCGACCGTACGCAAAGCCAGCGCCACCCGCGCATCGGGGGACAACGCCGGATGACAACTCGTGAAGATCAGGCGAAGCCGGTCGTCGCGCCCGTCGGGGGCCTCGATACCCTCTTGATCCAGGAGACGCATGGCCTCGGTCTCTCTGTGAGTCCGGGTTCGTTCGCGGCGGAGGCGGTCGAGCGCCCGGTTGCGAGCGGTCGTCGTCAGCCATGCCGCCGGGTTGTCGGGGATCGACGTGGCCGGCCACCGCTCGAGAGCGACCATCGCCGCGTCCTGCAACGCATCCTCGGCCAGGCCGATGTCCCCGGTGAGGCGGACGAGGGTGGCCAGCACCTGGCCACCCTCGCGCCGGATCACTGTTGCGAGGTCGAGACGGGCGTCGTCGACGTCATGCGAAATCGGTGCACTCACTCCGTCCCGGAGAAATCGACCACCGGGCGAACTTCGACCTTGCCGCGCCATGCACCCGGGATCTTGCCAGCCCAGGCGATCGCTTCGTCGAGATCGGCGCACTGCAACAGGTAGAACCCGCCGAGAACCTCCTTCGTCTCGGCGAAGGGCCCGTCGGTCGTGACGACCCTTCCGCCCTTGCCTCCCTCCACGTGAACCGTGGTGGCCGTGTTCGTGTCCTCGAGAGCTTCGCCGCCGGCGATCACGCCCGCCGCCCCTGCCTCCTCGCCGAACGCGGTGTACTCGGCCATCACCTCGGCCCAGTCCTCGGGGGTGCCCTGGCCTTCGTCCTCAGCAGGCGTATAGATCAATGCGGCATACGTGGGCATCTCCGCTCCTTTCTGTGCTCATGGGATGCACTCAACCCACCGACGATGTCACCGGTCCGATTTCGACACCCACACCGAGAAATCTCACACCCAGTCCAACGTGCGCTCCACAGCCTCCTTCCATCGCCCGTAGATTCGCGCTCTTTCAGACTCCTCCATAGTCGGCTCCCACCGCCGATCCTCACCCCAGTTGGCCCGGAGGGCGTCGAGCGAACCCCAGACGCCAACCGCTAGTCCTCCGGCGTACGCGGCTCCCAGGGCTGTCGTCTCGGCCACCCGCGGTCGAATGACCGGAACACCCAAAATATCGGCCTGGAACTGCATGAGCAGCTCGTTGGCAACCATGCCTCCGTCCACCTTCAGCTCGGTGAGGTCCACCCCCGAATCGGCGTTCATCGCATCGAGCACCTCCCTGGTCTGGAAGGCGGTCGCTTCGAGCGCCGCCCGGGCGATGTGGCCCTTGGTGGCGTAGCGAGTGAGTCCGACGATCGCCCCACGGGCGTCGGATCGCCAATGCGGTGCGAAGAGCCCCGAGAACGCCGGCACGAAGTAGACATCGCCGTTGTCAACGACGCTGCGCGCCAGGTCCTCGATCGCCGAGGCATCGTCGATCAGCCCGAGGTTGTCCCGCAGCCACTGTACGAGAGAGCCCGTGACCGCAATCGAGCCCTCCAGCGCGTACGTCGGAGGGGAACCCGCGATCTGGTATCCCACGGTCGTGAGAAGCCCGTTGTTCGACCCGACCAGTTCGGTCCCGGTGTTGAGGAGCATGAAGTTGCCGGTCCCGTATGTGTTCTTGGCGGTGCCGATGTCGAAGCAGGTTTGACCGAACAGGGCAGCCTGCTGATCGCCGAGGACTCCGCCGATCGGCACGCCGGCGAGGGACCCCGTCGCCTCCCCCAGCACTCCAACCGAGGGAACGATCTCGCCGAGCATCGACCTCGGGACGCCGACCGAGTCGAGCAGGTCGTCGTCCCAGTCGAGGGTGGCGAGGTCCATGAGCATCGTCCGCGAGGCGTTCGTGACGTCCGTGACGTGGCGCGCACCACCCGTGAGGTGCCAGATGAGCCACGAATCCACCGTCCCAAAGGCGAGTTCTCCCCGATCTGCCCGATCGGCGAGATCAGGCCGGTGATCGAGGAGCCACCGCACCTTCGGACCGGCGAAGTACGTTGCGAGGGGAAGGCCAGTCTTGTCCCGAAAGCGGTCCGCGCCTCCCTCCCGGGCCAACGCGCGCACGAGTTCGTCGGTGCGGGTGTCCTGCCAGACGATGGCGTTCGCCACCGGTTCACCACTCCCCCGGTCCCAGACGACGGCCGTCTCACGCTGGTTGGTCAACCCCACCGCGGCGAGATCCGACTTTGACACGCCCGCTGCGTCGAGGCCACCTTCGATCACCGACCACATCCGGTCGAGGATCTCGGACGGGTCGTGTTCGACCCATCCCGGCTGTGGGAAGATCTGCCGGTGTTCCTGCTGGTCAGAAGCCACGACCGATCCCGATGTGTCGAAGATGATGAAACGAGTGCTGGTGGTTCCCTGGTCCAGCGCTCCGACAAGCTCACTCATTGCGCCTCCTCGGTGCGGCCTTCGGCAACCTAATGTCGGAGCGGAGCGTGGGAGGCGACGTCTAGGCAGGACGTCGGTGGGCGGCCATCTCCTGGGCGCGGGCGGGATCGGTGATCCACCGCTCGACCACGTCAGCGGCATCGGCGACGACGAGGTCCGCCTCGGTTCGCTCCTTCCCGCCGAACCGGCGAAGCACGAACTCGGCCGGATCCTGACGGCCCGGCGGGCGCCCCACTCCTACCTTGAGCCGGCTGAACTCTCGGGTTCCGAGTGACTTCTCCACTGAGCGGATTCCGTTGTGGCCGCCGGAGCCGCCACCGACCTGCAGTCGGAGCCTGCCGAAATCCAGATCGATGTCGTCATGGATCACGAGGAGGTCGGACACGTCAGCCTTGACATGGCGCATCGTGGCCGACACCGGTCCCCCGGACTCGTTCATGTACGACATCGGGGCGGCGAGCACCACCTTGTCCGCTTCGAGCCTCAACTCGGCGATCTCCGAACGCGTCCGCATCATCTTCGCCCTGAAACGTTCACCGTGACGGCGGGCGAGCTCGACGAGAACTTCCGCACCGATGTTGTGTCGGGTGCCCTCGTAGTCGGGCCCCGGATTGCGGAGTCCGACGACGACTTTCACGGGCTACTCGCGGGTGTCGCCGCCGCCGGTTCCGTCCTCTGACGACTCCTCGGCAGCGCCGTCGCCCCCGGCCTCTTCGCCCTCGTCGCCTTCAGCCTCTTCGCCTTCGGCGTCTTCGTCCTCGACTTCCTCGGGCTCGACTTCGGCCGCAGGCACGGTGATCGACACGACGGTGTACTCGGGTTCTTCGAGGTAGACGACGCCATCGATCTCTGGGAGGTCGCTGATGCGCAGTGCGTCACCGATCTCGAGGCTCGAGATGTCGAGTTCGACGAAGCTCGGGATGTTCGTCACGAGTGCCTCGATCTGGACGACGTTGCGGGCAGTCGACAGCACCCCGCCTGCCTCGATACCAACTGACTCGCCCACGAAGTGCACGGGGATCTCGGTGTGCACGGTGTCGGTGAGCGACACCGTGACGAAGTCGACATGACGGATCTCCCGACGGAAGGGATGGGTCTCGACGACACGCGGCAGGGTCAGGATCTTGTCCTTGCCGACTTCGAGGCTGATGAGCGCGTTCAGTCCTGCCTCCGTCGTGAGCGCCGCTCGCAGTTCGCGATGATCGACCGCGATCGACAAGGGGTCGGCCCCTTTGCCGTACACGACGGCAGGAACGTGGCCTTCCCGGCGGAGACGGCGCGAGGCGCGGCTCCCGGTGGAACGGCCGGTCTCGGCGCGCAAAGTGATCTGTTCGGACGACATCAGCGAAGCTCCTGCGGTGCGGCGGGAAAGAGGACTGTTCATTGTCGCGGCTATCGGCCCGACTGACAAACCGTGACGCCTCGACTCGATCGTCGGCGCTGATACCTCTCATCTAACCTGGCCACCGCCGCCCAGGAGACGATCGATGCCAGCCTTCCTCATCGCCGACGCCGTGCCCCATGACATCGAGGAGTACCGCGCCAGCGGGTATCTCGACGCGGCGGTTCGCACGGCGGCCAGCCACGGTGGCGTCTATCGGGCGCGGGGCGGCGAGATGACCGTTCTCGAAGGCGAATGGGACCTTCGACGGGCCATCATCATCGAATTTCCGACGATGGACGCCCTCCGCGCGTGGTACGAGAGTCCCGAGTATCAGCAGTGGATACCGGTCCGTCAGCGGCTGACAGAGTCACGACTCCTCGCCCTCGAGGGGCTCGAGTAGGGAGTCGATCCAGCCCACCGTACGGTCCGCCAAGAACTCATAGAGATCAGCGGGAGCCCACCGGCTCCCCCGGAACGAATGATCCGCACCCTCCATGTCGACGACGGTGACACCCGCCAGGCCACGGACATGGCGATCGAAGAGGTCCATACGGCTGAACGCGTCCCGTGAACCCTGGAAGAACAGCATCGGTGCCGACACGTGGGCCAGGTGGCTGACCCGCAGCTTCTCGGGCTTGCCGGCGGGATGGAGCGGATATGCGAACGCCACGACGCCGGCGACCGGATACCCCTCGCCGACCAGCATCGTGGCCATGCGGGCACCCATCGACCGTCCCGCCAGGAACATGTCGCCGCCGTGTGCGGCACCGACTGCATCGGCTACCGCCCGGTGGCATTCCAACAACACCGAGGCTGAGTCCGGACGCCGCCGGCCTGCCTCCGTGTAGGGATAGTTGAACGTCACGACCCTCAGACCGCGGGCACCCAACGCGTCGCGGATGCAGACGATGCTCGCGTGGTGTTGGTTCGTGCCGGCGCCGTGGGCGAGGATGACCGTGGTCGAACCTCCACCATCCACGACGGCGCCGACAGTTCCGCCGGATGGGAGGTCGACCTTCACCCGGCGAGGGTAATGGGCACCTCATGGGTACCCTGACCATCCGATGGATGTCGTCAGGCACGAGACCAAGGCCGACCTCGCTAGAGCCGCTGCACAACGGATCGCCACCCGGGCAGCGGCCGGCCCGATGACACTCGGGTTGGCCGGCGGGTCGACACCGGCGGCCACCTACGAGGAACTGGGGACACGCGACCTGGATTGGTCCGAGATCACCCTGTGGCTCTCCGATGAGCGATGGGTCCCCCATGATCACACCGACTCGAACGGCAGAATGGCGCTCGAACACCTGCCGAGTGACGCCGAGGCGCGGCTCGTGCGGCCCCGCCACTCGGCGTTTCTGGAACCCGAGGACTCGGCGGCCCACTACGACGCCACGCTGCGGTCGATCCACGACACGGGCGTTCCGGACGTCGTGCTCCTCGGAATGGGGACCGACGGCCACACCGCCTCGCTCTTCCCAGGGACCGCCGCCCTCGACGCAGATCCGGCTCGCTGGTTCGTCGCCAATCATGTGCCGCAGCTCGACACCTGGCGTCTGACCGTCACCCCCGCGTTGCTGCACGCGGCACGGACGGTGATCGTCCTCGTCTCAGGAGCGGACAAAGCCGGCGTGCTGGCCGAGAGCGTCGAAGGACCAGACGGGCGCCACCCCATTCAGATGCTGAGGACCGCCACCGGCGAAGTCACGATCCTGGCCGACGCCGAGGCGGCGAGCGCTCTTTCGGGGTAGACGCCGCCGGCTCGTAGCCTTGCGGACGATGGGTCGCCGTCTCCTCCCTCTCGTTCTCGTCCTCGTCGCCTGCTCGGGCTCGCAGGCGGGCGTTTCGACGACCGCGCCCCCGGTCACCGTGACCAGCACGGTGACGACCACCTCGGTCCCGGCGCCCGATGCCACCCTCGGAGACACGCCATCGGCATCAACCACGACGACCCTCGCCCAGCCCGTCGAAGAGATCCTCTACGAGCACTGGCGGGGATCGTTCCAATTTCGGGACGGGCTCCGAATCGACGTGCACGCCCCCGAGGTGCGGTCCAACCATCCGATCGCAGTCATGGTCCACGGCGGTGGGTGGTTCGGCGGCAGACTCGACTCGATGGGTCATCTCGCAGACGGCCTGGCGGCCCAAGGCTTCGTGGTGTTCAACGCCTCGTACCGGACCTTGACCCAGGGCGGCGCCTTCCCGTCGATGGTCGAAGACGTGGCCTGCGCCGTGGCGTACGCCCGTGACCACGCTCTCGACTTCTCGACGACGGCAGACCACCTCACGTTGATCGGATACTCCGCTGGCGCGCATCTGGCGTCTTTGGTCGCGTTCTCGCCCGCCACGTTCGGCACCGCCTGTGAGGGCGGAGATGTCCCCGTCGATGCGTTCGTCGGACTCGCCGGCTCCTACGACACCGACGTATACGCCTTTCTGCTGCAGCCCTTCTACGGAACCGCGTTCTCCGTGGACCCCGAACCTTGGCGGGCCGGCAATCCGTTCACGTACGTCTCGGACATCGACCCGGACTTGGAGATTCTCCTCATTCACGGAGACATGGACGAAGTCGTGCCGACCGCGATGAGCGAGAACCTGTTCCTGGCCGTCGAACAGTCAGGCGCCTCGGCGTCGCTGCACGTCATCACCGCGGCCAGCCACACCGAGGTGAACAGCCCCCGGCTGGTCAGCGAACTGATCGCCGCGTTCGTGAACGGAGATCAGTAACGCTCGAACGAACGCAGTGGCTGGCGAGGACCGTATGCCGGGTAACGGCCGGCCGCCTCCAGCATGCGCACGACGCGACCCCGATGCGGCCGGAAGGGTTCGAGCAGGCGGACCATCTCGTCGTCGGTGCCGCGTGGTCGTCCGGTGAGATGCCACACGACGAGATGCTTCAGATGGAAGTCACCGACGCTCAAGGCGTCGGCGTCACCGTGGGAGAGTGCGACGGTCTCAGCAACCGTCCAGCCGCCGACGCCCGGGAACTGGCGGAGGACGCGGCCAGCAACGTCCGATGCGAGAACCGCCGTCCGATCGAGTCGGTCGGCGGCAGCCGACAAGCGACGCAGGGTGTCGGATCGTCGCTTCTCGATCCCGAGGTCGTGAAATGCGTGGTAGGGCGCGTCCGCCAGCCGGCGCGGGTCGGGGGGCAGTGCCAGACCGGTGAACGGACCAGGAGCAGGCTCGGAAAAGCGCCTCATCAGGCCACGCAACCCGCGTGCGGCTTCGTTGCCTGTCACCTTCTGTGCCAACACCGCCACCAGGGCCGCCTCGAAGACCAGGCCGGTCCGGGCAAATCGGACTCCCAGCCTCCTCCGGTGCAGCTCGGCGATCTTCGAATGGCCCGGCACGAAGGTCTCAGGGTGATCACCGAGGCCCATCCAGGAGCCGAGACGATCGAGAATCCAGTCACTGCCTTCGCCCCATGCCTCGCCGTGGACTCCCTGTGAGTCCCGGCGAACATGCAGCGTTGCGGCACCGATCGGGGTTCGCATCGGTCGCACCCACCCGGTTGGGGTGAAGCGCCCCCACGGAAAGGTGATCGGACGCAGTGTCGCTCGCAGGTCGAGACGGTCTTCGACTGCGATGAGACGGGTGGCCAGGACTACTCCGAACGACTGCGGCTACAACCTAGGACAACCTCAAGCCAGTTCGAGCGATTCGAGTTGCGGGAGCGCATCGGGAATGTCCCGTTCGATGTTGCGGATCGAAGGTGTCATCCAGGCGACTGCGGCGATGACGATGATCGCCACCCCGACACAGGAGATAGCGAGGGCGCTGCCCCGGCCCGTGCCGGTGTCCCAGATCTGTCCGAGCGAATCGGCCAACGCGCCGTCGGGCATCAGCAGCGGCTCGAAGACGTTGTCGGCGAGAGGTCCGGCGGACACGAACGCGATCGGTGTTGCGATCTGGGCGACCATCCGCCGGGTGGAGAAGACCCGGCCCTGGATGGCGGGGGCGATCTTCGTCTGCCACAACGTCTGACTCGTACCGTTGACGATCGGCACGACTCCCATGAGCATCACGGCGCCGGCCACGGCGATGACGGGATCGGGACGGAGTCCCGCCACGATCAGACCCACGCCGCCGATGGCCATGAACCCGAGCATCCCGCGGACTCGCTGCTTCGGACCGCCCCAGGCGCCCATGACGACCGATCCGACCACCATCGCGGCGCCGATGACGCTCATCGTCACGCCCAAGGCCGCTTCGTTCATGAACGCCAGGAACACCGGCACCCACAACACGTTCGCGAACGTGAGCACGAAGTTGAGAGCGGCGGCGATCAGAAGGAATCCGAGCAGGCCGCGCCGTTCCTTCAGGTAGTCGAAGCCTTGCAGGAACTCCCGGTACACCGAATGGGAGGAGGAGGCCGGCTCGGTGACGTCGGGGAACCGCACGATGAGAAGGGTTGCAGCGGCCACCGTGAATGTGATGAAGTCCACCGCCAGCACCGCACCCAGTCCGATGGTGAGCAACAGCCCTCCGGCGATGGCCGGAGCGATCAGTGTCCCCACCGCCGGACCCAGCTCGCTGAGCCCATTCGCCCTCCCGAGATGCTCTGTGGGCACGATGGTTGGAATCGCCGCCCGGTAGGCGGGTTCCTGGAACGACGAGGCGGCCGATGAGACCGCCACCACGACCAGGATCTGCCAATAGATGAGGCTGTTCGAGAAGAACAGCATCGCCAGCGTCAACGACCCCAGACCCGCCACGCTGTCGGCGGCGAGCATCACCACCCGCCGGTTCATCCTGTCCACCATCACGCCGGCGGTGGGGGCCAACACGATCCCGGGCAGGCTGACGGCTGCCAGCATGAAGCCGAGACGGGTCACCGAGCCGGTTTCCTGATACACCCAGATGGTCATGGCGAACCCGGTCATCGCCGTCCCGACTTGGGACACGAGCTGACCCACCCACACCATCCAGAACGTCCGCATCGATCACGCCGCCCTCATCTCGATGTCAGAATGATGTCACACTGATGTCACACTGTCAACAGCAGCGGACCGGACGAAGGGGGGCTCCCGCGGTCAGAGGCCTTTGGGGTGCCAGACGGTCTTGGTCTCGGTGTAGGCGGCGATGAGCCGGGGTGATTGGGAGTCCACCGTGGCAGAGCGGATCACACGCTTGACGTTGTCGGCGGCCGCGGTTTCTGCCGCCGACACCAGTTCGTCGGGAGCTCCGGTGAGGTCGAGGGCATTGACATCCATGTGCGAAGCCAGCCACGGCGTCAACTCGGCGGCGTGGCCGGTGAGGATGTTGACGACCCCCGCCGGCACGTCGGAGGTGGCCAGCGCCTCGGCGAACGTGACACCGACGATGGCGGCATCGTCCGAGACGATCACGACTGCGGTGTTGCCGGGGACGAGGACGGGCGCCAAACGCGACACCAACCCCAGCAGCCGAGGATCGGAGGGTGCGACGACGCCGACGACTCCGGTCGGCTCGGGAGAGGAGATGTTGAAGAACGGCCCCGCCACCGGATTGAGATTTCCGTACACCTGAGCGAACTTGTCACACCACCCGGCGTACCAGACGAGGCGGTCGATGGACGCGGCCACTTCTCTCTCTGCGTTGCGTTTCGACGCTCCATGGCTCCTCAGATCGTCTCCGAAGACGTCCGCACGGTCCTGGACCATCTCCGCCACCCGATAGAGAATCTGTCCCCGGTTGTAGCCGCTGCGACCGGCCCACTTCTCCTGGGCGTTGCGGGCAGCCCGCACCGCGTCCCTCAGATCCTTGCGGGACGCCTCTGCCATGCGGGCGATGACGTTGCCGTCGGCGTCGAGGGCGGGAAACGTCCGACCGGATTCGGACCGCGGGAATTCGCCGTTGATGTAGAGCTTGTGGGTCTTCTTGACGTCGAGCCGCGCCATCACGCCTCCGTCTTCATGTACGCCAGGAGGCCGTGGCGGCCGCCTTCCCGACCGAAGCCGGACTCCTTGTAGCCACCGAACGGCGAGGACGGGTCGAACTTGTTGTACGTGTTCGCCCACACGACGCCGGCACGCAGACGATCGGCCATCCACAGGATGCGCGAGCCCTTCTGGGTCCACACGCCGGCGGCCAGCCCGAAAGGGGTGTTGTTCGCCTTCTCCACAGCTTCATCGGGCGTTCGGAACGTCATGATCGACAGCACGGGGCCAAAGATCTCCTCTTGGGCGATCCGATGGCTCTGGGAAACGCCGGTGAAGAGCGTGGGACGGAAGAAGAACCCGCGGGCCGGCAGGTCGCCCGACGGCTGATAGATCGCCGCGCCCTCGGATTCGCCGGAGGCCACGAGTTCTTCGATCTTCGCCAGTTGAGAGGCCGAGTTGATGGCGCCGATGTCGGTGTTCTTGTCGAGTGGATCACCGACGCGAAGGGTGTCGAGTCGCAGTTTGAGCTTGCCGACGAATTCTTCGGCGATGCCTTCCTGGACGATGAGCCGGCTCCCCGCACAGCACACGTGGCCCTGGTTGAAGAAGATCCCGTTGACGACGCCCTCCACCGCCTGGTCGAGAGGGGCGTCTTCGAACACGACGTGGGCACCCTTCCCACCCAGCTCGAGGGTCAGTTTCTTGCCCGACCCGGCGAGCTGGCGCTGGATGACCTTTCCCACTTCGGTCGATCCCGTGAACGCCACCTTGTCGACGTCGGGGTGGCCGACGACGGCCGCTCCGGTTTCACCCGCCCCGGTCACCACGTTGAACACGCCGGGGGGCAGGCCCGCCTCGGCGCAGATCCGGGCGAAGTGCAACGCCGAGAGGGGTGTCGTCTCGGCTGGTTTGAGGACGACCGTGTTGCCGGCGGCCAGGGCGGGAGCCACTTTCCAGGCCAGCATCATCAGCGGGAAGTTCCATGGGATCACCTGACCGGCGACCCCGAGGGGTTTGGGCGTCGGGCCGGCGAAGGCGTACTCGAGCTTGTCCGCCCAGCCGGCGTAATAGAAGAAGTGGGCGGCGACGAGGGGCAGGTCGACGTCGCGGGATTCCCGGATGGGTTTGCCGCCATCGCGCGTCTCGAGCACGGCGAGCTCGCGTGAGCGCTCCTGGACCAGCCGGGCGATCCGGAACAAGAACTTCGCCCGGTCTGCGCCGTTCAGTTTCGCCCAGTCCATCGCAGCCTTCCGCGCCGATCCCACTGCCCGGTCGACATCCTTGGCGTCGGCGAGCGCCACTTCGGCCAGGGGCTCTTCGGTAGCCGGGTCGAGGGTCGTGAACCACTGCTTGGAGGCAGGTTTGAAGAAATCGCCGTCGATGAAGAGGCCGTAGCGATCGTCGATCGTCACGAGGTCCGGATTCTCGCGGCTCGGCGCATAGCTCCAGTCGATCGGCTCGGCCACCGGTGTGAGAGCGGGAACGTCGTCGCCCATGTCAGTCCTTCGTGAAGTAGTCGGCGGATTGATAGCGGCCCGTGTCGAGCCAGCGAATCTGCATCAAGACGTCGTTGAGCAGCGACGAGGCGCCAAAGCGGAACCAGTCCGGGGTCATCCATTCGGT